>NZ_JBATQW010000028.1:0-5143 GCF_049292215.1 Geothrix sp. | reverse complement strand
GCTTCATCGAGCTCGGCCACCATGTCCGGCGTGGCTCCCTTCTGGGGGCCGTAGACGGCGGAGGCGCCGCGGGGGCCGCAGAGCGGGTTGTCCACGTCGCATGCCACGAGGAGGGCGCTCTTGGCCAGGCGCGGATCCAGTCCCGACAGGTCCACGCGGGCGAGCCGGGCCAGGGCGGCGCCGCCTTCCGGCAAGTCGCGGCCTTCCGCATCGAGGAAGCGCACGCCCAGAGCCCGGGCCATGCCCGTGCCGCCATCGTTGGTGGCGCTGCCGCCAATGCCGATGACCAGCTTTCGCAGCCCAGCGTCCAGGGCTGCCTTCATCAGCTCACCCGTGCCGAAGGTGCTCGTGCGGCGAGGATCCCGCCCTTCTTTCGGGACAAGCGGAAGTCCCGAGGCCGAGGCCATCTCCAGGAACGCAGTGGCGCCGTCGCCGGAAACGCCCCAGTGGGCGCGCACGGGATCGCCCAGAGGGCCCCGCACGTCCGTATGCATGAGGCGGCCCCCGGTGGCCGCCACCAGCGCCTCGACGGTACCCTCGCCGCCATCGGCGATGGGCACCTTGAGCACGTTCGCGTCGGCGAACACGGCGTGGATGCCGCGTTCCATGGCTTCTGCCACACCGAGGGCCGACACGCTCCCCTTGAAGGAATCTGGGGCCACGACGATGCGCATGCTACTTCGTCTTGACGGGGTCGGCGGGGCGCTTAGGCAGGGCCATGGGCTTCTCGGCCATGCGCTTCAGCACTTCCTGCACGCCCCGCTCCAGCTGGAGATCGTGGCCCGCCAGCATGGAGGCGGGATCGTTCTCCACTTCGATGTCGGGGTTCACGCCTTCGCCTTCGATGATCCACTCGCCGGTGGGCGCATTGGTGCCGGAGCGGGGCACGAACACGCTGCCACCATCTATGAGCGGCAGGTTGCCCCCGCCCACGACGCCGCCCCAGGTGCGCTTCCCGATGAGGGGGCCGAGGCCCGCGAACCTGAAGTGGTGCGGGAAGATGTCGCCGTCACTGGCGCTGGTCTCGCTGGTGAGCGCCACCATGGGGCCGTGGAAGACGGTGCCGGGATAGGTCGAGGGATGGTCCCCGTCGTTGCCGAAGCGGGTGCCCAGCAGTTTCCGGCCCAGGCGTTCGAGGATCATCTGGCTGATGTTGCCGCCGCCGTTGGCGCGGACGTCCACCACCAGGCCCTGCTTGCGGATCTGGGGGTAGTACCACTTGATGAACTCGTAGAGGCCGGGGGCGCCCATGTCGGGAATGTGGAGGTAGCCCACCTTGCCGCCGCTGAGCTTGTCCACGGTCTCTCTGGAGCGCAGCACGAAGTCCAGGTAGCGGAGGCTGGCGTCGCTTTCGATGGGCCGGTAGGTCACCTGCCGGGAACCCTCCAGTGTGGGCTTGGCGTTGAGCGTCAGCGTCACCGTAAAGGTCTTGTTCCGCAGCAGGCGGTAGGGGGTCTCGTCGGCCTTCAACTCTACGCCATCGATGGCCAGGATGTAGTCGCCCTCGCGGGCGTCCACGCCGGGCTCCGTCAGCGGGCTGCGGTACTTGGGTTCCTCGTTGTGGCCCCGGTAGATGCGCGCGAGGCGGTAGCGGCCTGCGGCGGCGTCCAGTTCGAGGCGGGCGCCGGGCAGGCCCACCTTGGCGCGCTCGGGCAGGAACTGGTCGCCGCCCTCCGTGTAGGTGTGGCCGATGTTCAGCTCAGAAATGAGCTCCGTCAGCACATAGGTCAGGTCGGAGCGGTGCGTGACGTGCTGGAGCCAGGGGCGGTACTGCTCGCGCAGGGCCTTCCAGTCATAGCCGTGCATGTTCTTCACGTAGAAGAAGTCCCGGAAGCGCCGCCAGGTCTCGTCGTAGACCTCGCGCCACTCCTCGGCGGGGACGCGATCCACGAAGAGCTCCTTGGTGGCGACGGTCTTCTTGTCGGCGCCCTTGGGCTTGGCCTCGATGAGCTGAAAGGAAGCCGCCGGGCCCTGGCCGGCGCGGGCCAGGATCTTGGTGCCGTCCTGGCTGAGGGCCCAGCCCTGGACCTCCGGCAACAGTTCGCTCTCCTGGCGCTTCTTCAGGTCGAAGATCCATAGGCTGCTCCCGGCGTTCCTGCGGCCATTGGCTTCGCCGTACACGAAAGGCGAGGCCTTGGTGTAGAGGAGGAAGCCGCGGATCGCCTCCAGGCCGCCCAGGTTGTCGGCGGGCACGGGCACCCGCACGCCCCGCTGCTCGAAGCCGTCCCAGTCGATGCGGACGGCCACGGGACCCTTGGGCGCGTCGGCCGGCTTGTCGGCCTTCTTCTCGCCATCCTCCTTCTTCTCGGGCGCGGCACCCACCTCGTCGCTTTCAGGTGGGAAGGGATGGGCCACGTCCTTGCGCAGGGTGTAGGCGATGACATCCACATTGCGGTTGCCCGCGTAGTCGAACTCCAGATTACTGATCTGTGGCGCGAAATCCCGGCGGCTGAGGGCGTAGAGGTATTTGCCCTCGGGATCCCAGGCGGGATCGGTCACGGGGAACAGGTCGCCCGTGAGCCGGCGCAGTTGCTGGTCCGCCAGGCCCCAGGCGTGCAGGCTGCGGGTGCCGTTCAGGTTGCCCAGGGAGAAGGCCAGGACCTGGCCATCCGGCGACCAGGCCAGGTCGCCCACCCGTCCGAACTCATCCTTGGCTGCCTTGATCAGCTTGCGCTCGGCCACGCCGATGACGTAGACGATGCCGTCCTTGTCCGTGAAGGCGATGCGCTTGCCGTCGGGGGACCAGGTGGGCGCATTCAGCTGGGCCACCAGCCCCATGGTCAGGGCCTCGGGTTTGCCCTTGCCGTCCTGGTCCACCAGGTACAGCTGGTCCTCTCCGCTGAGATCCGAGATGAAGGCGATCTTCCTGCCATCCGGCGACCAGCGGGCCTGCCGGTCATGGGCGCCGGAGCTGTTGGTGAGGTTGCGCGTGGGCCCCTTTTCGACAGGAACCGTGAACACGTCGCCCCGGGCCACGAACAAGGCCCGCTCGCCCTTGGGCGACAGGGCGAAGCCCTCGATGTTCCGCTCGACGCTGATGCGCGCGGGCCTTGAAGCACCGCCATCCGTGGGCACAGCGATGGCAATGCCCTTGTCACTGCCGTCCTGCACGTTGAACACGCGCAACTCGCCGTTCAGCTCGTAGACGATGCGCGCCTGGTGATCGCTGGAGGGCCAGCGCACGTCCCAGGTCTTCTGGAAGGTGAGCTGCTTCACAGTGTCTGTGGCGGGCTCCACGGAGTAGAGGTTCAACGTGCCACTGCGATCCGAGGCAAAGTAGACCTTGTCGCCGATCCACATGGGATCGCGCTCGGTGCGCTTGCTCGAGGCGATCTTCTTCTGCTGCTTCGTGGCGAGGTCGAAGACGTAGAGTTCCTGCGCCCAGCCCCCTTCGTAGCGCTTCCAGTGGCGGAAGTCGCGGAACATGGGCGCGTAGGCGATGCGCTTGCCGTCGGGCGAGAAGGAGCCGGGGCCCGCCGTGGGCATGGGCAGCTTCTTCGGCAGGCCTCCGGTCAGGGCCACGGTGTAGAGCGCAGTGCGGCTCAGCACGCCGTCAGCGTCGCTGGCGGCCCGGAACACCACGCTGGTGCCGTCCGGCGTCCAGCCCACCACCTGGTGGTCGTAGCCGCCCCGCGGCGGCAGCGGGCCCGCGGCGGGGTCGAAAGTGAGCTGGCGGGGCACGCCACCGCCGCTGGGCATCACGTAGACCTGCTCGTCCCCGTCGTACTGGCCGGTGAAGGCGATCCACCTGCCGTCCGGGCTGAACTTCGCGAAGAGCTCCAGGCCCGGGTGGGCTGTCAGTCGGGTGGCGGTGCCGCCCGCGGCGGAAGCCGTCCAGAGGTCCCCGCCGTAGGTGAAGGCCACACTGTCCCCGTGGATGTCCGGGAAGCGGAGCAGCTTCGTTTGGGCCTGCGCGAAGCCACCAATGGCGAGCACGAGGGCCAGGCTGCGAAGGAGAAGGGCGCGTCCGGGCATGGGAACACCTCAAAGATGGGTGGGGAGACCGCGACCATTGTATGGCGAGGTAAGCCCCCGGCACCCGAAGTTTCCTTCTGGGGCCGTGCCATCATGCGGGGATGGACGCCCCCCTTTCCGTCAAGCGCCTGCTGGAGCAGATCAAGGCCCGCCTGGAGCCTGCCTTCGCGAGCGTCTGCGTAGTGGGCGAAGTCTCCAACTTCCGCGGCTCCGGGAAGCACTGGTACTTCACGCTGAAGGAGGAGGGGGCCGCCCTCTCCTGCGCCGTATGGGCCAGCCAGCAGCGCTTCCTCCAGCACAGGCCTGCGGACGGCCAGCGGGTGTTGCTGAAGGGCAGCCTGAACCTCTACGTGGCGGGGGGCACGCTCACCCTGGCCGTCACGCACTGCGAGCCCGCCGGCGTGGGCGACCTGCAGGCGCGGCTGCGGCAGCTGGAGGCGGAGCTGCGTGGCCAGGGCTGGTTCGATCGCCCCAGGCGCCCCCTGCCCCGCTTCCCGAGGAAGCTGGGCGTGGTGGCGGCCCTGGGGGGGGCGGCGCTGCGCGATGTGCTGGAGGTGATGGCGCGGCGCGCGCCGGGCATCGATGTGCTCATCGCCCCCGCCGCCGCCCAGGGCGAGCGCTGCGTGCCCGAGACCTTGCTGGCCCTCCAGGAGCTCCAGGACCCCCACTGGGGCTGCGAGGCCCTGCTGCTGGTGCGGGGGGGGGGCAGCCTCGAGGATCTCTGGGCCTTCAACGACCCGGAACTCGTGCGGGCCGTGGCGGAGTGCAGGCTCCCCGTCATCACCGGCGTGGGGCACGAGATCGACACCACCCTGGTGGATCTCGCGGCGGATCGCCGCGCCGCCACGCCCAGCCAGGCCGCCGAGCTGGCCACGCCGGACCGGTCGGCCCTGGGCGCCGAGCTGCGGCGGCGGGTGGATGCCTTGTGCGCCAAGGTCCTCTGGCGGCTGCAGGGGCAGGAGTCCACCCTCAACCTGCTGACCGACCACGGGCTGCAGCGGGTGGAACCCCTGGCCCCCGTCATGGCCCGCTCCGCGGCCCTGGCCCAGCGTCTGGCCCTGGCCCACCCCAGCCGGGGCCTGGATGGCGCATCCGCGCGGTTGGCCCTCCTCCGGCAGCGGCTGGGCCACCTGGGGGCCCAAGTCGCGGGCGAAGCGGACCTCCCCAG
>NZ_JBATQW010000027.1:0-2145 GCF_049292215.1 Geothrix sp. | reverse complement strand
GCACACCCATGCGGCCACCGTCGAGGCGAGCCGCGTGCTCGCCCAGCGACGTGCCGTGACCGCCAGCTTCCACCGCCACGCGGCGCAGGCCGTCGCCCAGGAAGGGCACCAGCAGGCCGAGGCCATTGCTGCCCCCGCCGGCACAGGCCAGGACCACCTCGGGCAGCGCACCGGACTGCTCCAGCACCTGGGCCCGGGCCTCTTCGCCGATGACCGTCTGGAAGCTGCGCACCAGCGTGGGGAAGGGATGGGGTCCCAGGGCCGAGCCCAGGATGTAGTGGGCCTTGTCGCAGCGCCCGGCCCAGGCGCGCAGGGCCTCGTTCACTGCCTCCTTGAGGGTGCCCTGCCCCGCTTCCACGGGTATCACCTTCGTACCGAAGAGGCGCATGCGCGCCACGTTCGGCGCCTGGCGGGCCATGTCGGTGACACCCATGTAGACCGTGCAGTCCAGGCCCAGCCGGGCGCAGGCCGCGGCCGTCGCCACCCCGTGCTGGCCCGCGCCGGTCTCGGCGATGATCTCGGTCTTGCCCATGCGCCGGGCCAGGATGGCCTGGGCCAGGGCGTTGTTGATCTTGTGGGCCCCGGTGTGGGTGAGGTCCTCACGCTTCAGGTAGAGAGCCCGCAGGCCCAGCTTGGCGGCCAGCCGCGGCGCGGGCGTCAGCGGCGTGGGCCTCCCCACGAAGTGCCGCAGCTCGCCTTTGAGTTCAGTCTGAAAAGCCGGATCGGCCAGGGCCGAACGGAAGGCTGCCTCCAGGTCGAGGAGGGGCTGCATGAGCGTCTCGGGCGCGTAGCAGCCGCCGAGTCCCTGGGTGCCAAAGCGGGAGGCCAGGCTGAATGTCTCGGTCATGGATGCTCCAGGGCGTGCGCGGCAAGGATGAAGGCGGAGACTTTCGAGGGGGCTTTCATGCCGGGCGAAGCCTCGAGGCGGCTGGCGGCGTCCACGCCGAGGAAGCGTTTGCGCACCGGCGCTGACAGGACCTGCACCCGCTCGCGCAGGTTCGTGGCGTCCAGTCCTCCGGCAAGCAGGAAGGGGCCCGGCGGGGGGTGAGCCATGGCATGGCCCTGCCCGGAGCCGCCAGCCACGCCGGTGACCTGGGGGCTGGCTTCCCAGAGGTAGAGATCTGCCGCCACGGAAGCCTGGTCCGGCTCATCGGGCCAGGGCAGCAGCACTTGGAGGCCCGCCTCGCGCAGCAGGTGAACTCCAGCTTCCCGCGAGACCGGGGGAAGGTAGGGTTGGACGCGGCGAAAGCCGTGACGATGGGCCGTGGCCAGGATCGCCTCCGCGCACTCCTCCACCTGGACCAGCACCGCCTTGTCCAGGTAGGGCTCGGCCACCGACAAATCCTGGCAGTGTCTGGGGCTCGGGGCGTGGGACACGAAGCCGAGCAGGTCGGCCCCCTGCCCCGCGGCGAAGGCCGCGTCCTCGGGGCGGACCAGGCCGCAGACCTTGGCGAGGGCGCTCATCGCAAGCCCGCCAGGATGCGGCTGAGGAAGTCACGCGGGTCGGGGCTGCGCATGAGGGCCTCGCCGATGAGCACTGCGTCAAAGCCCGCCCGCAGGGCCGATCGGGCGTCCTCGGGCGTGGCCAGACCGGATTCCCGGATCAGCACCGCCTCCGGGAAGACGCGCCGCAGAGGTTCCGCCGTGGGCACGCCGAGGTTGAAGGTGGAGAGGTCCCGCGCGTTGATGCCCACCAGGCGTGCGCTGGCGGCTTGGGCAAAGCCCACTTCGGTCATGTCGTGCAGCTCAATGAGGGGTTCGAGGCCCCGGGCCCGCGCCGCCTCGGCGAAGGCCGCCGTATGCTCCTTAAGCACCCGGGCGATGAGCAGCACGGCCTCGGCGCCGCTGGCTTCAGCTTCGGCCAGCTGGGCCTCGGCGATGACGAAGCCCTTGTAGAGCCGGGGCTGCTTCAGCTCCGAGGCGGTCTGGAGGTGGTCCATCGAGCCCTTGAAATAGACCGGTTCCGCCAGGATGGAAAAGGCGGCAGCGCCTCCTTCGAGGTAGGCCCGCAGCTGCGCCAACAGCGGTGTGCCCATGGCGAAGGGCCCCAGCGAAGGCGAGGCCTGCTTGAACTCGGCAATGACCGCGCCGCCACGTTCCCGGGCCTCGCGCCGCAGCGCCGCCTCGAAAGGGCCGGGCTCGGCC
>NZ_JBATQW010000026.1:0-13245 GCF_049292215.1 Geothrix sp. | reverse complement strand
TCCAGTCCCTGACGTGCCGAGAGGCTGCCGGTCTCCAGCAGGGCCGCCGCCCTGAGGGCCAGCTGGGGGATGCCCATGTCCTCACCAGCCACGGCCAAGCGCGCCAGGCGCGGGTGCAGGGGCAGATCCGCCATGCGGCGGCCCACTGGGCTGAGGGCGCCAGCCTCGAGGGCCCCGAGGCGCATGAGGAGGGTTTCCGCCGCGCCGAGGGAGGTCGCGGGAGGTGCCTCGAACCAAGCCAGCGCCTCCGGGTGGCCGATGCCCATGCCATGCAGGGCCAGCAGGGGTTCGGCGAGGTCGGAGCGCTGCAACTCCGGGATGTCAAAGGCGGGCCGGGCCCCGAAGTCGGCCTCGGTGTACAGGCGCAGGCAGCGGCCTGGCCCCGTTCGGCCCGCGCGGCCCGTGCGCTGCACGCAGCGGGCCTGGCTGATGCGCACCGTGCGCAGGCCCGACAGGCCCGACCAGGGAGAGTGGGAGGCTTCGCGCCCCAGGCCCGAGTCCACCACGGCGCCGATGCCATCCAGGGTCACGGAGCTTTCCGCGACGTTGGTGCTGAGGATGACCTTGGGCGTGTCCGTGACCTCGAGGGCGTGGGCCTGGGCCTCCGGCGACAGCTCGCCGTGCAGGGGCCGGAGGCTCAGACCCCGCCGCCCCGCCATGGCCTCGCAGCCCCTTAGGCAGGCGCGGATCTCGGCGGCGCCCGGCAGGAACACCAGCGTGTGGTTCCGCAGGCCCTCCCCGTAGAGGCGATCGAGGGCATCCGCTACCTGCTGCTCGATGGGCCGGTCGTCCGGTCGGGGGAGGAACGTCGTGGCCACGGGGAAGACCCGGCCCTCGCTCTTCATGACCGGCGCGTCGAGGTAGGCGGCCACGGGACCTGGATCCAGCGTCGCGGACATGACCAGGAGCTTCAGATCGGGGCGTGCGTGGCGCTGCAGGCGGCGCAGCAGGGTGATGGCAAGGTCCGTGTGCAGGTGCCGCTCGTGGAACTCGTCCAGCACCACGGCGCTGATGCCGCGCAGGGCGGGGTCGCCGTGCAGGCGGCGCAGCAGCAGGCCCTCGGTGACGAAGCGCAGGCGGGTGGCCTTGGACACCTTCTGCTCGAAGCGCACGGCATAGCCAGCCCGCTGGCCCAGCGGCTCGCCCAGTTCATCCGCCACGCGGGCGGCGGCCAGGCGCGCGGCCAGGCGACGGGGTTCCAGAATCCAGCACTCGCCCTCCCCCAGCAGCCCGGATTCCAGCAGGGCCGGGGGCACGCGGGTGGTCTTGCCCGCGCCGGGATCGGCCTGCAGCACCAGGTTCGGGTTCCCGCGCAGGCTCGCGATGAGCTGCGGCAGCAGGGAGTCGATGGGAAGGCTCAGGCGCATGGCTGACTCAGTGCCGAGAGGAAGGCCGCGGGATCGTCCACGGACACGGCCAGGCGCTGCGCAGGGCGGCCTGGGCCCAGCAGGCCCAGCACCCGGACGGGCTCCGCCAGCTTCAGCTCGAGGACGGCATTCCCCTTGGCCACCAGCTTCGGCATGCCTTTCATGTACGCATGGCGGGCCCAGTCATCGTCGAAGTCGGGCAGCGGTGTGGCGGAGAGGATGTGGCTCACGGGAAAGGCGACCGACTTCACCAGGCCTAGGTGGAGCTCGAGTTGGCCGTCCCGGATCCGGTGGGGCCGGGCCTTGAGCGTGGCGTAGAGCCCGACCAGCCAGAGCACCGCGTAGACCGTGGAGCCATGCAGCAGCCACCGCAGCCAGGAGGCCAGCCCTGAGGAGATGGCCCTCATCAGGAGGAAGTCGCCGGGAATCATCAGCGGAACGGCCGGGAGGATGGCGCGCAGGGCGGCTTCGCGGTGGTGGCTGAAACCCGCAGGTGCGGCCTCACGGAAGCCCCCGAGGAGGAACCGGACCGCGCTGCCCAGCATCACTAGCTCCAGGGCCATGAGGCGGGCCGCGCGGGGCGGCACAAAGGCCTCGAAGGCGGAGGCGATGCGGTCCTCGGGCCAGGTTCCCGGAAGGGACCGGGCCTCTCGCACAGCCCGCACGGCGAGGAACAACAGCAGGATCTCGAGCGCCAGCGCCGTGCCCATCCGCAGCTGGAGGGTCAGGTTCGAGGCACCCTCTGAGCTCGAGGAGAGGACCAGATCCAGGCCCTCCACCAGAAGTACCGCCGGCAGCAGGACCCGCGTACCCGGGACGCGGCCCAGGCGCCAGTCGCGCACCAAGGCCGCCACCCGCAGGACCAGCAGCGCCAGCAGGGCGCTCGTGACCCAGATCAAGAGAGGGTGTCCGGGATTCCACAGGCGCAGTGCCAGGGCCACCCCGCCCAAGGCGAAGAACAGGCCCCAGAGCAGGGCGGAGGGGCTGGTTGACCTGGCCACACCTCCAGCCTAAGGCCTTCAGGACCTTTCCTGCGGACAGCCCGGCGATCCGCCTTCCGCTGCGGCTGAGCGGCAGCGCATCCGGGCCGCCTCGCGTAGAATGGGGGATTCGACGGGAGTGGTCATGGCGGGGATGGAAACGGCGGGCGTGGGCGGCAAGGTGGGCGGCGTCATGGACAGCCTGCGGGATGCCTACGGCGACACCCTGGTCGAACTGGGGAACGAAGGCGCCAACATCATCGTGTTCGACGCGGACCTGGCCGGCTCCACCCGCACCAGCAAGTTCGCCAAAGCCTTCCCGGAGCGCTTCTTCAACATGGGGGCCGCCGAGCAGGGCATGGTGGCCGCCGCCGCCGGGGCCGCCACCACGGGGGTGGTGCCCTTCCTCAGCACCTTCGCCATGTTCGCCACGGGCCGCGCCTACGAGTTCGTGCGCCAGGCCGTGGGCGTGGGCCACCAGAATGTGAAGATCGTGGCCACCCACGCGGGGCTCACCGTGGGCGAGGACGGCGGCACCCACCAATGCCTGGAAGACCTGGCCCTCATGCGCATGATCCCGGGCATGACCATCATCTCTCCCGCGGACGCCATCGAGACGAAGCAGGCCATCCGGTTCGCCTACGTCCACCAGGGCCCCGTCTATGTCCGCCTCACCCGCGACAAGTTCCCCCGCATCCATGCGGAGGACTACCGCTTCGAGGCCGGCAAGGCCGTGGTGATGCGCGAGGGCAAGGACGTACTGCTGGTGGGCTGTGGCCTGGGCACCTCCATCTGCCTGGAGGCCGCGGAGCTGCTGGCTGCGGACGGCATCGAGGCCACCGTGCTGCACGCGCCCACCGTCAAGCCCTTCGACCGCGAGACCCTCATCGCGCTGGCGAAGACCCACAAGGCCGTGGTCACCTGTGAGGAGCACCAGGCCCACGGCGGCCTGGGTGGCATCGTCGCCGAAATCCTCTCGGAGGCCCACCCCATGCCCGTGCGCCGCGTGGGCGTGAAGGACCTGTTCGGTCAGAGCGGCAAGCCCGAGAAGCTGCTGGCGGCCTACGGGGTCACCCCCCAGGCCGTGGCCGCCGCCGCGAAGGATGCGCTCTGATGGCCACCGAGACGTTCAAGGCCAGCCGCTGGACCGGGGGCAACCACCTGTTCACGACGGTCATCGAGGTCACGGATGCCGCTGTCATCCGCCGCAAGCGGTCCTGGTTCACGGTGAACGAGATCAGCATCCACCTGTCCAAGGTGGCCAGCGTGCGGATCGAAACTGGCCTGCTCTGGTCCGACATCACGGTGGAGAGCACCGGCGGCAGCGATCCCCTCACCAGCCATGGCCATACCAAGGCCGAAGCCCGCCGCATCAAGGAACTCATCGAGGCGGCGCAGAGCCGCGGACTGAGGTAGCGGCGGTGAAGCCTGGGCGGGACAGGCTTGCCCCGGGCACCGGGATCGGCCGGTTCCAGGTGCGTTCCCTCCTGGGCCAGGGCGGCATGGGGGCCATCTACCTGGCCTGGGATCCTGTGCTGGAGAGGAAGGTTGCGCTCAAGGCCATCCGCCTGGGCCACGCCGGTGAGGTGGCGAGCACGGCCCGCTTCAGGCGGGAAGCCATGGCCCTGGCCCAGCTCAACCACCGGAACGTGTGCCAGGTCCATGACTGGGTTGAGGCCGGCGGCAACGCCTACATCGCCATGGAACTCATCGAAGGGGAGACCCTCTCCGCCCGGGCCCCCACGCTGGACTTCACCCAGAAGCTCGAGGCGCTCCGTTCCATTGCCCAGGCCCTGGAAGCAGCCCATGCCAAGGGCATCGTCCACCGGGACCTGAAGCCAAGCAACGTGATGCTGGATGCCAGCGGCGAGGTCAAGGTGCTCGACTTCGGCCTGGCCCGACTGGTGGATTCCGCGGCCGATCCGAGTGCCGTCTCCACCGACAATGTCCCGAACCTGTCCGGCATCGCCGCCCAGGTCGAGGGGGATTTCACGCAGGCGGAGACCGCGGCGTTCCGAAACGAGGAGCAGACCAGCCTGGGTTCTGCCCCCGGGGCGTCGTCGCAGCCATCGAGCTGGGGCGAGATGACCGAGGTCGGCACCTTCATGGGCAGCCCCACCTACGCCTCGCCCGAACAGATGCGGGGCAAACGGGTGGGCCCACCCAGCGATGTCTTCTCTTTGGGGGTGGTGGCCTGGGAGCTGCTCCTGGGCGATCAGCCGTTCCCGGGCGAAGGGCAGGCGAGGATGGCTGCCACCATCGCTGGGGACCTCAAGCCGCTGCGGGGCCGCAGGCTCCCCCAGCGGCTGGCTGGCCTACTGCGGGCCATGCTCCACACCGAAGCGGATCAGCGCCCCACCAGCCAGCAGGTGGTGGCGGTCCTGTCGCGCCAGCTGACCAGCACCCCCGCGGCCTGGTGGGCCGTGGCCGCGCTCACGGGCGTCATCCTGGTGGCGGGTCCCGGCTACTTCCTGTACGGGCGGAGCATCATCGCCGACCTGGGCAAGGAGCAGGCGCCCCGCATGGCGGTCATGCCCATCCGGAACCTGACGGGGGATCCGAGCCTGGATGCCCTGGTGAGCGTGGGCATGACCGAGCTGCTCTCCATGGCCCTGCATGGCACCCAGCGCATGGCTGTGGTGGAACCCGAAGCGGTTGGCCGCGCCATCAACGGCCTGCGGATGAACCCTGCCGAGGCCCTGGAACCGGCTGGCCAAGCCAGGATCGCCTCGGCCCTGGGCGCCCGCCTTCTCCTGCGAGGATCCTTGCAGCGGGATGCCTCTGGCCCGGCTCATGTGCTCAGCTATGAACTGGTGGACCAGTCCGGGCGAGCCCGGTTCACCGGCATTGCCAGGGCCCCCCGTCAGGCGTCCTTCGCGCCCTATGCCCTGGTGGATCCGGCCGCCCATGATCTGCTCCGGAAGGTGGACCCGCTCCGCTCCAGTGCCACCCAGAACCTGGCGATCCCACCCGAGGTCTTCTCGGCCTACGCCAACGGAAAGGCCCTCTTCCTCAAGGGTGACTTCAAGGGCAGCGAGCCCTACCTGCGGGATGCGGCCATGCAGGCTCCGAGCTTCTCCAGCGCCGTCTCGGCCTATGCCGCCTGCCTCCGCCGCCTGGGGCGCGACCAGGCCCCGGCGGTGGCGAACTGGGCCCTGATGTCGGCCCGGGCCACGGGAGACCGCTGGGCGGAGGTGCGCGCCCTGGGGCTGAAGGCCTACCTGGCCAAGGACCTGGGCCAGCTGAACGAGGCGCAGCACTTGCGGGAGGCCGCTCTGGCACTGGCCCAGGTCATCGGGGACCGGGATGGCGAGACCCTTTCCTACAATCACCTCGGGCTCATCGCCGCCGAACGCGGCCGGAACGAGGAGGCCAACCGGTTCTACGAGCGCTCTCTGGCCCTCAGCCAGCAGACGGGAGACCAGGTCTACCTGTCCCTGGCGCAGAACAACCTAGCTAACCTCGCTCTGAAGCGGGGCGATCTGGGGGCGGCCGAAGCCCTGTACCGGACAAACCTGAAGCTCCAGCAGACGCTGGGCAACCGCTCCGGCGAGGCCCTGGCCCTGAACAACCTGGGCGTGGTCGCACTCATGACGCGGGACCTGCAGGGCGCCGAGGGCCTCCTGTCACGGGCCCTGGCGCTCCGCGCCACCCTGGGCGACAAGGGCGGTCAGGTCTCCTGCCTCCGCAACCTGGGCATCCTCGCCACCATGAAGGGCCAGATCCTGGAGGCCGCCGACTTCCACCTGCAGGCCATGAATCTGGCCAAGACCGCCGGCCTCCGAACCGTGGAGGCGGAGTGCCAGTTCTACGCCGCGGACCTGGACCGGCTCCAACTGCGGTTCAAGGAGGCCCGGGAGGGATTCCAGAGGGCCATCACCCTGCTGCCGGAGGGCGTGACCCCCGAGGTGCGCGCCAATGCCCAGGCCGCGCTGGCCGAGTGCCTGGTGCGGATGGCACGGCCCGATGCGAAAGAGGCGGCCAGGCTACTGGCCAGCCTGCCTCCTGGCGAAACCGACACACCCTATGTGTATCGGTCCAAGGCCTGGCTTGCCTACAGAGCCGGGCAGCAGGAGACGGCCCTCGCAGAACTGGGCAGGGGCATGGCCGATCCCCGCCGGCAGGCGCCGGAACTGCGGGCCGAGCTTGACCAGACCCGCGCTCGCTTTCTCGGAGTGCCTGCCCACTAGATTAGCCCTTGGCGGTGCCTGCCAGCTTCGCCGCCACGGCCTTGAGATCATCCTTGGCATCCAAGTGGTGGCGCGTGTCTTGGCCACCCCGCTGGAGGGCCACACAGATCTTCCCCATGGGGCAGTTCTGGAGGCAGGACTCGCGCAGGACCACCAGCCCCTGCAGCCGCTTGCGGGCCAGGAGCAGCCGCGTGAGGCAGGCCAGGGCCTCGGTCATGGCCTTGCCCTGCCTGGGGCGCCGGAGGGCGGTGCGCTCGCAGTCCGCGCAGATCGTGAGGGTGGGTGGCATAGAGACAAAATACTACATGTATGGATGAATGTTCTTGCCCCGAACGCCTGTCGAGATCCCCTGCTCAGGCGAAACGCGGCACCCGCTTCTCCAGGAAGGCGGCCAGCCCCTCCTTCGCATCCGGATGCCGCATGGCGGCCTTCATCTGGGCGCCCTCGGCGTCGAGGCGGGCGCGCAGACCCTCAGCATCCAGCCCTTGGTTGCGCAGCAGCGTGGCCTTGATGCGGGCGAAGGATTCGGAAGGGCCGGCGGCGAGGCGGTGGCCCAGGGCCTCCACCGTGGCCTCCAGCTGATCCACCGGAACGATCTGGTTCACCAGACCCAGGGCCTGGGCCCGCCCGGCATCGATCGCATCGCCGGTCAGCATCAGCTCCGCGGCCAGGGCCGGGTTCACCAGGCGCGACAGGCCCACGCTGCCACCCCAGTCCGGGTGCAGGCCGAGCTTCACGAAGGCCATGCTGAACAGGGCCTCGGGGGTGGCGAGGCGCAGATCGGCATCCAGCGCCAGGCTCATGCCCGCGCCCGCCGCGGGGCCCTGCACCACCGCCACCACGGGCTTGGGCAGGGTGGCCAAGCCATGAGCCACGGAGATGCCCAGATCCAGCAGCGCCTCCAACTCGTCCCAGCGGCCCTCCCCCAGTGCCTTCGCCAGCCAGCCGATGTCGCCACCCGCACAGAAGGCCCGGCCCTCGCCCCGCAGGAAAAGGACCTTCACGCTAGGCTCAGCCGACTTCGCCAGAGCCTCCTCGAATCCATCCTTCATCTCCGGCACCAGCGCGTTCAGGCGCTCCGGGCGGTTCAGGGTGAGTGTGGCGATGCGGTCACGAATCTCGAAGCGGAGGGGGGCGACCATGGGCGCTCCTGGATGCCGAACACCGGCGATCCACCACCTTACGCCAAGCAAGCCCAGGCGCGGGGCGGGGTGGAAGACCGCCGAGGCAGGTGCGCGTGGAAGCCCTTCTTCTCTGGTGACCTTCTGTGGCGGGTCCCCAGCTTACTTGTTGCTCTCCACGTTGTAGGTGAAGACCGGCTCGTTGGAGGGGGAGGTCACTTGCCCATTGGGTTCGGGCGTGACAGAAACCCTGAAGCGACGATGGGGGGTCAGGGTGTCGAGGCTGCCTTCGAGATCGCTGTCCAGTACCAGGGCGCCGACATTCTGGCTGTCACCATCCACTGGGCGGAACCAGACCACATAGACCGTGGAGCCCGGTGCGACCTTGGAGGGGGGGGCCAGGTGCTTTACCCGGATGGAGACCTTGGAGTTGCCGTTGTCTCCGTTGCTGACTCTGACCGTGCCCTGGCCCGCGAGGACCTCGGAGGAGGCGTGCATCTCCTGGGGTTTGGAGCGCCAGAAGGCCATTTTCTGGCAACCGACCTGGGCGCCCACCAGGGTGAACAGGGCGGCCACCAGGAACGCGGGGCGAAGGTTATTGTCGTGCAGGTTCATGATCTGTCTCCTCAAAGGACAGATGTTTGTCTGCAATTCTCGGCCCATTTATTAAGTTTATATATTTCAATTTTTTAAAATTATTTTCGAGTGCCGAATGTGAATCAGAAGCCATCAAAACGAGGGGACGCCTGGCGATTTTGAAGGAGTCGCCGACGCTTGGGGACAATCATCCGAGGGCTTTCACGAACGCCGAAAACAGATCCCGCGCCGCATCGCCGGCGGGGCCCTTCAGGTTGACCAGGTTCTCGGGATGCCATTGCACGCCGAACACCCAGCGAGCAGGGTCGGCAGCCTCGACGGCCTCGATGATTGGACCTCCCTCGGGATGAACGGTGTCCAGGTGCCAGCCCACGGCCACCAGGGGCGGTGCCACGCGCTTCACGGCCTGGTGGTGGCGGCTGTTCACCAGGAAGACATCCTCGCCCAGCAGCGAGCGCAGGCGCGAACCGGGAGCCAGCTGCACGCGGTGGTGCATGTCGGGATGGTCGGACGTGCCGTGCTGGTGGCGGGTCTCCTCGCAGCCGTAGTGGTCCGGAACGTCCTGGATCATGCTGCCGCCCAGTGCCACGTTGAGGATCTGCTCGCCCCGGCAGATGCCGAGGATGGGCAGGTTCCGCGCCCAGGCCGCGCGGATCAGGGGCAACTCGAAGTCGTCGCGCTCGGCGTCCACCTCGGCCTTGGGATGCACGGGCTCGGCGGCGTCCCAGTGGCGGGGATGGATGTCGTAGCCGCCCGTGAGCAGCAGGCCCGCCGCGTCGGCCAGGTCTGGCGCGGGGTCGCCAGGGCCCACCAGCAGGGTGGGGCCGGTCCAGCCCGCCGCCGCCAACGCCGGGAGGTAATGCTTCTCGGCGCCCGACTTGTTTTTACAGCTCACCAGGAGCTTTGAGTTGCCGCTTGACATGTCCATCCCCCGGCGCAAACCTCATCACCCTACCACCCCCTCAGATGGTCTGAGTCGACGGTGAGGCGGAGAGCTCCGCCGCTACATCAGGAGGACACATGTCCGGATCCTTGAACAAAGTCATGCTCATCGGCAACCTCGGGCGCGACCCCGAGCTGAAGTCCACGCCCTCCGGCCAGACCGTGGCGCGGTTTTCCGTGGCCACCACGGAAACCTGGAAGGGCCAGGACGGGACGAAGCAGAGCAAGACCGAATGGCACAACATCGTGGTGTGGGGCAAGCAGGCCGAGATCGCCGAGAAGTACCTGCGCAAGGGCAAGCAGGTGATGATCGAGGGCCGCATCCAGTACCGCGAATACACCGGCCAGGACGGCGTGAAGAAGACCGCCTGCGACATCCGCTGCGACAACTTCGTCATGCTGGGCCGCATGGAGGACAGCAACCGCGATTCCAGCAGCTACGGCGGCAAGAGCTCCGGCGGCGGCCAGGACTTCGAGGACCACGGCGCCCCCAGCCCGGCGGGTGGAGGCAACAACAGCTTCCCGGATGACGACATCCCGTTCTGAGCCGGGCTTTCGTTCCAGTCACGCGGCGCCCTTCTGGGCGCCGCGTTTTTGTGGTGGCCAGGGCAGAATCGCCCCTCGGAGAACCCACGCCTCCGCGATACAATGACCGGTTCGGGAGTCTCCATGCTTGCAGTGCAGAACGTCACCATGCGCTATGGCGCGAAGATCCTGTTCGAGGATGTCACCACGACCTTCAACCCAGGGCGGCGCTACGGCCTGACGGGGCCGAACGGGTCGGGCAAATCCACGTTCATGAAGATCCTGTCGGGCGAGCTGGAGCAGCAGGTGGGGAACGTCATCCGGCCCCGCAAGATGGGCATCCTGCGGCAGGACCAGTTCGCCTTCGACGCCTTTCGCGTCATCGACACGGTGATCATGGGCAATGCGGGCCTCTGGAAGGCCCTGCAGGAGCGTGACGCCATCTACGAGAAGGCCGAGATGACGGACGAGGACGGCATGCGGGTGGCCGAGCTCGAGGGCGTGGTGGCCGACGAGGATGGCTACACCGCCGAGGCCGACGCGGCGGTGTTGCTCGATGGCCTGGGCATTCCCGAGGCCCTGCATGACCGCAAGATGGGCGAGTTGCAGGGCGGCCAGAAGGTGCGGGTGCTGCTGTCCCAGGCCCTCTTCGGCAATCCGGCGGCCCTGCTGCTGGACGAGCCCACCAACCACCTGGACCTGGATTCGATCCACTGGCTGGAGGAGTTCCTCAGCCGCTACAAGGGCACGGTGGTGGTGATCTCCCACGACCGCCACTTCCTGAACAACGTCTGTACCCACATCGCCGACATCGACTACCAGACGATCATCCAGTACACCGGTGGCTACGACGACATGGTGATGGCCAAGATCCAGGTGCGCTCACGCATCGAGTCGGACAACGCCCAGCGCGAGAAGAAGATCGCCCAGCTGAACGAGTTCATCCAGCGCTTCGCCGCGGGCACCCGCAGCAGCCAGGTGAACAGCCGCCGCAAGGAAGTGGAGCGCCTGCAGCCCAGCGACCTGGCCCGCAGCAACATCCAGCGCCCCTTCATCAAGTTCAACATGGCCAAGCCCGGTGGCCGCTACGCCCTGGAGTTCGAGGGCGTGAAGAAGGGTTACGACACCGACAAGGACGGCACGGGGGGGCGCCACGAGGTCATCAAGGGCTTTTCGGCCATGGTGCAGCGGGGCGAGAAGATCGCGCTCATGGGCCGCAATGGCATCGGCAAGACCACGCTGCTGAACGCCCTGCTGGCCAACGCGCCCCAGGTCACCGAGCTGGGTCTGAAGCTTGATGGCGGCGAGGTGAAGTGGGGCCACGAGGCCAATGTGGGCTACTTCTCCCAGGATTTCGCGGAGAGCATCCCCAAGGGCTATGAGCTGGTCACCTGGCTGCACCAGTTCGACCCTGAGGCCACCAAGGAGCAGATCCGTGGCGTCATGGGCCAGATGCTCTTCCGCGGCGAGGAAGGCAACAAGATGACCGAGGTGCTGAGCGGCGGCGAGTCCTGCCGCTTGCTCTTCTGCAAGCTGATGCTGCAGAAGCCCAACATCCTGGTCATGGACGAGCCCACCAACCACTTGGATCTGGAAGCGGTCATCGCCCTCAACGACGCCCTGCAGCGCTACGAGGGCACCATCCTCTTCGTGACCCACGACGAGGACATCATCGACGAAGTGGCCACCCGCATCTGGCACCTCACCGACGATGGCATCGAGGACTTCCAGGGGACCTACGCGGAGTACAACGCGCCGACGGGGAGATAACTCAGCGTTTGGTTCCTAGCCTGGCCGGCAAGCGCTGGACCGACAGGATCCGAACCGGGCGGAGGAGCGCCTGCTCCTTGTCGGGCCGGGCCTGGATCTTCCGCACCACCTCCATGCCCCTCACCACCCGCCCGAAGGCGGCGAAGCCCTGGCCATCGGGGTTGCGCTTGCCGCCGAAATCCAGCTCAGGCTGGTCACCGATGCAGATGAAGAACTCGTTGGTGGCGGTGTCCGGTTCGGCCCGGGCCATGGAGAGGGTGCCATCCAGGTGGCGCAGACCCGTATCCCGGGTGCGCTCCAGGGCGATGGGCGGGAAGTCTTTGTCTTCCCGGGCCGCGCCGCCCTGGATGACCTCGATCTTCACCGGTTTGTCCGGCTGGTTGTCCAGGCGCACTGTGCGCCAGAACCGGCCGCCATCGTAGGCCTTGGCGTCCACGTAGCGCAGGAAGTTGGCCACCGTGCGGGGCGCATTGTCGCGTTCCAGCTGGATCTGGATGGGCCCCAGGTCCGTGTCGATGCGGACCTGGATGGGCTGGGCCGCGAGGCTGGCTCCCAGCAGCAGTGCGACGAAAAGCAGCAGGCGCTTCATCCTTCAGATCCTCCCGGATCCACCGCCAGCAGCAGCTTCAACACCTCCTCCGCCACCATCATCCCCACGATGGCGGGCATGTAGGAGATGGTGCCCACGGGGCGCCGCTGGCGGCCGGGGCCGCGGTGGGGCTCGATGTCGATGGGGTTGGCAGGGCGCTTGTTGTCGGCGGGTTCCAGCGAGTAGACACAGCGGATGCCCTTGGCGATGCCGACCTTGCGCAACTCCTTGCGGACCCGGGCGGCCAGCGGGCAGAGGCGGGTCTCGCTCAGGTCGCCCACGCGGAGCAGGCTGCTGTCCGTGCGGCCGCCCGCGCCCATGGCGGTGATGATGGGGATGCCCTGCTCATGGGCGGTGTGCATGAGCGCCACCTTGCAGGTCATGGAGTCGATGGCGTCGATCATCACGTCGGGCCGCGGCAGCAGAAGGTCCGGCAGCGTGTCGGTGTGGATGAAAGTCTGGCGAGGCTCCACGATGCAGTCGGGGTTGATGTCCCGCACTCGGGCGGCCGCCACTTCCGCCTTGGGCTGGCCGAGGGTGGAGCGCAGGGCGAAGAGCTGGCGGTTGAGGTTGCTGGGGCCGACGACATCGTGATCAACCAGCCGCAAGTGACCCACGCCCGCCCGGGCCAGGGCCTCCACGGCGAAGGACCCGACACCGCCCAGGCCGAACACGGTCACGCGGGCGGCGGCGAGCCGTTCCAAGGCCGCCTCGCCGAGCAGCAGCTCGCTGCGGGAAAACCACCTCATGCCATCAGCTCCTTGAAGCACCGCAGGCCATTCTTCCAGGTCCGCGCGGCCAGGTCCTCCGCCGCCACCCCGCGGAGGGCCGCAGCCATGGCGATCACCTGCTCCAAGTCCCCGACGCCATCGGTCTCCAGCAGGAGGTGACTGGAGGGCACCGCGCGCAGGGTTTCGTGGACCTTGGTCCGCGTGGACCCCAGCCCTTCTGGGGAGAAGGAGAGGAAGACGCCCATGGCCTGCAGAGCTGCCGCTGTCTCGGCACTTCCCGAGAAGGCATGGACGAGGGTACCCGCCGGTGGCACGCCCTCCTCCCGCAGGAGGTCGAGCAGGCGGCCCCAGGCGCGCACGGCGTGGATGGCGACCGGGCGGTGCAGGGCGTGCGCGAGGCGCAGCTGGAGCCGGAAGGCCTGCTCCTGGGCCG
>NZ_JBATQW010000025.1:0-40192 GCF_049292215.1 Geothrix sp. | reverse complement strand
GCCGAAGAGCACGTGCAGGCGTGCGCCGGGCGGGAGCAGGCGCCGCCCCTCGGCCAGTAGCTTCTCCAGGGCGTCCGGCGTGTGGGCGTAGTCCACCATGACGCCGAAGGGCTGGCCGCAGTCCACGCGCTCGAGGCGCCCCGGGGCGCCGGTGACCTGCGGCACGGCGGGTACCAGGCGGTTGAGGTCGAAGCCGGCCTCCGCGCAGGCAGCCAGGGCCGCCAAGAGGTTGTAGGCGTTGAACCTGCCCAGCAGCGGACTCTCCACCACGAAGTCACCCTGGAGGCCCTGCAGCCGGAACCGCGTGCCCGTAGGGCCCAGCACCAGCTCCGTGGCCCGGTAGTCCGCCTCGTGGTCGATGGCGTAGCTCCAGCATCGGCCCCCTTCGAGCAGGCGGCGGCCATAGGGATCATCCGCGTTCACCAGGAACCGGCCACTCTGGCTCCGCAGCCGCAGCTTGGCCTCGAAGTAGGCCTCCAGGGTGCCGTGGTAGTCGAGGTGGTCCTGGGTGAGGTTGGTGAACAGGCCTACCTTGAACAGGGCACCGTGCACCCGCCCCAGGCAGAGGGCGTGGCTGCTGACTTCCACCGCCGAGGCGGCATCGCCCGCGTCCACGCTTCGCCGCAGCCAACGGTAGAAGGTCGGGCTTTCCGGCGTGGTGCGCACGGCCTCCTCCTCGAGGCCGCCCGCGGCGTTCAACACGGTGCCCACCAGCCCACAGCCGATGCCCGCGCCCCGCAGGAGCTGGCGGATGAGCGTCGTGGTGGTGGTCTTTCCGTTGGTGCCGGTGACGCCGATGAGGGCCAGGTGCTCGTCCGGCGTGCCGTGCAGACGCCGGGCCATCTCGGCCATGCGCAGGCGGGGATCGGCGAGGAAGGTGCAGTTGGCGACTTGCTCTGGCGTGTTCACGCCAGCGCTGGAAATGACGGCCATGGCACCTTGGGCAAGGGCCTGGGGCACGAAGGCGGTGCCGTCGACCTTCTCTCCCTGCAGGGCCAGGAAGGCCCAGCCGGGCTGGACTTCGCGGCTGTCGCTGGTGAGGTCCACCACGTCGACGTCGGGACCGGAGCGCCGGAGGGCGACCCCATCGATGAGTGCGTCGAGCTTCATGGCATCCCCGCTTTGATCTTCACCACGGTGCCCGGCTCGAGTGCGACCCCCGGCTCGGGGCTCTGACCCAGCACCCGGGTGGCCGTCGAACCGGGGGTCGTCTCCACCCGCGGAGTGCCGCCCACCAGCACCACGCGGTGGATGGCCGCCTTGAGGCTGAGCCCCTTCAGATCGGGCACCCGGCCCCGCTCGACATGCACGGCGGCCTCGTCGGTCTCGCTGACGGGCCAGTCACGCAGGGAGAGCTTCAGGTCGGCTTCGCGGTCGGGATCGGGCGAGGTCTCCCGGAAGCGCAGGATGCCATCGCCGATGCGCTTGAAGAGCGGTGCCGCCACGTCGCCGCCGGTGGTGTCCCCGGCCGGGTCGTCGAGCATGACCAGCACGCCGAACTGGGGCCGGTCCGCCGGGAAGAAGCCCATGAAGGAGGCGAAGTGGCGTTTGGGGTCGTACTTGCCGTCGATGAGCTTGCGGCTGGTGCCGGTCTTGCCGAAGGCTTCGACCCCGTTGTCGAGTTTGGCCCGCTTGCCGGTGCCCTGGGTCAGTACACCCTTGAGCGTCTCCTTCATGAGGTTCGCGGTCTCCTCGCTAAGGACCTGGACCCGCACAGTGGGCTTGATCTCCTTCATCAGCAAGCCCTTGTCGTTGTAGATGCGCTGCACAAGGATCGGCTGCATGAGCTTGCCGCCGTTGGCCAGCGCACATCCGGCCATGAGGATCTGAAGGGGCGTGGTGTTCAGGCCGTAGCCGTAGGAGAAGGTGTACTGGGTGGGTACGCTCCACCGGTCCGGGGCGATCATGCGGCCCTGGCTCTCCCCGGGGAAGTTGAGCCCGGTGGGATCGCCGAAGCCGAACTTCCGAAGGTACTGGTAGTGGACCGCGGGATCCAGGCGGATGCCCATCTTGGCGGCGCCGATGTTGGAGCTCTGCCAGAGGATCTCCTCGAAGGAGAGCACGCCATGCCGGTGCGTGTCCGTGATCGGGGGGACCTTGGGGCTGTAGAGCCACCGCCCGCCCAGGCAGTCGATACGCTCGCCCAGCCGGACCTTGCGCTCCTCCAGCGCGATGGCGGCGGTGAAGATCTTCATGGTGGAGCCCGGCTCGTAGACGTCCTCGACGGGATGCACCTTGCGGGCCGCCTTCTGCCGCTCCAACTCGCGCCGCAGCTCCTCGCGCTCGCCCGCCGAGAGCTCGGACTCGGCGCGATTCCGGAACTTCTTCGGCAGGATGTGGTTGGGGTCGAAGGTGGGCGTGCCGGCCATGGCCAGGATCTCACCCGTCTGGGGATCCACGACCACCGCATAGGCCGTGCGCGGCCGGGAGATGCGCATGCCCTCCTCCAGCGCGTCCTCGACGATGTGCTGGATGGAGGCATCGATGCTGAGCTGGAGCGAGGCCCCGTTCACGGGGATCTGGCTGTAGTTCTCCTGGAGGATGAGCAGCTTGCCGTGGGCATCCCGGGGGGCGATGAGCTCCCCCTTCAGGCCCGCCAGCTCCTTGTCCTTGTTCTGTTCGATGCCCAGCTGGCCCACCCCGTCGATGTTCGTAAAGCCGATGATCTGGGCCGCGAGGCTGCCTCGCGGATAGAAGCGGCGGCTCTCGGGCTGGAACTCGATGCCGTCCAGCCCCATGGCGCGGATCGCGGCCACTTTCATGGGCGGGAGGTGCCGCTCGAGGTAGACGAAGGTCTTCTTCCGCAGGAGCTTGTCCAGCACCTGCCCCTTGGTCTGCTCGAGGATGGGGGCCAGTCTCGCGGCCACCTCGGCGGCCGCCTTGCGGTCGGGATTGCCCCACTGGCGCTCGTCGCCCTTGCCCGGTTTGTAGTCCGGGTAGAACACGCGGGGATCGGCGAAGAGGCTCTCCACCTTGATCGAGATGGCCAGGGGCTCCCCGCGGCGGTCCCGCAGCTCGCCGCGGATGGGCGGCACGGGCACCACGGTCGTGTGCTGCTGGTTCGCCTTGGCCCGGTACCGCTTGTGCTCAACGCCCTGCAGCCAGAGCAGTCGGAGCAGAATGAGCAGCCCCCAGAAGGCCATGCCGCCCATGATCAGAAGCATGCGGCGGCCCAGCAGGTCCTGGGGATCCTGCCGTCCCAGCAGGCGCCGGGAGGCATGGGGTTCGGTGGCGAAGCGGAGGGACACGGGGGACGACCTGGGAGGCGCTGGACCCGGACGGGCCCAGCCTCTAGCCTACAGCCCCTCGGATGACACGGGACGCAGCTTGGCGATGCGCTGGTCCTCGGGTGTGAAGCCACGGCGGATCAGGTGGCCCTGCTTGCGGGGCTGGAGGCCGGCCTTCTGGGCGTAGACCTGCACCTCCTCGTCGCGCTGGAACCGGCTGCGCTCGAGCATCAGCTTGCGCTGCAGTTCCTCTTCCTTGCGGATGCGCTCCTTGAGGTCGCCCATGGCGTAGCTCAGGCGGGTGCTCTGGATCTTCAGGTAGGCCAGGGTGCCCAGCGGCAGGGCCAAGGCCAGCACCAGCAGCAGCATGCGCAGGATGCCCTCGCTCTCCACCATGCGGGTGGGGGCGTTGGAGCTCGGAAGCGTTCCGGCAACCATGGGGACCTCGTTCAGGAAAGGCGTTCAGCCACCCGCAAGCGGGCGGAGCGGGAGGGGGGATTCGCGGCGGCCTCAGCCTCGCTGGGCGCGATGCCACCGGCATGGATGAGCTTGATGACCTTGGGGAGTTCGGCCGGGGCGGTGCGACCCGGGCCGTCATAGATGCCGGCGAGGCGGCGCAGGGTCTGCTTGACGATGCGGTCCTCGAGGCTGTGGAAGCTGATGACGGCCATGCGGCCGCCAACACGGAGGTGGGAGATGGCGGCTTCGAGGGAGGACGCCAGGCGGTCCAGCTCGCCATTCACGGCGATGCGGATGGCCTGGAAGGTGCGGGTGGCAGGGTCGCTGTGGCCCTTACGCTTGGCGGGTTCGCGGGGGATCACGGTGTAGACGGCCCGGGCCAGGTCGTGGGTGGTATCCAGGTGGCCTTCGTGGAGGGCCCGCAGGATTGCCCGGGCGATGGGCCGACTCGCGCGCTCCTCGCCGTACTGGTAGATGGCATCGGCCAGGCTTTCGTCGGTCTGCTCGGCAATCCAGGCGCGGGCGGAGAGACCATGCTCCTGGTCCATGCGCATGTCGAGGGGGCCCTCGTCCCGGAAGCTGAAGCCCCGGTCGGGAGAGCGGAGCTGGAGGGTGGAGACACCGAGATCAGCCAGGATGGCGTCGAAGCCCTCGGGCGCCTGGGCAGCCCGCCAGGCGAGGAAGTGGGGCTCCTCCCAGAGGTCCTCGTAGGCGCTGGCCAGGATGCTCAAGCGCCCGTCCGAACCCAGCCGCTTGGCGGCCAACGCACGGGCTTCGGGATCCCGATCCACGCCTAGGTAGCGCGCATCAGCATCGGCCCGCGCCAGCAGGGCCTCCGCATGGCCGCCCAAACCCAGCGTGAGGTCCAGGATGCGGGCCGCGGGGGGCAGGACGAGGTTGTTCATTACGTCCTGGAGGAGGACCGGCACGTGGACGGGGGTAGGGATCGTCATCATCAGATCCCCAGGTCCGCGAGCTGGGCCAGGTCGTCGGCGCCCAGGGGCTCGGCGGCCAGACGGCGCTGGAAGCCGGCCTTGTTCCAGAGGGCCAGGTGGTCCATCTGACCCAGCACGGCGACTTCGCCGGTCAGCTGGGCGGCCTCGCGCAGGATGGGCGGGATGACGAAGCGGCCCTGGGCATCGGGCTCCACTTCGCTGCCGAAATAGGCCGTGGTCTCAAGAAACTTGCGCTTGGCGGGGCTGGTGGATGGCAGGGCCGCCAGGCGTGCCTCGATGGCCTCCCAGACCGGCAGGGGATACAGGCGAGCAGAGCGACCGTCCAGGGAAGTCAGGTAGTGCCGCAGGACTCCGTCCCCCTCGCCCTGAGCGAAGGATTCCAACTCGGCCTTGAAGGAGGAGGGGAGCTTCAGTCGGCCCTTCTCATCCACTGTGGCCGGTGAGTTTCCACGAAGTCGCAGCACCGGTATCGCCTTTCAACCCGTTGCCCAGAAAAGACCGATGAGCCCGAAGTGAGACCACTTTGATCCACTAAAACCCACTTTTCTCCACTGAGAACCACTTCGAAGTGTATAAACCCCTTGAAAGTCAACAAGAGGAAATAAAAGCGAAAATTCATCCCTCTAGGGAGCTGACGCCACGGAAAGAAAGGCCTCCCGCGGCGTCATGGCTTGATTCCGCAGGGATCACCGGCTCACAGGTCGGCGAAATTAAAACGGTCTGGATCGAGAAACATTCAGGAGTGGAGTATCTTCGGGGTCATCCTCGCCGACTAAACGAGCCGCCATGCTCCTCCGAGCCGACCTCCGACATCTGATCTGCACGCTCTCCGACGCGCTCGACCTGGTGGGCGTGGACGATGTGGGCCACGGCAAGCGGGTGGGGGTCATGGCTGCGGAATGCGGCAGGAGGGCCGGCCTGGGGCCGGAGGAGGTCACCTTCCTCTTCGACCTCGGCATGCTTCACGACATCGGTGTGTCATCCACCCAGGCCCACCACCACATCATCACCACCTTCGCCGCGCCGGATGCCCAGGCCCATTGCGATGCCGGCGCCGCGCTACTGGCCAGCTTCCAGCCCCTGGCCTCCCTCGCCCCGGCGGTGAAGCGCCACCACACCCCCTGGACCCGGCTCATGGAGGAGGGGACCGATGCTGCCCTCGCCTGGCAGGCCAACCTGGTCTTCCTGGTGGACCGGGTGGACGCTCTCAGCATCACCTACCACGCACAGGGTTCCATCCTGCTGCACGCTCCCGAGGTCAGGGAGCGGATCCGGCAGCACTCGGGAACCGATTTCAATCCACTGCTCGTCGACCTGTTCCTGGAGACCTCAGGCTCAGAGGCCTTCTGGCTCATGCTGGAACCCCGGCCCATGGACGACTTCATCCAGGAGGTGCACAGCCAACGGCTGGGCTACACGGCCAGCATGGGCGACCTCAGGCAGCTGGCGGAGATCTTCTCGCGGATCGTCGATGCCAAGAGCCCTTTCACGGCCGAGCACTCCCTGGGCGTGGCCGAGCTCTCCCGGTTCCTGGCCCAGAAGATGGATTTGGACGAGAGCAGCCAGCGGAGTGTGGAGATCGCGGGCCTGCTGCACGACGTCGGCAAACTCCGGGTTCCAGACGAGATCCTGGACAAGCCAGGCGGACTGAACTGGCGGGAGCGGCAGGTCATCAACACCCACAGCTTCGAGACCTACCAGATCCTGCGCCACCTGCATGGCTTCGAGGAGATCGCCCAGTGGGCCGCCCACCACCACGAGGCCCCAGGCGGCGGCGGCTACCCCTTCCACCTCGATGCCAACCTCCTGCCCCTGGAGGCCCGCATCCTGCGCATCGCGGACATCTTCCAGGCCATGGTGCAGGACCGGCCCTATCGGAAGGGACTTGACCAGGCTCAGGCCCTCACGTTCATGACAGACCTCGCGGCCCGGGGCCTGGCAGAACCCGAAATCGTGGCCCACCTCGTCGCTTGTGGCGACGAGGCCATGGCGGCGGCCCATGCCGGCGTCCGCCGCGAGCAGACCTAAGCTTCCGCCCTACTGGCAGAGCTTCCCGCCCAGGGGTTTTCCCCCCAGCAGGTGGAAGTGCAGGTGGAAGACCGTCTGGCCGCCGTCGGCACCGCAGTTGCTGATGAGGCGCCAGCCGCTGGTCTGGATTCCATGTTCTGCAGCCAGCTTCGCGGCCAGGTGGGGGACCCGGGCGGCAGCGGCCTCGGCCTCAGGGGTCAGGTCCCCAAGTCCCTCGCAGTGGGTTTTCGGAATGATCAACAGGTGGACCGGCGCCTGCGGGAAGATGTCCTTGAAGGCGAGCAGAGTATCGTCTTCGTACACGATGGCCGAAGGGATCTCCTTCCGCGCGATCTTGCAGAACAGGCACTCGCTCATCAGGACCTCCGATGTTCCACATCATTCTCCACCAACCTGAGATTCCGCAGAACACGGGAAGCATCGGCCGCCTCTGCGTGAACAACGGGGCCAAGCTCCACCTCGTGCATCCGCTGGGCTTCGAGACAACGGACGCCCAGGTGCGCCGGGCCGGACTGGACTACTGGGAGAAGCTGGACCCCACCCACTACGAGAACTGGGAGGACTTCCTGGCCAGGAACCCGGCGAAGCGGCTTTGGTTCTTCAGCACCAAGGGAGCCCGGCGCCACACCCAGGTGCCGTGGGCCTACGGCGATGGCCTGGTCTTCGGCCGCGAGACCGTGGGCCTGCCCGAGGACCTGCTCGAGGCCAATCGGGACCACCTAGTGCGCATTCCCATGCTGGGCGACCACCACCGCAGCCTCAACCAAGCCCAGGCCGCGGCCATTGGCCTTTACGAGGCCCTGAGGCAGACTGAGAACTGGTAATCCCGGGAGTTCGCATGAGCCAAGCGCCGATCCGTGTCGTCATCGCCAAGCCGGGCCTCGACGGCCACGATCGTGGCGCCAAAGTCGTGGCCCGCGCCCTGCGGGACGCCGGCATGGAGGTGATTTATACAGGCCTGCGGCAGACCCCCCAGCAAATCGTGGCCGCCGTGGTGCAGGAGGACGCCCGGGTGCTGGGCATGAGCATCCTCAGCGGCGCCCACAACCAGATCTTTCCCGAGGTGCTGCGACTGCTGAAGGAACAGGGCGCCGATGACGTGCTGGTCTTCGCCGGCGGCATCATCCCCGACGAGGACATCCCCGCGCTCAAGGCCGCGGGCATCCGCGAGATCTTCCAGCCTGGCACCAACACCGATGACATCGTGGCCTTCATCCGCAAGGAAGTCTCCGCCTGATGGCCAAGATCAGTCCCCACTTCGAGTGCACGGCCTGCGGCGCGCGCCACCCCAAGGCCATGGGCAAGTGCACGGCCTGCGGCGCCTGGGACACCGTGCAGGAGGTGCGGGGCGCCCTGAAGCGGGACCTCCAGCGGGCCGGCTCGGCCTACGCCCAAAGCCACTATTCAGGGCCCGTGGCCCTGCCGGATGTGGATGTGACCGACACCGAGCGCGTGCCCACGGGGCTGCGGGAGCTGGACCGGGTGCTGGGCGGCGGTGTCGTCCCGGGCATGGTGGCCCTGCTGGGCGGCGAGCCGGGCATCGGCAAGTCGACCCTGCTGCTGCAGTGGGCCGCCACCACGTCGGGCACCGTGCTCTACGCCAGCGGCGAGGAAAGTGAGCGCCAGATCAAGCTGCGGGCCCAGCGCCTGGGCGCGGAGAACCCGGGCATCCACCTGCTGGCGGAGACGGATGTGCGCCGCATCCTCGAGGAGGCTGAGCGGATGAAGCCGGGCCTGTTGCTGGTAGACAGCATCCAGACGCTGTTCGATCCCGACTTCGAAAGCAGTGCGGGCAGCGTGAGCCAGGTGCGGGGCTGCGCCGCCCTGCTCACCCGCTGGGCCAAGACCACAGGCACGCCCCTGGTGCTGGTGGGGCACGTCACCAAGGACGGCAGCCTCGCCGGGCCCAAGGTGCTCGAACATCTCGTGGACACGGTGCTGGCCTTCGAGGGGGACCGCCACCACCACCATCGCCTGCTGCGAGCCCTGAAGAACCGCTTTGGCGCGGCCTTCGAGCTGGGCGTCTTCGCCATGACCGAAAAGGGCCTGGTCCCCGCCGAGGGCAATCCCTTCTTCCTGGATGCCGAGCCCCGGCCCGGCTGCGCCGCCACTGTGGTGCTGAGTGGCACCCGGCCCATGGTGGTGGAGATCCAGGCCCTGGTGGCCTCCGCGGGCCTGGGCATCCCCCGCCGCACCGCCCTGGGCATCGACAGCCAGCGTCTGGCCATGCTCTGCGCCGTGGCCGAGCGCCGCGGCGGCGTTCAGCTGCACGACCGCGATGTCTACGTGAACGTGGCCGGTGGCCTGGAGATCGAGGATCCCGCCGCGGACCTAGCTGTCATCGCGGCGCTGTGCAGCAGTGCCGGGGGCCGCCTACTGGCCGAGAAGTGCCTCTTCATGGGCGAGGTGGGCCTTACGGGCGAGGTGCGTCCCGTGGCCCAGCTGCCCCTGCGCCTGCAGGAGGGCGCCCGCCTGGGCTTCAGCTGCGCCGTGGTGCCGCGCCTGGGCTTTGAAGGCAAGAGCCCCCTGGAACTGTTCCTCGAGACCAGCGTCGAGCGCCTGCGCGGCAAGGCCTGGCTGAAGGGCGTGGTAGAAGAATAGATTCCGGACAGACGCCACCAAGGTGGAAGATCCCGGGGTTTCCCGCATCCAAGGGAGCACACGGATGGGGGTGCCATGCCTGCCTGGAGGTTCCTTGCGCTTTGGATCACGCTCCTGGCGGCGTCTTTCCCTGTTCGGGCCGTCACCCTGGAGCGCATCCCATCGGCGCGCCTGAAGCGGGAGGTCTCCGTCGCCCTGCACGTGCCGTCAGCGGAGGTGACCGCCCGCTGGACCACCGCCCACCCCAACCAGCCCATGCAGCTGGTGCTCTTCCTTCCGGGTGCCTGGGATGGCCCTGAGGACTTCCTGCGCGAGGGCCTGGAGGCCTTCCTCGCCGACCAGGAATCGAAGAACGAGCTACCGCCCAGCCTCTGGGTGGCCGTCACTCACTTCCAGAGCTGGTATGCGGATCGGCTGGATGGTTCCTTCCCCTACGAGCGCTTTCTCATGGACGAGCTGCTGCCGCTCCTGGAAGCCAGACATCCAGGGTTTGGCGGGACACCGCACGCCCGCTCCATTGCAGGCCTGAGCATGGGCGGCTTCGGGGCCCTGAACCTCGCGGCCCGCACCGGGGCCTTCTCCCGCTGCCTCGCGCTGTCACCGGCCTTCGTCAAGGCCCCCTTCGACAGCTACCAGTGGTTCATCCGGCGCAGCCTGCGACGGACCTTCCCGCAGGATCCCGCCCTCTTTGCTCCCTGGAACCCATGGACGCACCTCGGAGGCTCAACCGAGCTGGTGATCGGAGCCGGCACGGAAGACCGCTACAACCTGGCTGGGGCCTGCCGCACGTTCGCCAGGCTCTCCGAGGAACGGGGCCGACCAGTCCAGGTGGACCTGCGCCCCGGCGGCCACGACTGGGCCTATTGGACCCCCACCTTCAAGGACTGGATGCCCTGGCTCATCCGGGGGCCGAGGGGCGTTCCAGGCGGGAGACCTGGCCCCGGAAGCACTGCCGCTCGCCTGGGCGGGGAATAGCAACGGCCCCGCCCCGGCGATTCTCCAGGTGTCTTTCGTCCCGATTGGCTCTAGGCTCGACCGATGACCTGGAAACCCCGTCCCCGGGCAGGGGTGGACCACCTCGCCCTGCCCCTTGATCCCAGACGGGGCTACCTGCTGTCACTGCTGGATGGCACCCTCGACGTGCCTACCCTCGCCGCGCTCATGAACCAGGATGAGGATGAGGTCACCGCCATGCTCGAGGACCTGAGGCGCATCGGGGCCCTGGAGTCGCTTCTTCCGGAACCTGCGGCAGTTCCACGGGAGGCCTCGGTTCCGGAGCCCGAACCTTGCACCACAACCCAGGATGAAGTCGAGCCCGAGGCGACCGGGGCGGAAGAGGATGACCCCCTCGCCGCCGCCAAGGCCACCACCCACCGGCAGCTCTTCGAGTTGCATTTGCACCGGCGGCCCCAGGACGAGCGGGTGGCCCAGGCACGGGTGGCGGTGGAGCCGGATCTCAGCGCCTGGTGCTTCGACCCCACGGCGGAAGTCATCCGCGCCGTGCTGGAGAATCCCCGCGTGGGCGGGATCCATGCCCGGCTCATCGCCGCCCATCACCGCACCACGGCTGGACTGGAGGCCCTCGGCGGGCGCCCGGCCTTCGCCCAGGATGGCGGCGTGCGCCGCGCTCTGCTGCAGAACCCCCTCCTGCCCCCCGGGCTCTACCGCCGCCTCTGGTCATCCCGGCGCCTACTGGACCAGTTCCTGGTGGCCAGTTCCCGCGATGCCCCGGAGCAGGTCAGGGCCATGGCCCGGGACGTGCTGCGGGCTTGCTTCAACCAGCGCGCGGGCGAGGAGCGGGCTGAGCTCATCCTCACGACGGAAGGCCGCTGCCTGGCCAGCCTTGTGGGCCTCACCCTCGATAGCCACGCCACGGCGATCCTTTGCCGGCGCACCTACACCTCCACCCTGCTGGTCCAGAACATCGCCCGCTGGAGCGCGGCCCCGCCCCAGCTCATCGCCCATCTCCGCCGCCAGGATCTGGTGAAGCGGAACCCGGTCCTGCGGCAGATGCTGGAGCGGCACCCCAACGCTACTTGAACGCCCCTAGGCGTAGAGCCGCTGGAGTCCAGGGTCCTGAGTGAGCTCCTCGATGAGGTCGCGGACGCTCACCAGCTCGCGGAGCTTGGCTCCGTTGCTGCCCGTGAAGAAGAGGCCGCTCTCCTCGTTGCCCTGCATGGCATCGGCCAGCCGGTCGGCGATGCAGTAGCCCACGGCCATGGCGCCCTTGCCGTGCCCACAGGGGGACAGGCAGTTGCTCACGCAGCGTACCTGGGGCGCGGTGCCGGCCTCGATGTTGCGCTGCAGGCTGGTGCGGACGCCCCGGGCGGGCAGGCCCACGGGGGACTTCATGAGGCCGATGTCCTCGGCCTTGGCCCGGAGAATGACCTCCTTGAAGATCGGCGAGGCGTCGCACTCGAAGGTGCCGATGAAGCGGGTGCCCATCTGCACGCCGTCGGCGCCCAGGGCCAGGAACTTCTGGATGTCCGCGTGATCCCAGACACCGCCGGCCACCAGGATGGGGAACTCGCCCCACTTGTTCCGCTCCTCGATGACCTCGGGGAGGATGTTCTCCAGCGTGTGGGCCGGATCCAGGCAGCCGTCGTGGCTGAAGCCCTGGTGGCCACCACTCTCGGGGCCTTCCAGCACCACCGCATCGGGCAGGCGGTTGTACTTCCGCTGCCACTGCTTGCAGATGACGCTCAGGGCGCGGCCGGAGGAGACGATGGGCACCAGAGCCACATCGGCATCGCCCACCATGCCTGGCAGGCCCAGGGGCAGACCGGCACCGCTGACGATCATCTGGGCGCCGCCCGCGATGGAGGCCTTGACGGCCTCCTCGTAGCCTTCGATGGCGCAGAGGATGTTCACCCCCACGGCGCCACGGCCCCCAGAGCGCTCGCGCGCCGCGCGGACGATCCATTCCAGGGCCTTGGGGGGGTTCAGCGCATCCGTGCCGTCGGGACGGCCCAGGCGCATCTTGGGGTTGGCCGAACCGTGGTAGCCCGTGCCGATGGCCGAGACCAGGCCCACGCAGCCAGCGCTGGCCACGGCGCCCGCGAGCCCTTCCCAGGAAACACCCACGCCCATGCCGCCTTGCTGGATGGGGTAGGCCAGGTCGAGGTTGCGGATCCTGAGCCGGGGCAGTGTGCAGGCCCCGCGTCGCACAAAGGCCTGGGCCATGGAATCCAGCCCGGCCATGAGGCGCGTCCGAAAGGCGGCCAGGGGAGAGGAATCGAGCAGGCCGGGCGTACGGGGCTGCAGGCCGATGGCGCCATCGGCCATGGCCTGCCGCGCTTCGGCTTCCGTATCGGCCACGGCCATGACGGGCAGGCCGAGGCTTCGGAGAGAGGCCACATCGCAGGCCCGGGCCAGCAGGGCGGCGGCGCCACCGGCTTTCGCCCTGGCGCCCTCTTCGGGGTTCTGCACAGCCACGAGGCGGGGCATGTTGGTGTGGCGGAGGATGGCCAGGGAGGGCGGCAGCTCGGCGGTGTGCAGCAGAAAGGCCACGCCAGCCTCACGGGCGGCGGACATCACGCTGTCGGCGCTGTCCCGCAGACCCCGGAGGTCCAGGCCGATCTTCGCCCCATCGCGCATGGAGGCCTTGAGCTCCTCCAGACGGGCGCGCAGCTTCGCGGCGTCCGGAAAGGCATCGGTGCGGGGCAGAGCCCAGCCGCCGGCTCGCAGGAAGGCGGCCTGGAAGTCCAAAGAACCTGGCGCCTGCCAGCCCTGGAGGGTGGGCGAGGTGGCGGTCTTGAAGAAGGACTCGGCCATGCAAGGCTCCTGGGCACGGATGGGTCTCCGCGCATAGACACCATTCTGAGGCCAAAAGGGTGGACGGGGCTCAAGCATTTGACCCGCGGTCAAGAGGCCCGAGCCCCGTCACGGAAATTCCTCAGGGCTTCACCGTGGGGGCGGCGGTCTCCACGGGATCGAGGAAGGGCATCATTCGGCGGAGTTTTCTGCCCACCTGCTCCAGGGGGTGCTCGTAGTCCGCGGCACGCTGAGCCTCGAACCACTTGCGGCCCGTCTTGTTCTCCTCGATCCAGGCTGTGGCGTAGCGGCCGTCCTGGATCTCCTTGAGGATCTCCTTCATCTCGGCCTTGGTCTGGTCCGTGACGATACGGGGTCCGCCGGTGTAGTCGCCGTACTCGGCCGTGTCGCTGATGCTGTAGCGCATGTAGCTGAGGCCGCCCCGCTGCATCAGGTCCACGATGAGCTTCAGCTCGTGGAGGCACTCGAAGTAGGCGATCTCCGGCTGGTAGCCCGCTTCCACCAAGGTCTCGAAGCCGGCCTTCACCAGGGCGCTGGCGCCACCGCAGAGCACGGCCTTCTCGCCGAACAGATCCGTCTCAGTCTCTTCCGTGAAGGTGGTCTCCAGCACGCCGGCGCGGGTGAGGCCCAGGCCCGCCGCGTAGGAAAGGGCAAGGGCCAGGGCCTGCCCACTGGCGTCCTGGTGAATGGCCACTAGCGCGGGCGTGCCCCCGCCTTCGACGAAGACCTCCCGTACGCGGTGGCCCGGGCTCTTGGGAGCCACCAGGCTCACGTCCACGGCCGCGGGGGGCACGATGCAGCCGTAGCGAATGTTGAAGCCGTGGGCGAACATCAGGGTCTTGCCCGGGGCCAGGTTCGGGGCGATGTCCTTCTGGTAGAGCTCCCCCTGCCCCGTGTCCGGGGTGAGCACCATGATCACGTCGGCCCAGGCCGCCGCCTCGGCGGGCGTGGAGACCGTCAGCCCCTGGGCCTCCGCCTTGGCCTTCGAAGCCGAGCTGGCATGGAGCCCGACGCGCACGTTGACGCCGCTGTCGCGGAGGTTGAGGGCGTGGGCGTGGCCCTGGGAGCCATAGCCGATGATGGCCACTTTGCGGGCGCGGATGAGGTCGAGGTCGGCTTCGTAGTGGATGACGGCCATGGGAGGCTCCTTGAGGTTGGTGTCGCAGAATTAGGAAGGGATCAAACGGACATGGCTTCGGGTCCCGTGCCCGTGCGGAGAGGCACGGGGGCGCGGGAGGGCGTGGGGGTGCGGGTGCCGCGGGCCATGGCCACGGCGCCGGTGCGGCCCAGTTCGAGGATCCCGAAGGGCCGCATGGAGTCCACCAGGGCGTCGATCTTGGCGAGGCTGCCGGTGCACTCGATGACGATGCTGTCCTCGGCGATGTCCACCACGGCGGCCCGGAAGACCTGGGCCAGCTGGAGCACCTCGGAGCGGACTTCCGGGGCCGTGGCCACGCGCACCAGGACGAGGTCACGGACCACCATGGGTCGGTCCCCCAGTTGCTGGACCTCCAGCACGTTCACGAGCTTGCGCAGGTGTTCCACGGCCTGGCGCACGGTCGGTGCCTCAGCGTCCACCACAATGGTCATGCGGGAGAGGCCCGCACGCTCCGTGGGCCCCACGGTGAGCGAGTGGATGTTGAAGCCGCGCCGCCGGATCAGTGAGGCCACGCGGGTGAGGACGCCGGGTTCGTCGTCGGTGTAGACCACGAGCACGTGGGGCATGTGACCTCCTTTCATACGGGATCCGAGCCGGTCTCAGCCAGGACGCTGGGGCGCCGGATCATCTCGTGGAGCGCCGCGCCGGCGGGCACCATGGGGTAGACGCTGTCCTCCTGCTCGACCTTGAACTCGATGAGCGCCGCACCCTTGGCCTCGCGGGCCCGGGCCACGGCCGTGGCGACCTCCGCGCGGGTCTCCACCCGCTGGCCGGGGATGCCGAAGGCCTCGGCCAGCTTCACGAAGTCCGGCGACAGGATGGGCGTCGCGGCATAGCGTCCCTCGTAGAAGAGGGCCTGCCATTGGCGGACCATGCCCAGGTAGCCGTTGTTGATGACGGCGATGTTCACCTTCACGTCCTCCTGCACGGCGGTCATCAACTCGGCGAAGGTCATCTGGAAGCCACCGTCGCCGGCCACCACCCAGACCTCGGCCTCAGGCCGGGCGATCTTGGCACCGATGGCGGCCGGCAGCGCGAACCCCATGGTGCCGGCGCCGCCGCTGGTGATGAGGCTGCGCTCCCCGTCGTGCTTGTAGTACTGGGCCTCCCACATCTGGTGCTGGCCCACGTCCGTCACCACCACCGCCTCGCCCTTGGTGAGCCGCCAGAGGTCATGCATCACGTGGGCGGCATAGAGGTGGCCATCGTCCGGCAGGTTCTTGATGTCGCGCACGGCGGAATCCCCGCGCCACTCGCGGATGGTGCCCAGCCAGGCGGAGCGGTCCGCCACGGGCACCTCCGGCAGCAGGGCCCGCAGCACGGCGCCCAGGTCCGCGGCGATGGCCACGTCCACGGGCACGTTCTTGTTCAGCTCGCTGGCGTCGATGTCGATGTGGATCTTCTTCGCGTGGGGCGCGTACTCCTTGAGCTTGCCGGTCACGCGGTCATCGAAGCGCATGCCGAAGGCCAGCAGGAGATCCGCCTCCTGGATGGCCCGATTCACCCAGGCCTCGCCGTGCATGCCCATCATGCCTAGGCTCAGCGGGTGGGTGGCGGGCACAGCGCCCAGGCCGAGCAGGGTCAGGGCGAAGGGGATGTCGGCGCGCTCGGCGAGGGCCAGCACTTCGGCCCGGGCGCCGGACAGCTGGATGCCGTGGCCGGCGAGGATGACGGGCCGCTTGGCCTCGCGGATGAGCTCCAAGGCCTGGGCCAGGTCGGCCGGCTTCGGCGTGGGCGGAATGTGGCGCAGGTGGCGCTGGGGCAACGCCGCCTCCCAGTCCAGGGTCGCCCGGGACTGCTGGGCGTCCTTGGTGATGTCCACCAGCACGGGGCCCGGCCGCCCGCTGCGGGCCACGGCGAAGGCCTCGCGGAGGGCGGGGACGATGTCCTCGGCCCGGGTCACCAGGTAGTTGTGCTTGGTGACGGGGATGGTGATGCCCGTGATGTCCACTTCCTGGAAGGCGTCCGTGCCCAGCAGGGCCGAACCCACCTGCCCGGTGATCGCCACCAGCGGCGTGGAGTCCAGCATGGCAGTGGCCAGGCCCGTCACCAGGTTCGTGGCGCCCGGGCCGGAGGTGGCCACCACCACGCCCACGCGCCCGCTGGCCCGGGCGTAGCCGTCCGCCATGTGCACGGCGCTCTGCTCGTGGCGCACCAGCACGTGCCGGATTGTGTATTCGGTCATGGCATCGTAGGTGGGCAGAATGGCCCCGCCGGGATAGCCGAAGACGGTGTCCACGCCCTCGCGGAGGAGGCTCTCCCAGATGAGCTGGGCACCGGTGAAGGATCCTGGTTCGGACATGCGTTCCTCCTTCACTGGGCGACCGTGATGGCGCCTTCGGAGGCGCTGGTCACGGTGGCGGCGTACTTGGCGAAGACGCCAGTGCGGTAGCGCGGGGTCGGGGCCTGCCACTCGGCCCTTCGCCGGGCCAGCTCGTCGTCGGCGACCTTCAGGTCGAGGCGCCGAGTGGGCACGTCGAAGACCACGGTGTCGCCCTCCCGCACCAGGGCGATGGGGCCGCCCACGAACGCCTCGGGCGCCACGTGGCCAGCCATGAGGCCCCGGGTGGCGCCGGAGAAGCGGCCATCCGTCAACAGCGCCACAGTCTCGCCCAGGCCCGCGCCCATGAGGGCCGCAGTGACGCCCAGCATCTCTCGCATGCCCGGCCCTCCGCGGGGCCCCTCGTAGCGGATGACCACCACGTCACCATGGTCGATGCGGCCTGCCTGGACGGCGGCGAAGGCCTCGTCCTCGGTCTCGAAGACCCGCGCCGGTCCGGTGTGGTGCAGGCGTTCATGGCCGGCCACTTTGATGACGCAGCCCTCAGGCGCCAAGCTGCCCTTGAGGATCACCAGGCCGCCGCTGGCCTTGATGGGATTCGCGAAGGGGCGCACCACCTGCTGGCCCGGAGTTTCCTGGGCCGAGGCGAGCTCTTCGGCCAAGGTGCGACCGGTGACGGTGAGCGCGGCGCCGTGGAGCTTGCCACCCTCCAGCAGGCGCTGGGCCACCAGGCGGATGCCGCCGGCGGCGTGCAGGTCGGGCGCCGTAAAGCGACCGCCGGGCTTGAGGTCCGCCAGCAGGGGCGTCCGGGCGCTGACCTGGTCAAAGTCATCGATGGTGAGCGGCACGTTCGCCTCACGGGCCAGGGCCAAGTAGTGCAGCACCGCATTGGTGGACCCGCCCGTGGCGGCCACGGAGGCGATGGCGTTCTCGAAGGCCTCCCGCGTGAGGATGGCGCTGGGCCGCAGGTCACGGCGGAGCAGGTCCATGACGATGCGGCCGCAGGTCTCGGCCGCATCGCCCTTGCGCGGATCCTCCGCCGGAATGCCATTGAGGCCCATGGGACTGAGGCCGATGAGCTCCAGGCTCGCGGCCATGGTGTTGGCCGTGAACTGGCCGCCGCAGGCACCGGCGCCGGGACAGGCCGCGTCCTCCACCTTCTTCAGGCCCGCATCATCGAGCTTGCCTGAGCTGTGGGCTCCCACGGCCTCGAAGACATCCTGCACGGTGAGGTCCCTGCCGTCGCACTCGCCGGGTGCGGTGGAACCTCCATAGAGGATCAGACCGGGAATGTCGAGGCGGGCCAGCGCCATGGCCACGCCGGGGTTGGTCTTGTCGCAGCCCGAGAGGCAGACCAGGCCGTCGAAGGCGTTGCCGCGGGCCACCAGCTCGATGGAATCCGCGATGACCTCGCGGCTCACGAGGGAGGCCTTCATGCCTTCGGTTCCCATGGTGATGCCATCGCTGATGGAGACCGTGCAGAACTCCATGGGGGTGCCGCCGGCGGCGCGGACGCCCACCTTCACGCGCTCGGCCAGCTCGCGCAGGTGGTAGTTGCAGGGGCCGATCTCGGTCCAGGTGTTCGCGATGCCTATGATGGGCTTGGCCAGATCCTCGTCCGTGAAGCCGATGGCCTTCAGCATGGCCCGGGCCGGGGCGCGGTGGGCCCCCTGGGTGATGACCCGGCTGTGGCGGTTCAGGGGCTGGTCACTGGCGGTCATGGCTGGTCCTCGTGGTTCAGAAAGTCGGCGGCCCCGCCGGTGGGTGCGGGGCCGTCGTCGAAGTGGTCTCGATCGGGTGGCCCCTAGTCGATCAGCCGAAGCACGATGCCCAGCCCGACGGGTCGAATCAGGGAAAGGTTCCCCGTCGTGGTGGATGCGACGGGCAGCGGGGTGCTGGCGGGAAATTGGATCATCAGGAGTTCCTGGGTCAGGTCAGAGCTTCGATCGGTGGCCTTCAGGGGATCCACAGAAGGAATAGGCGGAATCCACCAGCCGGGGCGAGTTGGTCCGGGGGGGCCGGATGGCCTCGCGGATGCGGGCGCCCATGAAGCGGGTGCCGTGGATGTATTTCGCCCCGCCCCGGAGGTCGCCCGTGCCATGCCCCGCCTTCACCACGCGGTGAACGGCCTGTTCCAGGGCGATGGCCTCGTCCTGGAGGCCCATGGCGTGACGGAGCAGCATCGCTGCCGAGAGGATGGTGCCGATGGGGTTGGCCACGTCCTGGCCGGCGATGTCCGGTGCTGAGCCATGGATCGGTTCGAAGAGGCCCACGGATCCGCCCAGGCTCGCCGAGGGGAGCATGCCCAGGGAGCCGGCCAGCACGGCCGCCTCATCACTGAGAATGTCGCCGAACAGGTTCTCCGTGAGCACCACGTCGAAGTCCCGGGGGCGGGTGATCAGGGCCATGGCGAAACTGTCCACGTAGTGGTGCGAGACCTTCACATCGGGGTAGCTGGGGGCCAGGTCGTTGACCACCTGGCGCCAGAGGCGGGAGGTCTCCAGCACATTGGCCTTGTCCACCGACACCAGATTCCGGCGCCGGGAACCGGCCAGCTCGAAGGCCACCTTGGCCACGCGCTCGATCTCGGCGCGGGTGTAGGGCAGGGTGTTGACGGCGGCATCGGCGGAATAGGACCGGGGCTCGCCGAAGTAGAGCCCGCCGCTCAGCTCGCGCACGAACATCAGGTCCGTCCCGCGCACGACCTCGGGCTTCAGGGGGGAGGCGTTCTCCAGGGCTGGGTGGACGGTCACGGGCCGGAGGTTTGCGAAGAGGCCAAGGCCCTTCCGGAGCCGCAGCAGGCCCGACTCCGGCCGCTGGTCGCGGGCGTGGCCATCCCACGCGGGCCCGCCGACCGCGCCGAGCATGACGGCATCCGCGGTCCGGCAGAGCTCCAGGGTCGCATCCGGCAGGGGATCGCCGGTGGCGTCGACGGCGGCCCCGCCGATGAGCGCCTCCTGGAAGGTGAACTGGTGGCCGAAGCGCTCAGCGACGCTGGCGAGGCAGGCCACCGCCTCGGCCGTGACCTCCGGGCCCACCCCGTCACCGGGAAGAACGGTGATGGAAGCTTTCATGGTCACACCCCCCAGCCGTAGGCATCGGCCCCATCGAGCGGGTCCGGCGCCAGGAGCCCCGCGGCCAGCACCGCCTCGGCGGCGCGTTCCGGGCTATCGGGCTGGGGTGCAGGCCTGGGGTCCGTCATGCATCACCTCGTTGCAGCTTCCGCCGGCGCGGACGCTCGGCGGGCGAAGAGCACTTTGTTGGTGGCGTTCAGGTAGGCCCGGGCACTGGCCTCGACGATGTCGGTGCTGGCACCCTTGCCGCCGTGGGCCACACCGTCGAACTCCACTTGGACGAAGACCTCGCCCACCGCATCGGCGCCGCCGGTGATTGCATGGAGACGGAAATCCAGCAGCCTCCCCTTGAGCCCCGTGAGCTTGTCCACCGCCGCGAGCACCGCGTTGACGGGACCATCGCCCATCGCTGTCTCGGTGGCTTCCCCTGATTCGGTGGCCAGGGTCACCAGCGCAGTGGCGAACATCGAGGTACCTGCCGTGGCCTGGACAGCCCGCAGCTTGAAGGTTTCGGGGATGTGGGTGAGGCCATCACGGACGATGGCCAGCAGGTCTTCGTCGAAGATCTCCTTCTTCTGGTCGCTGAGCTTGGTGAACAGCTTGTAGGCCTTGTCCAGCTCGGTGCGGCCGAGCGGATAGCCCAGTTCCTCGAAACGCTTGGCCAGCGCGTGCCGGCCGGAGTGCTTGCCCAGCACCAGGTGGGTCTGGCGCACGCCCACCGATTCGGGCGTCATGATCTCGTAGGTGGACCGGTGGCTCAGCATGCCGTGCTGGTGGATGCCGCTCTCGTGGGCGAAGGCGTTGCGGCCCACGATGGCCTTGTTGGGCTGGACCTCGTTGCCCGTGATGTTGGCCAGGGTCTGGCTGGTGCGGTAGATGGCCTCCTGGTTCACGCCAGTGGTGAAGGGCATGGCATCCCGCCGCACGGACAGGGCCATGACCACTTCCTCCAGCGCCGCGTTCCCGGCCCGCTCGCCGATGCCGTTCACGGTGCATTCCACCTGCCGGGCACCGGCCGAGATGGCAGCGAGGGAGTTGGCAACCGCCAGCCCCAGGTCGTTGTGGCAGTGGACGCTGATGGTGACGCCGTCGATGCCGGGGACTTTGGCCTTCAGGTGGGCAATGAGGCGGCCGTACTCGTCGGGCACCGTGTAGCCCACGGTATCGGGCACGTTGAGCACGGTGGCCCCGGCCTCGATGGCCACGGAGAACACCTGCACCAGGTAGTCCCAGTCGCTGCGGGTGGCGTCCTCGGCCGAGAACTCCACATCGGGGCAGAGCGACTTGGCCAGGCCCACGCCCTCGCGGATCATGACCAGGGCTTCGGCCCGAGACTTCTGAAGCTTGTGGGCGAGGTGGATGTCCGAAGTGGCCAGGAATGTGTGAATGCGGGGACGGGCCGCTTCGCGGAGGGCCTCCCAGGCGCGCTCGATGTCTTTGGGGATGGCCCGACACAGGCCGGCGATGACCGGCTTCCGGCACTCCCGGGCGATGGCCTGCACGGCGGCGAAGTCGCCTTCCGAGGCCACGGGGAATCCCGCCTCGATGACATCCACCCCCAGGGCCTCCAGCTGGCGGGCCATCTGCAGCTTCTCGTCCAGGTTCATGCTGCAGCCGGGGGACTGCTCGCCGTCGCGAAGGGTGGTGTCGAAGATGGTGATCCGCTCGGTGCCCATGGGTCGAGATGCTCCTTCACCCGGCCGGAGCCGGAGGGATCACCCAAAGATGGCGCGTCCCACGCTATAAATGTATTTAATTTTTTTTATGATTCCATAAGTTATTCTTTGAATTCTACACTTCTGGCAGGAGCGGTCATGGACCTCGGGCAGCTGGAAACCTTCCTGGTGGTGGCGCGGGAGAAGAGCTTCTCGCGGGCCGCGGAGCGCCTGTACCGGACTCAGCCCGCGGTGAGCCTGGCCCTCAAGCGCCTCGAGGAGGAGTTGGGCGAGACCCTGCTGGACCGCACCACCAAGGGCGGCACCCTCACGGACGCCGGCGCCACCCTGCTGCCCCTGGCCCAGCGAATGCTCGACTTGCGCAAGCAGATCCTCGACACCTTCGGCTCCCTCAAGGGGCTCCAGCAGGGGCGGCTGAACATCGGCGCCAACGAGAGCGTGTCGGAGTTCCTGCTGCCAGGCGTCCTGCTGGCCTACCAGCAGGCCCATCCGGCCATCCGCATTCAGGCCTACCGCCAGAGCTCCGAGCGCATCCCCGCCGAGGTGCTTGAGCGGCGACTGGACGTGGGCTTCGTCTCCTACGACCCCATGCATCCCGAACTCCAGAGCGAGGTCATCCTCCGGGACCACATGGTGCTGGTGGTGCCCCCGGGCCATAAGCTGGCCCGTAAGAAGGAGGTCAGCCTGGAGGTCCTGGGCCGCGAGACCTTCGTGGCCCACAACGCCATCACACCCACCCGCAACGCCATCATCGACCTCTTCGCCCGCCTCGGGACGCCGCTGCGCATCACTATGGAACTGGGCTCGCTGGCCACGATCCAGGACTTTGTAGCCCTTGGCGCGGGACTGGCCATCCTGCCGAGGATGACGGTGCTGGAGGGCATCCGGCAGGGCCGCCTGGTGGAGGTGGCCGTCAAGGAACTCCAGGTGGAGAAGCTCATCCGCATCGTCACCCGGCGGGAGGAGGCCCTGTCCCACGCGGCCAAGGCCTTCCTGCAGCTGATCCGGGCCACCGATTTCACCCGTACGGCTCCGCAAGCCAGGAGGAAGCAGCCATGAGTCCCCGCACCCTCTACGACAAGATCTGGGACGAGCACCTGGTGGCCGTGCGCCCGGACGGTACCAGCCTTTTGTACATCGACCGCCACCTGGTCCACGAGGTCACCAGCCCCCAGGCTTTCGAAGGCCTGCGGGAGGCCGGGCGGCCCCTGCGGCGGCCCAACGCCATCCTCTCCGTGGCCGACCACAACGTGCCCACCCTCGACCGCGAGAAGGGCATCGCGGACGAGACCTGCCGACTTCAGGTGGAGGCGCTGGAAGCCAACGTGAAGGCCTACGGCGTGCCCTACCTGCCCCTGCTCGACGACCGCCAGGGCATCGTCCACGTGGTGGGCCCGGAACAGGGCTTCACCCTGCCCGGCACCACCATCGTCTGCGGCGACAGCCACACCAGCACTCACGGCGCCTTCGGCGCCCTGGCCTTCGGCATCGGCACCAGCGAGGTGGAGCACGTGATGGCCACCCAGACCCTGCCGCAGCGCAAATCGAAGAATCTGCGCGTCCGCTTCGAGGGCGCCCTGCCCCCGGGACTCGGTGCCAAGGACCTGGCCCTCGCCCTCATCGGGAAGATCGGCACCGCCGGCGGCACCGGTCACGTCATGGAGTTCACGGGTGCTGCGGTCCGCGCCCTGTCCATGGAAGGCCGCATGACCCTCTGCAACATGAGCATCGAAGGCGGCGCGCGCTCGGGCCTGGTGGCGCCCGATGAAACCACCTTCGCCTACCTCAAGGGCCGCACCATGGCCCCCCAGGGGGCTCTCTGGGACCAGGCCCTCGCCCACTGGCGCACCCTGGTGTCGGATGAGGGCGCGGCCTTCGACACCGATGTGCTCCTCGACATCTCGGCCCTGGCCCCCCAGGTGACCTGGGGCACCAGCCCTCAGTGGGTGACGGACATCGCCGGGCGCGTGCCCGATCCCAGCCAGGCCGCCACGGAAGACGACCGGCAGGCCATCCTCCGGGCCCTCGACTACATGGACCTGAAGCCCGGCACGCCCATCGCGGACATCGCCCTGCAGGCGGTGTTCATCGGCTCCTGCACCAATGGCCGCATCGAGGATCTGCGCGAAGCAGCCGCCGTAGCCCGGGGCCGCAAGGTCGCCGCCGGCATCCGCGCCCTCGTGGTGCCGGGTTCGGGGCTCGTGAAGCGCCAGGCCGAGGCGGAGGGACTGGACCGCATCTTCCTGGAGGCGGGCTTCGAGTGGCGCCAGCCCGGCTGCAGCATGTGCCTGGGCATGAACGACGACCGCCTGGACGAGGGCGTCCGCTGCGCCAGCACCAGCAACCGCAACTTCGAAGGCCGCCAGGGCCGTGGCAGCCGCACCCACCTGGTGAGCCCCGGCATGGCCGCCGCCGCCGCCGTGACGGGCCACTTCACCGATGTCCGCCGCCTGATGGGAGCCTGAGATGGAACCGTTCATCACCCTGACCGGCATCGCCGCGCCCCTGCTGCGGGCCAACATCGACACCGACCTCATCATCCCGAAGCAGTTCCTGAAGACCCTGGTGCGCTCGGGGCTGGGGCGATACCTCTTCCAGGAGCTCCGCTACGATTCGGCCGGGGAGGAACGCGCCGAATTCATCCTCAACCAGGGCCGCTTCCGCCAGGCCTCCATCCTGCTCGCCGGACCGAACTTCGGCTGCGGCTCCAGCCGCGAGCACGCGCCCTGGGCCCTGAAGGATTTCGGCATCAGGGCCATCCTCGCGCCCAGCTTCGCCGACATCTTCTACACCAACTGTTTCGCCAACGTCCTGCTGCCCGTGCAGCTGCCCATGGAGGCCATCGAGGCCCTCGCGGTGGTGGCGGAGCCGCTCACCGTGGACCTCCCGGCGCAGCAGGTGCGCGGCGGCGGCCTCACTTTCGCCTTCGACCTCGAGCCCGCCCGCAAGGCCGTGCTGCTGGAGGGCCTCGACGAGATCAAGCGCACCGAGGCGAACCTGGCCGACATCGCCAAGTACGAGGCCCGCCGCCGGTCGGAGGCGCCCTGGCTGGAGATCCGCACCTCCTGATCGCCGAGCCGCGCGCTACCCTGGGCTTACAGCCCCGGGATCACTGCCATGAAATCGATGACCGCCTTTGCCGAGATCGTCCGCCCCCTGGAGGCCGGCCAGCTGCGGCTCACGCTGCGGAGCGTCAATTCGAAGGCCCTGGATCTCAGCCTCCGCCTGCCCCCGGCGCTCTTCCCCCTGGAGGCTGCCATCCGCACCCAGGTGCGTGGCGTGGCCCAGCGCGGCAAGCTCGACCTCACCATCGAGGTGCAGGACGAGCCCTCCCTGGAGCCCCGCATGAACCGCGCCCTGCTCCGGGCCGTGGCCAAGGGCTGGCAGGAGGACGCGGAGTGGCTGCACCTCCCGCCCCTCACGGCCGAGGCCTTCTTCCGCCTGCCGGGCGCCTTTCAGGCACCGGCCTCGGACCTGGGTGAGCGCCTGGAGGCCCCCGTTCGGGAGGCCGTGACGGCCCTGCTGGTGGCCTGGAATGCCGGGCGGACCAAGGAAGCGGAGCGCCTCCGCCCCTTCTTCGAAGAGGGCCTGGCTCGCCTGCAGGCCCTGCGCGAAAAGCTCAAGGCCGAAGCCGAGACGCAGGCGGCAGAGCTGCCTGCCCTCTACCGCCAGCGCATCGAGCAGATCCTGGAGGACGCCCGCCTGGCCGGCCAGCTCCCGGCCGAGCGGCTGCTGGCCGAGGCCGGCGTCCTGGCCGAGCGGCAGGATGTGCGGGAGGAGCTCACCCGCCTGGCGGCCCACCTCGACGACTTCGCCGAGCGCCTAGGCCAGGGCCGCCTGGAAGGCAAGGCCATCGATGTCTGGTGCCAGGAGGTGCTGCGGGAGCTCAACACCACGGGCAGCAAGTGCAAACGCATCGACATGACCCGAGCTGTCATGGAGGCCAAGGGCGTGCTCGACCAGCTCCGGGAGCAGTCCGCGAATCTCGAATAGTCAGCCCAACTGCGCCGACCAGAGTCGTCCGGTCCGGAATTAACCTCGGGTAAGCCCCTACCGATCAAGGGAAGACCATCCGTCGAGGATGCCAACGGACCAGGCCCCACAGGCCCGGAAGGCTTTTCCAGTCGTCCGGCGGGCCAGGCCGTTCTCCTCGGCAATAGGAGGGCGACCATGGCCTTGAACCTGCGGAACCTGAAGCTGATGACCCGGCTCTCCCTCACGGTGGCCGCGGCCTTCCTCGTCATGCTTGCCATCGTCTGGCAGTCCATCACAACCATGCACCGGCAGCTTTACGAGGACCGCCAGCTCAAGACCCGGCACCTCGTGGAGACGGCCCATGGCGTCCTCGCCGGCTTCCAGGATCTGCAGCGAACCAGCGCCTTGAGTGAAGAGGAGGCGAAGCGGCAGGCCATCCTGGCGGTCAAGCGGCTCCGCTACGAGGAGAAGGAGTATTTCTGGATCCAGGATCTGGGAAGACCGGTCCCGCGCATGGTCATGCACGCCACCGTGCCGGCCCTCGATGGCAAGGTGCTGGACGAGGCGCGCTTCAACAAGGCCACCTCCATGAGCGAAGGGCTCCACGGCAAGCCTGTGGTCCTCGACAACCGGAACCTCTTCGTGGCCTTCAACGACGTAGTCGAGCGGGCGGGCCACGGCTTCGTCGAATACCAGTGGCCGAAACCCATCGCCGGGGGCGGGACCACCAAGGAACTCTTCATGAAGCTGTCCTACGTGAAGAAGTTCGAGCCCTGGGGCTGGGTGATCGGCTCCGGCATCTACATCGACGACGTGGATGCCCTCTTCCGCCAGCACGCCAAGCGCACGGGAGGCCTGGCCATCTTCGGGACCCTGGGCCTCCTGGCTATCTCCCTGTTCGTGCGGCGCAGCATCTTCAGGGACTTTGGCTGCGAACCCCAGGTGGCGGAAGGGTACACCTCCCGCATCGCCCAGGGCGACCTGACTGGGGAGATCCAGCTCAGAGCCGGCGACGAGAGCAGCATCCTCTTCGTGCTGAGCCGCATGCAGGGCAACCTGCGCGAGATGCTCGGCGGCGTGTCCCAGAATGCCTTCAAGATCCAGCGGAACCTCGAGAGCCTATCCTCCCAGTCCAACGAGATCAACCTGGCCACCCAGCTCCAGGCGGGCGTGATCGAACAGACCCGATCTGCGATCACGGAGGTTTCCGCCACGGTGGTGGTCGTGAATCAGCTGGCCCAGGAGACCGTGGACCGCTCCCAGGGCGTGGTGAACCAGGCCCAGGAAGGCGCCAAGGTCGCGGGCGAGGTCACCGACGGGATCCGGGCCATTTCGGATACCATCGCGGCCTCCTCGGCTCAGGTCACGCGGCTGGTCGAGCGGACCCGCGAGATCGAATCCATGGCCACCGTCATCAAGGACATCGCCGATCAGACCAACCTCCTTGCCCTCAACGCGGCCATCGAGGCGGCCCATGCCGGGCACCTCGGCAAGGGCTTCGCCGTGGTCGCGGAAGAGGTCAGGAAGCTCTCCGAGCGCACGGGCCGCGCCACCGGCGAGATCAGCCAGACGCTTCAGGCCATCCAGGCCGATACCGAGAAACTCGTCCGGGGCATGGAAACCGCCACGCCCCTGATCGAGTCCGGCGTGCTGCGGGCGGGGGACGCCGCCGACGCCCTCCGCGCCATCGAACGGGAGGCCGAGGCAACCCTTGGGAAGATGGGCGACCTGGCCCAGGCGACGGGAACCCAGTCACGGCGCATCGAGGAGATCGTGGGCAATGTCCGGGACGTGATGGCGGCCTCGTCGAAGACCGAATCCGTGATCGACCACTCGTTGGCCACGGCCTCCGAGCTGGGCGTCGCCGCCAACGACCTGTTCGGAATGGTCAAGCGCTTCCAGATCGGGGACCTGCATGCGTCCGACGGTCCATCCGGCCCCGCCGGATCAGCCGTCAGGCCCCTCATGGAATGGTCCCCAGCCCTGCAGGTCGGGCACCCCGAGATCGACCGGCAGCACCAGAAGCTCATCGACATCGCCAACCGGCTCAACGCAGCCATGCAGGCGGGCCAGGGGCGGGCCGTCTCCGGGGAGATCCTCCAGGAGCTGGTGGACTACACCGTGTCCCACTTCGGCTTCGAGGAGGGCCTCATGCATACCCACGGCTACTCCGACCGGGACGCCCACCTGGAGGAGCACCGCAAGCTCATTCAGAGCGTCACGGCCTTCAAACAGCAGTTCGACGCAGGCCAGGCATCCGTCTCCATCGAGCTCATGGGCTTCATCCGCGACTGGCTGGTGAACCACATCCTGAAAGTGGACAAGGCCCTGGCCCGGGAGCTTGGCTCGCGCGGGTTGGTCTGACCCCTCCCGGCCGGCTCACATCCCCAGGGGGTCGTAGGGCAGGTCCATGGACCCCTTCCACGCCCCGAAGAGCCGGGTGCGGGTCCAGTCCTCCTGATCCGGCCGCAGGCGGCGCAGGCGCCGGGACAGGAACCACACGCTGCCATCCTTCATGCGCAACTCGTCGTAGGGCGCCAGCCGCACCCTGGCCATGTCCTCCGGCGCCACCTGGCCCGGGAACACGGCCCAGGCCCAGCGGGCCGAGGCGAGCCCATCGGCCCAGGCCCGACTTTCGAGCAGAGCAGGGTCGGTCCGCACTTCAACGGCCGCGAAGCCTGCCTTGCCCGAAGTGAAGCCATCGAAGCGTGTCAGCACGCCGCCCTGTCGAAGGAAGGGGCCACTGCCTGCCACCGGCCACTGGGACAGCAGGCCGGGCATGCCCTGTGGGCGCACCTTAAATCGAAGGTCCAGAGTCATGGCGTCCACCACTTGGCATTCACCCCCGAGGGGCAGGACCCTTGGGCCCAAGGACGCGGCGAGTTGGGCGGCATTGAGTTGCGATCCGTCTTGCAGGCGCCAATTCTGGACCACGGTGAGGCGCCAGCGTCGGCCATGGCGGGAGGCCTCCAGAGCCGTTACTAGCTGGCCAGAGAAGACACCTCCGGGCTGCTCCTCGAGAACGGTCAGGGCCGCCTGCCGCGTGAGAAAGGCCTCGGTCCTCTTCCCGGGAAGCATTAGGGCTTCGATCCGGGCCTGGTCTTCTCCAAACTCGGGCCTCCCCGGCACAAAGAGCATGAGCCGCTCCGCCAGGGGCACCGACACCAGCCCCTCCTGGTAGAAAAGGTAGCCTCCGATTCCGAGGGCCGTGGTCAGGAGGACGGCAAGGGCGAGGAGGCTCTTCTTCATGGTCAGGCTCCGCGAAGGACCGGCGCCAGCGGCTCGATGCGGCTCAGAGCCTCTTCGATGTCGGCCATGGCCAGGTCGCGGTGGGGGATGAACCGGACGGCCGGTCCCACCGGCAGGGCGCGGACGCCCACGGCTTCCAGCGCCGCCAGGGCCGCCGCCGCATCGGGCACGGGCACCAGCAGGATGTTGGTCTCGGGCACGGGGGCGGCAATGCCGAACTCGCGCAGGCCCTCCGCCAGGCGGTGGGTCTTGGCGTGGTCCTCCGCGATCCGGGGCAGGTAGTCCAGGGCCACCAGGCCCGCAGCACCTACCACGCCGCCCTGACGCACGCCGCCCCCCAGCATCTTGCGCAGGCGCCGGGCCTCGGCGAGGTGGGCCTTCGAGCCACCCAGCAGGGAGCCCATGGGCGCGCCGAGCCCCTTGCTGAGGCAGACCTGCACGGTGTCCACCCCTTCGATCAGGGCTGAGGGGGCGATCCCCAGGGCCACCGCAGCATGCCAGAGCCGCGCGCCGTCCAGGTGCACGGCCAGCTTCGCGGCCTTCGCCGCAGCCACCAGGGCGCGGTGCTCGGCCAGGGGCGTGACCGTGCCCCCAGCGAAGTTGTGGGTGTTCTCCAGGCACAGCAGCGTGGTGCGCAGCGTGTAGTAGGGTCCGGGCGAGCCGGCCGCCCGGGTCACCTGGGCGGGGGTGGGACGCCCAAGGCCGCCCTCCCAGGCCAAGGCCTCAGGCATGCCCCCCGCCAGCCAGGCGCCCGTGCCCAGCTCCGAGCCCAGCACGTGGGCCTGGGCGGGGGCCAGGAAGCGGTCGCCCCGCTTCAGATGCAGCATCAACGCGATGAGGTTGCCCATGCAGCCGGAAGGCACCCAGAGGGCCGCCTCCATGCCCAGCAGCTCCGCCACGCGTTCCTCGAGCCGGGCCAGGGTGGGATCGCGCTCCAGCACGTCGTCGCCCACCTCGGCCGAGGCCATGGCCGCGCGCATCTCGGCAGAAGGCTGGGTGACGGTATCGGAGCGGAGGTCGATGGAGCGCATGGGGAGATTCAAGCACGCATGGCACACTGATGCCTCATCGGAGATTGAATGAACCTGCTGCACGCCATCCTCCTGGGCCTGGTCCAGGGCTTGACGGAATTCCTGCCAGTCTCCTCCACGGCTCACCTCACGCTCACGGAGCACCTGATGTTCGGGGGCCGTCCCATGCCCCTGGCCTTCGACGTGCTGCTGCACGTGGGCACCCTGGGGGCCTTGATGGTCTACTTCCGGCGGGAACTGGTCCAGGTGGTCATGGGCTGCTTCGGCATGGACAAGGAGGGCCGGAGGCTCGCGCTCTGGCTGTTCCTGGCCATGATCCCCACGGCCGTCTTCGGCCTGGCCACCCGGGGCGTGAAGGAGGCGGCCAAGGAGCACCTGTGGGTCTACGGCATCGGCCTGCTCGTGACGGCCGCGCTGCTCTTCCTGGCCAACCGCCTCAGCGGCGAGCGGGTGAACCAGAGCGAGCAGGATCTGGCCGGCCGGGACCTCCAGGATCTGCGGGCCATGGACGCCCTTGCCGTGGGCGCCATCCAGGGCATCGGCGGCGGCTTCGGGCTGTCGCGCTCGGGCTCCACCATCTCCGTGGGAGTGTTCCGCGGCCTGAAGCTGCCGGCCTCGGCCCGGTTCAGCTTCCTCCTCGGGATGCCCACCATCGCCGCCGCCGCCGTGGTCGAGCTGCGCGGACTCCTGAAGCCGCTCCTGAAGCACCAGCCCCTGCCGGCGGAGCTGGCCTTTCCGGCGGGCTCCCTCTCACCGGTCCTGCTCTGCGCCACTGGGGTAGTTGCGGCCGCTGTCTCTGGCTACCTCGCCATTGGCCTGCTCGACCGGTTCACCCGCAAGCCCCGGCTCAACGGCTTCGCCATCTACTGCGTCGCCATGGGCCTGGTGATGATCATGCTCGGGACGTCGGGGGTTCTCGGCCACCGCTGAAGCCTTTAGGGGTCCCGTTCACCGGTCTCCCGGCCCCGTTCACCGATGGATCGATCGCCCTCGGAGGGCGCCTCCTAGACTGGGGCCTTCCACCCGGAGGTCCTGGTGATCCAACTGAACGAGGTCCACAAATCCTTCACCGTGAAGGACCGCAAGACGCGGACGGCCAAGCGCATCGATGCTGTGCGAGGCATTTCCCTGACCGTGAAGCCGGGCGAGATCTATGGGCTGCTTGGCCCCAACGGCGCCGGGAAATCCACGACACTGCGGATGATCGCCGGACTCATGGATCCGGACGTCGGAACCATCGACGTCTGCGGGTTCGACACGCGGCAGAAGCCGGAAGCCGTGCGGGGATGCCTGGGCTACCTGAGCACGGACATGGGGGTCTACACCCGCTTCACGCCCCGCGAGCTCCTACGGCTCTTCGGGGAGTTCCAGGACGTGGACCCGGGCACCGCCGAGCGCCGGGGCCTGCACCTGCTGGAAAAGCTGCAGCTGGCGGACTTCGCCGACGTGAAGATGGAGGGCTTCTCCTCGGGACAGAAACAGAAGGTGAGCATCGCCCGGGCCCTGTTGCACGACCCAAAGGTGGTGATCTTCGATGAGCCCACCACGGGCCTGGACGTGCTCACCGCCAAGACGGTGCTCGACCTGCTCCGCATCATGCGCGAGGAGGGCCGCACCGTCATCGTCTCGACCCACGTCATGCCCATGGTCGAGGACATCTGCGACCGCGTGGGCATCATCTTCGACGGCAAGCTCCATGGCGACGCCCCGCCCCGGGACATCCTGCAAGCCAGACATGCCAGGACCCTGGATGAAGTCTTCTTCCAACTCGCGGCTGAATCCGAGGGAGGCAACTGATGCGCGGCGCCCTGCTCATCGCCAAGAAGGAATTTCTCGAACTGTCGAAGGACCGCAAGACGATGTTCTTCGCCTTCGTCCTGCCCTTCCTGCTCTACCCGGCCATCTTCGGCATGATGGCCAAGATGGGGAAGCGGGACGAGGCCCAGAACCGCAACAAGGCCAGCCGCGTCTACGTCGCCGATGCTTCCGGCGTGCTGAGTGGCGTCCTGGCCGACCCGAAGCTGTTCGAGCGCGTGGCCAAACCCGAGGGTGACCTCAAGCAGGCCATCCGGGACCAGAAGCTGGAGATGGCCCTGGAGGCGGATGCCAGCGCCGCCGAGGCGCTCCAGAAGCACCAGACGTTCACGCTCGCGGTCACCATGGACGAGAGCGAGCGGGCTTCTGAACTGGCGCTCAAGCGGCTGAAGGAAGCCCTCAAGGGCCAGGAGAAGAGCTGGGTGCAGGGACGGCTCCAGGTGCTTGGCGCCTCCTCCCAACTGGCCGAGCCGGTGAAGCTGCAGGTCAAGAACGCCGCTGACGTCGCCCTGGAAGTCGGCAAAGCCATGGGCAAGTTCCTGCCCTACCTGCTGATGATCATGATGTACACGGGCGCCATGCAGCATGGCATCTACGCCACGGCCGGGGAGAAGGAGCGCCAGACCCTGCTCAGCCTCATGGCCACCCGCCTGCCGCGCAACCAGATCATCCTCGGGAAGCTGCTCTACATCTTCTGCATGGGCGTCATCGCCGCCCTGCTGAACCTCCTGAGCATGGGCATCTCCATCGGCTTCATGGGCGGCGGCTCCGCCGCCTCCATGCAGGCCATGTCCGCCATCGCCAATCCCGTGACCCTCGGCCTCACCTTCCTGATCATGGTGCCCCTGGGCCTCTTCTTCTCGAACTTCATCCTGCTCATGGGCATCCAGGCCAAGAACACCATCGAGGCTGGCAGCGCCATCACCCCCGGCATCTTCCTGGTGGTGTTCCTGGGGGTCTTCACCATGGCCCCGGGCGTGGACAAGATGGCCTTCCTCTCCTATGTGCCCGTGGTGAACGTCTGCATCGCCCTGCGCAAGATGTTCAGCCAGCAGCCGAACTGGATGGAATATGCCATCGCCTTCACCATGACCGTGGGCCTGGCGGGGCTCATGACCCTGGTCTCGACCCGGGTCCTGAACCAGGAAAAGGCCCTGTTCAAGATGTGATCCCAGGCCTTATCGCCATGCGGACCCGGATTTGCCGGAGAAACCCTGTCACTCTATAGTTTCTCCAACGCATCCCGAGGATCCCGCATGGCAACCAAGGCCAAGACTGAACCCGCATCCAAGTCCCCATCCGCACCTTCCCATCCAGCCCCCTCGCCCCTGGCCGTGGCCTTCTCCAAGGCCGTGAAGCTTGTGGACGCGGGCAAGTTCCCCGAGGCCGCCAAGGCCCTGCAAATCCTCCGGGATGACGCCCAGGCGGCTGGCGAGTGGTCCATGAAGCGCCGCGCCCAGGTCTATCTGTCCCTGACCGACGCCAAGATCCATCCTCCCAAGGCCGTCGCCGCCGATCCCGTCACCGAGATCCAGGCCTGCCTCAACCGCCACGACACGGAGGAGGCCCTCAAGCTCAGCGAGAAGGCCATCAAGGGCCACCCCGCCAAGGGGGCCCTCCACTACCTGCGCGCCGTCGCCTTCGCCCAGGACGAGAACACCGAGGCCGCCGCGGAGAGCCTGAAGAAGGCTGTGGACCTTGATGGAGACTTCGTCTTCCAGTGGCACATGGAGCCTGACTTCAACCCCATCCGGAAGTCCCCCCTCTTCGCCTTCACGGAAGGCCGCTGAATCGGGATCCCCTCGCCATGGCCGGCCCACTGAGCCTCGATGCCGACAAGCCCCTGCGGGTGGTGGCGTTGGGTGGTGGCACGGGCTTGGCCGCCCTGCTCCGCGCCCTCAAGCGGGAGGCGGGACGGAGCCGCGATCCCTGGAAGCTGACGGGCATCGTCACCGTCTCCGACAACGGGGGCTCCTCAGGCCGCCTGCGGGACGAGCTCGGCGGCATCCCTCCCGGCGACCTCCGCAACTGCCTGGCGGCCCTCACCCTGGAGGACTCCGCTCTCTCGGACCTCCTGAACTACCGCTTCCGCGGTGAAGGCAGCCTCGCCGGCCACAGCCTCGGCAACCTGATGCTGTGGGCCCTCGCGGACCTCACGGGCGACTGGGTGCGGGCCATCCGCCAGCTGTCGGGCGTGCTCGTCACTCTGGGGCGCCTGTTCCCCTCCACGGTAGTGCCCGTCACCCTCTGCGCCGAGGACATGGCCGGGCGCGCGTACGTGGGCGAGACGGCCGTGGGCTCCTGCCAGCCCCCCCTCGCCCGGCTCTGGCTGGAACCCCGGGAGGCCGAGCCGCTTCCCGAGGCAGTCCTGGCCCTGCTCCGGTCGGACCTGGTCCTCCTCTCGCCAGGAAGCCTCTACACCTCGACCATCTCGAACCTCCTGATCCAGGAGCTCCAGGAGGCCGTGGAGTCCTCCCGTTCTCCCGTGATCTACGTCGCGAACCTCATGACCGAACCGGGCGAGACCGCCGGGCTGGACCTCGAGACCCACGTGGCCGCCATCTCGGCCTTCGGGCGGACCCGGATCTCGGCCATCATCGCCAACGCGGCCCCCCTACAACCCGACATGCTGGCGAGATACCAGGTCGAAGGCGGGGAACCACTTATGACCGAGTCTGACGAGATCCTGGGCATCCCGGTCTACCGGTTCCCCCTCCTGGACCCTGAGGCCCCAATGGCCCGGCATCATCCCGACCTGCTGAACCGGGCCATCCGGGAAGTGCTGTCCCGACTTTGAGCGCCTATCGAAACCCGGGTGCCTGCCGATAGGAAGATCAAGCGCCCTGGCGAGGCCTTGTAATTTTTGACGAACTTTGGTTTTCTGACAACGAATGGAGTAGGCTTGACTGCGTGGGAGGCGGCAAGTGGCGCTGAGCGGTGATCTGGCGACCATGGGCCTGGAGGACATCTTCCAGTGGCTGGCCGTGGGCAAGAAGACCGGCGTCCTGGAGCTGAAGGGCCCACTGCACACCAAGCGCGTGGCCTTCCATGAGGGCCGCATCACCAGCATCTGGTCCTCCGATCCCCGGGAGTACCTGGGCCAGTATCTGCTCGCCTTCAACCGCATCACCGAAGAACAACTCCGCGATGCCCTGGCTACCCAGGAGGACGAGCAGCAGCTGCTGGGCAGGATCCTCATCAACCGCCAGCTGGTCACTGAGGCGGAGATCCGTCGCATCGTGCAGCTGAAGGTGGAGGAGAGCATCTTCGACACCTTCCTCTGGAACATCGGCAGCTTCGAGTTCCACGACGGGGCCGCCTCGCACCAGAAGTCCATGCTGCTCAGCCTGGACGTCACGGGCATCGTGCTGGAGGGCGCCCGGCGCCTGGATGACTGGAAGCGCATCAGGAGGGTCATCAAGGGCGGCGACGCCGTCCTATCCGCCATCTCCGAGGCCATTGCCGAGCGGCTGCCCCTGGCCCCGGAGGATGCGGACATCCTGGCCAGGTTGGACGGTACCAAGCGGGTTGACCAGCTCGTGATCGACATGCGGATGCCCGAGTACAAGATCAACAAGCTCCTCTTCGACCTTCACGAGAAGGGCTTGGTCCGCATCGTGAATGCCGGCGGCAATCTCGGGGAGAACCCGAGCCTGCAGCTCCAGCGGGCCCGCGCCCTCGTGGAGAAGCAGAAGCTCCAGGAGGCCCAGGAGGAGCTCCGGCGCATCCTCAAGGATCAGCCCCGCCACCTCGATGCGAACAAGATGATGGCCGTGGTCCAGGACCTCCTCGAGGAGAAGAAGCTGGACCAGGACCTGGTGCCGGAGCTGGCCGTCAGCCTGGACGAGTTGATGACCACCAACCTGGGGCCCAACGAGGCCTTCCTCGCCAGCCGGGTGAACGGGCTCTGGACCATCCGGGACATCCTCTCCATCGCCCCATTCGAACCGAACGAGTGCCTCGGCATCTTCTCCAAGCTCCTGAAGCGTGGGATTCTCAAGACCACGAAACCCGCCCAGGGAGGCGACCAGCTGGGCTTCCAGCGCTAGGACCTCCCGCTCCGGAGGAACGATGCGCATCGCCCTGTCCCTGCTGCTGATCGCCCTGCCCCTTGCGGCCGCCAAGAAGCCCACGGCCGCCCAGCTGCAGGCGCAAGTGAAGCGGCTCACCGAGGAGCGGGACGACCTCAAGCAGCGCCTGGCCGCCACAGAGGACCTGCAGAAGGACATCGGCAGCGCCCGGAAGGCCCGGGACCTGGCCAAGGCCGAGGCGGAATCGGCCCGCAAGGAGACTGAGCAGCTCCGGGCCACCCTGCGGGAGAACCAGGGCGGCAGCGATGCCCTCCTCAAGGACCTCCAGGATGCGAAACAGGCCACCGTCGAAGCCAGGACCGAGGCCGCCCGCCTGAAGGCCGAGAACGAGGCGCTCCAGCTGAAGACCGCCGCCGTGCCGGGAGAGGGCGACCTGGTGCAGCTCGCCGCGGACATCCAGCCTGCCCGGGCCATCAACCTCAACCGCGCGACGCCCCGGCTGAAGGCCCCGAGCCTCTTCGCAGGCCGCCCAAAAGGGGTGGTGGTCGTCCACGTGCTCATCAGCGAGAAAGGAGATGTCCTCGCCGCCCGGCTCATCCAGGGGCTCCCCGGCGACTCTGCCGAGGCCAGGGAGGCAGGCGAGGCCTGCGTCGAGGCAGCCAAGCACCTGGTCTTCGATCCCGCCAGTTCCAAGGACGGCAAGACGAAGTTCAAGGTCTGGCAGGGCGTGGGCTTCTACTTGGACTGACTTGATTCCCCCCAGGGGCTTGGATCGCCGATGCCCCACTGGGCCCCGTACCATACCTTTTCGAGGCACAGCCCTTCCGGGGGGGCGGTGATTCCCGCACGGGTGCGGTCCTTCGCCGCCAGCACGCCGGCCAGGGAGTCCGCGACGCGTCGGCCCCGTCCCACCTCCACGAGCGTCCCGGCCAGGATCCGCACTTGGTGCATAAGGAAGCTGGTGCCCTCGAAGACCAGATCCAACCCACCGTCTCCCGGTTCGATGCGGATGTCGTGGATGGTGCGGACGGGCGTCTTGGCGACGCAGTCCACGCAGCGGAAGCTCGTAAAATCGTGGGTGCCGATCAGGGGCCGCAGAGCCTCCGCCATGGCGTCCAGGGCAAGCGGGCTCGACTGGTGGACGTGCCACCGGAAGGCGGCCTGCAGCGGGTCTGCAGCCGGCCGGAGATCCAGCCGGTAGACATAGCGCTTGGCCACCGCGTGCTGCCGGGGGAAGAAGCCCTCCGGCGCAGGCTGGACCGCCATGACCCGGATGTCGGGCGGGAGGTGGGCATTCAGGGCCATGAGCAGACGGTAGGGTTCCCAGTCGCGGTTCGCCTGCAGCAGGACACCCTGCCCCCGGGCATGCACGCCGGCATCCGTCCGCCCGGTGCCCTGGGGCATGGGCGCCCCCGGGTCGAAGGCCCGGAGGGCCTTCCAGAGATCCCCCTGGCCACTCCGCAGCGCAGACTGGATCTGCCAGCCGTGGAAGGCCGTCCCGGCATAGGCCACGGTGAGGAAGAAGGGATGGGACATCGCTCCATCATAGGCCCGGCCGGGGCTGGCGTGCCCTAGGGAGCGGCAGCACCCGTTCTACGGGCATCTCTCCGATCCATGGCACTTACACCCAAGCATTTTCGGCCATTCAGCTGTTCCATGAACCTACAGATCCTGTACCGGTGCCACTCTCCATGTTTTACAGAAAGAATTCCCTTGACCATGCTGCATCTGCGGCGTAGCTTGTGTGCAGTTTATGAAATATAGGTTTCATGGGCCTCTCGCAGCCACTGATGCTCGAAAATCCAGCAAATACGGTCGTTCCCAATGTGGGGCGATTCCGTTTTTCTAACCCGGGGACACAGTTCCCCAATTTCGGAGGTTCTCATGAACAAAGCTGAACTGGTCAGCGCCGTTGCCACCAAGGCCGGCATCACCAAGGCCCAGGCCGCTGCCGCCCTGGATCAGGTTCTCGGTGGAATCGGCTCCGCCCTGCGTTCCGGCGACAAGGTCACCCTCGTCGGCTTCGGTACCTTCTCAGTCGCCAGCCGCGGTGCCCGCACCGGCCGCAACCCTCGGGACAACAAGCCCATCAAGATCGCTGCCAAGAAGGTCGCCAAGTTCAAGCCCGGCAAGAAGCTGGCTGATGAAGTCAACGGCAAGGGCGGCAAGAAGCGCAAGTAGCTATTAGTCGTCCGGATTCCTTCCGGATTCCAGGATTGATGGGGCCTGTCTCGACAGGCCCTATTTCTTGTCAACTCTCCTTTTTCATGGGTTAGCAACAGCATTTTCAAGAAAACAGGAGAATTCGGCTGTCACAGCCTCTCCACCTCCTTTACCCCGGAAAAACCCCATTCCGTTGGTGATCGGATGGCCGGGCTCCTGGCGTCACGCAATTCAGGCTCTTCCGGATGGCATCCGATGAAGGGGCATCCGATGAGGTCCCCATGTCCGACGATGCTGCCGGCCCCAAGAAGAGCCCCCTGAAGCTCATCATCATCATCGTCGCGGCCCTGGCCGTCCTTGGCGGGGGTGGCTTCGGCACCATGTGGTTCCTGAAGAAGCGTGCCGCTGCCAAGGCCGCTGCCGCCGAAAAGGCCAAGGCTGAAGCCACGGCCGGCGAGGCCGCCCAGGGTGGCGAGGCCGCCCACGGGGCCGAGGAGTCCGAAGACTGCGGGGACACAGGCGAGAAGAAGGAGGGCGGTGGTCATGCCGCGGGTGAAGCCTCCCCGGTCATGGTGCTGACCCGCACCGTGAACCTGATGGGCCCGCGGAGGAACGCGTTCCTCCGCTGCGAACTCAACATCCTGTTCTGCGACACCGAGCTGGGCAAGCTGGTGGCCGGGGACAAGCCCTCACCAGAAAAGAGCCTCATCCAGTCCATCGTGCTCGGCACCCTGTCGGGCAAGAGCGTGGAGGAGGCCTCCGATGCGGAGTCGCGGGAGGCCCTGGCCAAGGAGATGAAGGACAAGCTGAACGAACAGTTCAAGCCCCATCCCCCCAAGCCCGGTGAGAAAGAGGACCCGAAGCACAAGAAGCCCAAGCGGCCGATCAAGAGCGTGCTTATCGTGGACTGGGCCATCCAGCAGTGACCGGTCATCTGGCACGGCCGTTGCGGTGACGGTGGCCTGGGTCCATGCTTTGACAGGACTTTGGGGAGGCACATGGCCAAGCGTGGAGAGCGGATCGAGGGCGATCGCGTGCTCAGTTTCGAGCAGGTGGTGGCCGAGGTCATGCCCTTCATCGACACGCCGCTCCGGCTGGAGATCCAGCTGGGCCAAGCCCGCATGACCATCCGCGACCTGCTGGACCTGGAGTCCGGCTCCCTGGTGGAGCTCAAGAAGAGCGCTGGCGAACCCATGGATGTGCTCTGCAAGGATCGCGTGATCATCCGGGGCGAGGTGACCGTCCTCGAGGACAGCCTCGGCCTGCGGGTCACCGAGATCGTGGATTCCGACCGCAGGGTCTGAGCTGGAACCTATGGCATCCTGGGAGTTCCCATGGATGTCACCCGCCCCAGCGTCGCCCCGCTCGCCCTCTGTCTGGGCGGGGTGGATCCGTCCGGGGGCGCCGGCCTGTTCCGGGACGCCCTGACCCTGTCCGAGCTGGGCTGTCAGCCCATGGCGGTGAGCCTGGCGGAGACCCTCCAGAACGGTTTGGGCTGTAGCCGCATCGAGCCCCCTTCCATGGATCCCGTGGCTCGCCTTGAGACCCTGGCGCCCCACCTGGCCGGCCGCTGGGGCGTGAAGCTGAGCCTCTGCGCCCTCGAGGCGACGGGGTTCCGGCGCCTCTGCGCCACCCTGCGGCACCTGGCCCCCCCCTTGCGCCTCTGGGACCCCATCCTGGCCCCCAGCGCCGGCGTGGGCCTCCACGACGGCGGGGATCTCCGCCGGATGGCAGCGGATCTGCTCCCCATGGGCGGGTGGGTGGTGAGCCCCAACCGGGGTGAGGCCGCCGCTTTTGCGGGCCTGCCTCCGGAGGCGATCCGGTCCGCCAGCATCGAGGTTCTGGTGACTCCCTGGCTGGAGGCGGGTGCCGCGGCCGTCTGGCTCAAGGGCGGCCATGCCCCGGGCGACCAGGTCCAGGATGCTTGGGCCACCCTGGATGGCATCCAGCTGCTGGAAGCCGCCCCGAGGCTGCCCGGCGAGCGCCGGGGCACCGGCTGCCTCCTCTCGGCCAGTTGGCTGGGCCTGCGATTGCAGGGCCAAGAGGACCTGAGCGCCGCACTGGAATCCGCCCGGCGGCTCCGGAACCGATGGGACCGCGCCTTCACCCCGGGCGCCGTCGGCCGTGCCATGTTCCTGCCGCTGGCGCTCCCCCTGGAGGTCCTGTGACAGGGACCGAAGGACGCGGCTTCATCCTGCGCTCCGCGCCCGATGGCCCCTGGGCCGGCTGGGCTGGCTCCCGGTTCCTGGAGGAGGGCCTGGCCTCCGTGCATGCGGCCCCGGGGCGGGCCCTGGCCCGCCTCATGAACCTGGTCGCCCTGCTCCCGGGCGGCTTTGGCCTGATCTGGGACCACCCGCCCGCCTGGATGCAGGCGCTTCCCTCCGAATCGCGCCAGGGCTGGTGGGAGGCCATCACCGCCATTCCCCAGCTGAGCCTCCACCTGGGACCCGACGCGGCCCAGCAGCTGCCCGGCGGCGCCTTCCGGGGCTGGCTGCACACTCCGGTGATGCCGGAGGGTCCTCTTGGGGAGCACTGGCGCCAGGGCGTGGTCGGTTGGGTCCCCCGAGAGGGGGTCCCCTGGCGGCTGCCCGAGTTCGGCGTGACCGCCCCCGGTGACGAGGTGCCTCCCGGGTGGCTCTGGGGCGAGGTGACCCTCGTCCTGGGGGCCCTGCCCTCCCTCGCGTCGGGGGGGG
>NZ_JBATQW010000024.1:0-53792 GCF_049292215.1 Geothrix sp. | reverse complement strand
GCACCACGGCCCGCAGGGCCTCCCGCAGCAGGGTGCGGTCCTCCCCGGGCGGATGGATGGGGATGTCATCGCCCGTCAGCAGGTCCAAGCCCCACCGGATGCCCGGCTGCGGACGCGACCAGATGCGGTCCAGGGCGGTCACGGCCGCCTCCCACCGGGTGCGGCCACCTGCATCGGACACGGTCATGGAGCGGCTGGCATCCAGCACCACATGGACCGTCAGCCTGGGGAACTCCGGCAGGCCCCAGCGGGGTTCCGCCAGACCCAGGCCCAGCCCCGCGACCATCAGCGCCAGGCCCAGTCCCTGCCAGAGCGGCCGCTGGCCCACGACCTGCACGCCGAGGCCGGGCCGGAGGTGGGCGCGCAGCGCCAGGACTAGCAAGAGCAGGACGGTGCCGCCAGTCGGGGCCAGCACCCAGGGGTGGGAGAAGGGCAGGGTCATGGCCCCTCCACCCAGGCGGGCCGGGGTCTGCCCCGCTTGAAGGCCAGGTCCACGGCAAGGGGAAGGGCCAGCAGGGCGGCCGCCAGCAGGAACCACAGAGTCATTGGCCGGCCCTCCGTGGGTGGGTCCACGGGCAGCAGCGTCTTCTCCAGGCGGTCCACGGAGGCGAGGCTGTTCTCGAGGCCGACCGGGTCTTCGGCACTGAAGGACTCGCCGCCCGTGAGGTGGGCGACCTGCTGCAGGGTGGCGTGGTCCACCTCCACCCGGAGGCGGGCGAAGCCGCCGCCCTCCAGGGGAACCAGGCTCTCGCCATTGCTGCCCAGCGCCACGGCGTGGATGCGGATGCCGTTGCGGCGGGCCTCCTCCGCGGCCTCCAGGGGCGTCACCCGGCCACGGTTCTGAACCCCGTCCGTGATCAGCAGGATGACACGGCTGCGGGCCGGGCTGTCCTCCAGCCGCCGCACGGCGGTCATGAGGGCCGAGCCGATGGCCGTGCCGTCATCCCGGCTGTCGATGTCCAGGCGTGCCAGCATGCGTAGCAGCCGCAGGTGGTCGGCGGTGAGGGGGCTCAGCGTCACGGGATGGGCGCTGAAGAGAATGAGGGCGAAGCGGTCGTCCGGGCGCCGCAGCACGAACTGGGCGAGGGTACGCCGGGCGGCGTGCCAGCGGTCCTCGTCGGGCCGGTCCAGGATCCGCATGCTGCTGCTGCCGTCCAGCACTACGGCCAGGTCCACCACCGGGGCCGCACCCCGTAGTGGTGTGCGCCACTCGGGACCGGCGGCGGCAAGGCTCAGGGCCAGGGCCAGCAGGATGGGGATCCAGTGGGAGGTGAGGCGGGCCAGTCGGCTGGAGGGGCGGGAGGAGGGGATGCCCCAGCGGTAGACGACCCGCCAGGCCCAGACTACCAGCGGCACCGCCAGCAGCATCAGCAAGGGATGGCGGAGGGCGATCACGGCCGGACCTCGTCCTGTGCCTTGGCGGCATGGATGACGGCCACGAGCTGTTCAGTCGAGGGGAAGGGCGGGTCGGATCGCCCGAAGCGGGCCGCATCCAGGCTGCGGAGCCAGAGCACCCACGGGCCCAGCGCCCGGTCCTGGAAGTCCGTCGTGCCCCAGGCCCTTGCCGCCTCGCCGAAGCGCGCGGCCAGCAGGTCACGGCCCAGGCCGTGGGCGGCATCCAGCGTGGTCCGCTCGCGGTCGGTCGGAGGCCAGTGCCGCTGGAAGGCATGGACCGCATGGGACAGCCGGCGCTGGGCGGAGCCCCGCCGCCAGCGACGGACGCCCCAACCCACGAGGGCCGCGGGGGGCACCAGCAACAGGCTGGCCCAGGCCCAGGGAAAGGGGATGGCCGGCAGGCGGTCGTCGTTACCCCCTCCGAAGCCCACCCAGGGGCTGCCGTAGGGGATGCTGCGGGGCACCCACAGGCGCAGCTCCGGGCTGCGCTGACCGTTGCCCAGGTCCAGGGCGGGGACCACCGCCAGGCCCGGCTCCAGCGCCTGCACCTGGAAGCGCCAGCCGCGACCGTCCGGCAGTGGTTCCAGGGCACGCAGGTACAACGGGCCCAGGCGGTCCTCCACCGTGGGACGCGGTGGGGCGGGAGATGCCTCATCGGTTTCACGCAGCTCCAGCACCTGCAGTTCGCCCAGCTTCGATTGGGGTGGGGCCTTCCATTCGGGGGCGGCAAGGGCCGGCAAGGCTGCGAGCCCAGAGGCCAGCACCAGGCGACCGCCTCTGGTGGGCCTCACGCGCCCCCCGCCCGCAGCCAGCTGTTCAGCTTCACCACGGGGTCGTCCAGCAGGTCCCAGCGCTGCCGCTCGATGGCCGGGCTGAAGCCGGGATCAGGCCAGGTCATGCCCTTCCGGTTCGCGCGGTCCTCGGGCTGGAACCACACCAGGCGATGGCGGGTGGCCAGGGGCTTCAGCAGGGGCGCCACGCCCTGAAGTCCCGAGCCGTTGCTGAAGAGCCAGAGTCGGTGCCCCTTGCCGTGTTCCCCCCAGTGGCCCAGGGCCTCGCGCCAGGAGGCCTCGGTGGGAAGGGAGGGCCCCCGCTCGGCCAGGGTCTCTAGGATGCGCAGCCCGTGGATGCGGCCGCGCTTGGGGGCGATGCGCAGGGCCGGCGTGCGGCTGTCGCCGGGCACAATGAGGCCCAGGCGATCCCCCGTGGCCTGCAGGGTGGCAAAGGCGGCGCCGCAGAGCTCCAGGGCCCAGCGCAGGGGTGAGACCGGATCGCCCAGGAACATGGAGGGGGAGGGATCCACCACCAGCCACAGCACCAGGTCACGGCTGCTCTCGAAGCGCTTCATGATGGGCTCGCCTGTGCGCGCCGTCAGGGGCCAGTTGATGAAGCGGGGATCATCCCCTGGCACGTAGGGTCGGTTCTCCACGAAGGTGAGCCCCGCGCCCTTGAACTTGGAAGGGTGCTGGCCTTCCGTGCCTCCGCCCAGACGCCCACGCAAGCGCAGCGGCAGGCGTCGCAGACGGGCGAGGAAGCGGGCGGGCAGGGGCATGGGGGTTCAGTATGGCGCAGGTGCCGCGGCTCCAGGCTGGCCGGGTGTGGTTCCTACCACTTCACCCTTACCCGGTACGTCAGCGTGGCGCTGCCCTCGGCGGGCACCGTGACCTTGAAGCGGGCCGTGCCCGAGGCCTCCTTGATGGCGGGCTGGCTGCTCTGCAGCACTTCCCAGTCGCCGGGCATGGGTTCCAGAAGGGTCACGGTGACGGACTCCTTCTTGGCGTTCTTCAGCTCCACCTCGAAGGCCGACTCGTACACGTAGCCGAACTTCCCCTGGCGGCCCAGGCTCTTGAAGTCGGTCTGCTTCCGCTTGGCGGTGAGATCGAAGGCATCGCCCAGCTTCAGGCGCACCAGCTCATTCTTGGGGGTGTGGTCCACGTGGTCCTCGCCCACGAACTGGGCGCGGCCCTCGCTGTCGCGCTTGTAGACGCGGATGATGCCCTTGGGCAGGGGCATGCCCAGGCGGCTGGACTCCTTGTTGTCGAACTCCACGAACACGCCCACCTTCTGCTTCTCGCCCAAGTCGCCATAGCTGCCGGAGTAGTAGTGGTTCTGTCCCTGCAGCAGGTATTCCTTGCGCACCGGCACGCCGCTGGCGCTGAGCAGGGCCACCTGCTTGGTCTGGTTCACGGCAAGGGTGGTGGGGCGGTCCAGGGTGTAGAGGTGGTATTCAAAGAGGCTCTCCTCGGCCATTTTCGGAGCTGCGGCCTTCATCCGCATTTCCGACATGACGGCACCGGCAACCATGTCCCTGCGAGGCTCCCGGGCCCGGTTCACATCCCCCGCCACCAGCTGCAGGGTGGCGTTGGGATAGGTGGCGCCGCTCTGGTTGGTGAGGGTCACCCAGCCGCTGAGGTCGAGGGTCTTCTCGTCCGATGACAGGTTGGCCACGTAGTCGGCGCGCCAGGAGAGGCCACCCGTGAGGTAGCTCAACTCCAGCTGCTGGGCCTTGTCCACGCCGCTGTTCAGGCTGATGACCAGCGTGGGCCGGGCCCGCAGGTTGCCGGGCACCCTGGGATACACGATGCGGCCGGGGATGCTGGTCTCGATGCGGTCGGCGAACTGCAGCACCGTGCCGTTGTTGGTGGCCAACACCGTGGCCTCCTCGCGGACCTCCCTTGAGCCCGCGCCGTCGGCGTTGGGTACGCCGCGCACCACGGTGACCTTTTCTCCCACATATTTCTCCAGCAGCTTCTGGGGCGTGAGCAGGTCGAAGTCGAAGTTCTGCTCCGCCACCCAGAAGTCCTTCGCGTGGGTGAGATTGCGCAGCAGGGCCGTCTCGGGTCGGATCTGCGCCGACACTTCCTGGAAGGCCAGCCGCGCCTCGCCCCTGGGCAGCCGCACCTCGCGGGTGTCCTTCACCAGGGCCAGGTTGTCGTTGTAGATCGTCACCGCCAGGCCTTTCTGGTCCTTCAGCATGGTGGGCGTCTCCTGGGCGACGAGCAGCGCAGGCAGGGCGGCGAGGAGCAGGGTGGGGCGCATGGAACCTCCGGGGTGGGTGCCGGGCAGGAAAGGGGCCCGATACATGGTCATGCCTCGAGGAAAAGAATCCTTTCACCCCGTTTTGAGCAGGGGAATGCTTTCCGTGGCAACCCTGAACTTGCCGAAGCGAGTAACAATTCTGGACCGTGGCTAGCTGAGGTTGCCGTTCGCCGCCAGTTCCTGGATCCTCGCCAGGGCCGAGTCCAGCTGGCCCTGGAGCAGCTTCTCGGCGCCCATCATGGCCATCATCGTGGGAATGTCGGCTTCGTCCACCAGGCGCAGGGTGCTGCCTTCACCCGCTGAGGCGATCTCGAAGCGCAGCTCGTGGTCGAACAGCTTCTTTGTGCCGGGCACCAGGCTCACCAGCTGGCCGGGGGTGCGGGTCTTGGCGATCAGCTCCTGGGGCATCTTCATGCCCATCACCTCGATGACGTAGCTGTGCGCGTCGGCCGTGCCCTGGAAGTTCATGGCGGCGGGTTCGAGGAAGGCGCGGTGTTTGGATAGGTCGGAAAGAAAGGCGTAGAGGGCATCCGCGGAGATCGGCAGGGTGGCGGTGGCGGTCTGTAGGGTGGTCATGAAGACTCCAGGGGTGAAAGGAAATGATCAACGCAAAGGCGCAAAGGCGCAAAGCAAGACCCTCCATTGCCTTGCGGTCTTCGCCTCCTTGCGTCGGATGTTCCAGGTCAGCGCGACCGCTCCCCGAAGAAGGCCGTACCGATGCGAACCTGATCCGAACCCGCGGCGATGGCTGCTTCCAGGTCGTCGCTCATGCCCATGCTCAGCAACAAGGGCTGGCCTAGGTCCTGCTGCAGTCGGTCGCGCAGGGCGGCCATCTGGAGGAAGGCGCCTTCATCGTCGGGTGGGGGGATGGCCATGAGGCCGCGCAGGGGCAGCCGCGCGTCGTCCCCCAGGGCTTCGATCAGCGCTGGAAGGCCCGTCCCGGTGCAGCCGCCCAGCTTGGTGGCCTCGTCCCAGAGATCCACCTGGATCCAGACGGGCCGCACCACGCCGAGTTCTTCGGCCAGGCGACGCAGGCGCTCGACCAGCTCGGGGCGGTCGAGGCTCTGGAGCTCGGCGAAGTGCTGCAGGGCGGCCTTGGCCTTGTTGCGCTGGAGGGGCCCCAGCAGCACGAAGGCCAGCTCAGGCAGGGTCGCGGCCTTGTCGGCGCCTTCCTGCACGTAATTCTCGCCGAAGCGGGTGAAGCCCAGGGCGGCGGCTTCTCGAAGAAGAGCGACGGGCTGCTTCTTCGAGACCGGTAGCAGCTCGAGGGTGGCGGGATCCCGGCCGGAAGCTTCGCAGGCGCGCTGGATCCGGGCCTGCAGGCCCTCGATGCGCTGGAGCAGGCTCACGGCAGGAAGAGGGTCCGCTGGCAGGATTCGCAGGTGATGATGGTCTTGCCCTCCTTCAACTGGAAGAGCATCGGCCCGCGGAGCTTCACGTTGCAGCCTGAACAGGCACCGTTCTCCACCACCACCACCGCGCGGCCCTGCCGGGCGCCGGCGAGCCGGTGGAAGCGGGCCACTTCGGGCGCGGTCAGCTTGCCCTCCAGCTTGGCCTTCTTGGCCAGGAGCTGCTTCCGGCCAGCCACCTGGTTGGCGTGCTCGTCCAGGAAGACCGCATGCAATTCGTCGAACTGTGCCTGGGCGGCGGCGCGGTCCGTTTCCAGGGTGCCGAGAGCCTGCTCCAGGGTCTGAACGGTGCTCTCGAGGGACTTGAGGGGCTTGGAGACGGCGGCCTTGAGGCGCTCCTTCTCGTCCAATTCGCGAATGGCGGCGGTGTATTGGAGCTTTTGGCTCGTGGACTTCACGGCGGCCCGGGCGCGATCCTCATCCTTCTGGGCCTGGATGAATTCCTTCGACTTCACTGCGATCTGGGCCCTGGCGGTGTCCAGGGCCTTGGTCTTTTCGGCAATCTGCTTCTCGGTGGCCTTGACCTTCGCATCAAGGGCTGCCAGGTCCGGGGGGAGGGCTGACAGTTCCCGCTGGATGGTGGCCAGGTAGTCCAGAGTGGCTTGCAGGTCGCGCAGGGTGGTGAGTTGTTCCATGAATTGAGGCTACACCCCTCAGAAGCCTCCGCAGGGGCTTTCCGTCAGCAACTGTAGGCGAAGAAAATCTTCTATAATTCACTAATATTTTACGTCGGATGAGTCAATTGGGCTTGACTCGCCCCACACTGCAGTGCGAGACTTGGCACTCGCTGTTGGTGAGTGCTAACAGCTTTGTTCGTTCCCACCTTCAATCCTTCTCAAGGAGGTCTCATGGCCATCCAGCCCCTGTCCGATCGCGTCGTGCTGAAGCGCGTCGACGCCGCCGAAACCGTCAAGGGCGGCATCATCATCCCCGACACCGCCAAGGAAAAGCCCATGGAGGCCGAGGTGGTGGCCGTCGGCGAAGGCAAGATCAACGAGAACGGCACCCGCAATCCCATGTCCGTAAAGGCTGGTCAGAAGGTCCTGATCGGCAAATACAGCGGCACGGAAGTGAAGATTGACGGCATCGACCACGTGATCGTGCGCGAAGACGAAATCCTCGCGATCGTCAGCTAACGACCCCAACTGAGACCAAGGAGACACACATGGCCAAGTCCATCATCTATGCCGAAGACGCCCGCCAGGCCATTCTGCGCGGTGTGAACAAGCTCGCCGACGCGGTGCAGGTCACCCTCGGCCCTAAGGGCCGCAACGTCCTCATCGAGAAGAAGTTCGGCTCTCCGCTCATGACCAAGGACGGCGTCACCGTCGCCAAGGAGATCGAGCTCAAGGACAAGCACGAGAACATGGGCGCCCAGCTGGTGCGTGAGGTTGCCTCCAAGACCTCCGACATCGCCGGCGACGGCACCACCACCGCGACGGTGCTGGCCCGCGCCATCTACAAGGAAGGCATCAAGGCTGTCGTGAGCGGCGCCAACACCATGGAGATCAAGAAGGGCATCGACCTTGCGGTCGAGTGTGTCGTGAAGGCCATCGACGAGATCAAGAAGCCCGTGGAGGGCAACGCGATCGCCCAGGTCGGCACCATCTCCGCCAATGGCGACGAAGAGATCGGCCGCATCATCGCCGAAGCCATGGGCAAGGTCGGCAAGGACGGTGTCATCACCGTGGAAGAGGCCAAGGGCCGCGAGACCGAGCTGAACGTGGTCGAGGGCATGCAGTTCGACCGCGGTTACCTCAGCCCCTACTTCGTGACCAACCCCGACCAGATGAAGGTCGAGCTGGAGAACCCCTACATTCTCGCCTACGAGAAGAAGGTCTCCAACATGCGCGACCTCCTGCCCCTGCTCGAGCAGGTCGTCAACAGCCGCCGCCCCCTGCTGATCATCGCCGAGGATGTGGACGGCGAAGCGCTGGCCACCCTGGTGGTGAACAAGATCCGCGGCACCCTGAACGTGGCCGCCGTGAAGGCTCCCGGCTTCGGCGATCGCCGCAAGGCCATGCTCGAGGACATCGCCACCCTCACCGGCGGCAAGGCCATCAGCGAGGACCTGGGCCTCAAGCTCGAGAACCTCACCCTGGCTGACCTCGGCAGCGCCAAGAAGATCGTCATCGACAAGGAGAACACCACCATCGTCGAGGGCGCCGGCAGCACCGAGGCGATCCAGGGCCGCGTCAAGCAGATCCGCGCCCAGGTCGAGACCTCCACCAGCGACTACGACAAGGAGAAGCTCCAGGAGCGTCTGGCCAAGCTCGTGGGTGGCGTCGCCGTCATCAAGGTGGGCGCGGCTTCCGAGACCGAGATGAAGGAGAAGAAGGCCCGTGTCGAAGACGCCATGCACGCCACCAAGGCCGCCGTCGAGGATGGCATCGTGGCTGGCGGCGGCGTCGCGCTGCTCCGTAGCCTGACCCAGCTCGCCGAGTTGAAGCTCACCGGCGATCAGGCCACTGGTGTGGACATCATCCGCAAGTCCCTGCAGGAGCCCCTCCGCCAGATCGCCACCAATGCCGGCGTGGAAGGTTCTGTCGTCGTGAACACGGTCCGCGAAGGCAAGGGCAACTTCGGCTACAACGCGGCCACTGACGCCTATGGCGACATGGTGGCCTTCGGTGTGGTGGATCCCGCCAAGGTGGTCAAGTCTGCCCTGCGGAACGCCGCTTCCGTCGCCTCGATGATGCTGACCACCGAGGCCATCATCACGGAGCTCCCGGAGCCCAAGTCCGCGCCTGCCGGCGGCCCTGGTGGCATGGGCGGCATGGAAGACATGTACTAACCAGCAGCACTCGAGCACGCAAAAGGCCCCGCATCCGCGGGGCCTTTTCTATTCAAGCCGAGGGATGTCAGGGTGAAAAATTCCCTGGTGGTGCGGTGAGCAAATTTTTTTCGAGGGCAGGTTGTGCATCCGCCCGGCCATGACCCACAGGGGATGAAGACGTCCCGTGAGTTCAGAATCGGCTGATCTCAAACCCCCCCGTGCGCACATATTCGAGCAACCAAGGGGACCCCCGAGGCTGGTATCCCTTCAGAATTCAATGCACCCGTAAATCCACTATCTGTCGAATCGCCAGGGCGTGAATCTTACTAATGACAATGAAGTCGTTTTTAATTACTACCCATGGGTTGACTATAGAAAAATCAGGGTGCATGCTTCCATCCGACTCCCCCAGGAATGATTCCTGGGGTCGATTGACAAGGCAGGAGCACCCATGGGCATGGGCCTTCTCATTGATGCCACACGCTGTATCGGTTGCGGCGCCTGTAGCTCCGCATGCAAGGAGCAGAACAAGCTGCCAGGCAAGGTGGAGGAGGTGTTGACGGCGTATACCTGGACGACCCTCCAGGCGCGGGAGGGGCTCAACGTCCGGCGCATGTGCATGCACTGCGAAGTGCCGACCTGCGCCTCGGTCTGCCCCGTCGCCGCCCTGACGAAGACTGCGGATGGCCCCGTGGTCTACGATGCAGAGCGCTGCATGGGCTGCCGCTATTGCATGATGGCCTGTCCCTTCGAGGTGCCGAAGTACCAGTGGGATCGGCCGGTTCCCGTCATCGGCAAGTGCATCCTATGCGCGGGCCGGATCAAGGAGGGCAAGCCCACCGCCTGCGCGGAAGCCTGCCCGGCCGAGGCCACCATCTTCGGCAAGAAGGAGGACCTGGTGTGGGAGGCCCGGACCCGGCTCCGCCAGAAGCCCGGAGAATACGTGAACCAGATCTACGGCCTCACGGAAGCAGGTGGCACCTCGGTGATGATGATTTCGAATGTGCCCTTCGACAAGTTGGGCCTGAAGTCGAACCTGCCTGCGGAGCCCCCGGCCATGCGCACCTGGCAGGTGCTCTCCAACATCCCGGACTTCATCGGGGTGTGGGGTGTCTTCCTCTACGGCGTGCACTGGATTACGGCCCGCCGCGACGATGTGGCCAAAGTTGAGAACCACGGAAACGATCGGGAGGGCCAGTCATGAACACTGTCGCTGCACTGGCGCCTCGCCGCTTCCGACCCGGGTTCTGGACCGCGGTCGCCGTTGTCCTCTTCCTGGCCTTCTGCACCGTCACGGTCATCCGCTTCACCAAGGGCCTGGGCGCCGTCACGAACCTGAGCGACCAGTTCCCCTGGGGCCTCTGGATCGGCTTCGACCTGCTCTGCGGCGTGGGCCTGGCCGCCGGCGCCTTCACCCTGACGGCCGTGGTCCACCTCTTCAACCTGAAGAAGTTCGAGCCCATCGTCCGACCCACGATCCTCACCGGCTTCCTGGGGTACGCCTTCGTGATCGTGGCCCTGCTGCTGGACCTGGGGCAACCCTGGCGCATCTGGCACGCCATCGTCTACTGGAACCCCCACTCCGTCATGTTCGAAGTGGCCTGGTGCGTGATGCTCTACACCACCGTGCTGGCCGTGGAGTTCTCCCCGGTAGTGTTCGAGAAGTTCGGCTTCCATGCCCCGGCGCGGATCATCCACCGGCTCATCACGCCCCTGGTCATCCTCGGCGTGATCCTCTCGACCCTGCACCAGTCCTCGCTGGGATCCCTCTACCTCATCGTGCCAAGCAAGCTCCACCCGCTCTGGTACTCCCCCATGCTGCCTCTCCATTTCTACATCTCCGCCATCGGGGCCGGCATTGGCATGGTGATCCTGGAGTCCTACCTGAGCGGCCGGGCCTTCCGCCGCCACCTGGAGATGGACCTGCTCGAGCCTCTGGCCCGGGGCATGGTCGTGGCTCTGGGCATCTACGGACTTATGCGTCTGCAGGCTATCCGTCGCAACCACGCTTTCGGGAGCATCTTGGACTTCGGATATGAGGGGCAGATGTTCCTGCTGGAGTTCACCCTGGGAGTCATCCTGCCGGTGGTGCTGATGTCCTTCAAGCGCCTGCGGACCCATCCGGATTGGCTGGTGGGCAGCGCCTTCTTGGCGGTGCTGGGGTTCGTGATGAACCGTCTCAACGTGAGCATCACGGGGATGGAAGCGGCCTCCGGCACCCGTTACCTCCCCTCTGGCATGGAGATCATCGTATCCGTGGGCCTTGTGGCGACTGGCATGGCGGTCTTCGCCTTCGCCGTGCGCATGTTCCCGATCTTCCCGGGTGGGCCGGTCACCCGCGGCTCGGAGTCGGAAGAAGGAGCCTGAGCCATGCGTACCCGCATCGGCACCCGTCTGATCCTCGGCGCCGGCCTGGCGACGGCGCTGGTGATCGGCGGCATGTCGGTGGCCATCCTGCGATCCCATACGGCCCAGCTGCTTGCCGAGCGGACCCGAAGCGCCGACCAGCTGAGCGAGACGATCAAGAGCGCCACCCACTTCGACATGTTGGAGAACCGCCGGGAGAACCTGCATCGGCAGATCCGGGGCGTGGGCGGCCTCCATGACGAGGGCATCCGCAAGGTCCGCGTCTTCAACAAGGAGGGGCGGATCATGTTCTCCTCGGCCAGCGAGGAGATCGGCACCAGCCTCGACCCCAAGGGCGAAGCCTGCTACGCCTGCCATGCCGAGGGGCGCCCCCTAGAGCGGCTGGACATCCAGGCCCGGGCCAGGACCTTCCGCGCTGCGGACGGGACCCGCGTGCTGGGCGTCATCAATCCCATCCCCAACGAGCCGTCCTGTTCCACGGCGGCCTGCCATGCCCACAACGCCAAGCAGAGTCTCCTCGGCGTGCTGGACGTGAATGTCTCCCTGGCGGAGGTGGATCAGGAGATCGCCCACAGCCGCCTGGTCATCACAGCATCGGCCATCCTGGCCATCCTGGCCGGCAGCCTCATGTTGTGGTGGCTCAATCGAAGGCTGGTGGTCCGTCCTGTGGCGGCCCTGGTCGAGGGCACCCGCCGCGTCATGGAGGGTGATCTGGGCGTCACCATCCCTGTCAGCGGACGGCACGAACTGGGAGCACTCGCCAAGGCCTTCAACGAAATGACCCGGACGCTGGCGGATACCCAGCGCCAGCTGACCCAGGCCGACAAGCTCGCCTCCGTCGGCCGGTTGGCCGCCGGCGTGGCCCATGAGATCAACAATCCGCTGACCGGCGTGCTGAGCTACGCCTCCCTGTTGCGCAAGCGCATGGAGCATGACGTACCGGCCTGCGAGGACCTGGACGTGATCGTGCGGGAAACAGTCCGCTGCCGCGGCATCATCCGCGAGCTGCTAGACTTCGCCCGGCCCGCGGCCCCGGCGCGGAAGCCCATGGACCTCAACGAAGTGGCACGGCGTTCGGTGTCAGTGGTTATGACGCAGCTGAGCCTGAATCAGGTGAACCTGTCCCTGGATCTCGCGGCGGATCTGCCCCAGGTCCAGGCAGACCCGAACCAGATCCAGCAGGTGATCGTGAACCTGCTGCTAAATGCGGCGGACGCCATCGGGTCCGGGGGTGGCCAGATCCGGGCCATCACCCGCCCGGTGGGTACCAGCGCCATCGAGTTCCTGCTGGAAGACAGCGGAAGGGGGATCTCCGCCGAAGATCTCCCCAGGATTTTCGAGCCCTTCTTCACAACCAAGGGCAACCACGGCACGGGGCTGGGGCTTGCCGTCAGCTGGGGCATCGTGGAGGCCCACGGTGGCTCGCTGGAAGTCCAGAGTCAGCCCGGCCAGGGCACCTGCTTCACCCTGCGCCTGCCGACGGCCATCGGGGCCGACGGCGGAACACCGAACATTCCCACCCTCACCTAGGAGGTCGCCATGACCGCTGTATTGATCCTTCTCATGTTCGTGGCCTTCGTGGGCATCGATTTCGTGGTGCGCACGTCGCTGCGCCGGATGCGCGAGAACCGGGAACGCGAGGCGCGCGAAGCCGTCCTCAACACCGCCATCCGCCTGGACTTCACCCACGAGGCCAAGAGCCTCAAGCGGGTCGCGGTCCCCAATCCCAGGGCCCGCATCCTCGCTGTGGACGACGAGGCCGTGGTGCTGGATTCCTTCCGCCGCATCCTCGTCCTCGAGGGCTTCAGCGTGGACACCGTGGAGCACGGACCGGAGGCCCTGGGCCTGGTGCAGCGCAACGACTACGATTTCGTCTTCACCGACCTGAAGATGCCGGACATGGACGGCGTCGAGGTGGTGAAGGCGGTGAAGCACCTACGTCCCGACGTGGACGTGGTCGTCATCACCGGCTACGGAAGCATCGAGACCGCGGTCCAGACCCTGCAGCACGGTGCCTGCGAGTACGTGCAGAAGCCCTTCACGGCCGATGAGCTCGGCGACTTCGCGAAGAAGCTCCTGATCAAGCGCGAAGCTCGGCTTGAGGCGGCCCGCCGCCCGAATGTCAGGATGGTCTCGCCCGAGATGGCCGAAGTGGTGCCCGCAACCGAATTCTGCGTTCCGGGAGGCGCCTTCCTTTCCCCGGGCCATGCCTGGGTCCGCATTGAGCCCGAAGGACAAGTCCGCATCGGCATCGATGACTTCATCCGCAAGGCGCTGGGCTCCGTGAAGGCGATCGAGCTGCCCGAGCGTGGCAAGACAGTGAAGGCGGGCGACACGCTGTTCACCCTGAAGGGGGCGACCGGCACGGTTCATGTGGCTTCGCCGCTGTCGGGTCGCATCGAACATGACAACGCCGGTCTCAAGACCGATCCCGGCGAGCTCATCCGCAGCCCCTATGACCGCGGCTGGGTCTGCCTCTTGACGCCCAGCGACCTCGCCTCGGAGCTGTCGGGCCTCAAGATCGGCAAGCCCGTCATCGACTGGTACCAGGAAGAGATCACCCGCCTCCGCACAGCGAACGGCCCTCAAGGCGCCGGTCCGCTGGACTGGACGGTCTTTGAACAGCAGTTCCTCGGCGCCGACGAGCACGCCAAGGCCTAGAACGATCGGGTCACTCTGCTGCGGGGGCCTTCGGGTCCCCGTAGCTGTCTCCGGCGTGGTAGCTGGAGCGCACCAGGGGCGCGGATTCCACGCGCTGGAAGCCCATCTCCAGGCCCTGGCGCCGATACAGGTCGAATTCGGCGGGTTCCACGAACCGGTGCAGGGGGAGGTGTTGCTCGGAGGGTGGGAGATACTGGCCGATTGTGGCCACGTCCACGTGGCTTTCCCGCCAGTCGGCCATCAGCTCCAGCACCTGCTCGGCCGTCTCCCCCAGGCCCACCATGATGCCGCTCTTGACCCGCATGGCTGGCGAATGGACGTCCCGCCAGGCCGCCGCCCTGCGCAGCAGCTCCAGGCTCTGTTGGTAGTCGGCGTCCGGTCGCACCCGCTTGTAGAGATGGGGCACGGTCTCCACGTTGTGGTTGAGCACGTCCGGCCGGGCTTCCAGCACGGTCCGCAGGGCCAGTTCGCTGCCACGGAAATCGGGGATGAGCACTTCAATGCCGCTGTGGGGGGAGAGGCTGCGGATCCACTGGATGGTCTGCGCGAAGTGGGCCGAGCCACCGTCCGGCAGATCGTCCCGGTTCACCGAGGTGACCACGGCGAAGCGCAGGCCCAGGCGCGCCACGGCCTCCGCCACCCGCTGGGGCTCCTGGGGATCCAAGTCACCTGGCCGCCCCTTTCCCACGTTGCAGAACCCGCAGTGCCGCGTGCAGATGTCGCCCATGAGCATGAAAGTGGCCGTGCGGTGGATGCCCCAGCACTCATGCAGGTTTGGGCAGCGAGCCTCCTCGCAGACCGTCACGAGGCGCTTCTCGCGGATGAGCCCCTCGACCTCGGCCACCACCTCCGGGGCCGGGATGCGGATCTTCAGCCAGTCGGGTCGGGGGCCGGGGAGGACAGGAGGGCGGGCCATGGCTTTCCATTGTCACCCTCCGTCCTATCATTGCCATCGAACAATGGATTGACTCAGCGATGAACGAGTGTCTTGATCGCCATTAAAGGTAAAGAAAAAAATAATTAACCACTGATAAACACAGATAAACACAGATAAAGATGAATGGGTTCTTTTCATGCAGGTATCGGCGTTCATCGGTGGTTTGAATGGCGTTTTCGGTGGCGGTGCCTGACCCATGGGCCCGGCTAGAATGGAGGAATGTCCGACACCCCCCAGGAACTCCCAGAACCGGTGGCTGAAGTTGTGCCACCACCCGAGGCCCCCAGGACCTTCGAGTCCCCCAAGGGCTTCGAAACGAAGTTCCGGGGCTTGGCGCTCCACCTCACCGCCTTCGAAGGCCCCTTGGACCTGCTGATGCACCTCATCCAGGAGCAGAAGCTGGACCTCCTGAACCTGCCCATGGCGGAGGTCACGCAGCAGTACATGGACTACCTTCGGCTCATGGAGGAGCTGAACCTGGAGATCGCAGCGGAGTTCGTGGCCATGGCCGCGCAGCTGCTCCAGATCAAGTCGCGGCTCATGCTGCCCCGTCCGCCGGAGGCCTGCGGCGAGGACGATCCCCGTGAGGCCCTGGTGCAGCGGCTGCTGGACTACCAGCAGGTGAAGGTCGCCGCCGCGGCGCTTTCGGACCGCGAGTCCGTCTGGCAGAAGATCGCCTTCGCACCCGGGCTTGACCTGGACGACCACAAGCGTGTGGAGGAGGAGCCCATCCGCGCCACCCTCTTCGACCTGCTGGGGGCCTACCGCGAGGCCCTGAAGCGGCTCATGCCGCCGCCGCCTGTGGAGGTCCGCACTCAGCCCAAGTCCCTCGAACAGCGGGTGATGGAGGTGATGCGAGACCTGCAGGATGGCCTCTGGAAGCCCTTCCAAGGCCTGCTGGGCCAGGCGCGCTCCCGCGACGAGCTGGTGCTCACCTTCCTGGCTCTCCTGGAACTGGTTCGCACGGGCCGCATCGCCTTGTTCCAGGGCGAGACCTTCGGCGAGATCCGGGTCAAGGCCGCCGAGGCCGCGTGACCGGCGGGATCGAAGCCCTCCGCACGGCCCATCGCCTGGGTCGTCTGCTGGGCCTGGCCCTCTGCTTTGGCACGCCGGCCCTGGTCGCAGCGCTCATCCTCTCCGGGACTGTGCCCCCGGGCCGGGAGTCCCCCGAGGGGATCCACCAGCAGGTGGGCTACCTTCTCACGGGCCTCGTGTTCCTGTCGGCCGCCTGGGTCTGGTGGCGCAGCGGGAAGGTTCTGAGCGGGTTCCGCAAGATTCCAGATGGAGAACGCCCCGCCACTGTGATCCGGGAAGGCCTGCTCTATGGGGCGGCCCTCGAGGTCAGCACCCTCTGCGGGCTGGTCGACTGGATCCTGGTGGGCGCCCACGCCACCCGCCATGTCTGGGGCTTCATCCTAATGACTCCGGTGCTGTTCCTGGCCCTCGTGCCCGGATACGACCGTTGGGCGAAGCAGCTGGAGGGCTGAGCCATCCAGGTATGCTGGATGCATCCTCCCTAGGAAGGCCCATGCCCGACCCCGAGTCCGATCTCACCGCCCCTGTGCCTTCGCCAGACGACACGGTGAGGCTGTCCGCGGGGGCGCCGGCCGATCCCTATGCCACCCAGCGGCTCAACCTCTCTAAGGACCTTGGGATTGAAGCCACCCCGAAGCTGCGGCCGGGGACGTCAGTGGCAGCCTCTGATCAGACACTGAAGATGATGCGACCCAGAATGGACGAACCGCCCATCCGAGTGCAGCGGGTGGATCAGCCTGCCGAAGCGGAGGGGCAGACGCAGAACCTCCCGCTCCCGCCCCTGACTCCGAGGTCCATCGCCTGGAGGTGGCCCGTCGGCATCGGCGCTCTGGTGGTGCTGGGGGCGGCGGCCTACCTAGTGTTCGCCCGGGGGCCCATCACCCCGCCAGCGAGCCCGCTGGCCGGCCCGGCCGCTGCCAACCCTGGAACGGCGAGCTCGGCCAGGTCCCTGCCGCCGGATGTCCAGGCCTACCTTGACCGGGCCAAGGGCGGGGACACTCACGCCATGCGCATGCTTGGCGCCCTGTATCTGCAGGGACTCAATGTTCCCAAGGACCGCGAGCAGGGGCTCTACTGGTACCGGAAGGCGGCAGAGATGGGCAGCGATGCCGCCCGGGCCGAGCTGAACCAGATCGAAGGCGGCCGCTGATCACCTGGACTCGGTAGCTGGAGTGGCGCGCCAGGCCAGCACCTTCCTGGCGGCCGCGGCTCCAATGGCCCCTGCCAGTTCGGCCGGATCGGCCTCCCGCACCTTGGTGGCGCTGCCGAAGGTCTGCAGCAGTTTCCTGGCAGTGACCGGACCGATGCCGGGAATCAGCGTGAGCTCGGTCTGCAGGGTGCGCTTCGCCCGCAGGGCCCGGTGGTACGTGATGGCGAAGCGGTGCGCTTCATCGCGGATGCGCTGCAGGAGCTGCAGCACGGGCGAGGATTTCGGGATCTTGAGCGGCTCGCTGGAGCCCGGCCGGAAGACCAGCTCCTCTTTCTTGGCGAGGCTGGCCAGCTCCAGCTGCTCCAGCCCAAGCTCCTTCAGCGCGGCTTCCGCCGCGTGCAACTGGCCCAGGCCACCGTCGATGATCACCAGGTTGGGAAACTCCAGGCCCTCGTCCTTCATGCGCCGGTACCGGCGCTTGACCGCCTCCTGCATGTTGGCGAAGTCGTCGTTCTGCTCGTTGGTCATCTTGAAGCGGCGGTAGCGGGCCTTGTCGGGAACGCCATCGGTGAACACCACGCAGCTGGCCACCACCTCGCGGCCCTGGCCGTGGCTGATGTCGAAGCACTCCAGTCGCCGGGGCAGGTGGCTGAGGCCCAGGAAGGCCTGGAGGCCCTCCAGCACGGCTTCGTTGAGGCGCGCCGGTTCGAACTTCCGCTCAAGGGCCAGCCGGGCGTTCTCCTGGGCCATGGCCAGCAGGTCCACCTTCTCGCCCTTCTGGGGGACATGGATGCGGGCCTTGGTGCCGCGCAGGCCCGACAGCCACTCGCGGAGCAGGTCGCCTTCCTCGGGCTCCACCTCCACGAGGAGCTTCGCAGGCACGGGGTCCGCGCTGTAGACCCGTTGGATCACCTGGGCCAGCACGGCGCCATCGAAGGTCTCGATGTCTTCCAGCACGTATTCCTGTCGGCCCATCATGCGGCCCTCGCGCAGCATCAGGCGGTGGACGCAGGCGCGGCCATCCAGCACGGCGCTGCCGTAGACGTCGGTGTCGTCCAGGTCGGCACTGGCGGCCTTCTGCCGCGTGAACCAGGCATCCACCTGCTGGAGGGCATCCCGGTGCTGGGCGGCCTGCTCGAAGGCGGCGGCCTCCGCGGCCTTCCACATGGCGGCCTCCAGGCGGGCCTTCAACTCCTCGCGCTTGCCTTCCAGGAAGAGCCGTGCCTCCTTGGCCTGCTCTCGGTAGGCCTCCTGGCCCACGGCGGCGATGCAGGGGGCGGTGCAGCGGTGCAGCTGGTATTTCAGGCAGGCCCGGCCCCGCTTGCCGTCAATGTCGATGTCGCAGTCGCGGATCTGGAAGAAGCGGTACACCAGCTCCGCGGTGCGGTAGGCGGTGCTGGCGGGGAAGAAAGGGCCGAAGTATAGGCTGCCGTCCTTGCGCACCTTGCGGGTAACGAAGACCTTGGGGAAGGCCTCCTTCCAGGTGAGCTTCACGTAGGGGTAGCTCTTGTCGTCCTTCAGCAGGATGTTGAAGGGCGGCCAGTGCTCCTTGATGAGGTTGTTCTCGAGGATGAGCGCTTCGAGTTCGGTCTCGCAGACAATTAGCTCGATGTCCCAGATGCGCGCCACCAGGCGCCGCGTCTTGGCATCCAGCCGCTTCTGCTGGAAGTAGGACTTCACGCGGTTCCGCAGCACCTTGGCCTTGCCCACGTAGAGCAGGTTCCCGCCCTCGTCGCGGTAGAGGTAGCAACCAGGACGCTGGGGAAGGTCCCCGAGTTTCCGTTGCAGGAAGGGGGACTTCTCGAGGTTGGTGCGCACGGCGGCCACGGGCGGCTCAGCGGGTCCGCGTGAGGCCGATGACCAGGGCCACGGGCAGCAGCAGCAGTGCCAGGATGAACCAGCTGAGGCCGTGGGCGAAGTTGAGCGTCCAGCCCAGGCCCAGCCGCTTGGGCACCCAGAGGGCAGGGTCCTCCGCGTTCACGTAGAAAAGCCCCCAGCGGTAGTGCTCGCTGCGGTCATCCGCTCGAAGGGTCTGCTTCAGTTGCCGCGCCACGAGCACGATGCCGAGGGTGGTCAGGGCCAGGAAGCCGCCGATCATCCAGGCGATCACACCCTGCCCGTGGCGCGGGATGAAGAGGCCGCCTGCCATCATTCCCAGCAGGCCCAGGGGGATCAGGCCCCGGAGTGGAGCCATGGCGGCGCTCTTGCGGCCGTCCGGATCCTGATCCGAACCCACGAAGGCCCGGCCTGTAAGCCAGAGCACGGCCCAGATCGCCGCGGGCAGGCCGAAGGCCAGCCAGGGATAGCTGGTCTGGGAGGTCCAGCCATTGGCGATGCCGCGGGCATTGAAGTGGGTGGGAATGGGATCCGGCAGGCCGCGCATGAGCCCAGGAAGGGCGAAGGCCAGGGCCAGGGCGCCCGCCAGGGGGAGCAGGTCCCAGGGGGAGAGCCAGGGCACTCGAGGTGGATCGACTTGTTCCATGGCCCCAATCTACCGCCGGGTTTGCCACACTGGAACCATGCTGAACCTTGAGACCTTTCCCGTGGGCCCCCTGGGCTGCAACTGTGCGCTCCTCTGGGAGCCCGACACGGGCCTCGGGGTGGTGGTGGATCCGGGCGGGGACGGCGCGAAGATCCGCAAGCGGGTGGAGACCCTTGGCTTCAAGGTCACGGCCCTGCTCCACACCCATGCCCACTTCGACCACGTGGGCGCCACCCGGGAGCTGCAAGACCTCTGGCAGTGCCCCGCCCACCTGCACGGGGATGACACCTTCCTCATCGAGGCTCTGCCCCAACAGACAGGTATGTTCGGCATGCCCGCCATCCCCCAGCCCGAGATGACGGCCCTGGACGCTGGCGATCAGCACCTGGATCTGACGACCCTGCACACTCCGGGGCACACACCCGGCTCCTGCTGCTTCCATGGTGCCTTCGCCAAGGGGCAGGTGCTCCTGGCGGGCGACACGCTCTTCCGGGGTGGCGTGGGTCGTACCGATCTCTGGGGCGGCAGCTGGGACCTGCTGGAGCAGAGCATCCGGCGGGAGCTCTACGTCCTGGACGGCGCGACCCTGGTCATTCCGGGGCATGGCCCCGCCACCTCCCTGGGGGTGGAGGCGGAGACCAATCCCTTCGTGCGGAAGTAGCCTAGCGGCCGAAGCGGAAGACGGCGCTCACCGAGACCCAAGTGATGGCGTCGTAGGGCAGGCCGTCCGGACCGGACTTGTCCACGGCGACGCTGTTGAGGTGCCCTTCGAGGCTGAAGAGCCGGTTGAAGGTGTAGCCGCCACCGACTCGGATGCCGACACGGCCCGACTGGGTGACTTCCGAGTCGCCGTAGTAGGAGAACTCGGCCTTCGCCTTCACCTGGTTCAGGTTCAGACCCGCCAGAAAGTAGCCGCCCCGGGAGGGCGTGCCGGCATTGTAGACATAGTCGGCCCCGAACTGGCTGATGCCGAAAGAGTTCTGGCGGGTGCCATCGTAGTAGCCGGCGCTGTAGATGTCCTGCTTCTTGCTGGCGAACCCGTTGATGTTGGCGATGAGGCGGAGCTGGTGGTGCTGGGTGAAGTTGAAGTCGAGGTGGCCCCCGAAGTGGATGCCGAGCCCGTCGTTGGCGCCCAGGAACTCACCATCCGAGGTCTTCTTGTCGGCGAAGTCACCGGTGGGTAGGCCGAGGCCCACCTGGAGGCCGCCGTTTATGCGGACCGACTGGGCCATGAGGGAGGTTCCGGCGATCAGACAGATTGGGAGGATGAGGCGGCGCATCGTGGCTCCTGTAAAAAGACGACTCTACCATAGCCGAGATATGAGTTGTCTTTCGAGCCCGTGATCCTGGCATGATTGGGACCTCTCAGGGAGTTCCCATGGACACACTTCTGGCTTCGTTCGGACTGCTCGGCCCCCTCGTCATCTTCGCCGTGATCTGGTCCCTCAGCTGTCTCAAGGTCATCAACCAGTACGAGCGGGCCGTGGTCTTCACCCTCGGGAAAGTGGGTGACACCCTCAAGGGCCCCGGCCTAGTCTTCATCTGGCGGCCCATCCAGAAGGCCGTCATCGTCTCCCTGCGCACCACCGTCCTCGAAGTGCCCAGCCAGGACATCATCACCCGCGACAACGTCAGCCTGAAGGTCAGCGCCGTCGTCTACTCCAAGGTGCTGGATCCCAAACAGGCCATTCTGGGGGTGGAAAACTACTACTACGCCACCAGCCAGATCGCCCAGACCACCCTACGCTCGCTGCTTGGCGAAGTCAGCCTGGACGAGCTGCTCGCGGATCGCGAGAAGCTGAGCCTGCGCCTGCGGGAGATGATCGACCGCTCCACAGAGCCCTGGGGCGTGGAAGTGAGCAGCGTAGAGCTCAAAAGTGTGGACCTGCCCGAGCTGATCCAGCGGGCCATGGGCAAGCAGGCCGAGGCTGAGCGGGAGAAGCGTGCCAAGGTCATCGCCGCCGAAGGCGAACTTCTAGCTTCGGAACAGCTCTTGGAGGCCGCCAATAAGATCAGCCAGAACCCCACGGCCATCCAGATGCGCTACCTGCAAACCCTCGCGGAGATCGCGACGGAGAAGAACAGCACCATCGTCTTCCCCCTGCCCATGGAGTTCATGAAGGCCTTCGAGAAGCTCACGAAGAGCTAGGTTCCATGGGGTTCCAACCCCGCCATGCCGCAGCTTCCGCCTTCGCCAGGTCGGATGCCGCAGGGTTTCCTGAGCCATAGGCCAGCCCATCCACGGCATCCGCGAGGAGCAGCAGGGCGCCCGCCCGCTCGGGCCGCAGCCTGCCCAGGCGGAGCAGCCAAGACCTGGCTGTCTCCCCGGGATGAGGAGAGGCACAGGCCCGGACGGAATGGATGAGCGGTCGCAGAACCCGGATCCTACCTGGGTTGTCCGCGGCCGGCCGCCACAGGTCGCGGGTTCGCCAAAGCAGCCATCCCGCCACGACCATTCCAAGACTCCACAGGACGAAGGGAGGCGGGGTCTTCCATCGCCAATGCCAACCCTGGATCCGCTCCTGCAGCCAGGAGAGGCCCACCAGCTGATCCTGGTCGGAGAACCGCACCACATAGCGCTCCCACCGGTAGCTCAGGGCATCGAGCCAGCGTTCCCACGTGCCAAGGTTCCTCATGGCACCGGCCGCCACTGGCCCCTGGGGGGTGGGGTCCGAGGTCCACCAGCGGCCCTCGTGCCAATACTCCACCCAACTGTGCGCCTCATTCTGGCTCACCCGGAAGTAGCCTCCTTCCGGGATCCAGGTGCCCAGGCGGTAGCCGTTCACCACGCGAGCCGGCACCCCGCGGGCGCGCAGCATGAGGGCCATGGCCGAGGCGAAGTACTCGCAATGACCCGCCTGGCTGCGTTCGAGGAAGTCTTCGAGTGGGTTCTGGGCCTTTCCGGACGGATTTTCCAGCGTGTAGGAATAGCGCCGGAGGTTGGTTTCCAGAGTCTGAGCCAGCTGCCGAGTGGGCAGGAACCCGGGCGTGAATCGGAAGCTGGCGCGTCGGGCGGCTTCATGCTCGGGCTCCATCCGGGTGAGCACTTCCAACCGGTGGGGTGAGAGGTGGGACTCGCGCAGGTCGGGCAGCCGCGGGTTCCAGGCCACGGTCAGTGGCACGGTGCGCTCCCTCTGGAAGCGCCACCGAATGCTGGCTCCCGGACCCCGTGCATTCAAAAGCTCGGAGGGGGCCAAGCGGCTCACGCCTGCCGGGAGGGCGAGGATGCCCTGGGGGCTTGGGGAAAAGAGGAACTCGGCCGTGGCGTCTGTCCCTGGTCCTGGTGGAGCGAAGGGGAGTGGGGGCGTGAGGTCGGAGGCATCCCAGCGGGAACCCTGGATGGACTCCAGGGTGATGCCGCGGAGGAGGAGCAGTCCCCGCATCCACTCCGGATGAGTGGCCGGATCCAGTCCGGCTGGGGGCAGGACCCGCAGCGCCACCTCCGGATTGGGCTCGATGGGGCCGGCCCCCACCAGGTCCAGCCGGTCACCCATCCCGGCCCGCCCGAAGCCCCGCGTCACACCGAGGAAGGCGCCGGGACGCAAACCCAGGCTCAGGCGGGGCATGATGACGAAGAACCCGCAGCCCAGCAGCAGGGTCCCTCCCACCCAGAGTGGAACCCTGGCGTAGGGGGGGGGGATGAGCGCGCCACGCCGGAGGGTGGCTGAGGGCTCCCAGCTCTGCTGCAACAGGGCCAGCGTGGCAGATGTGGACCAGGCCAGGGTCCAGAGCAGGAAGTAGAAATCGGTGGCCCCGATGGCGGTAGTGAGGAACAGCAGGAAACTCATCAACAGCAGCTGGCGCTTCTGGGAGGGCTCCCGGGGAAGAATGAGCCGCACCCCGGCCAGGATGAACAGGGTGTGGATGGCCACATAGAACAGTCCCCGACCCCGGGCCAGGTCCGCGAGGAAGAAGATCAAGGCCCCGACTTCCAGCCACCGGTGGTGGCGATTGAAGTCCCAGCGGAAGGCCTCCACAATGCCCGCCGCCACCAGCGGCAGCGCCATGACCATGAGCTCACCAGGCTCGTAGATGCCCGTGGATGCAGTGGCCCCGAGCGCCACCCACAGAGGCAGGTGGTCGATCCAACGGCCCCACCTCACGGCCACACCCAGCTCCCCAGGACCCGCGCGTGCGAAGCGCCCGTGACTTCGGTGAGGTGGCCGGGGAGGCGCATGGCAGAGGCCGCACCCAACAGGGCCCAGCTCACGGCCTCCCGGGCCCCTGAGGGGAAGTCGAGATCATCCTCCAGTTTCAGCTGGAGGCGTTCCGCAAGTTCCGCCCGCAGGCGCCGGTGCCGGGCGCCGCCGCCGCTCACAAGGGCCCTCAGACCCACAGGCCAGGGCCGGGTGCGGGTGGCTTCCACTGCGATGCTGGTGGCCGTGAAGGCCGCCAGAGTGGCCAGCCGATCCGGCAGGGACAGGGCCTCCAGGAGGCTGCGCTCAGCCTCGAACCAGGTCGCGCCGAAGACCTCCCGGCCGGTGGACTTGGGCGGCGGGGCCTGGAAATAGGGGTGGGACAGCCACCTGGACAGAAGGGGTGCCAGAACCGTCCCCGTCGCGTGGGCGCCGTCCGGATCGAAAGGGAGGTCCAGCCACTGCCGAGCCGCCAGATCCAGCAGGGACATCCCTGGTCCCGTGTCCCAGGCGTGGGTGGCCTTCCCGTCCCACATCGCCAGGTTGGCGATGCCGCCCAGATTGAGGGCCAGCCAGGGCCCGGGGCCATGCAGCCAGCGCTCCGGCAGGGGAACCAGAGGCGCACCCTGGCCGCCGACCGCGAGGTCGCGGCGGCGGAGGTCCCAGACCACGGGGCACCCCAGGGCCTCCACCAGCACGTAGGGGTCCGCCAATTGCAGGCTCGCGCCTTGCGCTGGGTGGTGCTGCACCGTCTGACCATGCAGGGAGGCCAAGTCGGGCTGGAGGCCCAGACTGTCGCACAGCTGCCGGGCAGCCAGGGCATGGTGGTCGCCGAGTCGGCGCTGGAGGACGCAGAGACTGCCTGGATCCAGCCGGTTCGAAGCGGCCTCCAGCACCTGCCCGCGGAGCCCCTCGGCATAGGGCAGGGTGAGGTGGCCCAGGAGGCGACGGAATGGGTGGCCCGTTTCGAAGGCGCCGGGATCCACCTCGATGGCCACGGCGTCCACACCGTCGGCGCTGGTGCCCGACATCAGGCCCAGCACGCGCCAGGGCCGGTCGGCCGGGATCGGGATGCGTGGCTGCATGGGGTGATGATGCCAGGATGGATCGACCTTCGGGGGACAGCCTGCGGCTCCCCCGGGTTCGGCGTTCACAGCCCGAGGTTGGACGGCGGTTGGCCGACTTCCGAAGACCAGCGCCTACTCCTGGGGGCTGGTAACGGAGTAGCCTGGATGCCTTGGGGGTTCCCATGACGATGCTCGTCATCCTTCTCATCATCGGTGCCGTGATCTACTTCGCGATGCGTGGCCGGCAGGACCGCCCGGAGCAGCTGGGCGCCTCGCGCCGAGGCTTGCCAACGGGTCCCCTGGAACCCCACGCCTTCCCGTGTCCGTATCCCAAGTGCCCCGCCTGTGGCGCCTCGGGGGACCGGATGAAGCAGGACTGGGATGGCCTGAGGTCGGTGAAGTGGACTTGCGGCTACTGCGGCGCCCTGGCGGGGTTGCAGTCCCTCAAGGACGAGGAACTGCCTCCCTCGGCCCGCCGGCAGCTGGGACTGGATGGCCCCATGCAGGGCTCCATCCCCATGCAGCAGGGGGGCTACGGCAACCCAGGCGGGGGCATGGGCGGCCTGCTCACCGGCATGATGCTCGGCAGCATGATGGGTGGCGGTCACCGCCACGACCGTTCTGAAGGTGGTGATGGCTGGACCGGCGGCGCTTCGGACAGCTCCTCCAGCGACTGGGGCGAGTCCAGTTCCGGATCGAGCGATTGGGGCGATTCCGGTGGTGATTCTGGCGGTGGCGACTCCGGGGGTGGGGACTGGTAGGTCCTGGGTTCGCTACAGCACCTTCGGCACCACGAAGTATCCCCTGTCCTGTGCCGGGGCATTGGCCAGGGCCTCAGCCTGCGTGAAGCCATCCCGCGGCTCATCCTCCCGCCGGGGTAGGGGCCGCCCATGGCCCAGGAGCAGGGGCTCGACTCCATTCAGGGGCAGCTCATCCAGGCTGGCGGCGTGGGAGAGCATCTGCGCCATGGCCACCCGCATGGGCTCGACCTCTTGCTCCTGGAGGCTCAGGTGGGCCAGGGCAGCGCACCTCAGGACATCCTCGCGCGTGACTTCCATGTCAGGCTCCCAGCTTTAAATCGGCATCGGCGTTCTGGCTCCAGGGCTCGGAGTCGGCCGCCAGCAGGGCTCCCGCCGCGGCGATCATGGCCCCGTTGTCTGTGCACAGGCGCGGTTCCGGGAGGGCGAGCCGAAGGCCCTGACGGGCAGCCATGGTGGCGGCATCGGCTCGCAGCCTCGAGTTGCAGGCCACCCCACCGCTGATGATCAGGCTGCAGGCGCCGTGCTCCTGGGCCAGGTCGGGAATGGGCTTCAGCAGCCAGGCGGAGATGGCCTCCTGGAGGCTGCGGCAGAGCCCCTGGACGTCGGCGTCGGTGGCTCCGGCCTCGGCCAGGCGGGGGTTCCGTTCCACCCGCAGCTTCACGCCGGTCTTGAGCCCGGAAAAGCTCCAGGAGGCTTTGCCGTCCCGGAATCTCGGCGGCGTGAAGGGCTCCGCGGCCCTGGTCGCCGCCCGGGCGCAGGCATCCACCAGGGGGCCACCGGGATAGCCCAGGTTCAGCATCCGTGCGGTCTTGTCGAAGGCCTCGCCAGCGGCATCGTCGCGGGTCTTCTGGAGCAGGTGGAGCGAGGTCCAGCCCTGGGCGAGATACAGGTGGGTATGCCCCCCCGAGACGAGCAGCACCAGGGCGGGGAAGGCAAGGTCGGGGGCGGAGAAGCGGGCGGCGTTGAGGTGCCCCAAGAGGTGATGGACACCCACCCAGGGGATCCCGTGGCGCCAAGCCACCGCCTTGCTGGCGCTGAAGGTGGCCAGGAGGCTGCCGACCAGGCCCGGCCCCCGGGTCACCGCGATGCGATCCAGGTCCCGGAGGCCAACGCCAGCTTCTGCGAGGGCTCCCGCAATCACCGATCGCACCTGAAGCAGGTGCCCCCGGGCGGCGAGCTCGGGGACCACGCCCCCGAAGGGGCCATGGATGGCATCCTGGCTTTCCCGCACCAGGGATCGGACTACCGGGCCGGCAGGGGTCTCCTCCACCACGGCCGCGGAGCAGTCGTCGCAAGAGGATTCGAGGCCGAGGATGATCACCGGCCAAGTGTATCCTGGCCACCCATGGCCCTCGTTCCCACCCGCGTCCAGCTGAACCGGCCCCTGCCGCCACTGACCTATCTGGCGCCGCAGGGCCTGCCCGAGGGCGTTCGGGTGCGGGTGAAGGTTCGGAACAGCCTGGCGGTGGGGCTGGCGATGGGGGCCGATCTGCTGCCGCCTGCGGCGAAGCTGCGGCCCATCGAGGTCGTGCTGGATCCCTTTCCCTTGTTGCCGGCCAAGCTGCGGGAGCTGCAGTCTTTCGCTGCCCGCTACTACGGCTGCCTGGAAGCCCACCTGCTGCCCCTGAGCCTCCCCTCCTCCATGCTTCCCAACTGGGAGGCCGACGAGGATGGACAGCGCCTGTCCTTCCAGCGCGACCGGGACGCCTGGGGTGCCCTGGCCGACCTGGGCGAAGCCTGGCACCGTGATCCCGCCATCCTGCCCACGCTGCTGCATCGCGCTGCCCTGCGCGGCTCGGGGTTCACGGAGGTGCGCCTCACCGGGGCATCGCACCCGCCCCGGGTGACGCCTGCCCAGGCCAAGGTGCTGCTGATCCTGGAGGACTCGGGGGGCGCCCTGATGGAACCGGAGCTGCTGGCATCGGCAGGGGTCGGCGCCTCGGTCCTGGGCACCCTGGAGAAGCGGGGCCTGATCCAGCGGATGAAGCGCGTGGACCTGCTCGGACAACGCCGCGAGGCGGGACTGGACCGGACGGTGACCCTGACCGCGGAGCAGCAGACTGCCTTGGAGAGCGTGGCGACCGGGACCTTCGGCGTGCACCTTCTGCAGGGCGTGACGGGATCAGGCAAGACCGAGGTCTACCTGGCCCTGGCTGAGCGGGTGCTGGCCGAAGGGCGGCGGGTGCTCTGGCTGGTGCCGGAGATCGGGCTCACGGCGCGGCTGCTCGACCGCCTGGAGGCGCGCTTCCCCGGCCGGGTTGCGGTGGGGCATGCGGGTCTCAATGCCGGTGAAAAGCATGGCGACGTGGTGCGCCTGCTCTTCAATGGGGCCGACCTCTTCGTTGGGGTGCGCAACGCGGTGCTGGCGCCGCTGCGCGACATCGGCCTCATCGTCGTGGATGAGGAGCACGAGGGATCGTACAAGTCCGAAGAACATCCCCGTATCCATGCCCGAGACCTGGCCATCAAGCGGGCCCAGCTCGAAGACTGTCCCATTCTACTGGGCAGCGCCACGCCGAGCCTTGAGAGCTGGCAGGCGGCCCAGAGCGGTCGATACAAGCTGCTCAGGCTGAGAGAGCGGCCCGCAGGCATTTCCCTGCCGTCCGTCGTGATCGTGGATCTTCGCGATGCCTACCGGCAGGTGCGTCGGAAGGTCATCCTGGCACCGCCGCTGATGCAGGCCATCACGGGCACGCTGGCCAAGGGCGAGCAGGTCTTGCTGCTCCTGAACCGCCGAGGCTATGAGAACTTCTGGATGTGCCGGGCCTGTGGACGAACGCTGGGCTGCCCGCACTGCTCCATCTCGCTCACCTACCATCGCGGGGACTTCCGGCTGAGGTGCCACCTTTGTGGCCACGAGACGGTGCCGCCCGAGGCCTGTCCCGACTGCGGCGCCAACCACCTCCGGGGGGTCGGCGAGGGCACCGAACAGGTGGAGGAGCACCTGAACCAGCTGTTCCCCTCGGCCCGGATCCTGCGCCTGGACCGCGACACCACGCGCCGCCGCGGCTCCTTCGAGGCTGGCCTGCTGGCGGCGGAGGCGGGGCAGGTGGACATCCTGGTGGGCACCCAGATGCTGGCCAAGGGCCACACCTTCCCTGGGCTTACGCTGGTGGGCGTGCTCAACGCCGATCAGGGGCTCAAGGTCGCGGATTTCCGCGCCTCGGAACGGACCTTCCAACTGCTCACCCAGGTGGCGGGCCGGGCGGGCCGGGCCGAGCTGCCCGGTCGGGTGATCCTTCAGACCTATTCGCCCGAGCACCCGGCCATCACCCATGCCCTGGCCCAGGACTTCGAGGGCTTCGCCGCTTCCGAGCTGCCCTTTCGCGAGGGCCTTGGCTATCCGCCTTTCACGGCCCTCTCCCTCTATCGCGCCGAGGCCGATTCGCCCCTGGAGGCACGGGAGGCCCTGGACGCCTTCCGGCAGCGCCTCTCCGTTCCTGGCCTGCGGGTGCTGGGCCCTCTGGAAGCGCCGGTCCCACGGATTCGCGATCGCTGGCGCATGCACCTGTTGCTGAAGGGAGGGCGGGGTGCCCTGGGCGAGGTCCTGGCCCGGCATCCTCTGGATCCGGCGGGCCCCATTAGCCTTGACCGGGATCCCATCCAGTTCGGATGATGTATAAAAAATATACATTTGGATGTGGAAAATGGAGATAACTCGGTAATTGATTTTTTAAGTTATTTAATATAAATATTTAAATTCAATCATGTCGCTCTGCTCTCTGGGCCGATGCTTGGGACATGAACTGCAAGGGGACCCACATGCATCGCTCCGTACGAGGTTTTTCGATGCTCGAACTCCTGGTCGTGGTGGTGATCATTGGGATTGTGGCCCTCGTGACTGGGACCTGGTATGGCGTATCTCAGCCAGCGGCGGTGAAGGGAACTGTCAACTCCCTGGTTGGCATCCTCTCGGAGGCACGCACCGTGGCTCAAACTACGGGAAGGACGGTGACACTGGCGACCACCGGGGCCCAGGCAACCCTCACGATTCAATTCCCCTCCCAAGGGGATGTCATCCCCGCCCCAGCCAATCAGGCCTTCACCGTCTGGCGACGTGACGCGGCCGGGCGCGACTCGACGCGATACTCCGGCATCGATACCAGCTCGGCTTGGCCGATCTACTCTCAAGCGCCACCGAATCCTGATCCACTCACAGGAGGCGTCACCGCAGTGTCCAGTCTCTTCACCAACGGGGTCAATCCCGGCTCCTCAGCTAAACTTTTCACAGGGGTTAATAACAGTAATTTCTCTTTTGATCCCACCGGGCGCGCGAGTGCTGATTTCTATGTCTACGTAGGGGGCATGCGGAACGGCGCGTCCTACCGGAGTGCTCCGGTTGGCCTTGTCCTGGTGACTCGGGCCAATGGCATTCACGCCTTCTACAAGCCCAATGCGGGCGATGCTGCCTCCCCCTGGCAGCGACTCTAGGAGAGCTCTACATGACGCGCCGAGCCCCCCGCCAGACTGGATTCTCCCTTGTTGAACTCCTGGTGACCGCCCTCATCTTTGGCATCGGACTTCTAGGCCTCGCCTCGCTCCAGGTATCAACCTTGCGTAGCAATTCTGGTGGCCGAAATCGTGTAACAGCTGCTTCTCTCGCCGAAGGTTGCTTAAGTTCGATCCAGGCCGAGGGCAGCCTTTCCTGGTCCTTTGCTGCAGGGGTGATGGGTTCTAGTTCGGTCTTCACTGGTCCCCGCGCCTATACGGGAGGTGCGACCAATGGCGTATTCGGAGCCTTCGACATCAGCGGCCTTCCTGTCGTGGCTGGCGACCCCACCCAGGTATTCCTCGTGAATTGGACTCGTTTGGCTCCAACGGCCGCCACACCCTCAGCGAACATTACGGGCATGAACATGAATGAGTTCGTCGTTACCGTGATCTGGCGGGATCAGGCTGTCGGCGCTGATGGCACGGACTTTGGCAATTCGACTCTTACCCTCAGCCGTCTCGTCCGCTACTAGGAGGCCATGCCATGACGCTCCGGTCCTTTCGGCATTTCCGCCCTCTCCAACATGGCTTTTCCCTGATAGAAATGCTCGTAGCAGTCATGTTCGTTGGGATACTCACGGCCGGGATGTTGCGGATCTACTCTACGAATTTGGCCAGTTTCCAGCGCATCAATGACACGATCGCAAGCCAACGGCGGGGTCGGTGGGCCTTGGCATCTTTGCAGGATGATGTCTCATCCATTGGTTACTTCGCGTTTGTTCCTTTCAATCAGCCGGCGGGTTACTCCGTTTCCTCCGGGACGCAGGAACCTTTCATGATTCTGCCATCTCCAACCCCCGTCCTGGTCACGGGGCCAGATCCGACCAACCCTGGTGGGACGCTTGTCACTGCTCCACTGGCGCCGAACCCCGATGAAATCCAGTTTGTGGGTGACCTCCCCCTGCCCATCCAGGCCACACTCGCTGCCCCTCCCACGGCCTCAGCATTAACCATTAACCCTGTCACTGGTTCTATGGCCGATGTTCGACCTAATGACGTGGTGGCTATTCTGGATGCGAACTTCGAGCAAGTGAAGGTTGGCACAATTTCAGGCACCACTCTATCTGTGCTTCCCGCAGGTATGGAGGTTTACGGGAGCACCCAGGTCGCCGGTCTTGCGTTGACCTCTGCACCTTCCTATCACCCTGGTGGAACACCTGTGGCCATTTTTCGGCCGAATGTTGTTACCCGATATTCGATTCAGGCCCGAGCTTGGGACCCCTCAAATCCTGGCATCACCATCCCGTGCCTGGTTCGACAACAGACAACTTATCCAACCGGAGGATCTTTGATCAACTGGGGAAACGTCCAACCAGATGTCATTGCCGAGAACATCGAAGGTTTTACGGTGGACCTTAGTTTCGATGGGGGTGTCACCTGGCTGCGCCAAGGCTCGGCCAACTGGGATTCCATCGTCGCCAAGATGGTGACGAAGGCTCCGGGGGGCAAGGCCCTGAATCCACGCGACCCTGCTAACCCACTTTGGTTCCGCAACTTCCCATGTCTTATTCGCATGGATGTTGTGTCTCGATCTGCCGCACCCCGCTCTGAGAACTCAGATGTGAGTGGTGTAGCTGCGTACATCCGTCGCACACAGACCTTGATGGTCACGCCCCGTAACTTCGGTTTGCCGCTCTAGAGGTGATTTCATGAAGCTGGTTCGAACCATTCCTGCTCGAACGAGTCAACAGGGGGGCCTCACCATCGTCATGGCGCTGGTGCTTGTGGCCGTCATGGGCGCGGCCACATTCAGTCTGAGCCGCAGTGCCATTCGCGAACTCTCCATGGCGGGGACCATCATCCAGGGCAACAAGGCCGCGGCTGCTGCCGATGCGGGGCTGGATTGGACCATTACGTGGGGGCAAGGCGGCGTCAAGTTTTCGGATTTTACGGCCGCCTCACCCGCCGCTAGTCAAATTTATTTTCTGACGGGTCTCAAGCAGAGCCTTGATCCGGTTCTAGGCCATCCCATCATGAACTTGTCAGGAAGTGGGAAGCCCGCCATGTCGATGGGAACAGTCGCAACTACTGATCAGAACTTCGATTTGGAGGTTCGCTTCTTAGGCAATATTGCAGCTGGCCGCGCGAGTGGTGGTAGCTCCAACAACGCGGGGGCCTCTGGTGATACCAAGGTGGATGCCACAAAAGGCGATTTCGTTTGGCGGGTCCTTTCTACGGGCCATGCCACGCCCAAGGATGCGCAGACATTCCAGGCCCAGCGTGAGTTGGTCGTTTCAGTTCCGATTTTTTGAACCCGATTCTTCTTTCCCTTCGCGAGGAACCCATGGCTTCCCAAGTAGCACGCATCAAATCACTGCTGCTGAGCGTATTTGCCGCCACCACTCTATTTGCACAAGTGGACTCCAAGTTATTGACTACCACCGATCTGCTTGATGTTTATAAAAGCGGTGGAGGGCTGCCCGAAATGCTCACCATCTTCGATCTCTCCGGATCGATGGTGAATGCCTTCTGGCACCCCAAGTATTGGACCGACCTCAATAGCGATAGTGGCAATGCCATGACGGTCAACGAGACCACGGGCCTCGTCTCCCTCGATCTTGGTGGGGGCATTACGGCTACCGGCTATTTGGTTGACCCCTCAGGCACCAAGATCACCACGCTGCCCATCACCGCCGCCGTCGTGCAGACGGCCAGTCACGCCCGGTTGACAGCAACCAAAATAAGTGGAACGAAGACCTACACGCGTACGCTGGACATCCCCATTCCCTGGACGAACTTCCTGGTGCCATCCCCCCTGCCTTCGCCCGGGACAGCCCCAGTTCCGGATTTCTTCGTCGATCCGAAGAGCGGCAGCTCCGTGGTTTTTGATACCCTCTATACGGTTTCCACTAGCTACATCCTCAATGTTTCAGCACCCACCGTGAAAACCATATCGGGGGCAACTTGGGCCTCGGGGGCAGCCACCTTCACCTCAGCCGCCCATGGGCTGGCAGTTGGTAACGCCATTGTCGTCTCGGGCGTTTCTCCGGCTGGCTACAACGGGACATACAGGATTACGGCCAAAGCCACCAATACCTTCACCGTGACTCTCTCAACGAACCCGGGCGCCTATGTTTCCGGCGGAACCGTAAGCCGTGGAAATAGTACGCTCGAAATCTTCACCTACAATGCGGATTACGCCTACTGGCTATTCTGGGGCAACGTTGTCAAGGCTGCCGACGGCAACAGCTATGTCACCACGGCTGCGGCAGGTGTGAACGATGATCGGAACCAGGTCCCGCCCGGGACCATCTTCACCACCAGCACTGCTGGGCTGGGTGGCAAGTATCCAGCTGGTGGCGGGTATATCATTCCTGGCGTTTACGACCCTGCTGGGGGTAACGCAACCACGCCCAGCACCACTCCATGGTCAGATGCGCGCGGAACCACCTTTAACAACGGCATCCCGGCTGGAACCCGATCCCAGTTTCTGAAGAAGGCGGTGCTTCAAACCTGGCTCAGCAAACAGGACAAGGTTCTATGGGCTTACCGATTTCTCGATCCCGCTGGGGAGTCGAACCTGAGCCCCAATAGTACAAACTTTGGCACGGGTGATCGCTACCTCACCAGGTTCAAGACGGTGACCTCAGGGATTGATCCTTCGGTGTCTGCGGTTCAGAAGAAGCTACCCGCGGGCAACACTCCGCTGACCGCAGCCATTGCCAATGCCTACGCCCAGTTGATCAATTCCGGCACTTCGTCTACTTCGGGGAACCCCGGAAACATTTTCGACAAGGTGAACACGGGCATCGAGCCATCGCCCTGCCGGTCGAGTTTTGTCATCCTCTTTACTGACGGATTGGCCAACAACGAAAGCATTGGGACCAAAGAAGTCGCTACCAACGCGACAACGAGCGCCATTCTTGAGTCTGATTTGCAGGCGATTCCATTCTCCAGTTTAAATGTCAATACTGGCTCGACCAGCACGAATTACAACATCTGGAGCTTGGCTGCGGTCGCAGCTCACGGAAATGACAACGGGACGAACAACGCAAGCCAGTTGACCGCGGGCACCGGTACTCCTAGCCAGTACGCCCCCTTCCGCGTTATGAATCGAGGCTCCGAAGGCACGCCTGGGCGCAAGATCACGACCATGACGGTGGGCCTTTCACTTGCAGGCACCAATACTTCGTCTGTGGCCACCGGAGGCAAGGGACCACTCCTGAGAACCGCTCTGTACGGCGATCCTGCCAATACGAATACTCCTTCCTATACGGCGAAATTCGACCTCCAATATGCCGTTGCCTATGGCAAGACACCGCTGAACAGCTCAACGGGGCTTCCGACTGGTCGGGTGGGGATGGCCACCAATTTCTTTGATGCTTCCGATCCCAACGCTCTGATTGCCAGTCTCTCGGCGATCATTGCTCGTGTCACTCAGGCCAATACCAGCATTACGGCGCCAGCTGCACCGTTGGTTGGCCTTAACCTTGGCAACCGGGCCTATCTGGGTCGGTTCGCCTCGACAAATGCTGGTGATGGCTCGGGTTCCGTCTGGCAGGGGGACCTGTTGATGACTGGGTTGGGCGTCCAGCCCGATGGCACCATTGGCCTCATCGATAAGAGCGGAGCCTTTCAGATTGACATCAACGCAGGGAATGCAGTTGCCTCCGCTTCCGCAGCTCTGCTCGACTCGTCCCGAGGGTGGAAGAACCGAAATGTATACACCATGGTTCCCGGCACCGCCATTCCGGGTACCGGGTTACCCCTGAACGCGGCGGCACAGGCTTTCAGCACCTCCAACGCCCTGCTCACCCCTAAAGTCATGGGGGTGGCGACAGCCACAGAAGCGGCAAGCCTAATCCGCTTTATTCGAGGGGCCTCCAAAGCGGCTCAGGCGGATGGCACCACCACGGCCTCCCGCGGAGATATCATGGGCGACATCGTCAACAGCTCACCAGCGGCGGTGGAGTATGATCCAACGCTCATTCCGGCCGGCAGCAGACTCAATGGATTGTGGGGCAGCAAGTACAAAACCATGAAGGACGCCAGGTTCCAGGTGATCTTCGTTGGTGACAACCAAGGTCATTTCCACGCCTTCGGCGAGGTGAGCGGTCTCAATGGCTCCGACATCCTAGAGGCGGATCTGGATGAACTTTGGAGTTTTGTGCCACCCGAATTCCTAAACAATCCTTCCGTAGCCGCCACCATTCCCAAGCTCAGCGCCCTCAAAAACCCTGGAAACGACCACATCTACACGGTAGATGGATCCCCCTACATCTACTTCAAGGACAACCCCCTTTCCGGATCTACTTCAGGCAACCGAAGGGTGGATAGTCTCGATACCATCCGGGTGATCATCGGAATGCGAAAGGGGGGGCGCAGTTACTACGCCTTCGACGTGATCGACCCAGGTGCACCCATCCTTAGATGGATGCTGGATCCCAATACTTCAGCGGATCCCGCCATCAAGACCATGGGGCTGTCCACTTCTACGCCCTCAGTGGCTCGTGTAGAGGTCGGCAGCAGCCCAGCTGTGGTTAAAGATGTTGTCTTCCTTGGCGGTGGTTACAGCAACAACGAACTTGATGCCTTGACCATTGGTAACAATGCCAGCCCCCTTAAACTGGGGCGGTCGCTGATTGCCATGGATGTATTGGATGGCACGCCCATCAAAATTTACGACTTCGTAAACAACGGTTCTCTGGCCGCCGGATTCCCCAATATGGGTGCCATTGCGACCGGCACCTTCCCACTGGAGTTCTATGTGGGTTCCAAGAAGGCCCAGCGGGTCTATTTCGGCGACCAGTCCGGCGGGGTTTATGCCTTGGGATCAATGCAGACCATGAACACTGGCGCTGTGGGATGGCGACTTGATAACTCCAACATCGACCAGTGGACTACCGACGGCTCCCTAAATGTGGGCACCACACCTGGAAATGCCGGTATTCGATGGATTTACAAGGGGCAGACTAAAGTTGTCGGCGGAAAAATCGTCGAGGCCTCACCGATCTCTTCCACCCCTGTGGCCTACCGCATTCCCAAGGCCATCCCTCAGTTCCTGCGCCCCTCCACCAGTAGCAACGCTCCGAACATGATCCCGCCCGTTGTCGGTGTGGCTTTTGGCACCGGGGATCGCAATGATCCAATGGACCTCGATGTCATCGGACCCGTAGGGAACGCCTCCTTCCGACAGGTCATGGTGCTCGACCGGCAGGACAGCGCCGACCTCCCCGGCGGGTTGCCGAATAATGTGAATGGCTTCGGAAATGCCATCACCGATGCGCTGTTGTCTGACCAAACCTCAACCGTGACCCCCGGCGATACAAGCTACCTTGGGAACAATCAATATCTCGGCTATTACCTGCGATTCCGCGGGTACACCACGGATGCTATATCGGGCAAGCTGCTGTTTGAAAAATCCTATTTGAATTCCCTGGTGGTCAATGGCGGATTGGTTTTCTCCACTTTTAAGCCAGGCAAGACTGGAAGTACGGTGATTTGCGAAGGTGCGGGTAACACTTTCACCTACCGCATGTGTGATGCGCTGGCCCCAGTCTTCGGGAATGGCTCTTTGGCAGCCTCGGGTACCACCACCGATAAGCAACTAGCCGGTTGCAATGGCATCGTTTTCTCGTGGACCAACTTAGCCGGAGATCTCACATCCATTGGCAGTCGCATGGTCTTGCAGAGCGGCCAGGATACGCCGATTCCTGGTACCTCATCCTCCTCCAACGTGAAAATCCAAGATCTTGTGGTGCAAGGCGGTACGCAATCCTTTGCCCCACGAGCCTGGCGAATCATCCGCTAATCGAGCGTTGCGCTAACCCAAGGGGCCCGCAAGGGCCCCTTTTCATGGCCAGGCTCCCGAGGTGGTACGCTGGGGTGTGCCGGATCCTTCGCCCATCGCCCGCCTTCGACCCAAAAAGGCCTTCGGCCAGAACTTCCTGGTGAACGAGGGGGCCATCGCCACCCTCGTGGGGGCGGCGCTCGCCTCGGGTGCACCGCGCCTGCTGGAGATCGGTCCCGGTCCGGGCATCCTGACCGAGCGCCTGCTGGCCGACGGGCGGCCCCTGTGGGCCGTGGACCTGGATCCCGAGGCCTGTGAGCTGCTCCAGTCACGGTTCGGAGACCGCCCGCAGTTTCACCTGCTGCAGGGTGATGCCGTCCGGCTCCCGCTGCCGGAGGGCGAGCCCTGGTCCGTGATCGGCAACCTGCCCTACAACGCCGCCACGCCCATCCTGGCCCGCCTGCTGACCGAGGGCGTCGCGTGGGAGCGCATGGTGCTCATGTTCCAGCTGGAGGTGGCCCAGAAGCTCATGGGCGTGCCCGGCACCAAGGCCTACGGCCCGCTCTCCGTGCTGGCCCAACTCTGCGCCCGGCTGACCCGGCTCGTGAAGCTGGGGCCGGGCTCCTTCCGTCCGGCACCCAAGGTGGACTCGGCGGTCGTGCTGTTCGAGCCCCGCAAGGATGCCCCCTCGCTGCCGGAGCGCAAGGCCCTGCTCCAGGTGCTCCACCGCTCCTTCGCCCACCGCCGGAAGACCTTGGCAAACAACTGGCAGGGCGTCCTACCGGCTGAAGCCCTGACCAGCGTGGGCCTGGCCTCGGCCTTTCGCGCCGAAGTAATCGCGCCCCCCACGTGGCTGGACGCGACCCGCAGTCTCATCCTTCATCATCCCGAGGTGTTCCCATCGTCATGCCAGTAGCGTCTGAATTCGAAACCTGGGCCGAGGCCCCTGCCGCCAACGAACTGCGCCTGATCCCCATCGGCGGGCTCGGTGAGTTCGGCATGAACGCGCTCGTGGTGCACAGCGCTCGTAGCCTCTTCCTGGTGGACTGCGGCCAGCTCTTTCCCTCCGATGACCAGCCGGGCATCGACTCCATCGTGCCGGACTTCGCCTACCTGGAGCCCTTCGCAGATCGCCTCCAGGCCGTGCTGCTCACCCATGGGCACGAGGACCACCTCGGTGCGCTGCCCTACTTCCTCCGCCGCTGGCCGGTGCCCGTCTATGGCACGGCCTTCACCCTGGGCCTGCTGGAAGGCAAGCTCCGCGAGCATGGTCTGGATACGGGCTTGCTGCACGTGGTGACGGATTACGGCCGCGTGAAGGTGGGCGATGGCGAGATCGAGGCCGAGTGGATCCCCGTGACCCACAGCATTCCGGATGCCTGCGCACTGGCGCTGCACACCCCGCAGGGCGTGCTGGTGCACTCGGGTGACTTCAAACTGGATCCCGAGCCCCTGGATGGACGGCACACAGGCATCGAGCGGCTTCAGGCCCTGGGCGACGCCGGTGTGCGCCTGCTCATGGCCGACTCCACCAATGTGGGCCGGCCGGGGCGCTCTCCTTCGGAGGCCGTGTGCCGCGAAGGGCTGGAGGCCGCCTTCGAGCAGACCAAGGGGCGTCTCTTCATCACCACCTTCAGCTCCAACATCCACCGCCTCCAGACGGTGGTGGACCTGGCCTATGAGTTCCGCCGCCAGGTGGTGCTCCTGGGCCGCAGCCTGGATCGAAACCTGACGCTGGCTCGCTCGCTCAAGCGGCTGGACCTGCCCGACGACCTCCTAGTGGACGTCAAGGATGCCCATCTCTTCCGCAAGAATGAGCTGGTGGTGCTCTGCACCGGCAGCCAGGGCGAGCCCATGAGCGGGCTGGCGCGGTTGCTGCGGCGGGAAGTGAAGGGCCTGCCCATGGAGCCCGGCGACCGCCTGGTCGTGAGCGCCCGGGCCATTCCAGGCAACGAGGTGGCCATCTCGCGCATGCTTGATGCGGCGGAACGTCTGGGTGCCGAGACTTCCAATGATGGCCTGGGCCCCGTCCATGCCTCGGGCCATGGCAGCCGGGAGGAGCTGGCCGACCTGATCCGCGCCGTCCGGCCCAGCCAGATGGTGCCCGTTCATGGCACCTACCGGAACCTGCGGGCCCACAGTGCCCTGGCGGCTTCCCTGGGCTGGCCGCCGGAGCGGATCTCCCTGCTCGATGGCGGCCTCTGCCTGCGCCTGTTCCTGGATGGCCGGGTGGACATGCCGGGCGCGGTCCCGGTTGGCAAATGTTTCGTGCACGAGGGTGTGGACCACATGGTGGATGCCCGCGTGGTGCAGGACCGCCTCATCCTCCAGGAGGACGGCGTTGTCTTCGCCACCCTGCTGGTGGATCCACAGACAGGCGAGCTGGCGGCGACGCCCACCATCCTCAGCCGGGGCTTCGTGATGCTGTCCGATGACGAGGCATACGCCGAGTTGCTGGCTGGCGTGGCCCGGAAGGCCTACGAGGAGGCGCCGATGGTGGTCCGCAACAATGGCGAGGCCATCCGCGACACCCTACGCCTGGCCCTGCGCAGGATCATCCGGAAGACCACGCAGACACGACCCCTGGTGATTCCGGTGATCCTGGAGGCGCCAGCGAGTTAGGACCCGGGCCGGGTGCGGAAGGTAAAGGTCAGGCCCGCGAAGCGGTCCGTGCCGAAGGCTTCCGAGCGGGTGGCCCCCACCTGGAGTTCCAGGAGGAACCTCGAGTTGACCTTCCAGCCGGCGGTTCCGGTCAGAGTGTCGGAGCTCTCCCCGGTCATGTGGTCCACGTCACGGATTGCCTCCAGCCCCCATCGGGTGCGCTTCAGGTCGGCCTCCAGGCCTGCCGTCGCCGTCCAGTCCAGGAGAGACGCTTTGGAGCCCACCCGCGAGGCCGCGACCCTTTCGAGCCAACTCACCAGGCGGCCCGACAGGGCCCGGAACACCTCCGGGCTCACGCCTCCCGAGCTGTTTCGGATCCGGCTGACATCGGTCTCCCCGTGCAGGGCCCCATAGTCGTAGTGGATGTAGGAGAAGTACGGGCGCCAGACCTCGCCTAGGTAATCAAGGTTGGCGCCGATGCCCCGGTCGGTGACTCTCAGGTTCGCGTAGCCCGTCACGTAGACGATGCCCGTTGGCGTGTTGATGGGCCGGCTGGTGAAGCTGATCCGATCGTACTCCGTGGTGCGCGTGGAGAACTCGAAGCCGAGCCGCCAGCCGCCCAGGTCGAAGGCGGGCTGGAAGGCGTAGCGCTTGTAGGCCAGCAGGCCGGACAGGTCTGTCTGGTCGTATCGCAAGGCGAGGTCGAACACGCCGAAAGAATGGTTGCCACCGAGGCTGGTGGTGGTCGCCGTGGTGGAGGACCCGTCCGGACTGGGGGCCTGGGCCGTGGAGGCGAGGTTCGACCGGACGCCGGAGATAAACAGGGAAAGGACCCCACTCGGGTTCCAGGTGAGCTTGCCGTGGAAGTCCCGGCCCTCGGCGCTGTCCGCCAGTCCCCCCAGCTTGAGCGTGAGATTAGGGGGCCGGTAGGGAGCGGGCTCCGGCTCAGCACTCGATTGGGCCAGGACTGGCAGCGAAGCCGCCACCAGGACGATCCATTTCACAGGTCACCTGCTCAGGAGGGGGAAGGGTGGGTGGATCGCCTACGAAGCGAGGCTATTTGTCTTTCCGCTGTTCCTGGATGGCTTCCTGGATGGACTTCTGGAACTCGTCCACCAGGAGGATGAAGCGACCCTGCTGGGCCGGCGTGAGGGAGCCCCGGATGTCCTCTTCGAAGCGCTTCCGGGAGGCCTCCTGCTGCTGCCGGAGGGCGGCAAGCTCCTCCACCACGGGCTGCAGCTTCCGGTTCTTGTCATCCTCGCTACCGGGGCCCATCAGAGTGGTGTTCATCTGGTGGCGCAGCTGGCCCATCAGCAGCCGGCGGGAGGAGGATTCCTCGTCGAAGAGGGCCCAGCGGTCCGCGATGGCATTGGCCTTCTCCTCGCTCAAGCCGAGTGACCGCTGGAGCTTCCTGGATCGGAGCTCGTGGAGCACCGCCACGATCCGCTCCCGGCGTGGTCCAGCGCGGCGCTCCGAGGGGTCCCTGAAGGCCCGCTCGGGGCGTACACGGCCCTGGGCGCCCAGGGTGAAGGCGGTCAATGCGAGGAGCAGGAGGGTTCGGACGGACATGGAAGACTCCACTGGGAACTTAGCTCACTTCTTCACGGGTGGCTGGGCCTGCCGGTCGCTGAGGGCCTGGAGCACGGCATCTGCGTCCTGCTGCGACAGGGCCGTCAACTGGGACACAGCGTCCTCCGGATCCAGGAAGGGGATTTCCGGCTGGACCTCCTGAATTTCCGATGGCGTCCGGGGGAGGGTGGCCTCCACGAGGGGGGTACGGTTGGCCCGCCCGGCCCAGAAGGCACCGGCCCCCACGGCCATCAACAGGGCAGCAGCAGCGGCCCAGGTGAAGAAACCGAGGCGCCGGTGCAGGCGGGGCCTGGCGGGCAGCTTCCGCAGGATGCGATCAGGGAGGCGCTCCAAGTAGCCGGCGGGGGCCAGGGCCTCGGGACTCTCCTCCTGGGCGAGGTAGGCCACCCGGACCTCGGCGCAGGCCCGGCAGATCTTCAGGTGGGTCTCGGCCTCAGGGCCCGGATCGAGGGGATCCACCAGGACGGCCTCCATGGTGGGGGCGCAGGCGGAGGGAATGGGGAGGGGCTGGGTCATGCTCGGCCTCCTTTGACATGGCGGGTCAGGTTTTGGATGGCGTGGAAGATGTGGGCCTTCACGCTGCCCACCGAGGTGCCCATCTCCAGGGCGATGCGTTCGTACTTCCAGTCGTGCTGGAGCTTGAGGGTCAGGGCCTGCTTCTGTCGCTTGGGCAGCTTGGGCAGGGCTTCCTGGAGCAGGCGGCGGGCTTCCTGGTCCATGAGCGAGCTGATCTGGGTCTCATCCACCCGGAGGGCCGGATGCTCGAGCGTGCCTTCCGGGCCATCGATGCTCTCGTGCTCCTTGGTGACGCGCTCCCGGTAGTTCAGGGCCTGACGGGTGGCGATCGTGATCAACCAGGTGCGGAAGGAGGACTCGAAGCGGAAGCCGGGCAGGGCGCGGAACACGCGAATGAAGGTCTCCTGCACGACGTCATCCGCGTCCTGGTGGTTCTTCAAGATGGAGAAGGCCTTGCCGTAGACGTCCCTCGAGAAGAGCCGGACCAGGGAACCGAAGGCGGCCTGATCGCCCTGCTGGGCCTCCTCCACCCAGGCCAGCACCTCCGGGGTGTGGTACGGCGAGCCCCGATCGGGGGTCCGATCGGGGGTCCGATCGGTGGTCGGGTTGGCCGTCTGGATCATCAGGGGCTCGCTCAAGGTGGCTATTGCCATCATGTTAGGCTCCGACGGCGGGAATCAAGGAGAATCCGCCGTCAATGGATGGACCCGGCGTGGCCTCATGAGGTTGAATGGACAAGGATTTAGACTTATAGGTCCCAGGTGCAGGAGTCTCCATGCGAACGCGCATCACCCCCCTCGTGACCGAGGCCCAGCTCAGGGGCAGGGTCCAGGAATTGGGGGCCCAGCTGACGAGGGACTATGCCGGGAAGGACCTCGTGGTCATCGGCCTCCTGAACGGGGTGTTCCCCTTCTTCGCGGATCTCGTCCGTGCCATGGACCTGGACATCGAGGTGAGCTTCATGCAGGTGGCCAGCTATGGCGGCGGCATGGAGAGCACCGGCGAGGTGCACATCCTCAAGGACCTTGACCGGAGTATCCAGGGGCGCCACGCCCTGGTGGTGGAGGACATCGTCGATACGGGGCTCACGCTGTTCAAGGTGGGCAACCTGCTGAAGGATCGCGAGCCCCTGAGCCTGAGGATCTGCACCCTGCTGGACAAGCCCAGCCGCCGGAAGGTCGAGGTGCCCGTGGACTACATCGGGTTCACCATTGAGGATCACTTCGTCGTGGGCTATGGCCTCGACCTCGACGGCAAACTCCGCAACCTGCCGTACGTCGGCGTGTACCACCCGTGAAGCCCTCTCCGTTCGGAGCCTCTCTACTGCTGGTCGTGTGCCTGTCGGCGACCGGCTGCGGCTATCACCGTCTGGATCGCCAGCAGCGCACAGCCGCCTGGGCGAAGCAGGGGGAGACCATCCGCCTGGCCCGCTTCCGCAACCTCACGCCCCGTCTCGGGCTAGAGGACCGCTTCACGAAGGCGCTGGAGAACCGGGTGGTGGCGGCCAGCCCCTGGCGGCTGGTGGCGCAGGGCGAGCCCTCCCGCTGGGTGCTCCAGGGAACCCTGGAGAGCTACAGTTCACGCCCCATCGGACTCACTCTCGGTAACGACAAGGCCAAGGCCAGCGCCGGGTCCGCCTCCCGTGTCGAGGTGGCCGTGGTGGCCAGCGTGGACCTCCTCGACGGCCAGACGGGCGTGGTGGTGCTCTCCCGTCGCGGGCTCACCTTCTCGAATCAGTACCGGGTGGACCAGAACTTCGCCAGCTTCGACAGCCGCGAGCTGCAGGTGCTGGAAAGCCTGGCGGACGACTTCGCCGAGAGCTTCCTGACCCAGCTGCTGGAAGGCATCGACTGATGGCCGTGCCCTCCGCCTGGCTGAATCACGGCTTCGCCTTGCTGCACGGTGAGGATGGCGATGGCCGCCGCGAGGCCGTGGAGGCCTGGAAGCAGAAGCACGTGGATCCCGAGTGGGCGGACTTCTCACTCACGGTCTGTTCCGAAGGCTGCCCCTGGCCTGAGGTCACGGCCGCCCTTCAGGAAGCGGCGCCCCTGGGCGCAGAGGCCCGCACCGTCATTGTGCCCGCCGCGGACAACCTCTTCACCCGCGCGAAGGAACTGCCTTCCTCGGTGAAGGCTCTTCTGGAGAAGCCCTTGGCAGGCGTGAACCTCCTGCTGGTGGCCTGGACGACCCTTCCTTCCGCCCCTGGGAAGGCGCTGGGCGCGAAGCCCTGGACGGACTGGACCAAGGCCGGTCGGATCCTAAAGGTTGGAGTTCTCGATGCGATGGAGATTCCCGCGTTCATCGAGGCGGAGGCCCGGCGGCTGGGCCTGTCGCTCCAGGGGGCCGCGGCGGCCATGCTCGCCCAGCGCCAGGGCGGCCACCCGGGCCTGCTCAAGCGCGCCCTGGAGGTGCTGGACCTGCTGTCCGAGGATCGGCGGGTGACCGAGGCCATGGTGGACCAAGTCACTTTCCGGCTGGCCGACCAGAAGGCTTTCGCTTGGTCCGGTGCCTGGCAGAAGGGGGATGCCGCCGGGGCGCTCAGAGCCCTGCGCACAGCGCTGGAGGATGGGGACGAGCCCTTGATGATGCTGGGCCAGGTTCGCCGAGAAGTGGACCGCCTGCTGCGGTTGGCGGAAGCGGAGGCGGCGGGATTGAAGGGCGCCGAACTGCTCGGCGCGCTGGGGATGTCGCCCAAGCAGGCCTTCCTGTTGGATGGCTATCGGAGTGCCCTGGCCAAGCTCAAGGCCCGCGGGGTCAAAGCCCTTCTGGGGCGGGTCAACCAGTGCGAACGGGACCTCAAGGGCATGGCGCTGTCCCGGAGCGAGGCGCCCCTGCTGGACCTGACCCTGGCCCTGTGCCGGGCCTGGGGCCGTTGAACCGCTGGGCGAACCGGACATTGATCACTTGAGCGTGAGCTTCGCCGGGCGGATCATGGGGGTCTGCATCCCGGAGGGCCCATGTCTGAGTGCGTCATTCCCGCCTTGACCTCCCCGGAGGTGGTGGCTTCCAAGTCTGTCCTGCCTGAGGGCTGGAAGGCTGACCTGTCGAACCTGAGTTCTCTCGACCTCACCCAGCCGGTGATGGAGCTGTTGCGCCGCACCACCAGCCGGCTGCCGCAGGACGTGATCGATGCAATCGTGAAGGGCCGCGACGCCGAGGAGGAGGGCAGCCGGGCCTTCAATACCCTGAACGACATGGTGCGCAACATCAACCTCGCGGATGGCCAGGTGACGCCTCTCTGCCAGGACACGGGCTCAGTGATCTTCTGGGTGCGCCATCCCTTCGGCCTCAGCCAGCGCGCCGCCAAGGCCCAGATCCGCGCCGCCGTGGTCGAGGCGACAAAGCGTTCCTGGCTTCGCCCCAACTGCGTGGAGTCGCTGAGCGGCAAGAACAGCGGCACGAACATGGATCCCTTCCACGAGCATCACCCGGCCATCCACTTCGAGGAGTGGGACAAGCAGGAGATCGAGATTTCGGTCATGCAAAAGGGCGGCGGCTGCGAGAACGTGGGCGCCCAGTACCGCCTGCCGGACGCCTCGCTGGGCGCGGGCCGTGACATCAAGGGCGTGCGCAAGTGCATCATCGATGCCGTGGTGAAGGCGCAGGGCCAGGGCTGCAGCCCGGGCATCCTCGGCGTGGCCATCGGTGGCGACCGCGTCACGGGCTACGAGAAGAGCAAGGAACTCATTCTCCGCAAGCTGGGCACGACCAATGCCGATCCGAAGATGGATGCCTTCGAGAAGGACCTAACGGTAGACCTCAATACCCTCGGCATAGGCCCCATGGGCTACGGCGGCGTCACCACCGCCCTCGGCATCCACGTCGAGGAGATGTACCGCCACCCCGCCAGCTTCTACGTGAGCATCAGCTACATGTGTTGGAGCAGCCGGCGTGGCACGGTCACTTTCCCGGCCAGCGGCCAGCCTTCCTACGATCTGTGAGGCTCCCATGATCCGACTCACCACGCCCATCACCGAAGATCAGATCCGCACGCTCAAGGTCGGCGACGAAGTGCTGCTCAACGGCCGCGTCGTCCTCAGCCGTGACATCGGCCACAAGTACATGAAGGAGCAGAAGCCTGAGTGGCTGAAGCCCATCCTCGAGAACATGGTCATCTACCACTGTGGCCCGGTGGTGAAGAAGAATGCGGATGGCACGTGGTCCTTCGTGGCCGCCGGCCCCACCACCAGCATCCGGGAGGAGCCCTACCAGGCCGACGTCATCGAGACCTACAAGGTGCGGGGCGTCATCGGCAAGGGTGGCATGGGCAAGAAGACCAGCGAAGGCCTCGTGAAGACCGGCGCTGTCTACCTTCACGCCACGGGCGGCGCGGGTAGTCTGCTCGCCGCGCGCGTGAAGCGCGTGGTGGACGTGAAGATGTTGGAGGAATTCGGCAGCCCTGAGGCCTTCTGGATCATCGAGGTGGAGGACTTCCCCCTGGTGGTCACGATGGACAGCCATGGCGGCAGCCTCCACGAGATCGTGCTGGCACAAAGCCAGGAGCGGGCCAAGGCCCTGACAGCCTGAAAACACCGCATTTTGGATCCACCGTTCCCACGCTAGGCTGGTGGGATGGTCCAGACCTATCATCAGCTCCGCCTCGACCTGGCCACTGCCTTGGCGGTGTTCCTCGATCCGGAGGAGGCCCACGCGGAGTGCGTTCGGTGGTTCGAGGAGGGGCTGGAACTTTCCCGCACCTGGATGGCCGCCCACGGGAGCGACCAGGTTCCCCCGGAGGTGCGTCGTCGTGTCAGCGGTTGGGTGCGCCGCCGGAAGCAGGGCGAGCCCTGGGCCTACATCCTGGGCTGGAGCATCTTCCGGGACCGACGCTTCAAGGTCAGCCCCGCCACCCTCATCCCGCGCCCGGAGACCGAGCTGCTGGTGGAGGCGGCCCTGGAGGTGGGCAGGCGATTGAAGGTGGACCGTTGCGTGGATGTGGGCACAGGCAGTGGCATCATCGGCGTGTGTCTGGCCCTGGAGACTGGCTGGCAGGTGACGGCCACGGATGTGAGCCTTGGCGCCTTGGCCATTGCCCGGGAGAACGCCCTGAGCCTGGGAGCGGAGGTCGCCTTCGTCGAGGGAAGCCTGCTGGCGCCGGTTCCGGATCCGGTGTCCCTGGTGGTGGCGAACCTGCCCTATGTGGACCCCGCCGACGAGCCGACCCTGCAGCGGGAGCTGGCCTTTGAACCAGCCTCGGCCCTGTTTGCCCCTGATCGGGGACTGGCCCTATCGGTGGCCCTGTTGGGCGAAGCCAGAGTCAGGCACGCCCCGGCTTGCCTGCTGGAGATTGGGGCGGGGCAAGGGGGCGAGTTGTGCCGTCGGGGTATGGGCATCGGTTGGAGCAAGGTCATGATTCATCAGGATCTTGCAGGACATGATCGAATCCTGGTGGCCCTGGCCTGAGGGATTGGCACTGTCCTCGCCCCACCTAGGGCTGGAGGTGCGTCATGAGGAAAATGCTGCCTATCGTCCTGCTCTTCGTGGGATTCGGCTGCTCCATTCCCAAGCGCCACGATGCCAATCTGGCCAAGAAACCAGCCATCCCCTATGTGGATGAGGCCCCACCGATGCAGCCCCTGAACGAGGGGAGCCTCTGGCGGGACCGGCCGATGATCGCCGACCTGCGGGCCTTCCGCGTGAATGACCTTGTGACCCTGAAGATCAGCGAGAGCACCAATGCCATCAGCAAGGCGGACGTCACGACCAGCCGGGTCGGTAGCAACAAGCTCAGCAGTCCCAACCTCTTCAGCGCCCTGGCTGGCTTCGGGATCGGGAGCAGCACCGCCGACAAGACCACGGGAAACACCAACAAGTTCGCCGGCACCGGAACCACCGGGCGCAGTGCCACCTTCACCACGACGGTCACGGCGCGGGTTGTCAAGGTGGTGGGCAACGGGAACCTGATCTTCGAGGGCTACCGGGACATCCAGCTGAACAACGAGACCCAGCGGCTCTACGTGGCCGGCATGCTTGATCCCCACATGCTGGATGCCACCAATGCCATCACCTCCGGGCAGGTGGCTGAGCTGCGCGTCGGGTACGGCGGTCAGGGCGTGGTGGATGAAACGCTGAAGCCGGGCTACATCAGCCGCCTGCTTGCCTACATCTGGCCGTTCTAGGGAGTTCCCATGCGCATCGCCGTCCTCTTTCTCACGGGCCTGGCACTCTTCGGTGCGGACCTGGCGAAGGCCGAAAAAAAGATCGAGTCCAAGCTCCGGGACGTGGCCCGGCTGCAGGGCGTCCGGGGCAACCAGCTTCTGGGTTACGGCATGGTTGTGGGACTGGATGGCACCGGTGACAAGGACCAGACCAAGTTCACCGTCCAGTCCCTGGCCAACCTTATGTCCCGGCAGGGACTGACTGTCAATCCGGCCACGATCAAGGTGAAGAACGTCGCGGCGGTCATGGTGACGGCGGAACTGCCCCCCTTCGCCCGGGCTGGGTCACGCCTGGATGTGACAGTGTCGAGCACCGGCGACGCCAAGTCCCTGGCCGGTGGGATGCTCTTGATGACCGCCATGCAAGGACCTGATGGCCAGACCTACGCGGTCGCCCAGGGGCCGCTGCTGGTGGGTGGATTCAGTGCCTCGGCCGGGGGCGCCTCGGTCACCAAGAACCACCCGACCGTGGGCCGGGTGCCGGATGGGGGCATCATCGAGCGGGAAGTCGGGGGCGACTTCAACGCCCGACCGACTCTGCGCTACAGCCTTACGGAAGAGGACTTCACCACGGCCATCCGCGTGGTGCATGCCATCAACGAGGAACTGGGGGAGAAGCTCGCCCAGCCGCTGGATGCCCGCACGGTGGAATTGAAGATCCCGAAGGAGTTCCAGGGACGGGCCGTGGAGCTTGTGGCCCGGCTGGAGAACCTGAACATCCAATTGCAGCCGAAGGCGCGGGTGGTGGTGAATGAGCGGACAGGCACGGTGATCCTCGGTTCGGAAGTTCGGATCGGGGCCGTGAGCATCGTGCAGGGCGGGCTGAGCATCGTGGTGACCTCCACACCGCTGGTGAGTCAGCCCGCCCCCTTCAGCCAGGGCAAGACGGTCACGGCGACCAAGAAGGACGTGACGGCCGTCGAGGAGAAACCCAAGACCGTCACGGTGGAGCCCGGTGTCAGTGTGGGCAAGCTCGCCGAGATGCTGAACGGCATGGGCGTGAGCCCCCGCGACATGGTGGCGATCCTTCAGGCCATCAAGGAAGCGGGTGCGCTCCAGGCCGAACTGAGGGTGCTGTGATCGCCCAGGGTCTGCCATCCATCGACTCGGTGACCCAGGCCCAGGGGGCCAAGGCCCTGCCCGACCAGGCCGAGCGGACGGACAAGGCGGCCCGCCAGTTTGAAGGCCTGCTGATGAGCCTGCTGTTCCAGACCATGCGAAAGACGGTACAGCCCTCGGGGCTGTTCGGTGAGTCGGGACAGTCGCGATCCACCTACGAGTATCTGATGGACCAGGCGGTGGTGGATCAGGCCGTCTCGACCGGCCACGGCTGGGGTTTGGCAGAACGGTTGAAAGCCAGTTGGTCCCGTCAAGAAAAAACCGCGCAGGAAAAAGAACTCCCAGTGGATTGAAGGTTCTTGGCAAACTGCCGATAGAACCTTGTCGAGGTACACATGCGCATCAGCGGCAAACCGAGCGGTGTCGGAAGCACCCAGAGCGCGACCGGGCCCAAGCCTTCCGGTGCCCCAGCCTCCGCTCCCGTCGCTTCGGTTTCCGGTTCCGACGCCGTCCAGGTCTCCTCGGAGGCACGGCTTGTGGCCGTGGCCCAGGAGGCCCTGGCCGTCGTCCCCGACATCCGGACGGAGAAGGTGGAAGCCATCAAGGTCCGGTTGGATGCCGATGCCTACAACCCCGATGGAGAGGCCGTGGCCGCAGGGCTCATCAAGGAACACATGGCGAAAGGACGCCATTCCTAGCCCGTAGGCCCTTGTCGTGAGGGCATGATCAGTCCGCTTGGACAGCGCCAGATCCTCCAGACCGCCGCAGTCGAGACGGTGAGGCAGGCCATGGAAGGCGGGTTCCAGGTGCAGCGGGAGCAGGCCCGTCGCCAGGCCTTCGACGCGAAGCTCGCGGAGGCCATGCTCGATGTGTCGGATGTGGCGGAGACGGATGTCTTGAAGCTGACCGAACAGGGGGCAAGGGAGCAGGACCGGAGGTCCGGGCATGGCACCGGGGCCACCGAGGACCTCTCAGAGGAGGAAACGGTGGATATCCCGGCAGAGGGTGCCGGGCCACACCTGGATCTCTTGGCCTGAGGCTTGCCGGAAGAGGGCTACGGAGGTCTTCCATGCTGCATGCCGTGCCCGAACTGCTTGACGCGCTCGAGACACGATTGATTGAGGGCGAGGATCCGGCCGAGCTTTTGTCCGCCATCCGCTGGTCAGAACTGGTCGGATGGCCCGAAGACGCCGTGGCCGCCCGAACCCTGAAGCAGCGCATCATCGCCATCCAGACCCTGATCATGGGGCTGCAGTCCCCTCTGCGGGCGGCGTTCTCTGAGATGTCCGGGGCGCCAGTGTATGGTCGGGGGGGATTCCTCGCGGAGGCCCCGGTCCGCGTCCAGCGGTTGCGCGGAAAGGCCTAGCCATGCCTGGATTGAATGCCAGCCTCTACCTTGGGCTCTCCGGGCTGCAAGCCCAGCAGTCGGCCCTGAGCGTCGTCGGCCAAAACATCGCGAATGTGAACACGCCTGGCTACACAAGGCAGCGGGCTGATCTCTCCTCCAACCTCTCGTTGAATGAAGGGCAGCTCTATTTTGGCACCGGGGTGACCTTGACTTCGGTCCAGGGCATTCGCGACCGGTTCCTCGATCTCCAGATCTATCGAGAAACAGCGAAGGAGTCTGGCGCCTCCGACCGGTTCGCGGGGCTGAACGCGATTGCCACCAGTCTCGCCGACTCGGGCAGTTCCGGGATCGGAGCTCAGATCCAGGCCTTCTTCCAGGGGTTCCAGGATCTGTCCGCCCAGCCGCAGAGCGCTGCCCTCCGAACCAACTTGGTCAACAAGGCCCAAGGCATGGTGACCGCACTGAAGACAAGGTATCAACTACTCGATGACCAGAGGAACAGTGCGGATCAGGCCGTCGGCAGTCTGGTGACGCAAGTGAACACGCTGACCGACCAGATCGCCAATCTCAACCAGCGCATCATGACCGAGACCACACCTGGAGCCAACAATGACGCCAGGGATCAGCGAAAGGCCCTGACGGACAAGCTTTCTGCGTTGGTGGGCATCAGTGTCTTTGAGGGGGCCAAGGGCGAGTATCAGATCACCCTGGACTCCGGTACGGGTGTACTGGTCAACGGTACGAGTGCCTTCCAGCTGAGGACTTCCCCAGGCGGCGCCCTCGACGGGAAATCGAGTGTGCTACTGGATGTGGGCGTTCCACCACTGAATGTCACTTCCGACATCAAGGAAGGGCAGCTGGGGGCGAGGCTTGACCTGCGGGACAACCTCCTCCCCGGCCTGCAGCGGCAGCTGGATCAGCTGGCTGCGGGCATCGTGCAGGGGGTGAACCAGCTGCATCGGACAGGTTTCGCGGCTGACGGCATCACCAATTCGGCCTCGGCCGCGCCCCACCCGCCGCTGGCTTTCAACAACTATTTCTTCGTCGGCGATCCCACGAACCCCAGCAACCCTGGCCTTCCCGTGGGGGTGGATTTCACCGGCAATTACAAAGGCATGGTGAGCAGCCTGGCCATCGACCCAAACATCGTGCTGGATTCCTCACTGATCGCCGCGGCCGGGGCGGCTGGAGCCAAGGGCGACAACACCAATGCTTTGGCCATGGCCGCCCTGCAGACGGCCCTGGGCACCGTGGACCTGGATGGCAACGGGGCAGGTGACTCTGGCACCACCTACAGCAATGTGGTTGGCAACCTCATCAGCGACGTGGGCAACAAGGTCCAGCGCTATGAAACCCAGACCACCGCCCAGCAGAATCTGCTGACGGCGCTTCAGAACCAGCGTGACAGCATCTCCGGGGTCAACCTCGATGAAGAGGCTTCAAGCATGATGACCCTTCAGAGGGGCTACCAGGCGTCGGCACGCTTCATCAGCGTCATCAACCAGCTCACGGATCAATTGGTGAACCAGTTCGGCCGATAACCTAGGAGACGGGTGACCCATGTCCTTCCGAACCGCCAGCACCACCCAGCAGCGCCAGAGCCTCCTGGACCTTCAGCGCACCCAGGAGCGGCTTGCCCAGAACCAGACCCGGCTCACCACCGGCAGCCGCATCACCGGTCCGGCGGACGATCCGACGGCGTCCGCTGCGATCCTGGATTTCGACAACTCCATCAAGGTGAACACCCAATTCATCAAGCAGGCCGACGCTGCGCTCTCCTACCTGACGCCAGCGGAGAACAACGTCGCTGCAGTCATCGAAGCCAACATGCGGCTGCAGGAGTTGGCGATCGGAGGCTCGACGGCCTCGATCGCGGAGCTGGATGCCATCCGCTCGAACCTGCTTTCCATGGCGAATGCCCAGTCCCAGGGGAAGTACGTGTTCGCCGGCACTGCTACCGACACGAAGCCCTTCGTCTTGACCAACCCCAACGACCCCACATCGCAGATCACCTACCAGGGCAATTCGGGCCAGATCCGGCTGAATCTGGATGGGAATGCCGCCAACCCCAACCAAGTGGTCACGAACATTCCGGGTGACACGGTCTTCTTTGGTGCAGGCGGTCTGGGTTCCAGCACGGACATCTTTCAGGCCATCACCGATCTCAAGACGGCGTTCAATGCCAACGACACGGCGGCCGTAAAGGTGGTATCCGCGAACCTGAACCTCATCCTTTCCAACTTGAACAAGGCCCAGGCAGACCTGGGGGGTCGGCAGGCGGGACTTGAGAACCTGAAGGAAACCTACGCCAACTTCAACGCGACCCTTGAGAACCTCCAGACCGCCCAGGCGGAGACCGACTATCCCAAGGTCATGACGGAGGTCGCGGCCGATGAGACAATGAAGTCGGTCACCCTGAGCACCATGGCCAAGACCAACAAGTCGAACCTGTTTGATTACCTTACTTAATCAGGCGTGGCGAGATGGCGCTCCAGTGAGGCGAGGGCCCGTCTCCGGTGGATTTCTCCCTTGGCGGCCTTGACGGCCCTGAGCCCTCCCGAGCGTTTCAGACCTCGGATGTCCAACTCCTCCTCTGGGATGGGTGGAAGCAATCCCAGCATGGCGTTGGTTGGTCCGAAATCCTTGCTGGACGAGTGCGCGAGGTAGTTCAGGAGGCTCCCCAGGATGGTGTCCTGAGGGAATGGAAGGGGCGCCGCGCCCCGGACGGCCCGATCCACGGAATGGGCGGCCGCTAGTCCGGCCGCAGCGGATTCCAGATAACCTTCCACGCCGGAGAGCTGGCCCGCCACCCAGAGGTTCGGCACGGACTTGACAGCGAGTGTCGCATCGAGAAGGGATGGCGCCTGGAGATAGGTGTTTCGGTGGATGCTCCCAAAGCGCGCGAATTCCGCGTGGGACAGGCCTGGAATGAGCCGGAAGACCTCTTTCTGCGCTCCCCACTTCAGGCGGGTCTGGAACCCGACCAGGTTGAAGTGCTCTCCTGCGAGAGTGTCCTGTCGCAGCTGCACAATGGCGTGGGGCCAACGTCCGGTCCTCGGGTTGTCCAACCCCACGGGCTTCATGGGGCCGTGACGAAGGGTCTCCCGCCCTCGATCCGCCATAACCTCGATGGGCAGGCAGGCCTCGAAGTAGGGCGTATCCACTTCGTGCAGGGGAACCTGTTCTGCCGAGAGCAGCGAATCTAGAAAGGCCTCGTACTGCGGCTGATCAAGGGGGCAGTTGATGAAGTCGGGCCCCCCCTTGTCATACCGGGAGGCCATCCAGGCGATCCCCATGTCGATGCTGTCCCGCTCGACGATGGGGGCGATGGCATCGTAGAAATGCAGGCATCCGCTTCCGGTGATCCTGGCAAGCCAGTCCGCCAGGGGATCTGAGGTTAGGGGGCCGGTGGCGAGAATGGTCGGATGTTGCAGGTCGGGAACTGAAACCTGGGCCTCGACCCACTCGATGTTCGGATGATGCTTGAGGGCCTCGGTCACTGAGGATGAAAAAAGATCCCGATCGACGGCGAGGCTGTTGCCGGCCGGCACACGGGTGGCTTCGGCACAGCGGAGGATCAGAGAGTCCATCCGGCGCATCTCGGCCTTGAGAATTCCCGTAGCGGAGTTCGGATCGTCGCTTTTGAAGGAGTTCGAGCAGACCATTTCGGCGGCGTGACGGGTCTTGTGCGCAGGCGTGGTGTAACCCGGGCGCATTTCCGTGACCTGGACCAAATGCCCAAGGGAAGCCAGCTGCCAGGCGGCCTCCGATCCAGCCAAGCCTGCTCCCACGATCTGGATCAAAGCTCCCCCTACTGGACCGATTCTACGGCAAGTTCAAACAGCCCCCGCCGGAGGATGCTTCTCTGCGGAATGGCCCCTAAACCGAATGGGTGTATGCCCTTCAAGCGGTAGGTGAGCGCTGCGGAAGAAATTTTCTCTTGAAGTGGGGGCGGTTGGTGTTAGTCTGGATGTCCTGCGCAGTTGAGGCTGTGGGGTGCAGGATGAGGCTGTGAGGCTGAATCCGACATGCTGAGGAGCATGGTGGGCGTCTTTGAAAACCGGATAGAAGATAGGAAGCCTTT
>NZ_JBATQW010000023.1:0-199659 GCF_049292215.1 Geothrix sp. | reverse complement strand
CGACGAAGGCCCTCGCGGCCTGTGTCCTCATGGGCCTGCTGGCCTGGGTCGGGGCCCGGTTCCTGGCCCTGGACGCGCCCCACGCCTTCACGCGCATGGCCCTCGGGCTCCGCCTTCTGCCCCTGGTGGCGCTCTGTGCCGCGGCCTATGGCCTCGCGGCGGCGGGCCTGGGGCATCCCGAAGCCCGGGAGCTGGCGGACAAGCTGCTGCGGCGGCTGCGCAGGAGCTGAAGGCTCTCAGCCCTCGCTGGCGGCGGGCAGGCGCAGCTCCCGCCGGAGGGCCTTGCCCACGGCGTTCTTGGGGATCTCCGCCAGGAAGCGGAAGCTGGTCGGCACCTTGTAGTTCGCCAACAGGCTGCGGCAGTGGGCGCGGATCTCCTCGACGGAGAGCTCCTTCCGGGACACCACGAAGGCCCGCACGGCCTCGCCGGTGTCCTCGCTGGGGATGCCCACCACGGCCACGTCCGCCACGTCCGGATGCAGGGCGATGCAGGCCTCCACCTCGTTGGGGAAGACGTTGAAGCCGCTGACGATGATCATGTCCTTCTTGCGGTCCGTGATGTCGAGGTAGCCCTCGGCGTCCAGGCACCCGATGTCGCCCGTGCGCAGCCAGCCGTCCTGGAGCGCGCGGGCCGTCTCCCCGGGCTGGTTCCAGTAGCCCTGCATCACCTGCGGGCCACGCACCAGGATCTCGCCGTGCTCGCCGGGCTGGAGGTCCCTGCCAGCGTCGTCCACGATGCGCACGTCGGTCCCCGGCAGCGGCAGGCCGACGCCACCCACTTGCCGCATGGTGCGGCGGAGGCGGCCCCCATCCCGGACAGCGGCGTTGTAAGTGACCAGGGGACTCGTCTCGCTGAGGCCGAAGCCTTCGATCACCAGGCAGCCCGTGACGTCCTCCCAGCGCTGCAGCACCGCGGGGTGGGTGCGCATGCCGCCGGCGAAGGCGCCCAGCATCTTCCGGGTCATCTCGGGCTTGAACCAGTCCTCGTCGGGGAGCGCCTTGAGCAGCGTGTTCACGGCCGTCATCCAGGTCAGCTCGTGGTTCTTGAAGGCCGCCCTCAGGTTCTTGAGGGGCCGCGGATTGGGCACCAGGATGCTGTGGCTGCCGGAGTGGAAGGCGAAGAACAGGTTGATGGTGAACGCGATCACGTGGTACATCGGCAGCACCGTGAGCACGGTCTCCTCGCCGTAGGTCAGGTAGATCTTCGTGATCTCGGCGATCTGCTCCAGGTTGGCCAGCAGGTTGCCGTGGGTCAGCATGGCGCCCTTGCTGGTGCCGGTGGTACCGCCCGTGTACTGGAGCAGCGCGAGACTCTCCCGGGTGGGGGCTGGGCGCGGGGCCGATTCGGGGACGAGGTGCTCCTTGGCCCGGTACAGGGTGCCCTGGTGCAGGGCATGGGGCAGGCGCGTGAATGGCAGGCCCAGGGCCGGCACCGCCCCCGAGAGCTTCAGCTTGGCCTTGATGAGGGTCCGCGAGAGCAGCGGGAAGAAGTCCGCGATGCCCGTGACCACGATGGTCTTCACGGCAGTCCTGGGAACGACAGCCGTCACCTTGTCGCCGAAGTGGTCGAGGACCACCAGCACCTCGGCCCCGCTGTCCTGCAACTGGAGCTCCAGCTCCCGGGGCGTGTAGAGGGGGTTGGTGTTGACAACGACGCAGCCGGCCTTCAGGGCGCCGAAGGCGCAGATGGGATAGGCCAGGCAGTTCGGCAGCAGGATGGCCACGCGGGCCCCCGCTTCGAGCCGGAGGCCGTGCTGCAGGTAGGCTGCAAAGGCATCGGAGAGGTGGTCGATCTCCCTGAAGCTGAGCGAGGCCTCCATACCGTTGGGCAGGACGAGGGTTTCGGCCTTCCGGTCCCCATAGCGTTCCGCCGCCCGCCGCACCAGCTGACCCAGGTTGTCGAAGGGAAAGGGCTGGGCCTCGCGACCTACACCCGCCGGGTACCCAGCCCACCACACGCGCTCGCTGTCCACTCAACCGCCTTCATCCACGGATTTCGACACCAGCCGATCCCTCGGCCGACCCAAGTCCCCACCTGCCGGGACACCCCTCGATCTTAGCCCGTCCGGGCAGGAAAACGGCCGGGCAAGCCCGGCCGTTCCGCAGACTCAGCCCGTGGCTATTGCAGCTCGGTGGTCATGGTCGCACCACCCGCGTTGGGCAGGATGGCGACGACCTTCACGAGCTTGCGGGAGGCCTTGTCGATCCAGGCCGTGGCTCCGCCGGGATCCCCCTCGGCGCTGCCGGTCTCGACCTTCCAGGTCTGGAAAGTGCCGGCGGCCACCTTCACTTCCTGCGAACCGACCACTTTGGCCTGCTTGAGGGCGACCTTCTGCTTCTGGACATCGAAGTTGCGATAGGTCGTGCTGAACCCCTCCGCCAGCGGGAGGCAGGCGATGGATTCGAAAGCCCCGGCGCCATCGGCAAAGAGGTCGCCGCCAAGGTCCGCCGCGACAGGCTTCGCCGCGCCACCCATGGCCATGGAGCCGGCTGCCTTGCCGCCCTCGAAGGCGAGGTCGATGGTGACGGGTCCCTGCTTCACGGCCCGCTTCAGGGAGACCAGGCTCCCCTTGGCGTAGGTGCAGGCATCGCTGAGTTCCGTGGGCCCGATCTTGGCCGTGCCCTCCACGATCCACGTCCCGGCCTCGGCCCGGATGGTGTTGGTCATGGTGACGGGGATGCTCTGTCCGCCCATGGCCAGCGCGCCGGCCCAGGTGGTCGAACCGGCTGTGAACTCGGCCACCGGCTTGGGCGCGGCCGCCGTAACGTCCACCTTCTTGGCCAGCACCACGGTCTTGGGATCCACCGTGATCTCGGGGAGGCGCTGCATGACGTCGGGCTTGCCACCCTCCTGGTAACGGGCGTGCAGGTACTTGGCCAGGAACTTCTCGGCGGCGGCGAACATGGCCTGGCTGTTGACGGGCCGCGCGAAGCCATGGCCCTCGTCGGGCGCGCAGAGGTATTCCACGGGGAAGCCACGGTCGCGCAGGGCGATGACGATCTGGTCGCTCTCGGCCTTCTTCACCCGGGGATCATTGGCGCCCTGCACCACGAGGAGGGGCGTCTTGATCTTGGCGGCGGAGTTCAGCGGGGACTGGCGCTCCAGCTGCTTCTTGCCCTCGGGCGTGCTGGGGTTGCCCATGCGGGTGTGGAAGATGATGCGGAAGGATTCCCAGTAGGGGGGGATGGTCTCCAGCAGGGTGAGGAGGTTCGAAGGCCCCACGATGGGTACCGCCGCGGCGTAGAGGTCGGGGGTGAAGGCCACGCCCGCCAGGGCGGCATAGCCACCGTAGGAGCCGCCCATGATGCCCACGCGCTTGGGATCGACGGTGCCGTTGGCCACCAGGTGCTTGACGCCCCAGGTGATGTCGTCCTGCATGAGGTCGCCCCACTGGTTGTTGCCGGCATTGAGGAACGTCTTGCCGTAGCCTGTGGAGGCGCGGAAGTTGGGCTGCAGAACGGCGTAGCCGCGGTTGGCCAGGAACTGGGCCATGTTGTTGAAGCCCCAGCTGTCCCGGGCCCAGGGGCCGCCATGCGGCACCACGACCAGCGGAAGGTCCTTGGCGGGCACGCCCTTGGGCAGGGTGAGGTAGGCCGGGATCTCCAGGCCATCGCTGGACTTGTAGCGGATGGGCTGCATGGCGGCCATGTGCTCACGCGGCAGGTCCTCCCGGGAGATGTACTCCAGGCTCAGCTTCTTGGTCCGGCGGTTGAAGAGGTAGCGGCCGCCGGGATCACGGTCGCTGTAGGCGGCGATCATGACCAGCTTCTCATCGGCGGTCATGGAGCCAAGGCCGATCTCGCGGCCCGGCAGCTTCTTCTGGAGGAGCTTATAGTCGGCCTCCCAGGCCTTGTTCTTCCAGTAGATCCGGGTGCGCTCATCCTCGTAGGTCGTGGCCAGCAGCTCATCTGTGAGGTCGGAGAAGATGGCGCTACCGAAGTCCACGCGCCCCTTGGGATCGGACTCGAGCTTCTCCTCATGGCCCGTGGCGGGATCGAAGAGCACCAACTCGGCGAAATTCCGCTTGCCCTTGTTGGTCTCCATGTAAACGCGCTTGCCGTCCTTGTGGAAGGCCACGGGACCGGCGGACTCGAACACGGAGCACTCATAGACCTTGACGAAGCGGGTGGGATCCACGCGAAGGATCTCGGTGTCGCCCTTCTCCGTGGTGCGCACGGCGAGGCGCAGGTTGGCCTTCTTGTCGAAGACCCAGCCGGCGATGCGCTCGGTGTTCTTGCGGATGAGGGTGCGCTCGCCCGTGGAGATCTTCACCTTGTAGACGTCGTGCCAGGCGGCGTCCCGGTCGTTGAGGCCCACGTAGATCGTGTCGGGATCGGCCTTGGGCACGGAGAGGATCTGCGCCCGGGCGCCCTTGGCGGCGGTCAGGTTGCGGGCCTCGGGGGCATCCTTGCCGGGGGCCGGGGCCGCTGCGGGATCCACGGCGTAGACGTTGTAGTTCTCGTCGCCGTCCTTGTCCTGCACGAAGAGGATCTGCCTGCCGTCCCGGCTCCAGAAGAAGCCCGGGATGGGGCGCTTGGGGTCCGCGGTGATGAGCCGGCCCTTGCTGTAGGGCTCGCCCACCTTCTTCACCCAGACATTGCGCGTCTCCTTGTAGGGCTTGAGGAAGGCGATCCACTTGCCGTCGGGGGAGAGCTGGGCGCCGGCGATCTCCGGGTTGCCGAAGAACTTGTCCCGGTCGATGAGGGGTGGGAGCTGGGCCTGCTTGGCTTCGGCGGCGACAGCTTTGGCGCCCTCAGCGGCCAGTGGCAGCGCCAAGGCGAGCAAGAGGCCCGGCCAGAGCAGGCGGGACAAGGACGAAGGACGATTCATGGGGGGACTCCTTGAGAAAGATGGGGCGAGAGGAAGAGGTTACGCCGATTTGCATCTACCGTTGAGGAGAAGGGCCTGGCGAGACGGACCGCCGGCCCAGCGGCCGCCTGGGCGGGGCCAGCGGTCATGGGGCGGGGCGGATCAGGGGCGCAGGGCCTCGATCAGGGCCTGCCGCAGAATGCCCATCGAGTAGGGTTTCTGGATGAACCCGGCCAACCCCTCGCCAAGGAAGGCCTTGACCGATTCCTGCTCGCTGAAGCCACTGCACAGCACCACGGGCAGATCGGGTCGGATGGCGCGGAGGGCCTTGAAGCATTCCCGGCCGTCCATCCTGGGCATGGTCAGGTCCACCAGGGCCAGCCGGAAGGCCTCCGGGCGCTGGGAGAACAGCTCGATCGCCTCCCGGCCATCCGCGGCCGTTTCGACGTCGAACCCGAGCCGCTCCAGGGTTTTGGCCGTGACCTCCAGGATGGAGTCCTCGTCATCGACCAGAAGCACCCGGCCGCCCAAGACGACGTCGGAGGGATCTGAGTGGACCTGGACGGCCTGCGGCAGGGTGGTGGAGGTCGCAGGCAGGTAGACCTGGAAGCTGGTCCCGCGGCCGGGTTCGGAATACACCTTCAATCCGGCCCGGTGCCCGCGGATGATGCCCTGGATGGCCGAAAGCCCCAGGCCGTGTCCCGCAGGTTTCGTGGTGTAGAAGGGATCGAAGATCCGCGACAGCACCTCGGGAGTCATGCCGACGCCGGTGTCCCCCACCTCCAGGACTGCATAGAGTCCCGGTGCCAGGCCCTGCCCGGGGAAGGTGCCGGAAATGAAGGTCTCGTCCAGGACCCGGGCACAGGTGCTGACCCGGATCTCCCCTTCTCGATCCCCGATGGCATCGCTGGCGTTGGTGACGAGGTTGAGGATGACCTGCTGAAGCTGGGCCTCGTCCGCTTCCACAAGGGGCAAATCCTCCTGCAGCGAGAAATGCAGGCTCACCTTCTTCGCGATGGAGACCTTCACGAGGTCAGCCACTTCCCGCACGACCAGGTTCAGGTCGTGGGGCCTCACCACGAACCGGCCCTTGCCTGAGTAGGCGAGCAGTTGGCGCGTCAGCTCGGCGGCCTTGAGGGCCGCCCCCTCGGTGGCCCGCAACCGCGCGGCCACGGGACTGTCCTCGGGAACCCCGGCTTCCGCCAGGTTGAGGTTGGCGAGGATGGCAGTCAGCAGGTTGTTGAAGTCGTGGGCGATGCCACCGGCCAGGACACCGAGGCTCTCCAGTTTCTGCGCATGGAGCATCTGGCGCTCCAGCTGAAGCCGATCCTGCTCGGCCCTCTTGCGGTCGGTGATGTCCCGCCAGGAGGTGAACAGGATCTCCTTCCCCCCCAGGGGAATGGGGATGAGCGTCACCTCGACGGGAAAATCCTCGCCGGACATGCGCCGATGCATCCACTCGAAGCGGTGCACACCCATGGCATAGGCGGTGGCGATCATGTCCAGGGCTTTCTCCTCGCTGGTGCGGCCGTCTGGTTGGACCTGCGGTGAAAGCTCCCACGGATGGAGCCGGAGAAACTCCGGTTCGGTGCAGCCCATCATGTTCAGGACAGCCTGGTTGCAGTCCGTGAAGCGATCCCCGTCCAGCAGGAGGAGGCCTTCCACGCTGCGCTCGAAGAGCAGGCGGAACTTGTTCTCGCTCTCCAGGAGATGGCGCTCCTTGGCCAGCCGAGGCCTCAGGTCCACCATGCTGCCCCGGACCAGATCCCCGGCGGATCCCGGCAGCTTCAGCAGGCGGACCTCACAGGGGACGAGCCCACCATCCAGGGACCGGTGGGTCCACTCGAATTCCGCCGTCCCCTCCACCAGGGCCCGGCAGATGTGGGCGTGAGCCGCCTCGGCGCTGGCCCGGCCATCGGGCTGGAACTCCGGGCTCAGTTCGGAAGGGCCCAGCGCCATCAGCCGAGACCGCTCCGCCTTGAACAGCACCTCGGCCTGGGCATTCGCCTCCACGAAGTGGCCGGTGTTGGCATCCAGGATCACGATGGCCTCAGGTGCATGCTCGACGAGGGACCGGAACCGCATCTCGGACAGGCGCAGTTGCTCCCGCTCCCGGGCCAGGTCGGAGATGTCCCGGCCTTCGGGCAGGAGGGCCACCACCTGACCCTGGGCATCCAGGAGGGGGCGGATGCTGAAGCTCACCACCAGCATCCGACCATCTGCGGCGGGATGGGTGGTCTCCATCTCGAAGCACTCACCCCGGGCGGCCCGCCGGATGCCGTCCCTGAGTCGGGCCTGCTCGCCCATGTCGTGCGTCCACCAGGGAGTCTCCCAGAAGGGACGCCCCTGGACCTCGGCCAGAGAAAGGCCCGCGGCCCGCAATGCCGTCCTGTTCGCATCCAGAAGGATGCCTTCCGGCGAAAGCACTCCCATGAAGTGGAGGCTCGCATCGTAAACGGAACGCAGGTCGATCGCGTGGGGATCCCGCATGGTGCCTCTTCATCGGCAGGCCCGGATTCTCTCCTGATAAAGCGTCCATACAGAGGTAACAAGTAATTGACCCGACCCTCAGCCGCTCCGAGACCGCCCCGTGACCACCAGGGGCAGCCGTGGCAGAGTCAGGGTGAGGAGAACGCCCATGAAGGCTGTCATCCAGCGCGTGCAGCGGGCTTCCGTGCGGAGCGGAGAGTTGGAGGCCGCCATCGGCCCCGGCCTGCTGGTGCTGGTGGGCCTGGAGACCGGGGACACCGAGGAGACCTGTGCCTGGGCCGCCGCCAAGCTCGCCACCCTCCGGATTTTCGAGGACGCGGAGGGCAAGATGAACCTCGGCCTGCAGGACGTGGGCGGGGAGATCCTGGCCGTCAGCCAGTTCACCCTGGCCGGCAGCATCGCCCGGGGTCGCCGACCTTCCTTCGATCAGGCCATGAATCCCGAGGCCGCACGGGTGCTCTTCCGGAAGTTCCTGGACCTGCTCAAGGCCCAATACCCCCGTGTGAAGTCCGGTTTCTTCCAGGAGCACATGGAGGTCGAGCTGGTGAACGACGGGCCCGTGACCTTCATCCTGGAGCGCTGAGGGCGCAGGAAATCCGGAGCGCGTTGCAGATCGACGCCGCGTGGCGCGGGTCCGCGCGCGGGTGCAACGCGGCGAGCACGGGACCCGCGAGATGCCTTGAAATTCAAAGGGGCTAAACCCCTGGCACAGCCCTGGCATATCCCACCCGTCAGACCTTTTCCCTTCTGGAGGCAACATGCGTGTTCGACCCACGGCGCTCTGCGCCCTTGCCCTCGGCCTGCCCCTGGCCGCAGGCAACTTCGATGTGCAGGCCCAGGTGACGCTGAACCAGCCCACCCAGGACCTGAAGACCGCCCTGGATGGCAAGCAGGGCTTCGGGCTGGGCATCCACGGGCTGCACCGCCGGGGGCTGCACCACACCAGCCGCACCCGCTTTGACTGGAACGTGTGGGGCCAGGGCCCCGCGGTGGACGGCGTGAAGACCCAGGTGAGCAACTACACCCTCGCCTTCGATCATCTGTACCACGTGGAGGACCGGGATCAGGGTCCCTACCTGGTGGGCGGACTGGGCGCGGTGCGGTGGTTCACCGAACAGGAGTCGGCACTGGGCTCTGTCCGATCGCACACCACGAAGCTCGGCATCACCGCCGGGGCCGGCTGGCAGTTCACGCGCAACCTAGGCGCCGAGGCCCGGGTGCTGGTGAGCAGCCTCAACCGTACGTACGACAGCACGCTCCTGCAGGGCGCGGTGGTGTTCCGGTTCTGAGGCGATAGGCCGACGCCCCGGCGGGATTTCCACCGGGGCGTCGGTCGTTCGCGGCTGATCAGAGCGACATGCGCTGCAGGCTGGCCTTCAGGCTTTCATCGACGACGGCGAGGCAGTCGGCGAAGTGGGCCTTGGTCTCCTTGCTGAAGCCGGGCTTGGCCGGGGCGGCCTTGAGCTGGGCCTGCAGGGAGCGCAGGGCCTCTCGGGCCAGGGCCCGCGAGTCCGCAGGCGTGAGCGGATTGGCCCGGATGACCTGGCCACTCAGCTGGCGGAGGTGCTCCCGCTGGAGGTTGCGGCGCATGACGGACACCTCGCGCCCGCTCTTCAGCTCGCTCCAGATGGCGGTCTGCAGCGTGTCGTAGAGCTCAGAGAGCCGGAAGGCCTCCTTGGGGTTGGTCAGCTTGTCCGGCGTGTCGAGGATCCGCTGGGCCACCACCGGCTGGAAGACCTGGGCCAGCACCTGGGTCTGGGTGCGGAGCACCCACTGGGCGGGGGAGGGATCGGCATTCAGCGGACCATTGAACCGGTCGGTGGTGAGCCGGGACAGGAACTCGGGCTTGAACTTGAAGGCCTCCACCGAAAAGATCCCGGTCTCCAGCAGCTTCAGGGCCTGACGCTGCTTGGCCGCGGGAACCGGCGTGAGGGGGGCCCGGCTGGTGCCCGCGTGGTCACGCAGGTGGACCACGCCGCCGATGTACTTGGCGCTCAGGTTGGCCGAGAGGCCCACCTGGCCCAGCGCGCGGAGCAGGCCCCGGCGCAGGGACTGGTAGCCTTCACCCGCGGGGATGGTCTTGACCTGCAGGCGCTCCCACAGCTCCTTCGAGAGCGCCAGGCGCTTCTGGTAGAAGGCCAGCGGATCGGAGCCGAGGTCACGGCGGTTCACTTCAGGATCCATGCCTTCCAGACCGCCGAACCCGAGGGCCTCCTCATCCGTGCCGTAGGCCAGCTGGGGCTCGGAGCTGCGCGCGGCGATCTTGGCCAGACCGGCCTTCTCGTCCGCGGAAGCCAGGGGCTTGTAGCCGTATTCGATGGCCCAGTGGTCATAGGGGCCGAGCGTGCTCATCACGTACTCGCCCTGGGACTGGCCCTTGAGGGCGAGGTTCAAGGCGTTGTAGTCCATGACGGAGCCGGTCAGGCCGTTGGTCTTGGTGAACTCGGCATTCGAGATCTGTTCCAGGGAGTGGATGGTCGAGGCCCGGAAGTTGTGGCGCAGGCCCAGGGTGTGGCCCACCTCGTGGGTGATGACGTCCTTGAGCACCGCCGCCACGTAGGCATCCTCCTCGGGGCTGCCGGGGGCAATCTCACCGCGGGACTCCAGCAGGTCCAGGGCGAAGCCCATCTCCTGGTGGGCCTCCGCCGCGTAGGCGCAGAGGTCGTGGTCGTGCCGGAAGGCAAAGGCCTCCTGGGCCTTGGGCGGAAGGGTCTCCCGGGCTTCCGTGCGGCTACCCCGGGCCCAGACTTCACCGATGCCGATGTCCGCGTCCAGGATCTCGCCGGTGCGGGGATCCACCTGGCTGGGCCCGATGGCGAAGCCGATGTCGGTGCCCGTGAGCCAGCGCAGGGAGGCATGGCGGACATCGTGGGTGTCCCACTCGGCATCGTCGGGCTGCACCTTCACCTGCACGGCATCCTTGAAGCCCTGCTTCTCGAAGGCCTTGTTCCAGATGAGCACGCCTTCGGTGATGGCCGGTCGGTACTTCTCCGGGATATTGCGGTCCAGCCAGAATACGATGGGCTGCTTGGGCTCGGACAGGGCCGCTGCGGGGTCCTTCTTCTCCAGCCGCCAGCGGTTGATGTGGTGGACGCGGGGATCGACGCGGGTGTCGTCGCCGAAGTCCCAGCGGGTGGAGGTGAAGTAGCCTACCCGGTCATCCGCCAACCGAGGCGCCATGGGCTGCTCGGGCAGCTTGGCGAAGGAGAAGTGCCAGCCCAGGAAGAGGCTGCGCATGTCCTCCAGGGTGCCCGGGGGCGGCACCGAGGGCATGGGCGGGGCGCCCGGCATCATCAGAGGCGGCAGCATGATGCGCTGCAGGGCGTAGTGGGCCTGCACGCGGAAGGCGGCCTGGTCCTCGGTGCTGCGGACCTTCTCGAAGAAGCTGTTGGAGGGGTCGAAGCCGTAGGGCTGGCGATAGGTGGCCTCCAGCCGCGTGGCCCCCATGGGGATGTCCCTCAGTAGCAGGGCATTGGCCTCCACCAGGATGGACTTCCGCTCCGGGTGGGGCTGGCTGAGCACGGGGGCGCTGGCGAGCAGGCTGTCCGTGAAGCCCTCGGCCACGGCCCGGGCCGCCGGCGAGCCGGCAGGGGCCATGAAGGTGGTGTTCTTGGCCAGCATCTGCAGCGTGTTCCCCACCCGGCGGAAGCTGGCGAGGAAGCTGTCGTCCATCATGCCGCCATAGAGGCCCCGCTCACCGGTGCCCCGGGTGCTGCTGATGGCGAAGAAGAAGGGGGCGTCCAGTTGGTCGGGTTTCACCTCGATCCAGACCTTCTCCTCCTTGGTCCAGAGGGTGAAGAGGCCCTTCTGTTCCTTGGCGTCCTTGATGACCTCGGCGAAAGGCTTCAGGGCTCCCGGCGCCGGCGGGGCCGGCGGCGTGGCCGCGGCGGGAGCAGCGGGCGCCTTCCCTCCACTGGGTGTCGTCTGGGCCGCCAGACTCAGACAGAGCAGGGACAGGAGCGCGGTCAGGCGCGAACGACAAGGCATACGGATCCTCCTCACGGGTGGGTGTGCACATCACCTTACGATGCCAACCGCCCTGGGTTTAGGCAAAATTCGGCGGGCCCTAGGGGTCCCATCCGCTATCCCGGGATTCCCGGGCCCTGCTTCAATGGGGGACAACCCTGAGTCCCGGAGATCCCATGACTGTCATGAACACGGCGAAGACCGGCGCACGCCTGCTGGGGTCGGTCCTCTCTCTGTGCCTCGCCGCCCAGGACCAGGCTCCTCCGGCTGACCCGGAAGGCAAGAAGCCCCCGGAGTCCTGGGCGGCGGAGTCACGGCCAGTGGCCCTGAGCCGGACGCCGGGGCAGTTACGCGTCTTCGACGAGGACGACATCCAGCGCTCCGGCGCCCGCACCCTGGGAGAGTTCCTCCTGCGCGAGTTGCCCTCCCAGGTGCAGAACCAGGGCGGCCCGGGCCTGCCCTCACGCAGCTACCTGGGAGGCGGCCGCCCCCAGGACACGGTGGTGCTGGTGGACGGCGTACCGCGAATGGATCCGGGTCGGCTGGGCCAGAACCTCAACGAAGTGCCCCTGCTCGGCGTCACACGCATCGAGGTGATCACGGGCTCGCCGGGCTCCGGGGGGCGGGGCGGCACCATTGCCCTGTTCACGGGCCGACCTGAGAAGCCTGGCCTCTCCGGTGATCTCGGTGGTCTCGGCGGCAGCAGCGGCCAGGGCCAGAGCACCGCCACGCCTGGCTTTGCATGGGAGGGCGGCTACTTGAGCGGAGGCAACCTCAGCGCCCAGGAGAAGCAGACCACCGAGACCGACCGCCCCTTCCGCATGGTCACCAACTTCCTGGGGCTGGGCCAGACCTGGGGCTCTGCCCGCTGGACCCTGGCCTGGCGGGGCACCTTCTTCGGCGTGCCCGAGCCCTACCAGCAGGTCACCGAGACCACCCGCGTCTACGATGCCGCCCGCGAGAGCCGGCAGCGCAGCGACACCGGCCAGCTCCGCGTGGAATGGGACCTGGCGCCGGGACTCAAGTTGGAGACGACGCTCGGCCTCGCCCGGTTCCGACACGAGCAGGCCCCCCAGGGCACCTCCCAACCCAGCCCCTTCCAAGGCCGAGAGACCCGCTTCCTGTCGGCCCTTTACTGGGCCACCGGGGCCCGCTCGGACCTCAGCCTGCAGCTTGAGGGCCTGGAGGTCCGCCAGGAAGGGGACGAGAACCCGCTGGTGCTGGGCTCCGCCAAGGGCCGCCAGCTGGGGCTCGGCGTCGAGTGGCGCTTCGAGCCCAGGCCGGGCTTGCGCCTGCTGGGAACGGTGCGGGGCACCCGGGATCGGCAGTCCCTCCTGATCGGCGGCACCGACACGGAGGTGCTCGACGCCTCGGGCCACACGCTGCGACTGGGCGTCAACCAGGAGCTGCCCTACGGCCTGCGGCTCTACTCCGCCCTGGGCGGAGGGCGGACGGCCCCCACGGTCCTCCAGCAACTGCGCAACAGCCTAGTGCCCACCGCCGCGCCGCTGCGCATGGAGCAGTCCACCTTCGTCCAGCTCGGGCTCGGCTGGGGCCAGGGCAACTGGTATGGCCGGCTCGAGAGCCAGCAGCAGACGGGCCGGGACCTGCTCGCCTTCAACGGCCAGGGTTACGTGAATCAGGACCGGGTGCGGGTGCGGGGCACCGAGGCCGCCTTCGGCTGGCGCGCGGCGCAGAAGGTGGGCCTCGAAGGCTTCATCCGGGCCCAGGAGGCCCGCGACCTCAACGCCCCGGAAAGTCAGGCCCTCCGCACCCTGGCCTCCCAGCGGCGCCCCTTCTCCTCCCACGGCCTGAAGGGCTTCATGGGCTGGAGCCGCGTGCAGGCCGAGGTCCATTACACGCTGCAGGGCCACCAGTACGCCGCCGCCGGGGACAGCGAGGGCGGCGGCACCCGCACCAATGGCCTGCCGCCCACCGTCCGCGCCACCCAGGTGGTCTACCGGGATGTCGGTATGTCCACCACCCTGAAGGCGGGCCGGCATTGGACTTTTGTCCTGCGTGGCGAACACCTGCTCCAGCCCACCACCGATGCCGCCGCCTGGGCGGCCCGGTCACGGGAAGGGCAGAACGATGCCTCGATCATCGACGGCTACCCCGCCGCGGGCCCCAGCTACTCCGCGGAGGCGCGGTTCCGGTTCTAGTCAGGGATAGATCAGCTGCTCCGTGGCGAAGCCCTGCGCCTTCGCCTGCGCCAGCAGCCCCTTCAGCGTGGCGGGATCGAGCTTGGGTTCACGGGAGAGGATCCAGAAGTAGGAGCGGTCGGGGCCGCAGATCATCGAGTAACGCTCGGGCTCCAGAGCGATGATGGTGTAGGCCCCGTAGAAAGGTCCGAAGAAGGAGACTTTCAGGCGACCCTCCTGACTGGAGCCGATGAGGACGGCCCGGCCTTCAGCCTGGGACCACTGGCCCTTGGCGGCGTTCCAGCCGCGGTTCAGCACCTTGACGCTGCCATCCGCGTTGAGGCTGTAAGTGGCCGTGACCTTGGTCAGCCCCCGCTCGAAGCGATGGTCCAGCCGGGCCACCTCGTGCCACTCGCCCAGGTAGCGCTGCAGGTCGAAATTCCGCACGGGCGTGATGCCTTCCGGAAGGCGGGTGCATCCCGTGAGTGCCAGGACAACAATCAAGGCCGGCATGTAGATGATGCGATTCATGGAGGCTCCCTGAGGGGTGGGTGGAGTCCTGGGTTGAGCCCCTGGCAACACTTCCACGGCTGGCTTCGGGCAGGATGCCACGAAAGGTCGACGGCAGGTGGGTCTGCAGGCGCACCGGGAGCCATCCAGGTTTCACCCTGCACCGGAACAGCCGGGCATGGTGTCCTCTGCCGATTCCCCGGGAGGGGGCCTTCCGCCTGCGGGCCGAGGGCGCTCAGACCCGGGGCGCCTCCAGCCCGAACTCCGCCCAGCCTTCCTTGGTGGGGCCGTAGGTGCTGGGCACGTGCAGGCCCGCCTGGCGCAGGAGGACGGTCATCTGGCCGCGGTGGTGGGTCTGGTGGCTGACCAGGACGTACAGCGCGAAGGCGCCGGTCCAGGTCTCGCCGTAGAGGCTGAAGTTGCGGCCCAACTCCGTGTTGCTCCAGCTGCCCATGTGGTCCAGCAGCGAGTCGCTCACGGCGCGGTAGGTGGCCGCGATCTCGGCCATGGTGGGGGGCGGCGGGGTGGCGATGAAGCCGTCGGGACCAAGCCCCACGGGGCCCTTCACCTTGAGTCCCAGGTTCTGCGGCAGTTCCAGGATGGTCTCCACCAGGTGCCAGGCGAGGCGCCGCAAGTCCCGGTGCTGGGGGTCCACCGCCTGGTGGGCCGCGGCATCAGGGATGGCCCCGAAGACCGCCAGGGTCTTCTCCGCCTCCTGCTGCCAGATGGTCTTGAAGTCATCCACGCGACGGAACATGCCTGCCTCCGGGAAAGCTGCCCGGAAGCATAGCGCAATGCGACCGGGGTGCATCACTAGGCGGTGGCGTGCTTAACCGCAGGCCCCAGGCAGCTGGCCCCCCGGCCGGGACTAGCCACCTTGCCGTAGAATGGCGCACCCATGTCCGCGTCCACCTTCCCGAGCCTCCCCAAGTACCCCGCCCTCCTGGCCTGCCTGGGCATCATCGCGGGCATCTGCGTGGTCGAGTGCAAGACGCCAGACCAACTGAGCATCGCGACGCTCTACTTCTTTCCGGTGGGCTGGGCCACCTGGGTCGGAGGTGTGCGATGGGGCACCGTCGCGGCCATCTCGGCTTCCGCGGCCTGGGGCATCGCCAACTACGCCACAAGCCCTGTCTACGACCACATCGGCTACCGGGCCTGGACCATCACCAATGACTTGATCGTCTACGGCTTCCTTGTCGGCCTGGTGGACCGGGCTCACCGGTCGCTGGACGCCCAGAGGGAGGCCACGGAGGCCCTGCAGCAAGCCCTGGTGGAGGTCCGGACCCTCGAATGCCTGCTGCCGGTCTGTGCGTGGTGCAAGCGGGTCCGCGACGACAAGGGTTACTGGGGACTGATCGAGGACTACCTCACCAAGAACCGCGGTACCCTCCTCAGCCACGGCATCTGCCCGGAATGCGCAGAGGCCTCCCGCCGGGATGCGGCCTTGGACAAGGAGGCCAGGCAGGTCTGAGGTTGCAGCCTCAGACGGGCGTCACGGCCCTTCGCTTGGTGGGCCAGACCTCCCGGCGGCGGACACGGGAGAGCCGCGTGATGAGCTCGCCGCGCAGATCCGAGGGATCCACGATGGCATCCACGTGCAGTTCCGCCCCCAGCTTCTTCAGGTTGATGTCCTCGTTGTACTCGTCGCGCAGCTGCTGCACGTAGGCGGCGCGTTCCTCTTCGGGCTTCTCGGCGATCTTGTTGGCGAACACCGCATTCACTGCGGCCTCGGCACCCATCACCGCGATGCTGGCTGTGGGCAGGGCCAGGGTGGCGTCCGGATCAAAGCCGGGCCCGCTCATGGCGTAGAGGCCCGCGCCGTAGGCCTTGCGGACCACCACACAAATGCGGGGCGTGCTGCAGCCGGCCATGGCGCTGATCATCTTCGCCCCGTGGCGGATGATGCCCTGTTTCTCCACAGCGCTGCCGATCATGAAGCCCGGCACGTCGCTGAGGAAGACCAACGGGATGCCGAAGGCATCGCAGAGGGTCATGAAGCGCGTGGCCTTATCGGCGCTGTCCACAAAGAGCACACCGCCCTTCACGCGGGGCTGGTTGGCCAGGATGCCCATGGGCTTGCCGTTCATGCGTGCCAGACCCGTGATGATCTCCCCGGCGAAGAGTTTCTTCACCTCCAGAAAGCTGCCCTCGTCCACCAGCCCCTCGATGAAGTCCTTCATCTGGAAGGGGGCCATGATGTCGGTGGGGACGAGGGTCGTCAGATCCTTCGCCTTGGGCGAAACCGGCCTGGGTTCGGCCACGGGCACCGCGTCCTCGCAGTGCTGGGGGAAATAGCCCAGGTACTGCCGGCAGAGCGCAATGGCCTCCACCTCGGTCTTGCAGAGGAAGTCGCCACAACCGCTCACGGAGCAGTGCATCCTTGCACCGCCGAGATCCTCCAGCGAGATCTTCTCCCCGATGACCATCTCCGCCATGCGGGGCGAACCCAGGTACATGCTGGCGTTGCCTTCCACCATGACCACCACGTCGCAGAAGGCGGGGATGTAGGCGCCGCCCGCCGCCGAGGGCCCGAAGAGCAGGCAGACCTGAGGCACCAGGCCTGACAGCGCCACCTCCATGTGGAAGATGGTCCCGGCGTGGCGGCGGCCCGGGAACATGTCCAGCTGATCCGTGATGCGGGCCCCGGCGCTGTCCACCAGGTAGAGCATTGGCACCTTCAGGCGCAGCGCCACTTCCTGGATGCGGATGATCTTCTCCACCGTGCGGGCGCCCCAGCTGCCCGCCTTGATGGTGCTGTCGTTGGCCATGAGCGCCACCGGGCGGCCGTCTACCGTGGCCGTGCCCGTGATCACGCCATCCGCAGGCAGGTCCTTGTGCATGGCATTGGCGAAGAGGCCGTCCTCCACGAAGCTGCCCACGTCCACCAGCAGGCGGATGCGCTCCCGGGCGAAGAGCTTGCCGGCCTCGGCGTTCTTCTCATGGGCCTTGGCCGCGCCGCCCTTCTTGATGCGGTCAACTTCCGAATGGAACAGCTCCGATTGCATGGGAACCTCGGGATGGATCCTTCAGCATATGCGATCCTGAAACGATGGCGGACGCGGAGACAGCGAGGCACGGCGGGTTCCTGACGGCGCCTTTCGTCCTTCTGTGCGCCTTCTACTTCCTGGTGTTCGCGGCCGGCTACCAGCTCTTCCCGGTGGTGCCCCTGCACCTGCGCGATCTGGGCGCGAGTCTGGCGGAGAGCGGGCGCTTCCAGACGGCCTTCATGCTGGGCTCGGGCTTCGGTTCCCTGTTCACGGGGCCCCTGGGCGACCGGCTCGGGCAGCGGCGGGTGCTGCGCGTGGCGTCCCTGGCGCTGGTGGCGATCCTGGTGACCTACGGCTTCCTCAAGGTGCGCTGGGTGTTCTACCTGCTCGCGCCCCTCCACGGCGTGCTCTGGTCGGCGCTGCGCACCGCATCCATCGCCAAGGTGGGCCACATCCTGCCCCTCGAACACCGGGCCCAGGGCTTGTCGCTCTTCGGCCTGACCGGACCCGGCGGCGTGGCCGTGGGTCCCCTGGTGGGCCTGTGGCTGATGCCCCACCTGGGCTTCGCCTGGATGCTGATCCTGCTCGCGGGCGTGTTTGCGGTGCTGCACGGCCTCATCGGCGCCCTGCCCCGGGAGGCCCCGAGGGAGATTGAGCCCGCGGCCCTGTTCCAGTGGCCCGACCGGGCCGTGTGGGGGACGGTGGCCGTGATGATGCTGGTGGGCCTGGGCTTCGGCCCCATGCCCCCTTACAGCGCCCAAGAGGCGAAGGCGCTGGGGATGGCCTGGCCCTCGACCTTCCTCACCTGCTTCGCCCTGGGCATGATGGCCATCCGGGGCCTGCTGGGGCTGACGGGCATGGGCCGGCGCCCCGTGGCGCTGTTGCCGTACATGATTGCCCTGGCCGCCACCGGCTATGCCCTGCTGGCCTTCCTGCCGGGCGGCATGGCCCGGCACCTGCTCTCCGGGCTCATCTACGGCGCCGGCTACGGCATGGTCCACACCCTGCTGATCATGAACCTCTTCGCCACCACGCCACCTCAGCGCACCGGGGCCGCGGTGGGCGCCCTCTTCTTTGCTTTCGACGCGGCCACGGCCCTCGGAGCCCTGGGCCTGGGCTGGGTCATGGAGCACCTGAACTTCCGCTGGGGCTGGGCCATCGGGGCGAGCCTGATGGCCCTCTCCATCCCCGTGGCCCGCCGCATTGTCCGGAAGAGCGCCGCCATGACCACCGGGCCGGTCCCCTCTGGCATCCTGGAGGGATGAGCACGCGGCAGGAGAGGAATGTCACTTTGGCGACCACTCGCCACAGGCGCATGGGACAGGCTGCGACGCAGACGGCCCCGAAGGGGCAAGCGCCCTTGGCGCGCGTCAAGGCGAAACCCGAAGGGTGCCTCCTAAGCGGGAGCGATGCTGGCACAGAGGGTGCCGCATGACGGAACTTCCCAGACCTACCACCAGGCTCGTCACGCGCCAGTTCGCCTTGATGTGGGCACTGACCTTCGTCACTTTTTTTGCTGCCTTCCAGCTCTTCCCGACGGTCCCACTTCGCCTGCGGGAACTGGGCGCAAGCCTGGCGGAAAGCGGCCGGTTCCTTAGCCTCTTCACGGCAGGGAGCGCCCTGGGCGCCCTGTTCACTGGCCCGCTCGGAGATCGCCTGGGCCATCGTCGGCTGGTCGTCAGCTCGGCCCTGCTCTTCGCGGGCTTCCTGGCAGCCTATGCCCTGATGCCCACCCGCTGGGGCATCTACCTTCTGGCCTTCCCCCACGGCATCGTCTGGTCGGGACTGCTGACGGCCACGATGGCGTCGCTGGCCCACGTGCTGCCCGAAGATCGCCGCGCCGATGGACTCAGCCTCTATGGCTTGGCCAGCCCCGGCGGCGTCATCGTGGGGCCCCTGCTGGGACTGTGGATATTCCAGCGCTGGGGCTTCGCGCCAATCGCTTGGTACCTGGCGGCCTGCTTCCTCCTGCTGGGTGCCCTGGCCACAAGCCTGCCCGATGATCATGTCCACGGACGGCCCGAAGGCTTCAAGTGGCCGGATGCCGCCGTGCTCACGCCATGCCTGGTCCTGTTCTGCATCGCCCTGGGCTACGGCGCCCTGAACAGCTACACGGCCCAGGAGGGGCTGGCTTTGGGGATGAAACTCCCCTCAGCCTTCCTCTCTTTCATGGCCGTGGGCATGGTGCTCATGCGCCTGGTCATGCTGCGCCGGGGCTTCGGCAGCCGACCCAGCCGCAAGCTGCCCGGCATGCTTCTGGGTGCCTTCGTCGGCCTGGCCCTCCTTGCACTCCTGCCCGGCGGCATGGCGCGGCACATGGCCTCGGCGCTGCTCTACGGAGCGGGCTACAGCATGCTGCACACCCTCCTCAACGCGAAGCTGCTTGAGTCTGTGGACCCCCAGCGCCGCGGCTCGGCCTTCGGCGCCCTCCTGTTCGCTTTCGACGCGGGCATCGGCCTCGGCAGCTTCAGCCTGGGCTGGATCATCGGGCACTACGGCTACCGGCTCGGCTGGGGCCTGGGTGCCTTGGCCATGCTCGCCGCGCTGCCCCTGGCGCTGAGGCTCAGTCGGGACTGATCAGGTCCTTCGATGGAGCTTGTGCACACTGGCCTGGTCCAGGCACTTCACCAGCATCTCGTCGATATTCACGTGGTCGGGGAGCATCAGGCACCAACGGACGCACTCGGCCACGTCGTTGGCACTGAGTGGCTTCACGCCCTGGTAGACGGCCTTGGCCTTGTCGCCATCCTTCAGCCGCACATCAGAGAACTCGGTCTCGGCCATGCCGGGATCGACAGAGGTGACGCGGATCTGCTCGCCGTTCAGTTCCAGACGCAGGCTGTGGGCTATTGCCTTCACTCCGAACTTCGACGCACAGTAGACGCTGCCTCCCTCGTAGGGCTGGTGCCCGGCGGTGGAGCCGATGAAGAAGACATGGCCCCAGCCCGCCTTGCGGAGGTGGGGGAGGCCCGCCCGGATGGTCTTCACCACGCCTTCGACGTTGGTGCGCATCATGGCCTCGAGATCCTCGTCCGGCGTCTCCCACAGCCTGTAGGTGCCGCTGGCCAGGCCGGCATTGGCCACCAGCACGTTCAGCCCGCCCAGTGACGCGGCAGCCGCCTCGACAAATGCGTTCACGCTGCCAGTGTCGCGGGTGTCCACCGTGCCTGCGAAGACCTTCACGCCATGGGTCCGAGTGAGTTCTTCAGCCAGCGCCTCGACCCGCTCCCGCCGACGGGCGCCCAGGGCCAGGTGGCAGCCCTGGGCGGCCAGCAGGCGCGCCATGGCCGCGCCGAAACCGCTGGACGCGCCGGTGATGAGGACGATGGGATGGTCGGGCCGCACGGGAACTCCAAGGGGTCAGCGGTAGTTGCAGTGGAACTCGCCCACGGCCTCCACCACCTTCTGGATCTTCTCCGTCGGCGGCAGGATGGTGGTGCGGAAGTGGGCGGTGCCTTCCGCCTGGCCGAAGCCCGAGCCCGGCACCACGCAGATGCCTGTCTGTTCCAGCAGGGCCAGGGCGTAGTCGAAGTCGGTCCGGCCGGGGGGCAGCACGATGCTGGGGAAGGCGTACATGGCCCCGGCGATGACGTTGCAGGCGATGCCCTCAACACGGTTCAGGCCCTCGGCCAGCAGAAGGGCCCGCTGCTTGAGCGTGTCCAATATGGCGCCGCGCTCCCTGGCGTATTGGGCGTAGGAAGGCATGCCCGGCTTGGGGGGTCGCACCATGGCGTAGGTCGAGACCTGGCCAGGTAGGTTGGCGCAGAGGCTCACGCTCTGGAGCTTCAGGATCTGGGCCGCCACGTCCTCAGGCACGTTCCGGTACTCGAAGTAGCCGCCCCGTACGCCACACTCGCCCAGGAAGCCTTTGGAGCAGGAGTGAAAGCTAAAGAGGGAGACCTCCTTCGCCTCCAATTTGTGCAGCACCTTGGCGAAGGAGGTGAACTCGTCGCCGGCCAGATAGATGTTCTCCTGGTAGACCTCGTCCGCCAGAATCGAGAGCCCGTGGGCCTGCGCGAACGCGATGATCATCGCGATATTGGCCTCGTCCAGCACCGCGCCGGTGGGATTGCCCGGGTTGATGACGCAGATTGCCTTCACCGCCGTGCCCTCGGCCTTGGCCTTGGCCAGGGAGGCCTCCAGCATGGGGCGACTCAGCTTCCAGCCGTTGGCCTCATCCAGGAAGTAGGGCACCATGCGCCCCTCGTAGAGCGTGATGGTGGCCGAGTAGAGCGGGTACTGGGGGATGGGCACCATGATGCCGTCCTGGGGCCCGCCGATGAGCAGGCGGAGGATGGTCTGCACGCCCTTGCTGGCGCCGTCGGTCAGGCAAATGGCATCGGGATCCACGCCGATGTGGTCGCGCTCGAGGATGAACTCGGCCACGGCCTCGCGGATGAAGCGCACACCGCGGCTTTCGCTGTAGGCGCCGAGCCCATGCTTGGTGCCCGTGAGGATGGCCTTGGCGGTCTCGACCACGTCGGGCGGAAAGGCCCCCGGGGCCTGCTCCATAAGTTCTGGATACTCGCAGAGGGCGAGGATCTGGCGGTTCCAGGTGAGAGCCTTCTGCCCCAGTGACTGAGGATTGCCGATGTTGCAGTAGATGATCTCGCGCCCCTGCCTCTCGAGCTCGGCAGCTCGGGCCACGATGGGCCCCCGCACCGCGTACTCGGTGTCGAGGACAGCCTTCCCCAGGTCGGACAATCGGATGGTCATGGGCACTCCAACCGTCAAGTTTACCCTCGGATCGACATGTGACCGGCGTCATCCTACTCGGCGTCAGGGACACCAGCCTTGGGCGCGGGGACTCGCCGAAGCTAGACTGGAGATTCGATCCACCCACATCGCCACCACCCCCTCCTTTTCCTGACGAGGCACCATGCTTGGTTTCACGCTGTCCCCGGAACAACTGGCCGAAAACGAACGGGCCCACACCTTCGCCGAAAAGATCATGCGCCCCGTGGCCCGCAAGTACGACGAGACCGGCGAGTGGGCCGTGGACGTCTACAAGGCCGCCTGGGACCAGGGCTACCTGCAGGCCCTGGTGCCCGAGGACTGCGGCGGACCAGGCGCCAGCCAGGTGGATGAGGCCATCGTCTGTGAGGAACTGGCCTGGGGCTGCGCCGGCCTCTACACCTCCATCATGGCCAACGGCCTCGCCATGACGCCGTTGCTGGTGGCAGGCAGCCCCGAGCAGAAGAAGAAGTGGCTGGGCATGCTCGCGGAGGAACCTAAGTTCGCGGCCTTCTCCCTGTCTGAACCCAATGCGGGCTCCGATGCCGGCGGCATGACCTGCCGCGCCGAAAAGAAGGGCGACAAGTACCTCGTCAACGGCACCAAGTGCTACTGCACCAACGGCGGCTACGCCGACTGGTACGCCCTCTTCGCCAGCACCGATCCCAGCAAGGGCGCCCGCGGCACCAGTTGCATGATCGTGCCCCGCGACACGCCGGGCCTGGTGGTGGGCAAGGCCATGGACAAGATGGGCCAGCGCGCCAGCAACCAGGTTGAGCTCTACTTCAACGACGCCGAGGTGCCCGCGGAGAACATCCTGGGCAAGGAGGGCATGGGCTTCATCATCGCCATGAAGACCCTCGATCAGACCCGCGCCGCCGTGGCCGCCGGGGGCGTGGGCGTGGCCCGCGCCGCCTTCGAGATCGCGCTGGAATATGCCAAGACCCGCATCCAGTTCGGCCAGCCCATCTTCGCCAACCAGGCCATCAGCTTCATGCTGGCGGACATGGCCAAGAAGATCGAGGCCAGCCGCCTCCTCACCTGGCAGGCCGCCTGGATGACCGACAACGGCATCAAGAACTCCAAGCAGAGCGCCATTGCCAAGACCTTCGCGACCGACACCGCCATGGAAGTCAGCACCGACGCCGTGCAGATCCTAGGCGGCAATGGCTACAGCCGCGACTACCTCGTGGAAAAGTGCATGCGCGACGCCAAGCTGTTGCAGATCTATGAGGGAACGAACCAGATCCAGAGGCTCGTCATCGCGAAAGAGATCCAGCAGGGGAATTAGCCTAAGAGAGAACGACCGATGACAGCGGGGCGCGAACGAACGCGCCTAAATGACGCGTTCTGAGCGGGGCACCCGCTTGGTTCGTTCAAACAACCAGGTTGGCCACGCTTCCCATCGAAGAAGATCCAGCAGGGGATCTGAATTGAATAGGTAGCAACGCGTCATCGGATTACGCGATCAACCTCCAGGCAAGCTGTGATTTGCCCCCAGGAAGCACCTCATGCCGAATGAGGGTGGGGCTGATGTCTTCGTCCACGCTTCCACCTTGCAGGCCATGGACTTCCTTACGCTGAAGGAGCAGCAGCGCGTCAGTGTCGACGTGGTCCAGGGCCCCAAGGGACCGCCGCAGGCCGCCTGTGTCAGCGAGCCATGCCCCTCCGAGGCTGGCTGCAGCCGGGACGGACCGGGGTGCCGCGATCACCGCGGACCCGCTCATACTCGAGTCATGACGGAATCCGGACGATCCTGGCTGCTCCGAACCCTGCTGGCAGGGGTTTTGTCCCTGGCCGCCATGGGTGGCATGGCCCTACTGACTTCGCCCCAGGAGGGCCTCGCCCCGCTGCCGGCCCTGGGCCTCATCCTCGGAACCATGGGCCTGGGGGCCTGGATCGGACTCATGGCCCGCAGCCGCTGGCTGGACCAGCCGAGGCTCCACCTGGCTGAACGACGATGGGCCCAGGGTGACCACCCCGATGACGTGCTCCAGATTCTTGGATCATCGCTCTGGAACCGAGGGGAGCTAGGCTACCGGATCCTTCTGCTGAAGGGCAACCTCCAGCTTTCCCTCGGCCACCGGGACTGGGCCTGGCTGGACGGGCTGGAGGCGCAGCTCGCCCGGCTCCCGCTCTGGAAGAGGGTGATCGTATCCCGGGCCTTCCGGAAGGTCCCGGGCACCCCTTCGGCCCGGCGGTTGGCCTGGGGGGCGCGCCTCATGGCCCTGGCCCCACAGATGGGCCGACTCCGGCACTTGCAGGGAATCCTGTTGCTCCGGGTGGCCGAGCCGGAGGCCCTGCACCGGGCCTGGGTCCACTTCGAGGAGGCCCTGCCTCTTTCCTGGGATGACCCCCTCATCCTGGAGGACCTCATGTTGGCCGGCCTTCAACACGGACGGGAGGATCTAGCCGAGCAGGCGCTGGCAGTCCTCATGTCCCGCCACGGGGATCCCCGGCTGCCCTGGGATCGGGGCGCCGCCGGCATGCACCTCCTCAGGAACCACCGCTACGCGGAGGCCCTCGCGCTGGTCCAGAACCTGCCCCCAGAGCGGCGCACCCAACCCCTGCACTGGCTGGCGGAGACGGTCTCCCGTCGCCAGTTGGGGGACCGGGAAGGCGCCTGGAAGGTGATCGAACGCGCCATCGGCCGCCTGCCCGGCGCCTTCCGGCTCTGGATGGAGCGGTACCAGATCGCCCTTGAGTTGCACCGCGACGAGGATGCCCTGCTGACCCTCGAGCGGGCCTGGGACACCATCCCGGAAGGTGAGGAGGGCGATTCCTTCCGCCAGGAGTGGCACCTCCGCCGCGCCGAGTTCGCCTTCTGGTGGGAGGATCGCCCGGCCTTCGCCAAGGAACTCCTGGAGCAGGTCCCCTGCAATCAGCAGGGTGACCACCACCCACCCCTGAGGCTCCAGATCCTGGTGGCCGAGGGCGGGTACGAGGCAGCCTACGCAGAGGTCCTGACCCTGCTCAAAGAACAGCCCGGAGACGCGGACCTACTGCTGCTGCAGGCGGACTGCCTGGCTGGCATGGCCGCCTGGGAGGCCCTGCAACCCTACCTGGACGGCCTGCCGGAAGGCTGCCGCGAACGGCCCGCCTTCTGGCACCTGCGGGGACTGGCGCGCTCCCACCTGGGGGACGCGCTCCCCGCACGGCTGGACTTGGAGCGGGCCGCGCGCATGGACCCTCACGGGCTCCGCTTCCTGCTGGACGCGGGCCACGCCTGCGCCGAGCTGGGCGACTGGGATCGCGCCGAAGGCCATTGGCGGCAGGCCCTCCAGGTCGATTCTCAGGCCGAGGAGGCGCTCATCCACTTGGCTGAGGCGCGCCGCGAGCTGGAGGACCTGGACGGGGCTCGCCGCTACCTCCGGGAGTGTCTGCTGCACCATCCGGAGAGCGTGGAGGCCCAGAGCCGCTTGGCGGAGCTGGAGGCCAACTAGGAAGTGATCTCAGCTTTCAGCAGCGCGAGCTTGGTGTCGTAGCGGGCCTGCATTTCGGGCATGGCCCACTTGCGGGCCTTCTCCAGGGCCTTGATGGCTTCCTTCCGCTGCCCCTGGGCCAGGGCCAGGCGGGCCTGGATCAGGTAGAAGTCCGGTTCCTGGGGCAGCAGCTTGATGGCCTGCTTGATGCGCTTTTCCGCTTCCTCCCAGTTGCCGTCCTGGAGGGCCTCCTCCGCCAGGAAGGCGTTGAAGAAGGGATCCCGCTTCCGGACCTCCAGACCGCGATCCCGGTAGACCTGCGCCTCCCCTTCCCGGCCCTGGGCCCGCAGGAGGTTCTCCATGTTGCCGCAGGGGGCGCCATCCTTGGGATCGGTCTCGATGGCCTTCAGGAAGGACTTCTCGGCCTCGGCCTCCTGCCCGAGGTTCCGCTGGACCACACCAAGGATGTTCCAGCCCACGCCCAGGTTCGGATCCATCTCAATGGACCGGTGGGCGGACTTCAGCGCCTCCTCCGAGCGGGACTCGGCCATCAGCTCAACGGCCCGGTTGCTGTAGAACAGGGCCAGCACGCGTTTCGGCTCAAGGGGCACGATGAGTTGCGTGTCCCGCCTGATCTCCGGGAGGAAGTCAGCGATCAGTTCCTGCCCAATCGTGCCGGTGGGAAGGACGGCCACGACGTGCCGCTCGTAGCGCACCGTCGTCCCCACCCGCCGCCACCGGCTGACCCGCAGCGATTCCCCGTAGCGGGCCTCGAGGCCGATGGACTTGCAGGCCGCCACATAGAGCGCAGTCAGGGTCAGGCAGTTGGCCTTGCGATCCCGCCAGGCTTCAATGGGGGTGCGGGTGTACGCGTTGTCGTATGTGATTCCAAGGCCGCCCTCTTCGGGGGGCGTGAAAAAGGACTTGAGCAGGTAGCCGACCTTGGTGGCGACCCCCATGTGCCCGATGGTCTGTTTCTGGGCGAAGGTTTTCAGCTCCGGGGGAGCCTCGAAGGGGTCCTCCCCCGCCGCCAGGAGGGCCGCACAGAACAGGAGGGGCAAGGGTCGCAGGCGCACGGGAGCTCCCGACACAACATAGGTCTACGGGCAGGGGATTCAACCGATTATGCGATCCTGGAGACGTTCGAGGGGAAAACATGTCCAAGCCGACCGCCGTGGTTTGCGCCTATTCCAGCGTGGGAACCGCGGCCCTGGAGGGGCTGCTGGAGGCGGGCGTGGAGGTGCGCGCCCTCTATACCTATGCCCAGGGGCCGGACGAACTGTGGTTCACTCCGCCGGCGGTGCTGGCCGCGGCCCAGGGCATCCCGGTGACCAAGGCCCCGGCGTTCAACGAGGATGGGGTGTACGAAGCCATCCGGGACCTCCGTCCGGATTTCCTCTTCAGCTTCTACTTCCGGGAGATGATCCAGGCCCGGTTCCTGGAGCTTCCACGGCTCGGCGCCTACAACCTGCACGGCAGCCTGCTGCCGAAGTACCGGGGCCGGGCACCCATCAACTGGGTGCTAGTGAAGGGTGAGCCCGAGACCGGCGTCACCCTCCATGCCATGACCCCCAAGCCCGACGATGGCTTCATCGTGGCCCAGGCGCGCCTCCCCATCGCCTGGGACGAGACCGCCCTCAGCCTCACGGACAAGGCCGCCGCCGCCGGAAGGGATCTCGTGCGAGATGCCATCCCCGGTCTGGTGGACGGCTCCCGCTCGCGCATCGACCAGAAGACCCTCGGTCCCTCCACCTACTTCGGCGGGCGCAAGCCGGCCGATTCCAGGCTGGACTTCGCCATGACCGCCGCCGAAGCCTTCAACCAGGTCCGTGCCGTGGCGGACCCCTGGCCCAATGCCTTCCTGGAGACCCCCCTGGGGATGGCCAAGGTCGCCTGGGCCTTGCCGACGGCGGAGTCCTGCCCCCAGGGGCAGTTCCGCCTCTCCCGCGAGGGCGTGGTGCTCGGCTTTTCGGACGGCGCCCTGCGCCTGCACACCCTCAAGGTCCGGGGACTGAGGTTGGAGCGCCCCAGCGACCAGGCGAGCACCCTGCGTGATCTCGGGCTGCCAGAAGCCTGATCCCTGGCGTCCGCCCAAGCCTCCAGGCCCCTGCCGCCCTTCCCTTTTCGCCGGGAACGAGTTCTGGGGCCATGCCGGGGTCGCCTCGGGATATCCTGGCCCGGATTCCCGAAAGGCCATCCATGCGAAGCGTCATCATCGGTAGCGGCATCGGCGTGCCTCCGCACGTCATCACGAACGAGGCGCTGTCCAGGCTCATGGACACCTCGGACGAGTGGATCCGCGTGCGCAGCGGCATCCAGGAGCGACGCTACGCCGATCCGGGCCAAGGTTCGGCCGATCTGGGGGTGATCGCCGCCCGCAACGCCATCGCCGATGCTGGCCTGACGCCTGCCGACATCGACGCGGTCCTCTTCGCCACCATGACGCCAGACCATGTCCTGCCCGGCAATGGCCCGCTCCTGCAAGCCGCGCTGGGCCTCCGGGACATCCCCACCTTCGATATCCGCCAGCAGTGCAGCGGCTTCCTCTACGGACTGGAGCTGGCGGACCTGGTCATCCAGAGCGGCCGCTACCGGCGCGTCCTCCTCGTGGGCGCCGAAGTGCATTCGCCCTTCATGCCCTGGCACCTGGGCTGGGACACGCTCATCGGGCTCTCCACCCGCGAGATCACCGAAGCCGAGCGGGCCGCGAACACCGCCATCCGGGATCGGACCGTCCTCTTCGGGGACGGCGCCGGGGCCGTGGTCATCGAGGCCCGCGACGGAGAGACGGGCCTGGGGCCGATCCGACTCCACACGGACGGCACTGCGGCCGGCGTGCTGACGATGCCAGGCGCCAGCTTCAAGCGGAGGCCCTTCGTGTCGCATGAGCAGATCGACGCGGGGGAGACGGTCCCGGTCATGTCCGGCAAGGAAGTCTTCAGGACCGCCGTGACCTTGATGCCCCAGGCAGTTCGGGAAGTCTGCGGTCTCTCGGGCCTGGCCGTGGAGGACCTGGACCTGCTGCTCATCCACCAGGCCAACCTCCGCATCATCGAGGGCGTGCAGAAGGCGCTCGGCCTGCCCCCGGAGAAGGTGCCGCACAACGTCGAGCGCTGGGGCAACACCACGGCCGCCACCCTGCCCATCCTGTTCCACGAGTGCCGCCAGCAGGGCCTGATCAAGCCCGGCATGAACCTCGTGTTCACGGCCCTGGGCTCCGGCCTCCACTGGGGCGCCGCGCTCTACCGCACCTAGCGACCGCCGGGTCGCGGAGCGTTCTGCGGGGCAGGACAGCGGAGCGAGGATCCGGTGAGGAGGCTATGCCATTGGCCGGTTGCTCAATGCACATCTCCAGATCTAGAATGCCCTCACCCCTACTGGAGCAACCATGCGCAGCGCCTCCCTGGCCCTGGCCCTGGCCCTGTTCGTCCCGGCACTCGTCCTTTCGGCCGGGACCACCAAGCCGAAAAGGCCGGCCTCTGGGCTCGTCAGGTCCGCCAAGGAGGCGAAGGCCATCGCCGAGCGGGAGACCGGCGGCAAGGTCACCTCCGCCCGACGCATTCCCTTGAACGGGGCCTCTGGCGGCTGGAAAGTGGAGGTCCGCATGCCCCGTGAAGCCAAGGGCTGGCGCTGCATCATCGATGCGGACACCCGGATGGTCCACAGCAAGACCCGCATCGACCAGCCTAGCGGCAAGGACCACTCCGAAGGCCACCTGCGTGTGGTCAAGGGAACGCGCTGACGACGGCTCCCCGATCCGATCCGACCGTTCACCGGTTTTTCCCAGCCAAAGTCCGGCCCAGCTTGCCAACGGGCCTAGAATCGTTCTCGTGGCCAGTGCCACTAGGAGAACAACACATGGGTCTGATGGACTGGGGCAAAGCCCAATTCCTCGACATCCTCGAATGGCTGGATGACTCCACCGACACGCTGGCCTGGCGCTTCCCCATGCGGGGCCAGGAAATCCAGAACGGCGGCCAGCTGGTGGTCCGGGAAAGCCAGGAAGCGGTGTTCGTCAACGAAGGCCAGATGGCGGATGTGTTCAAGCCCGGGACGCACCGGCTGACCACCCAGAACCTGCCCATCCTCGCCACCCTGAAGGGTTGGAAGTACGGCTTCGAAAGCCCCTTCAAGAGTGATGTCTATTTCATTTCCACGAAGCTCTACAACGACCTGAAGTGGGGCACGTCGAACCCGATCATGATGCGCGACGCCGACTTCGGCATGCTACGCATCCGGGCTTTCGGCATCTACTCGCTCAAGGTGGTGGACAGCGCCACCTTCCTGCGCCAGCTCGTGGGCACCAACGGCGTCTATACCGTGCCTGACATCTCCGAACAGCTGCGCAAGACCATCATGAGCCGCTTCACGGACATTCTCGGCGAGGCCAAGATCCCCGCCCTGGACCTGGCCGCCAAGTACGACGAGATCTCGGATCTCGTGCGCCAGAAGCTCCAGGAAGAGTTCAAGACCATGGGCCTTGAACTCTCCAAGTTCTTCGTGGAGAACATCAGCCTCCCCGAAGAGGTCGAAGCCATGATGGACAAGCGCACCAGCGTGGGCATGATGGCTCCCGTCATGGGCGCCTACACCCAGATGCAGGTGGCCGACAGCATCCCCCTCGCGGCCCAGAACCCCGGTGGCGTGGCCGGCCTGGGCATGGGCATGGGCGTGGGCTTCGGCATGGGCAACATGATGGGCCAGCAGATGGCCGGCGCTCAGCAGGCGATGGGCCAGCAAGGCTTCCCGGCCGGCAACACCCCGGCTCCCACGGCACCTTCGAAATCCCTGAAGGAAGAGCTGACGGACCTCAAGGAGCTCTTCGACGGCCAGCTCATCAGTCAAGTTGAATACGACGCCCAGCGCGCCGTCATCATGAAGAAGCATGGGATGGGGACCTAGGCTTCAGTCCTCAGTCCTACAGTGGATGCGGCCCTTCGGGGCCGCGCCTTTGTTTACCTCTGAGCCGTCCTCATGAGTCGGCGCCTGCTTGAACCAGCATCGCGCCGGGTGGCGGCGCAACAGGAATTCGTACCTGAGCACTGAGGACTCAGTCGTGATGATGCTCATGCCCATCCGGTTCATGCTCATGCACGAACCGGTGCTGGTGCCGCTGCGCCATGGCCGGAGTCTCGAAGTGGAGGGTGAGGTGGCGCACACCGAAGCGCTCCGCCAGCAGGTTCTCGATGAGCTGCTGGTGGGCTTCGGTATCCTCCAGCCGCTCGGCTTCCACGATGATGTGGGCGGTGCAGACCGTTAGGTGGCTGCAGACCCGCCAGGAGCGCAGGTCTTCGACGCCCGAAATGCCCGGCAGCCGGAGCAGTTCGGCCTTGGCCTCCTCCTGGTCGAAGGCGGCTCGATGCATGAGGATCCCCGCGGCGTCCCGCAGCAGCAGGAAGGCGCCACGCAGGATCACCGCCGCGATGCCCGCGGCCAGCAGGGGGTCCACCCAGGTCCAGCCGGTGAAGCGGATCACCACCATGCCCACCACCACCGCCACATTGGCTAGGCTGTCCCCCAGGGCGTGGAGGTAGGCACTCCGCAGGTTCAGGTCCCGCTCCTGGCCGGACCCGCTGGCAGGAACCAGAACGAAGGTCGCCGCCAAATTCAGCAAAAGCCCCATCAGGGAGAAGCCGATGGCCCAGCCCAGCTTGATGGAGACTGGATGCTGAACCCGGTTCCAGGCCTCGTAAAGCACGGCCCCCGCCAGGACCACCAGTAGCAGGACCCCCAGCAGCGTGTTGAAGATCTCGATCCGGTGCCAGCCATAGGTCCAGCGATCGCAGGGTTCGCGCCGATTGGCCAGCCGGATGCTGCCCAGGGCGAGCAGATTCACCACCGCGTCGTTCAGGTTCTCCAGGCTGTCGGACACCAGTCCCAATGACCCGGTCCACAGGCCCCCGATCCCCTGGACCAGGAAGTTCAGGCCGAAGATCAGGGAGCTGAGGGCCAGCCGACCCGTGGTCGTGGGCCCGTGGGAGTGGCTCATCATTGGCCCTTGTACTGGGGTTTGCGCTTCTCGCGGAAGGCGGCCAGCCCCTCCAGCCGATCCTGGGTGGGGATGACCTGGGCATAGCAGGCCTCCTCCAGGGCGAGTCCCGCAGGCAAGTCCAGGTCCAGCCCCTGGCTGATGGCCCGCTTGGCCATGCGGAGGGCGATGGGACCGTTCGGGAGGATTTCCCGCGCCAGGTCCAATGCGGCTTCCAGTGCCTGCCCTGCTGATACCACCCGGTTCACAAGACCCAGCCGACCGGCCTCTTCCGCGCCAAGGCGGCGGGCGGTGAAAATCAGCTCCTTGGCCCGGGCCACACCGACGAGGCGTGGCAGGCGCTGGGTGCCACCGGCGCCTGGGATGATGGCCAGGGCCGTCTCGACCAGCCCCATCTTCGCCTCGGCCCCCGCAATGCGGAGATCCGCGGCCAGGGCCAGTTCCAGTCCTCCTCCGAAGGCAGCGCCCTCCAGAACCGCGATTACAGGTATGGGCAGCGCCTCAAGCTCAGTGAAGGCGGCCCGGATGCCCAGAACGAAGGTCGCCGCCTCCTCGGGGGTCATCCCTACACGTTCCTTCAGGTCGGCCCCGGCACAGAACACGCTGGGGACCAAGCTGTGGAGGACCACCACGCGGACCGCGGGATCAGATCCGAGCGTCCCAACCGCCTCGCGGAATTCCGTCAGGAGTTGGCGCCCCAGGGCGTTCTTCGCTCCTGGGCGGTCCAGTCCCACCAGGACGATGCCCGCGTCCGGCCCTTGGAGATGCTCGACCCGGACCTCCATCAGCCCAACTCGACGATGGGATCCCCTTCGTTCAGGAACTGCTCGGGAGCCACGAAGACCTTCTTGACCGTGCCCTCCTCGGGGCTGCCCACGGGAATTTGCATCTTCATCGACTCGATGATGACCAGGTCCTGGTCCTCCCCCACCGCATCGCCCTCGACGACGCAGACCTCCAGCACCTTCCCAGCCATCTCGGCCCGCACCACTGCCATTCAGTCACCTCACGCGAAGAATGGCCCAGTGTAACGGCTACTCGTCCCGGTCCGAGTCCCCGATCACCACCAGATCGTCATCCTCATAGGCGAAGTCACCCTCCTCGATGAGGATCTCGCGGACTTTGCCGCCTTCGGGGGCATTGATATAGAAGGAGGTGCGGGAGGAATCCGTGCCCTCGAGGATCAGCAGGGGCTCGTCCTCTTCCACTTCCTGGCCGGGGCGGACAAGGACGTCCACCACGTAACCCGGCCATTCCGCCCTCACGATCATGCTGCCCTCCTTCGGTTTCCTGTGACCTTGGCGGGGAGAGTATGGCGCCCCGGGGCTCCGCGCAAGTGCCGGAAGCCTTTCTTTTCGTCACAAGTCTTGTCTGGGATACTGGAGGGCTTGGAGGATGGAATGGCAGTCGCATGTGGCATCGTGGGTCTACCCAACGTGGGAAAATCCACCCTTTTCAACGCACTCACCCGCGCGGGCGCGGCTTCGGCCAACTATCCCTTCTGCACCATCGAGCCCAATACCGGCGTGGTGGACGTGCCGGACCCGCGTCTGGCGCCACTCGCGAAGATCGTGAATCCCCAGCGCATCCTGCCCGCGGCCCAGGAGTTCGTGGACATCGCGGGCCTAGTCCGGGGGGCCAGCAAGGGCGAGGGCCTGGGCAACGCCTTCCTGGGCCACATCCGGGAGACCGATGCCATCGTCCAGGTGGTCCGGTGCTTCGAGGACGGCAACGTCACCCATGTCGAGGGGGGCGTGAACCCCGAGCGGGACCTCAGCATCATCGAGACCGAGCTGGTCATCAAGGACCTGGACGGCATCGAAAAGGGCCTGGAGCGACACCGCAAGATCGCCAAGACCGGCAACAAGGAGTCCATCGCCCTGGTCGCCGTACTGGAGCAGTTGTACGCGGCCCTGAACGATGGCCGCTGGGCCCGGACCGTAGGCCTCTCCGCAGAGGACAAAGCCCTGGTCAAGTCCTACGGCCTGCTCACCCTCAAGCCCACCCTCTTCGTGGGCAACATCGGGGAGGAGGACATCCGGAACCCCGAGGGCAACCCCCACTACGTGAGGCTCATGGCCCTGGCCGCCGAGCGTGGCGCCCCCTGCATCCCCATCTGCTCCAAGCTCGAGGCCGAGATCCAGGACCTCCCTGAGGAAGATCGGCCCATGTTCCTGGAGGAAGCCGGGCTCACCGAGCCTGGCCTGAACGTCCTCATCCACGCCAGCTACGATCTGCTGGGACTCCAGACCTACTTCACCGCCGGCGTGAAGGAGGTCCGGGCCTGGACCATCCACAAGGGCGACACGGCCCCCCAGGCTGCCGGGGTCATCCATACCGACTTCGAGAAGGGCTTCATCCGGGCCCAGGTCATCGCCTACGAGGACTTCATCCAGTACGGCGGGGAGCAGGGTGCCAAGGACGCCGGGAAGATGCGGACCGAGGGCAAGGAGTATGTGGTGAAGGACGGGGATCTGATGAACTTCCTGTTCAACGTCTAGTTTCCCCTTCTAGGATTCAATTCCCGCACCCCCCGGCCCGATGCCATGGGGAAGGCGGCACGATGGATCAGGGGAATGTCAGCAACTGGACGGGACGGGGGACTCCTTTGGAGGATCCGGCCCTGATCCGGCAGGCCATGCAGGACCTCCATGCTCAGGAGGTCGAGTTCCCCATCAAGGTGGAAGGGACGCACACCCTCCCCTACTCCTCCCGCGTCCACCACGTCGATCTCAAGAAGGGCCACATTCATCTCAAGCTCATCCGGCCCCTGCCCCATGAGCTGGCGGTCGGGGCCGCCTTCGACATGGTCTTCCTGCTGGGGGACCAGCGCTACTGGGCCCCCACCCTGTTCCATGGGCGTGAGAACTACCTGCTGTACCGCTTCAGCATTCCCCTCAAGATGGCACCCGCCGACCGCCGCCAGCACAAGCGCTACTCGTTCAGACCCAGGGAAAAAGCCTATGTCGTGGCCCAGGACGGAGTCATCCCGGGTCATGGCATCTCGGGTCCCCTCGTCAATCTGTCGGAAGGAGGCCTGGCCTTCCGGGTGGACCGGGTCATGCGCCTGGACGACCACCTCCGGATCACGCCCGGGCTGGCTTTCTTCGAGCGGGGCAAGTCCTTTCCCCTGCTCAAGGTCCGGGACCTGCCGAACCTCCCCCTCTTCGAGGCGCGGGGGGTCCTGGCCAACGCCCAGGAGCGCCCTGGGGGGATCATCCTCGGTCTCCAGTTCCTGGATCTCCGGGAATCCGAGCTCCGGGAGCTCCGGGTTGTCCTGGACATCCGCGAGCGTATGCAGCGCGCGCCCGCGGCTTCAGCCACGGACGCTTCGCGCCCGTCGGGTCCCCGGAACCTCGCCCTGGCCAAGGAGCCCGCCACCCGGACTGCCCCCGCCGGCGCCCTCAGCCCGGACGCTCTCAGGCTGCTGGGAAGACGCTCCACCCGACTGATCCTGACCATGGCGGCGGGCCCTGAGCGGGACCTGGTCTCCCAGACCCTGGGCGCCACCGGCTACCTTCGTGTGGAAGCCGCCGAGAGTCTGGAACAGGCCCTGGCCGAGCTACGGGCGGACCGCCACTCCAGCTGTCCCCTGCTGCTCGTGGAGACCGGCGCCGGCGAAGCGGACGCCTTGAAAAAGATCCGCGAGGTGCAGGGCGAGCTCGGAAGCAGCCGGGAGTGGTCGGTGGCCTTGATGGCCAAGGGTGCCGTGCCGCCCGAGACGGGGGACCCGCTCGTCCGCCCCATGGCCTGGCCGACGGCCGGAGAGGGATCCTGGGTGACGCTCCTGGACGAGCTGGCGGGGCTGGATTAGAAGCGGGCCCAAGCCACGACCTGCTTCGGAATGGCACCCTAGATCGGGGTCACCTTCACCAGGTTGCCGCCGGCATCCACGCGGAGGAAGCCGTCCTCAATGCGATTCCCGCCCCGCATGACCGGGTCTGCGGCGTCCCGGGCGAGCAGGACGCCGCCCCGGGCATTGCGCCGGACCACGCACTCTTCGAGCGTGACCTCGGAATCCTCCATGAGCAGGAGTCCCGTGTCCCTGCCCTCGTTGAGGCTGCAGCGGACCAGCAGCAGGCTGCCCCCTGGCTCCACCTGGACGCCGGCCCCGGCATTGCCAGAGATCTCGCAGGCATCCAGCACACCCTGGCCGCCATCCGCACAGTCCACGCCCAGGGACCGACCTTCCGAAAAGGTGCAGTTCCGCGCCTGGACGGTGGCTCCCCGGTGGATCAGCAGACCTGCGCCGCCATTGGTCTGAACCTGGCAGCCTTCCATGGTGGCCAGGCCCCGGTCCATGACCGACACACCGAAGCCGGCGTTCCCCGCCAGCCGGGTCTGGCGCAGGACGACATTGGCACCGGCCAGGACATGGACGCCGGCGCAAGTGTGGTTTGCGATGTCCGAGGAATCCACGACGACCTGACTGTGTTCAAGCGCCAGCAGCCCGGCGAAACGGCTGTCCACCAACCGGCAACCCGTGAGCTGGAGCCGACCCTCACTTTCCACTTCCACCCCACCGGCCTCGCCCTGGAGGGTGGACCCCACCAGGGTCGCCTGGCCCCGCCCACGGACCCTGAGGGCCGTACCGGTTCCCGGACCGATGACCACGCCCTCGAGGGAGACCTGGGCCCCTGATTCCACGTCGACACCCGTGCCCTGGAAATCCAGGATCTTGCCACCTTCCACCCGCGCGGCTCCGGACTTGACCCTCAGGACGGCTTCCCCGGCGGGTCCCTGGAGGGTGAGCCCCCGCAGGGTGACCGCCTGGGCTTGGACGACCATGACAGGCCCGGAGCTGGCCTGGATGATCACCTCGCCGGGCTCGCCCAGGGCGAGGATGGCCACGTCCTTGTCCACCACCAGGGACTCCCGGTACACGCCGGGCAGCACCAGGATCTCGCTCCCGGTCTTGGCCTGCCTCAGCGCCACTTTCAAGCTCAGGCAATGGCCCTGCCCACCCTTGCCGACCCGGATCCGGTGCACTGAGCCTTCGGGCTCGGGCCGGAGGGTGGGGGGAGCGGGCGCGGCAGTGACGGGCGGTGCCTCGCTGGAGCCCTCCAGTGCCTCACGGATGGCGGTTCCGAGGCTTTCCGCGTCGTGGTATCGATCTTGCGGCTGCTTGGCCAGGGCCCGGTCCACCACGGCGATCAGTGACCCCGGCACACCCTTGAGGTCCGCGGGACGGATCGGTTCGGGCGCATGGCGGAGGATGCGGTTCAGCACGGAGGTGGTGCTCTCACCCTGGAAGGGCTTGCGGCCGCCGGACAGGATCTCGTAGAGGATCACTCCCAGGGCGAACACGTCGGAGCTGGGGGTGGCGGTGCCCGTATCCAGGTATTCCGGCGCCATGTAACTCACGGTGCCCATCCAGACGCCGGACTGGGTCAGGCCCGAGGGGCCCATGTGGGCCACACCGAAGTCCATGAGCTTGGCGTGGAGCCGCTTGCCCTGCCGGGTGACCAGGACGTTCGCGGGCTTGATGTCCCGGTGGACCACGCCACGGCCGTGGGCATAGCCCAGCCCCTCGCAGACCTGGGCCAGAACCTCCAGAAGGTCACCCTTGGGGGTCTTCCCTTCCCGGATCAGGGCCTCCAACTCATGGCCATCCAGGAACTCCATGGCCAGGTAGTGCACCCCCTCGTCCTCGCCGAACTCGTAGATGGTGACGATGTGGGGATGGTTCAGCAGTGCCGCCGCCCGGGCTTCCCGCTCGAACCGGGCCTGGGCCTCGTCCCCGAAGGCCGTGCCGGCCGAGATGACCTTCAGCGCCACGTCCCGGCCCAGCTTGGGATCGCGGCCCAGGTAGACCTCGCCCATGGCCCCCTTGCCCAGCAGACGCACCACCTCGAATTTGCCCAGCCGATCCCGCATGGGACCCTATCGGCCAGGACCCTGCCGGCGTTCAATCTGGGCTATCTCGCCTCAATGGGCAGGCGCCGGAGGCGCTCCACCCGGACCGCCAGGGGGGGGTGGGTGGAGAAGAGGCTCATGAGGCCCCCTCCGGCCAGCGGGTTCACGATCATCATGTGGGCCGAGGCCGGTTCCACGTGCTGCATGGGGAGCTGCTGATTGTAGGCCTGCAGGCGCTCCAGGGCCGAAGCGAGCATGTCGGGTCGGCCCGTCAGCCGGGCACTGTACTCGTCGGCCATGTACTCCCGCGAGCGGCTCACGGCCATCTGCAGCATGAAGGCTGCCAGCGGGCCCAGGATCATGATGGCGATGCTGGCGATGGGGTTGGAGCGGCCCTCCTCATCCCTGGCCCCGAAGAACCCAGCGAACCGGGACAGGAACATGATGGCCTGGGCCAGCACGGCGGCCAGGCTACCGATGAGGATGTCCCGGTGCTTCACGTGGCCCAGCTCGTGGCCGATGACGGCCTCGAGCTCAGGCCGGCTGAGGATGCGCATGATCCCCTCCGTCACCGCCACCACCGCGTGCTCAGGGTTCCGGCCTGTGGCAAAGGCATTGGGGGTGTCCTCGGGGATGATGGCGATGCGCGGCATGGGCAGGCCCGCCCGCTGGGCCAGGTTCGCCACGATGGCATGCAGCTCGGGGGCCTCGGCCTGGCTGACGGGCTGGGCGCCATAGCTGGCCAGCACGATCTTGTCGGAGAAGAAGTAGCTCACCCCGTTCATGACCAGGCCGACGGCGAGGGCCAGCACCATGCCCGACTCGCCGCCGATCATCCCGCCGATCCACACCAGCAGGCCGGTCATGGCCACGATGATGAGAAGGGTCTTGGTCTGGTTCATGCGATGGCCTCCAGTTACCAGGATACGAAACGGTTCAAGGTCGGTTCAGCCCATGCGCTTGATGACCACCAGCGTCACGTCATCCCGGAACTTGCCCTCGCCCAGGTGCTGGAAGGCCTCCACCAGCAGCGCCTCGAACAGCTCATCCGCCCCGGCCTCGGGCCGGCGCAAGACCACCTCCGCCAGGGGGCCGTCGCCCAGTTCCTCGCCGGCGGCGTTCTCCGCCTCGACCACCCCATCCGTGAAGATCACCAGGACATCGCCCCGGTTCATGTGCGCCCTTCCTTCAGCAAAGGTGACGCCGGGCAGCAGGCCGACCATGGGGCCGGTGGGGGAGAGCCGCACCACCTCCCGGTTCGCCCGCACCAGGAGCGGCGGATTGTGGCCCCCGTTCACATAGCGCAGATCGCCGTTGGCCGGGTTCAGGCTGCCGGCGAACAGCGTCGTGTAGCGGTTCCGGTCCCGGACATCGTTCATCCGGCGGTTCACCCGTTCCGCGAGGCGCCCCCAGTCCGGGACCCGGTGGTCCGCCATGGCCCGGAGGAAGGCCGAGAGCTGGGTCATCATGAGCGAGGCAGGCAGGCCCTTGCCGGAGATGTCGCCCACGGCGAGGTGCAGGCGCTCGCCGGTGCCTTCGTCCCGGGCCATCCAGAGGTCGTAGAGGTCACCGCCCACGGCCTGGTAGGGCAGGTTGGCGGCCGCGCACTGCCAGCCAGCGGGTTCGGGCAGGGTCTTGGGCAGCAGGCTCCGCTGGATGTTGCGCGCCAAGTCCAGGTCCTTCTCCATGCGCTCGGCCTGGATCCGAGCCTCGCGAAGCTCGAGGCTGGACAGCTGGGAGGAGGTCAGGTTCAAAAGGGTGCGGAGGAAGACCAGGTCGTCCTCGGAAAGCAGTCCCACGGCGGGTTCCGCCGCATAGGCGAAACCATGGCTGTGGGTCTGGTCCACCAGCTCGATGGCGTGGACCAGGCCCCGGGCCTCGACCACATGCTGAAGCTGCTCGCCTTCGAGCGACTCGGGAACGGTTCCCAGGCCCTTGGCGTGGAGCACCTGCCCCTGGGCATCAACCACCAGCAGCCGCATGATGCGGAACTCGCCCATGAGCGTGTTCGCCATGAGGCGCACCAGGTCCCGCCGGGTCTCCACCGTGCCCAGGTTGCGGGTCAGCTCGAAGACCGTGTTCAGCCTGGACAGCTGCAGGGCCAACGCCTGGTTCTGGATGCTGCGAACCGCTTCCGCCCTGCGCCAGGCCAGGAGCGGCGCGCTGATGGAAAGCAGGAGGGGGACGGCTTCCGGGAGGACACCGACGCGAAGGACCAGATGCCCGTACAGTTCATCCCCGTACTGCCAGGGGCGCACCTGCCACCCGTCGCCCGGATGGGTCGGAAAGGCCGGGGCGGCGCCGCGCAGGAACAGCCACTTCCCGCCATCCCAGAGACCCCCCTGGCCGGCCTTGGCAATCCCCATGGCCGTGACGCCCACCAGGTGGACCAGGTCCTCCTCGGAACCCTGCTGGGGAAAGGTCTCCAGGAAGTCGATCAGGGGCAGGAGCTCCTGCGCACCCTCGGGAATCTTCAGCGCCAGGTGGCGGAGGCGGTCGAAAGGATTGGTGGGCATGTCGGGTGAACCGGGTGGTTCAGCTGATCTTCTTGATCAGGCAGCACTCGTTGCGACCGGAGACCTCGTCCGCCTTGAACTGCACCTCGTCCATGAACCGGCTCATGAGCAGCAGGCCCAGTCCGCCCTTGCGCGGGTGCTTGATGTATTCCTTGGGATCCGGCAGCACCAGCTGATCGCCACGGATGCCCTGACCCGAGTGCCAGATGTGGATCTCCAGGGCCTGCTCGGTGAAGCGCAGTTCCAGCTCCACGCTGTGCTCGCCCTCGCCATGGTAGGCGTGGAGGATCACGTTGGTGACGGCCTCGTCCACGGCAATGCTCACCTTGGCCGCGGTGGCATCGTCGAGGCCCGCCGCCAGCGAGGCCCGCTTGGCCAGTCCCGTCACCAGGTTCAGGTAGCGGGTCTGGCTCGGGATGATGAGCCGGAACTGGGCGTGATCCATCTTGGCCGCCACCCTCAGCCCTTCCGCTCTGGCGCGGCGGCCGCCATGGCCTGATCCTCGTCGGCGAACACACGGTAGAGCTGGGTGAAGCCGAGGGTGTCGAAGATGGCGAAGACATTGTCCTGGAGGTTGGAGAGCAGGATGTCGCCCTCATGCTCCCGCACGGTCTCGATCAACCCCATGATGGCGCCCAGGCCAGCCGAGCTGATGTAGGTGAGGTCCTTGCAGTTGAGCAGGATCGTGTAGCGGCCGCCCTCGACCAGCCCCTCCAGGGCCTCCTCGAATTCCCGGACGGTGTGGGCATTGATGAATCCGGCGGGCAAAAGCACCGCAACATCACCGACCTGCCTCACCGCAATGGAAAGATCCGCCATCCGACAACTCCAAGGAACCTGGGCCATCCTATCGGTTCACGAGTTCAATTGCCAGCAGACGGGAAAAGGCCAGGATTGGGATACCCTTGAGTCCAACCTTTATCGAGCCCCTGATGAGCGACTCCAGTCCCGTGGATCAGCCCCAGATCGATGCCCTCAAGACCCGTCTGGAAGCCTGGCTCAATCAGCAGAACCAGACTCTCCTTGAGGAGGTCATGGCCACCTGGCAGAACGCCCTGGGGAACTTCCATCCCGACGAGACCCTGCTCGCGCAGCTCCGGGAGGGTGCATCCTCGGCCGGGTCCTTCGCGCCCGCCGGCCCGCAGGCCCCGGACTTGGCTCCGGGCCTGGATCTGCTCGAAGGGGCCGCCAGCCAGAGTGACCTCCTCAAGCGGTTGCTGGACGCCCTGGGCCCTCTGGCCGAGCGCAGCGCCCTGTTCATCCTCAAGCAGGGGCTGGCTTCGCTCTACGCCCACCGGGGCTTCGAGGGTGAGGCCCCCCGGAAGGCGGGGGCCGTGGTTCCCCCCGAAGAACTCGAGGCGCTGATTCAAGGATCCACCAGGGCCATCCGCCGGAAGGGAGCCGCCTACGAGGCCCTCCTTGGTGCGGTCAGCACCTTCGAGGCCTCGGATGCCGCCATCTTCCCCCTGCGGCACAAGAAGCGGGCCGTAGCCCTGGTCCTGGTGGATAGCGGCCTGCGCCCCACGCTGGATCACCCAGAGCAGGTGCGGGCGCTGGTCCTGGTCGCCTCCGCCATGCTGGCGGCCCTGGCCGCGGGCAAGGAGGAGGAGCACCCGCCTCAGCCGCCGCGGGAAACCCACCCCAGCGCCCCCACCCAAGTCGTACCCGAGCCGATCGAGCCGGCCCCGGCCACCGAACTGGATCCCCGGACCCGCGCCGCAGCAGAGCGCCTCGCCCGCGTCCTGGTGGGTGATGTGGAACTCTATTTCCCAGCCAAGGTCGCCCTGGCCCACACCAAGGGCAACCTCTACGGCCAGCTGCGGGACGAGCTCGAGCGGAGCCGGGCCACCTTTGTGGAGCGCTTCGGCGAAGATGTCGAGACCCGATACCGGATTTTCACCACCACGGTCATCCAACAACTGTGCGATGGAGACGCTGTCAAGCTGGGTGCCGCTCCCTGGGCCTAGGTATTGCCGATTACAAAGGATGACAACCGGGTTCGGATCTGGTAGAACCTTGCTTCTTTGGGTTTGGACGGGGACGGGCAATGGCAAATCTCGGCAAGAAATTCACATGTTTCCAATGCGCGGCGAAGTTCTACGACTTCGGGAAGCCGGAGGCCCTCTGCCCGAAGTGCGGAGCGAACCAGAAAACGGCCCCGGCCAAACCGAAGGCCGTGAAGAAGGAGAAGAGCGTCCACGTCATCGAGGACGACTTCACGGCGGAACCCGAGGCCGAGAACTTGGAGGAGACGTTCACCGAGAGTGGCGTCGCCATCGAGCGGGGCCGCGGCGAGGGCTTCGATCCCGGCGACCTGCGCATGGACGACTACGACGAGTAGGCGAACCGGCGAGGGTGAGCATAATGTCCGGGTGATGCCACCTGCGCCGCCCCTCATCGACCGCCACACTCACCTTGAGGGATCGCTCGATCCCAGGTGGGTCCGGGCCGAGGCGCGACGACGCGGCCTTTTGTTGCCCCCCAGCCTGGAGGCGCTCTGGTCCGGGCAGGCCCAGTCCTTCGATGGCTTCATCGAGGCCTTCCTCTTCGGGGCCGCCCTGCTGGACAGCCGTGAGGCCGTTCGCGAAGCGGTGCTGGGAGCGGCCCGCCGTACCCTGGCCGCGGGTGGCAGCGGCTTCGACTTGTGGACCTCCCCGCACTTCCTCGTGGTCCATCGCGGGCAGGTCTCCCTCGGCGATTTCTGGCTCGGCGTCGAGGAAGGTCTCGCAGGCGCCGAGGCCCTTGGTCTCCACGCCTGCCTGGTGGTGGACGCGGTGAACCACTTCGGGCCCAAGCACGGTCACGCGGTCCTCGACCTGCTGCTCCCAGACCTGCCCGCCTTCGTGAGGGGTTTCTCCACCGGGGGGCTGGAAGGCTGCCCCTTCCGGGACTGGGCCCCCGTCTTCGACCGGGCCCGCGCGGCTGGCCTGCGCATCGCGGCCCATGCCGGCGAGAACGGCCCCGGGGAGAATGTCCGCGAGGCCATCCTGGATGGCGGCGTTTCGCGCATCGTCCACGGGATCCGGGCCGACGATACCACCTGGGAACTGCTGGCTGAACGCGGCATTGCCGTGGACGTCTGCCCCAGCTCGAACCGGGCCCTGGCCGCCGACGTGGACCCCCATCCGCTGCCCCGGATGCTGCGGGCGGGGGTCCGCTGCGCCCTGGGGACCGATGACCCCGGCGTCATCCCCTGCGATCTGGCGACGGAAGCCCGGGCCGCCCGGCGCATGGGCCTGGATGAGCCGGCCATGGCGGGGCTCAGGCGCCACGGGGCCGAAGATGCCTGGTGCCTGCTGGATTGAGGGCGCTGGTGGCAGGTGGCATGAACTCCTCGCCGGATCCTCGCTCCATTGGCCTGCCCCGCAGGCCAATCCTCGGTCCGGCGGTCCGCTTGGCATGAACTCCTCGCCGGATCCTCGCTTCATTGGCCTGCCCCGCAGGCCATTCCGCGGTCCGGTGGTCGTTCAGGCTCGAAGCCATGGGCCTTTCCAGGTAGACTAGGGGATTCGGTGCGCGCCCATAGCTCAGTTGGATAGAGCATCAGGCTTCGAACCTGAGGGTCGGGCGTTCGAGTCGCTCTGGGCGCACCACCGGTTTGACAATTCGGCTTCATGCGAGCGTGGCGGAACTGGTAGACGCACTGGATTTAGGTTCCAGCGGTTCACACCGTGTCGGTTCGAGTCCGACCGTTCGCACCATTTGCCAGAATTGGCAAATCAGGACGGAATCGCCGCCAGGCGATTGCCGCCCGAAGGGCGAGGGCACAGGACGTGCCCGAGTCACGAGGCGAACTGCCACCACCTCGAACCGAGAGCCGAATGACTTCCCACGCACTTCCCACGCATCACGGAGCACCCATGTCCGCCACCCTCCACCACAATTCCCCCACTCGCAAGGCCGTCGAGGTGACGGTGCCCGCCGCTGAGGTGAGCGCCGCCTACAACGAGGTGGTGGCCAAGATCGCCCCGAAGGTCCGCATTCCCGGCTTCCGCCCCGGCAAGGCGCCCCGCCCGGTGCTCATGCAGAAATACGCGCGTGAGATCCAGTCGGACGTGGCCCAGCAGCTGGTGGAGAAGCACTTCTGGAAGGCCGCGCAGGAAGCGGGCGCCCTGCCCATTTCCCACCCCTCCCTGGAAAAGCTGGACCTGAAGGAGGGCGCCGATGCCGTCTTCCGCGCCCAGTTCGATGTGGCCCCGGAAGTCACCCTGCCTGACTACAAGACCATGGCTATCACCAAGAAGAAGCGCGCCATCGACGAGGCCACCGTCCAGGAGCACCTGGAAGGTCTGCGCCAGCGCGCCACCAAGTTCCTGCCAGTCGAAGAGGGCGCCGTGGCCACTGGCCTCATCGCCACCTGCGACATCCGCGTGAAGCCCCAGGGGCTCAAGGCCCAGGAATACAAGGACCAGGTACTCGAGATCGACGGCACCCGCCCCTTTGATGCCGAGATGATCGGCATGAAGGTGGATGAGAAGAAGACGTTCGCCCTGACCCACCCGGTCGATGATGCCAACACGGTCCTCGCCGGCAAGACCCTCACCTACGACGTCCAGGTGAAGGACCTTCGCACCAAGGAAGTGCCAGACCTTGGCGACGAGTTCGCCAAGGACATGGGCGACTTCGAGAACCTGGGGGCCCTCAAGGCGGCCGTGCGGAAGGATCTCGAGGAGGCTGCCGAACGCGATGCCGTGGCCCGGCTCCACGCCACCATGCTCGACACCCTGCTGGATGCCGCTCCCTTCGAGGTGCCCCGCTCCATGGTGGGCCTGCAGCTCGACGACTACTGCCAGGAGTTCGCCCAGCACGTCAGCCGCCAGGGCATGGATCCCAAAAAGGTGAACTGGCAGGCCTACCGCCAGTACCGCCTGAACGACGCCGAGCGGGCGGTCCGCAGCGGCTACCTCCTCCAGGCCATCGGCAATGCCGAGTCCATCGAAGTCCCCGAAGCGGACATCGACTCCGAGATCCGGCAGTACATGGCCGAGAACCAGGTCCAGCAGGCCTTCGACGCCTTCAAGGCGGAGCTGGAAAAGCGTGGCAACGCCACGGAGATCAAGGGCCGCCTGCGCACGGACCGGATCTTCGACCATCTGCTGACCACCGCCAAGGTCTCGGAGGAACTGCTGGACAAGGCCGCCTTCGAGGCGCTGGTCGAGCTGGAGCGCAAGCGTGAGGCCGGCATCCCCGTGAACCGCTTCGATGCCGGCGGACTGGAGGGTGGCGATCTGGAAGGCCAGGAGGGTGGCGAACCCGCCGTCGTGGCGCCGGCCACCGAGCACGTCCACGGCCCCGACTGTGACCACGGACACGAAGTCGAAGAGAAGCCCGTCAAGAAGGTGGCGAAGACGGCTGCGCCCAAGGACGAACCCGAGGCCCAGGAAAAGCCCAAGAAGGCCACCAAGGTCAAGGAGCCCGAGGCTGAGGAAAAGCCCAAGGCCAAGAAGCCCGCTGCGAAGAAGTAGTCTGTGCCCGTTTCACGGAGAAGGCGCCACCCGGCGCCTTCTTGCTATTCTGATCCATCCGCCGGAGGGCCCATGCCCAGCAGCTATTATCCCCCCATCGTCATCGAGCAGACGCCCCGCGGCGAGCGCAGCTACGACATCTACTCGCGGTTGCTGAAGGACAACATCATCTTCCTGGGCACTGCCATCGACGACAACGTGGCCAATGCCATCGTGGCCCAGATGCTGTTCCTTGAGAGCGAGGACCCGGACAAGGACATCCAGATCTACATCAACAGCCCCGGTGGCAGCGTCACTGCGGGCCTGGCCATCTACGACACCATGCAGTTCGTGAAGAACGACATCGTCACCTACTGCATCGGCCAGTGCGCCTCCATGGGCGCCCACCTGCTGGCTGCCGGCACCAAGGGCAAGCGGTTCGCCCTGCCCAACGCCCGCATCATGATCCACCAGCCCTCGGGCGGGGCCCAGGGGCAGGCAACCGAGATCGAGATCACCTTCAAGGAGATCCAGCGCCTGAAGGAGAACCTCTCCGCCACTTTCGCCAAGCACACGGGCCAGCCCCTGAAGAAGGTCATCAAGGACATGGACCGCGACTTCTTCATGAGCGCCGAGGAGGCCCTGGAGTACGGCATCGTGGACAAGGTCCTCTCCGAGCGGCCGGCCTGATGACCGCAAGCCTCTCCAGCCTCCCCGGATTCGAGCGCCTGAGCGGCATCCCCCTCTACGTGCCCGGCAAACCCATCCAGGAAGTCCAGCGCGAGCTGGGCCTGACCCGCATCGTCAAGATCGCCTCCAATGAGAACCCCTGGGGACCCACCGAGGCCGTGAAGGCCCGAGTGGCCGCCGTGATCGCCGGTTCCGAGTTCGAAGGCCTGGGTCTGTACCCGGTCAGTGACGGCTACTACCTGCGCAAGCGCATCGCCGAGCGGAAGGGGCTTTCTGTGGACCGCGTGGTCCTGGGCAACGGCAGCAGTGAGATCCTCGAGATGGTGGCCAAGGCTGCCTTCCTGGGCGGCGGCAGCGCGGTCATCCCGAAGCACAGCTTCGCCATCTATGGCATCGCCACCCAGACCGCCGGCGGCCGCGTCATCGAGTCCAGGGCCTCCGCCACAGAACTGGACGTGGACGACCTCCTGCGCTCGGTGACCGAGGACACGCGCCTCGTCTACCTGGGCCACCCCAACAACCCCACGGGCATCCGCTTGGAGCGCGCCGCCCTCGAACGCCTGGTGCGCGACCTGCGCGAGGACATCGTGCTGGTGGTGGACCAGGCCTACGCCGAATACGAGGATCCCGCCGACTATCCGGATGCTGCCACCTACCTGGATCATCGTCCGAACCTGCTCGTCCTCCATACCTTCTCCAAGATCCATGCCCTGGCCGCCCTGCGCATCGGGTACGGCCTCGGTTCGAAGGAGCTGATGGGCTTCCTCGAGCGCGTCCGCAGCCCCTTCAACACGAACCATCTGGCCCAGGCCGCCGCCGAAGTCGCCGTGCAGGATCTGGCTTTCGAAGCCTTCTCGCGCCTGAAGAACGTAGATGCCCGCGCCGCCTTCGTCGAGGAGGCCTCGAAGCACCGCTGCCAGCTCTCGGGCACCAGCGGCAACTTCATCCTGCTGGAGAGCGCCTTCCCCGCCGCGGACCTGTTCAAGGAGCTTCTCCAGCGCGGCGTGATCGTGCGTCCCATGCACGGCTACGGCCTGCCCAACCACATCCGCGTGTCCTTCGGCAGGCCCGAAGAGATGCAGGCCTTCTGGAACGCCGCCGGCCCTCTGCTCGACGGCGGCTGCTGATTGGGGCGGGTTCCGGACGAGATTGAGAGGCTCCGCGCCCTGCTCTCGCAGGGCGCGCACGTGGAATGCCGGGAAAGGCTGCGGAGCCTCCGGGCCCGCTACAAGACCGAGCCCACGGCCTTCGACGTGGAGGATATCGCCGCCCTGAAACGCCTCGCCGCGGAGCTGGAAGCCCCACCTGACCTCGAGGCCGCCCTCAAGGCCACCTTCGGCTACGATGCCTTCCGCCCGGGCCAGCGCACCATCATCGAGGCCGTGCTCTCGGGCCGGGACGTGGTGGGAATCATGCCCACAGGGGCCGGGAAATCCCTGACCTACCAGTTGCCCGCGCGGCTGTTGGGTGGCGTGACGCTTGTGGTCTCGCCCCTGATCGCGCTCATGAAGGACCAGGTCGATGCCCTCACCGAGGCCGGACTCCGCGCCACCTTCCTGAACTCCAGCCTCGATGCCGAGGCCCGGCGCGAGCGAATCCGCGCCCTCAAGAACGGCGAGCTGGAACTGGTCTACGCCGCGCCTGAGGGTCTCGAGCTCTACCTGGCCGATCTCCTCCGCGAGGTGGACCTGCGCCTCATCGCCGTGGACGAGGCCCACTGCATCAGCCACTGGGGCCATGACTTCCGTCCCGCCTACCGGACCCTCGCTGGCCTGAAGCAGCGCTTCCCGGAGGTGCCTGTGCTGGCCCTCACGGCCACCGCCACGCCCGAAGTCCGCCGCGACATCGCCGCCCAGTTGGAGATGCGGAACCCCGTGGAGGTGCAGGGCTCCTTCTTCCGGTCGAACCTCCACATCAGCGCATACCGCAAGGGGGCGGAAGGGCTGCCTCCCGTTCGGGAGGCCCTGCTGCGCCTGGTCCTGGCGCGACGCGGAGACAGCGGCATCATCTACTGCCTGTCACGGAAGGCGGTGGAGGCCACCGCGGCCTTCCTTGTGGACGAGGGCATCCGCGCGGCCGCCTACCATGCGGGCATGGACCCCGCGGCGCGCTCCGCCGCCCAGGAGGCCTTCCAAAGGGATGACGTGGACGTGATCGTGGCCACAGTCGCCTTCGGCATGGGCATCGACAAGAGCAACATCCGCTACGTCATCCACCGCGACATGCCCAAGAGCGTGGAGGGCTGGTATCAGGAGATCGGCCGTGCGGGCCGCGACGGGGCCGATGCCGACTGCGTGATGTTCTACGGCTGGGGGGACGTGCTCAGCTACGACCGCTTCACGGACAGCCTGGAGGCCTCCCTGGCCCAGGCCCAGCAGCGGCAGACCCGCGACCTCTTCCGCCTTGCCGAGGCCACGTATTGCCGGCACCAGGCCTTGCTGGCCCACTTCGGCGAGCGGATGGATGCCTGCTTCGCCTCCTGCGATGTCTGCAGCGGCGACGACCCGCTGCGGGCTGCGCCTTCGCCGGGCAAGGCCAAGCGCGGCTCGCCACGCGGCTCCCGCCCCCCAATCACAGAGGTCCCGGTGGAAGGCGAAGAGGCGCTCTACCGGGAACTGAAGGCCCTGCGGAAGCGCCTGGCCGATGCCAAGGGCGTGCCCGCCTACGTGATCTTCAGCGATGCCACACTCCAGCAGATGGCGCGCTTCCAGCCCGCCACGGAGGCTGAATTCTTAGCCCTCAGCGGCGTGGGGCCGAAGAAGCTTCAGCAGTATGGGAATTCCTTCCTCGAATTGCTCACCCGGCAGGGTTCCTGATAGGCCTCAGGCAGGCCTGGACATCTGTCACAACCTGGAACCAGCCCAATTGATAGCAAAGAGTTTGCGCCTTGAGACGCCCTGTTTCGACCTTGCAGGAGCAGTAGGAGGAAATTAGGGTAATGAGAGACATTTCATACACAAGTGTCCAGTGGTCAAGCCCCTTGGTTTTGGAGGTGGGTAAATGAGCTTCACGGAACGCGTCAGGGACCTCACCCGGCTGGCTTTCCAGCTGGGCAACAACTGGATCACGCTGGCGGGCACCGCCATGACGACCAGTTCTGCCTTCGTGCTCGTCTGGTTCTGGTTCATGGAGCTGACCAGCCCACGATCCATCCATCCCTACCTGGGCATCATCCTCTTCATCATCCTGCCCGCCCTGTTCCTGGTGGGTCTGGGGCTGATCCCCTTCGGCCTTCTCCGCGAGAGGCGCAAGCGCAAAGCCGCAGGTGAGGCTCCCCTGCCCCTGCAGGCCGTGGATTTCAAGCAGCCTGCCGTGCGTCGCCTGCTGACGGTGGTGGGCGTGCTCACCTTCATCAACGTGTCCATCCTGGGCACGGCGGGTCTGAAGGGCGTGGAGTACATGGACTCCAACCAGTTCTGCGGGCTGACCTGCCACACGGTCATGAGCCCCGAATACACGGCCTTCCTTGATTCGCCGCACTCCCGCGTGGGCTGCGCCCAGTGTCACATCGGCCACGGCGCGCCGGCCCTGGTGAAAGCCAAGATCTCCGGCACACGGCAGCTCTTCGCCGTGGCCTTCGGCACATTCTCCCGGCCCATCCCCAGCCCCGTCGAGCACCTCCGCCCCGCCCGTGAGACCTGTGAGCAGTGCCACTGGCCCCAGAAGTTCACGAACGACAAACTCATCGTCCGCACCAAGTTCGCCGAGGATGAGGCCAACACCCCGTCCACGAGCATCCTGCTGCTGAAGATCGGGGGCCACACCCCCAACGGCACCACGGGCATCCACGGCCGCCACCTCGACAACATGGAGCGCATCAGCTACGTGACCACCGATGCCCGTCGCCAGGAGATCCCCAAGGTCACCTACCGCGAGGAGAACGGGAGCCTGACGGAGTACGTCACGGAGGAATTCAAGAACCTGCCGAAGGAGAAGCTCGCCAAGGCCACCACCCGCGGCATGGACTGCATCGACTGCCACAACCGACCCACCCACGCTTTCCACCTGCCCGACCGGGCCCTCGACAAGGCCCTCGCCGACAAGCGCATGAGCACCGAGTTGCCCTTCCTCAAGAAGATCGCCCTTGAATTGCTCAAGGTCGAATACGCAGATCAGAAGCTGGCCGCAGCCAAGATCCCGGTGGCCCTGGCCGAGTACTACCGCACCAACTACCCCGAGATATACAAGCAGAAGCGGGCGCAGGTGGACACGGCCGGCGAGGTGGTGAAGGCCATCTATCTCCGCAATGTCTTCCCCGAGATGAAGATCACCTGGGGCACCCACCCCAACAACATCGGGCACGAGGAAGCGGTCGGGTGCTTCCGCTGCCACGACGGCAACCACACCGCCGCCGATGGCCGCACGATCAAGGGCGACTGCGACACGTGCCACACGATCCTGGCCCAGGACGAGAAGGATCCCAAGATCCTCAAGGACTTCGGCATGAAGTGATGGAATGGTGAGGAGCGGCCGTCCAGAATGTTGGGATGACCGCTGCCGCCCTTCTCCTGATCGCGATTGACGGCCCGTCTGGCGTGGGGAAATCCACCACGGCCAAGCGGGTCGCCATGCGTCTGGGCTGGCAGTACCTCGATACCGGGGCCATGTACCGGGCCGCCGCCCTGGCCATCCGTCGGGCAGGCGTGGACCTCACGGACCGATCCGCCCTTGAAGGCGTGCTGTCCAGCCTGGACCTCTCGCTGAATGAGGGCCGGACCTACCTGGCCGGCGAAGATGTCAGCGAGGCCATCCGCAGCCAGGAGGTCACCCTCCTGGTCACCCCCGTAAGCGCCGACGCCCGGGTGCGCGAGGTGCTGGTGGATCAGCAGCGCCGCATCGGCGCCAGCGGCCGCTGGGTGGTGGACGGCCGAGACATCGGCACCGTGGTGTTCACGCAGGCCTGCTGCAAGGTCTTCCTCACGGCCAGTCCCCAAGCCAGGGCCCGAAGGAGGTTCCTCGAACTGCAGGCGAAGGGCCCAGCGCCAGACTTCGAAGCGGTCCTCACCGACCTCCAGCGCCGCGACCTGGCCGACAGCACCCGGGCGACCTCGCCCCTGCGCAAGGCCGAGGACGCGGTCGAGCTCGATTCCAGCGACATGAACCTCGACCAGGTGGTGGACTGGATCGTGGCGAGGCACCAGGCCCACCTGTGATCCCGCTGCCCGAGGCGCTGCAGACGGCCCTGGACGAGCCCTGGCGCCCCGTCGGCACCGCCGGCCTCGTTGCTTTCTCCATCGGCTCCGGCCTGCTCTTCCTGGCCGCCCTCACGGCCGAAGAGGGCTGGATTCCCCTGCTGGACGGGGTGAACCTGCTCTTCCACGAGGCCGGGCATCCGCTGTTCGGGGTCTTCGGCTGGGAGACGCTGGTCATCCTCGGAGGCACCCTGATGCAGCTCCTGGTGCCTGCGGTGGTGGCAGCCTCCTTCTGGCTGCGGCGGGATGCCTACGGGACCGCCGCCGCTGGCCTTTGGACCGGTGAGAACTTTCTGAACATCGCCCGCTACGTGGCCGATGCAAGGGCCCAGGCGCTGCCGCTGGTGGGCGGCGGGGAGCATGATTGGGCCACGCTCCTGGCCCAGTGGGGCTGCCTTGCCTCGGACCACCGCATCGCCCAGGCTCTCCGCAGCTTCGGCTGGCTGGCCATGGCCGGAGCCTGGGGTTGGCTGGTCTGGCGTTGGCATGTCACCCGGCGGGACGGCCTGCTTTAGTAGCCCTCGCCCTCGGCCGCCGCCTTCACCTTGCCGCGGTGGAACCGGAACAGGAAACCGGCGTAGCCGATGGCCAGGGGGAATCCAAGGAGCCACCAGACGAGGCCGCTGCGCAGCCCGTGATGGCCCACGCTGGCGTTCAGGGCCGTGAGGTCGAAGGCAGGGTCCAGGGTGGACTTGAGCATCACGGGATAGAGGCTGGCGGCACTGGCCGCGAGGATGCCCAGGATGAAGGCGCCCGAACCCAGGAAGGCCAGCAGGAACCGCTGCCTCCGCAGGCCAAGGAAGGCCAGGCCCAGGCCAACGACGAAGAGGGCCGTGAAGGCCCAAGCCAGGGGTGACCTCGCCAACCCGAGGAAGATGGCGGGATTCACGATGCGGGTGCTCGCCGTGGCAACCACCCACAGGAACAGCACGAGCCCCCAGAGCGGCGCGGCCAGCGCGCGCGATCGCTCATGCACGGCTCCCTCCGTCTTCCAGGCCAGGAACAGGGCACCGTGGGCGGTCACGGTCACCAGGGTGAACACACCGATCAGCACGGTGTACCAGTCCAGCACGCCGGGCTGCGGGCCCAACCGGAAGGTGGTCCACATGGGCACGGAGAAGTAGCCACTGGCGTCCAGGGGCACGCCCCGCAGCACGTTGCCCAGGGCCGCCCCGAAGAGCACGGGCAGCAGCACGCTGGCCAGGGCGAAGGTGGTGTCCCAGAAGTGGCGCCAGAGGCCATCCTGCACGTGGGAGCGGAACTCGATGGAGATGCCGCGCAGCATCAGGCACCAGACCAGCACCCACATGGCCAGGTAGAACCCGGAGAAGCCCGAGGCCAGCACCTTGGGGAAGGCCAGGAAGAGCGAGCCGCCGGCCGCGAGCAACCACACTTCGTTGCCGTCCCAGAAGGGCCCGATGGCGCCCAGTACCTCCCGGCGCTCCTCGTTGGTCTTGGCCACGGCCAGGTGGAGGATCCCCGCCCCGAAATCAAAGCCGTCCATCACCACGTAGATCGAGAACATCACGGCGACCATCCAGAACCAGAGCTGCTCCATGGCGGCCTCCTAGTGCTTCACGGGGCCGTGAGCGAGCTCCCGGCCGATGAGGTAGAGGAAGAGGATGCTCAGCACCACGAAGATGCCCGCAAACCCAAGCGTGGTAAAGGCCGTCTGGCCCGCGTGCACCATGGGGGAAGCACCCTGATTGGTACGCAGCACCCCATGGATCAGCCAGGGCTGCCGCCCAAATTCGGCCACGGCCCAGCCGGCCGTGGTGGCGATGTAGGGGAAGGGGAAGGCCAGCATCAGCGCCCACAGCATGGGCCGGTTCGTGTCCAGCCGCCTCCGCCAGAGCAGGAACGCCGCCAGACCCATCACGGCGATCATGAGCGTGCCCAGGCCCGCCATGATGTGGAAGCTGTAGTAGAGCAGCTCGATGTTCTGGGGCCACTGGTCCTCGGGGAAGGAGGACAGGCCCTTCACGTCGCTGCTGAAGGTGCCGTAGGCGATGAAGCTGAGCACGGCAGGCAGCTGCACCGGGTTGTCGATCTTCCGCTGGGCGACATTGGGCTGTCCGATGAGGGTGAGCCCCGCCCGGGGACCGCTCTCGAAGCGCCCCTCCATAGCGGCCAGGGTGATGGGCTGGTACCGCGCCACGAGCTTGCCCTGGAGGTCGCCGGTGGGGAAGGCCACCAGGACGCTGAAGATCAGCCCCATGAACGTGCCCATCCGCAGGTTCAGGCGCGCCTGCTCGGCATGCAGGCCCTTGAGGGTCCAGAAGGCCCCCACGGCCGCCACCACGAAGGAGCCCGTCACCACCGAGGCGATCATGGTGTGCGCGTACTGGCCCAGGGCCCAGGGATTCAGGAGGAAGGCCCAGAAGCTGGTGAGCTGCAGCGTGCCATCCGGTGCCACCGTGTAGCCCACCGGGTGCTGCATGAAGGCGTTCGTGGCCACGATGAAGTAGCCGGAGAGCCAGCTACCCAGCCAGAGCGCCACGGCCGCGCGGAAGTGCCCCTTCGGCGACAGCCTTTTCTCACCCCAGATCAGCAGCCCAAGGAAGCTGCTCTCCAGGAAGAAGGCGAACATGCCCTCCATCCCCAGCGTCTGGCCGATGATGCCCCCGGACAGCTGCGAGAAGCGCGCCCAGTTCGTGCCGAACTGGAACTCGAGGGGGATACCCGTCACCACGCCCACGGCGAAGTTGATGCCGAAGATCTTGATCCAGAACCGCGCGGCGTCGGCGTACCGGGCCTCGCCGGTGCGCAGCCCCATCGCCTTGAACACCACGATGAGGAAGGCCAGACCCATGGTGAGCTGGGGGAACAGGTAGTGGTAGGTCGCCGTGAAGCCGAACTGAAGCCGGTGCCAGAAAAGTGGATCGCCCATGGTCCCTCCGGTCACGACATCAATCAGGCGACGCCAGAGATCCAGTATCCCATGACTGAGGTCACCCAACATGCGACAAACTGCCGCAACCCATGTGAAAGCTCGAGATATCTTGAGACTTACAGGTAGGGAAATCCTCAGGCCTCGACCACGATCTCCGAGGTGATGGGCACCGCGGGCCGCAACATGGCCGACACCCCGCAGTAGGTCTCCTCCGAGAGCTGCACGGCCCGCTGCAGCTTCTCCACCGGCAGGTCCTTCCCGCGGAACACATACCGGACATGAATCCCGGTATAGATCCTGGGGTGCTCGTCGCGCAGCTCTGCGGTCACCTGGACCTCCAGGCCCTCGAGCGGCACCCGCATCTTCTCGAGGATGCCCACCACATCGATGCCGGTGCAGGCACCGAGGCCCGACAGCAACAGCGCCTTGGGGCGCGGGCCGAGTTCCCGGCCACCCGCATCAGGGCTGGCATCCAGCATGAAGCGGTGGCCGTCCTGCTCTACCTGGAAGGCGCGACCGGAATCCCAGCGGACGGTGCTTGAGTGACCCATGGTGAACCTCAGGAAAGCAGGTTGGAAAGACGGCGCCACGATCCTAGGTTCGCCACCTCGGTGAACCCTGCGCGCTTGAGCAGGGAGACCGCGAAGCCGCTGCGACTTCCGGTTTCGCAGCACACGAGCACCGGCCGGGCCTGGTCGAGCTCCCGGACCCGGCCCTCCAGTTCACCAAGGGGGATGTTGATGGCCTTGGAATGGGCTCCGGCCTTGAACTCGGACCGGGTGCGCACGTCCACCACCTGGGCGTTTCGGCCCAGCAGCGCCTGGACATCCGTGGCCGAGGCCGACCGGCGGCTCCACCACAGGTAGCCGATGGCCGCCAGGGGGAGCAGGTAGTACCAGTGGTCGAGCAACAGGGACATGCGCCCTCCGGATCAGGTTGGATGGTTCCTGGCGGCCTAGCGGGACAGCGCCCAGAGCAGACCCATGGCGGCGCCGTAGCTGATGCCCCGCAGGGGCGTGGCGGTCAGGGGGCAGGCGCCTGTGCTGCAGCCCACCAGCCGGTGCCAGCCGTAGCCCAGGATGCCGCCCACGAGCAGGCCCAGCGCCACGCGGATCGCCGTGGCCTTCACCGCGAACAACCGACGGCAGAGCCTTCGGGCACGCCCAGCTTGCGCAGGATGGAGGACATCAGGCACCAGTTGGTGAGCCCGCTCTGCAGCAGGTTCGCGCCGACGAAGGCGGTGAACCAGAGCCAGTTGGGGCTGTGGAAGTGGGCCAGCGCAAGGCTGCCCAGGATGAAGGTGCCTGCGACGATGTGGACGATGCGATCAACGGACATGAGTTACTCCTCAGAGGCGGCAAGCGCCGCCTGGCGTTGCAGGTTGGCGGCATGGCCCCGGCGGGCCACGAGGTAATAGAGAACGGGAACGGCGATGCGGGACAGCAGGGTGGCGGCGACTTCGCCGGCCATGAGGCTGATGGCCAGGCCCTGGAAGATGGGGTCCGCCAGCATGACGGCGCTGCCCACCAGCACAGCGGCGGCGGTCAGCAGCATGGGGCGGAAGCGCACGACGCCTGCTTCCTCCACGGCCGATTCCAGGGACATCCCCTCCTTCAGCTTCAGCTCGATGAAGTCCACGAGGATGATGCTGTTGCGGACGATGATGCCGGCCCCGGCGATGAAGCCGATCATGCTCGTGGCTGTGAAGAAGGCGCCCATCAGGCCGTGGGCGGGGATGATGCCGATGAGCGAGAGCGGGATGGGCACCAGGATCACCCAGGGGATCTCAAAGCTTTCAAACCAGCCCACCACCAGCACGAAGATGAGTACCAACACGGCCGCAAAGGCCATGCCGAGATCCCGGAAGACTTCGAGGGTGATGTGCCACTCGCCGTCCCACTTCAGGGACAGCGATTCGGTGTTCTCGGGGTGCGCGAGGCCCAGGCGGGGCACGGCCCCTCCGGCCGTTCCCTTGAGCGCATCGATCTTCTTGTTCAGGGCCGACAGGGCGTAGACCGGGCTTTCGATGGTGCCCGCCAGGTCCGAGAACACGTAGGTCACGGGCATGAGGTTCTTGTGGTGGATGGCAGCTTCCTCCACGCCCTCCTTCACGGTCACCAGCTCGCGCACTGGGATCATGCCGCGGACGCCGGGCACGGTGAGCTGCAGCAGTTGATCCAGGTTCTGGCGCTTGCCTGGGGCCAGCTGCACCACCACGGGCACCTGGCTGGAGCCCCGCAGCACATGGAAGGCCCCGGCCTGGTAGCCGTAGCCTGCCGTGGCGAGGGTCTGGATCACATGGGCGGGTGCCACGCCGTGGAGCGCCGCCTTCTCGCGATCCAGCACCAGGCTGACCTTGGGGGTCGTGGCATTGAGGGTGGAGTCCACATCGACGATGCCATCCACGCTCTTGAAGGCCGCGAGGACTTCACTGGAAAGGCGCGAGCGCTCAGCTTCGCTGGGCCCATAGATCTCCGCCACGATGGTGTCCATAACGGGCGGTCCCGGCGGGATCTCGACGAGTTTCATCCGGGCGTTGGCGGGCTTCGCGATCTTCTCCAGCTCGGGGCGCAGGCGCACCACGATCTCGTGGCTCTGTTCCTTGCGGTCCCCTTTCGGCACCAGGTTCACCTGAAGGTCCACCATCTCCGCCTCCTGGCGGAGGAAGCTGTGGCGCACCATGCCCACGAAGGTGAAGGGCGCGGCCTCACCCGCGTAGACCTGCACATCCTTGACCGTGGACTCCTTCAGCAGGCGACGGGCGAGGTCCTGGCCCACAGCGAGGGCATCCTCCCTCGGCGTGCCGGCCGGCAGGTCCAGCTGCACCATGAACTCCGACTTGTTGTCGAAGGGGAGCATCTTCACCTTCACCACGCCGAAGCCCACCAGGGACATGGCGCCCAGCAGCAGGGCGACCACCCCCCCGAAGAAGGCCCAGCGCACGGAAGCGCGGGTGAGCAACGCATGCATGACCTTGCGGTAGAGGGCCGTCATGCGGCTGTCCGGCGCCACTTCGGGGTTCTTGTGGGGCCAGTCGTGGATGGGCTCAGGCGCGGCCGTGTCGGGCGTGGCCGGGTGCAGACCGGTGGCATCCGTTTCCGGCAGGTTGGCTTCCTTCTTGAAGACGATGAGGCTAGCCCAGGGGCTGATGACGAAGGCGATGATGAGGCTGAACAGCATCGCCAGGCTGGCGCCCACGGGGATGGGCCGCATGTAGGGGCCCATGAGCCCGCGCACAAAGGCCATGGGCAGGATGGCGGCGATGACCGCGAAGGTGGCCAGGATGGTGGGATTGCCCACCTCATCCACCGCCTCCACCACCATGCGGGCGAAGCTCTTCCGCCGACCCGGCAGGTGCATGTGCCGATGGATGTTCTCCACCACCACGATGGCGTCGTCCACCAGGATGCCGATGGAGAAGATCAGCGCGAAGAGCGTGACGCGGTTCAGCGTGTAGCCGAACAGGTAGGTGATGAGCAGCGTGAGGGCCAGAGTCACGGGCACGGCGATGCCCACCACCACGGCGCTGCGCCACCCCATGGCCAGCATGATCAGCGCGATGACGCTGAGGGTGGCGATCATGAGGTGCTCAATGAGCTCGTTGGACTTGTCCCCGGCGGTCTCGCCGTAGTTGCGCGTGACCGTGAGCTTCAGGTCCCGGGGGAGGAGGCCGCCGCGCAGCGCCTCCACTTTGGCCAGCACCTGTTCGGCCAGGGCCGTGGCATTGGTGCCAGCTCGCTTGGAAAGCGTGACGCTGACGGCGGGCTCGAAGCCCTGCACGCCGCCTCCGGCGAAGAGCACCACCGGCGGTTCCGGATCCGGCGCGTCCACGATGCGGGCCACGTCGCCCAGGTAGATGGGTTTCTGGTTGCGCACGCCCACCACCAGGCGCTGCAGTTCGGCGGCTTGCAGCACGAAGCCCGTGGCCTCCACCTCCGTGCGCCGGCCGCGATCCACCAGAACCCCGGCGGGCAGCTGGGCCTCGGCGGACTGGAGGGCGGGTTGCAACTCCGCCAGGGAGAAGCCCAGCGAGCGCATGCGGTCGGGATCGGGCTCCACGCGCACCATTCGGCGGGCCCCGCCAACCACTTTCACCTGGGCCGTATTGGGCACGGTGGACAGTTCCTGACCGAGCACCTCGGCCACCTTGCGGAGGCCACCAGGCGTCTGGTCCTGGCCGTGCAGGGTCAGCACCAGGAAGGGCACGTCATCGATGGTCTGCAGCTTGACGATGGGCTTCATGGCGCCGGGCGGCAGCAGCTGCGGATTGGCCGCCAGCTCCTGGTGGACCTTCACGAGGCTGGGTTCCTGGGGCTCGTTCACCTTGAAGCGCACGGTGATGAGCGCCATGCCGGGCCGGCTCACGCTGTAGAGATACTCCACCCCAGGGATGCCCCAGAGGCGCTTCTCCAGCGGCGTGGCAACCTGGCTTTCCACTTCTTTGGGGCTCGCACCCGGGTAGGGCACGTAGAGGTCCACCATAGGCACGACGATCTGGGGTTCCTCTTCGCGGGGCGTGAGCCACACGGCCAGCAGCCCCAGCAGTAGGGAGGCGAACACGAGCAGTGGCGTCAGCTTGCTGCGGAGGAAGCCCTTGGCCAGCCGTCCGGCCAGTCCGAGCTTCAGGTCATCCGTCTCCCTACTTGACACGGTTCACCCCGCTGGCGATCTCGATGGGCTGGCCATCCTGGAGGCTGCCGGGCCGGTCGATGACGCGGTCCTCGGCCTTGAGGCCGGAGCGCACGGGCAGGCTGTCCCCGGCTCCGTCGCCGAGGGTGATCCAGCGCAGCTCCGCGTGGCCATCCTTGGCCACGAAGACGCCCGTCAGCTCGCCTCGGGTCACCAGGGCACTGCGGGAGAGGGTCAACCCCTCGGCCTTGGTGCCCGGCACGAGGATGCGCGCGAAGGTCCCCTGGCGCAGGCCCTTGGGGGACAGCACCCGGGCCCGCAGGGTGCCCTTGTGGCTGAAGGCGTCGCCGCCAGGGGCGAGCGCGGTGACCTGGGCCTCCCCTGTGGCGCCCTCCGCCTCGAAGCGCACCCTGGCGCCCTGCTTGAGCGCCTTGGCCTCGCCTTCGGACAGGGTTGCCACCAGCTCCTGCTCGCCTTCGCCCACCAGCTCGAGCAGCGGCATGCCGGGCCCCACGAAATCGCCTTCGTTCACCTTGCGGGACTGCACCACGCCGGAGAACGGCGCGCGGATCTGGGTGTAGGCGAGGTTGGCCCTCAGGGACGAGACGCCGGCCTGGGCCTGGGCGAGCTGGGCCTGGGTTTGTTCCAGTTCCGACAGGGTGCTGGCCTTCTGCGCGAAGAGCGCCTGGATGCGCCGGTGGTGGGCCTCCGCCGTGGCCAGCCCGGTTTCGGCGGCCTTCAATTGGGCCTGGAGGTCCTCGTCGCCGAGGGCCATCAACAGGGTGCCACTGGCCACCCGCTGGCCCTCCTGGACCAGCACTCGCTTGACCTGGGCCGCCATCCGGGTGGCCATGGTCGCGGTGCGGGTGGACTGGAGTGTGGCGGCCACCCAGCTGCCGCCCTCCGCCTGGGTCTGCGCCACCAGGGACACGGCCACCTTGGGCAGGGCTTTCGCATCAGGGGTGGCTTCCTTGTGGCCGCAGGCCAGCGTTCCGAGCATGAGGCCCGCGAGGGCGAGGGTCATGGACACCTTCATGGGGTGACTCCTTCAATGGGGGCGCCGGTGGCCAGGTCGAGGGCCGCGCGGCTGGTACGCAGGTCATAGAGGCTCTGGAGCAGCAGGGTGCGGGCGCCCTGCCGGGCGGCCTCCGCATCCAGCACGTCCGTGAGGGGCGTCAGGCCTTCGCGGTGACGGGCTTCCCGTAGCCGCTTGGATTCCTCGGAGGCGACCAGGGCCTCCTTCGCGGCGGCATGCTTCGCCTCGGCGGCCCGCACGGCCTCCCGCGCCACGCGCACCTCGTGCTCGGCCTGCTGCTGCTTGAAGGTCCGCATGTCCTCGGCGGCCCGGGCCTGGGCATGGGCCGCGTTGGACTTGGCCCGGTCTGGTCCGGAGAACACCTTCCATTTCAAGCCCACCGCGGCCCAGGTCCAGGTGCCGCCCTGGTGCCAGGACTGGCGCAGGGTGCCAGCACCCAGCTCGAGGCCAACCTCGGGCTTCAGGCTGCCAGAAGCGGCCTTGGCGGCCTGACCTGCCGCTTTGGCCTGCAGCTCGGCCGCCTGCAGGTCGGCGCGCACAGCCGTCCGGGCTGTTCCATCCAGCACGATACCTTCCGCCTGCAGCGGGGTCGCGAGGGGAGCTTCGACGGGTGCGCTGCCGGTAAGGAGGCCGAGACCCGAGCGGGCAGACCGTACTTGACGCACCACCTCGGCCTTCTGGGCGTCGACCTGAGCGTGAACGGCCTTCAGGCGCTGCAGCTCGGATTCGAGCATGAGGCCCTGCTGCACGCGGGCCCCCACAAAGGCCTCCAGACCCAGGATCCAGGTGCGGGTGTCCTCCACCCACAGCAGCGCCTGCTCGGCGACCTGGGCGCCAAAATAGGCCTCCACGATGGCCATGGCTGTCTCCTGCTCGCGGCGCGCCTGACTGGCGGACTCGGCCTGGGCCGCGTATTCACCGGCCCACTTCGCCGCCGAGATGCGGCCGCCCGCGTAGAGGGGCTGCTGCACCACCGCCGAGCCCCCAAAACCCATGATGGCGTCCGGCTTGTTGAGGCTGGCTGGATTGAAGTCCATGGCCGTGATGCGGCTCTGGTTGAGCCTCATGCCAAAGGCCATCATGGGCTCGTCCGTGCGCACGCCCTGGGCGTTCAGGGTCAGCGTGGGCAGCTTCAGCGCGGCGAAGCCCTCAGCCTCGTCCCGCTTGACCTCGACCAGGGCCCGGCCTGCCCTCAGCCCGGACTGATCGCGCCAGGCCGTGCGGATGGCGGTGGCCACTGTGAAGGGTTCCTGCGCCAGGGCGGCAGTTCCGGCCACCAGGCACAAGGTGAGGCATTGCATGGTTTTAATGCTCATAGAGGAATACTCCAAGCCAAAAAAAGGGCTCACGCCCTTTTCACTTCAGAGCTTTGTAGGTCACCCGGGCGCGGTCGCTGACATGGCCGCACACCAGGTCGCAGAGTTCGCCCACCAGGGGCATCACCGGGGCGAAGTATACCGCGTTGCCTTCGGGCTCGCGGCTCACCAGACCCACGCGCACCAGGCAGGCCAGGTGCTTCGAGGCGTTGGCCTGGGAGAGGCCGGAGGCCTCGGCGACAGCCCCCTGGCTGAGGGGGGCCTTGGAATCCAGGAGCGAGCGCAGGATCTTCAGGCGGGAGGCATCCCCCAGGGCGCTGAAGAGGCCGCTTACCTCGTCGATCATGGGATTGCTGAGCTGGTGGTTCACGGAATCAACTCCATGCGACTATGATCATTTAGTTTTGACCTTTGTCAAGGCCAAAAGATTTCGATCTCCATGAAAACTGTATACCCATCGGATCATTCAGCAACGGAAGGTTCCACTCTAGTGCCAATTTGAGCCTCAATCGTGACGACGCTCATGCCCGGCGCGGCAGATTTGCTAGGCTGGCAGATGGGAGATGCCGTGGACGACCTGGACCTGCGCGCCACCAAGATCCGCCTGCTCTGCACCGACATCGACGGGGTGCTCACCACCGGCGCCCTCCATTACGGGAAGGAGCCTGGCCACACCAAGGCCTTCCATGTGCGGGACGGTGCGGCCATCAAGTGGCTGCAACGCTCGGGCATCCCCGTGGCCTTCATCTCGGGGCTGGCTTCGGATGCCACGGTGAACCGCGCCCAGGACCTGGGCGTGGAGGACTGCTTCGCCGGCCACCTGGACAAGGGGCCTGTGTTGGACCAGCTCTGCGCCAAGTACGGCCTGGCCCTCGACCAGATCGCCCACCTGGGCGACGACCTGCCCGACCTGCCCCTGCTGCGGCGCGTGGGCCTGGCCTGCTGCCCTGCGGACGCGGTGGCCGAGGTGCAAGCGGCCTGCCACTGGGTGACGCCAGTCGAAGGCGGGCAGGGCGTGCTGCGCCTCGTCGCCGAGCGCATCCTCAAAGCGCAGGGACGCTGGAACACCATCCTTTCCACCTACGAGGTCCGCCCATGAAGCTCCGCCCACTGCCCCTCCTGCTGGTCGCCGCCCTGCCCCTCGCTGCCCAGGATGCCGCCATCGGCCTCAAGGCCCATGGCCTGGTGCCCATGAGCGACCTGCGGAACCTCACCAACGGCCAGACGGGCCTGGGTCTCGCGGTGTTCGTGGAGATCCCCATCAGCGAAGGCATCGTCTTCCGGCCCAGCATCGGCGCCCAGCAAATCCCCAAGGGTGACACGCTGGGCCTGGCCGGGACCAAGACCAGCGTCACCTCGGTCGACCTCATGCTCGACGCGTTGTGGTATCCCGGCGACGATCCCAAGCAGGGCCCCTATCTGGTGGGCAGCGTGGGCGGCCAGCAGTGGCGCGTGAGTTCGTCCGGGAGCAGTTCCGAAGTCATCTCCGCCACCCGCCTGGGCGTGGCCGGCGGCATCGGCTACCAGGCCTCTCCCCACCTCGGCATCGAGGTAAAGGGCTTCTGGAGCCCCATCCGGGCCAACCTCACGGCCACGGGACTCAGCCTGGGCGCGACCTGGCGGTTCTGAGCACCCCGCCTAACGCCGGGACCTGGCACCGTCGCGGACGATCCGTTCCAGTTCCTCCGGCTTGCGGGGCAGGCGCGCACTGAGGTTGCGAGGCCCCTCCGGCGTCACCAGGATCACGTCCTCGATGCGGATGCCAATGCCCTGCCATCTTGCCTCCACACCCTCAATGCCCTTGGGGATGTATATGCCGGGCTCCATGGTGAGCACCATGCCCGCTTCCAGGGGACGGCTGCCGCCGTGCTTATGGAAGGGGTGCGGGGCGCCGTAGCTCCCGGCGTCGTGCACATCCATGCCCAGGTAGTGGCTCACGCCGTGGGGGAGGAACTTGTTCCAGTCGCCGCGCTTGAAGGCCTCTGCCTTCTCGCCCTGGATGAGGCCCAGGTCCACCAGTCCATCGCTGATGATGCGGGCCGCCGTCATGAAGCTGGCGATGTGAATGTTGCCCGGCCGCAGCTCCTGGATGCCCGCCTCCTGCGCCTTGAGCACCAGGTCGTAGAGCGCGCGCTGCTCGGGACTGAACTGGCCCTTGGCGGGCCAGGTACGGGTGATGTCGGAGGTGTAGTAGCCGATCTCACCACTCGCATCCATGAGAATGAGCGCCCCCGGCAGGATGGGCTGATCGTTGAAGGGGTAGTGCAGGACGCAGCCGTTGCTGCCGGCGCCGGCGATGGTTTCATACGAGAGGAACCGCGCCCCGAGGGACCGGACCGTGCCCTCGAGCGCCGCCGCGACCTGGCCTTCGTTGGTGAAGGCCGCGCTTCCGCGCATGGCGGCCAGATGGCCTTCGATGCTCGCGTCGACCGCACGCTGGATCATCTCCACTTCGCAGGGCTGCTTGATGACTCGCATCTCCGCAAGGATGCTTCGCCCGTCCACGAGGCTCTTCTCATAGCCACTCTTCCAGCGGGCGGCCCCCCGAGGATAGGCGGCATCGAGGACCTTCATCCGGAAGTCATCGTCGAAGTTGTTGATGAGCAGGATGCGCCTGGCCTGCTTGAGCGCCTCGCCCAGGACCTTCTCAGCGGCAGGGAACTCCACTGCGTCATCGGCGCCCCTGGCCTTGGCCCCGGCCACTCCCAGCCGCTGTCCCGTGTAGGTCTCGCGCTTGGGATCCCGGGCCTGGACCAGCAGGGTGTAGGTGCCCTTGTCCCCGTCCAGCAGAGCCACGACGTGCTCCTCCTCCACCCCGGTGAGGTAGTAGAAGTCCGAATCCTGACGGTAGAGGCGCTCACCGTCGCCCGAGCTGGGCTGGGTGGGCATGGACTTCACCACGACCAGCGTTCCGGGGCCCATGGCCTGCGCCATGGCCAGGAGCTTTGCCCGGTTGCCCGCGAAGAAGGCACCGGGAAGCCTCAGGCCGTGATAGGCCAGAGGCGCCACCGGCATCTGGGCCGTCAGGACCGACGCCAGGAGCAGGGCAGAAAGGCATCGCGACATGGAACCTCCCGAGGGTGGAACCACTCTGCCACACCGCCTGCGGCCAGCGTATGGAGTATCGCTACTTCAGACCGCGCTTCGCGAGCAACGGCTCCACCTTCGGATCCCGCCCGCGGAAGCGCTGGTAGAGGAGCGCGGGGTCCTCGGTGCCGCCCTTCGAGAGCACCTCGGCGCGGAACTTCGTGGCGGTGGCGGAATCAAAGAGGTTGCCCTTCTCCTTGAAGGCCTGGAAGGCGTCGCTGTCCAGCACGGCGCTCCAGATGTAGCTGTAGTAGCCCGCCGCATAGCCGCCCATGATGTGGGCGAAGTAGGGGCTACGGTAGCGGGGCGGGATCTCGGCGAGGAGCCCCCACTTGGCCAGGGAGGCCTTCTCGAAGGCGGCGGTGTCCTGGGGCTTGGTGCTGGTCAGCGTGTGCCAGTCCATGTCCAGCAGCGAAGCGGCCATGTATTCCACCGTGGCAAAGCCCTGCCCGAAGGTGGCGGCCTTCTTCATCTTCGCCACCAGCGCATCGGGGATCGCCTCGCCGGTCTGGTAGTGCTTCGCGTAGAGCTTCAGCATCTCGGGTTCCATGGACCAGTTCTCCATGACCTGGCTGGGCAGCTCCACGAAGTCCCGCGGCGTGCCGGCCGTCCCCCGATAGCGGCCCTTGTAGAAGAGGCCGTGCAGCCCGTGGCCGAACTCGTGGAAGAGCGTCTGCACCTCGTCGGAGGTCAGCAGGGCGGGCCGATCCCCGGCGGGGGCCGTGAAGTTGCAGACGTTCACCACGACGGGATCCACCTGCTGCCCGTCCTTCACCCAGGCCGAGCGGTAGTTGCTCATCCAGGCCCCGCCGCGCTTGCCGGGCCGCGGGTGGTAGTCCACGTAGATCAGGCCCAGGTGGCGGCCGTCCTGCTCCTTCACCTCGAAGCAGCGCACGTCCTTCTGGTAGGTGGGCAGCCCCTTCACCTCGGTGAAGGTGATGCCGTAGAGCCTGCCCGCCAGCGTGAAGGCACCCTGACGCACGGCATCGATGGCGAAGTAGGGCTTCACCGACTCCTCATCGAAACCGTACTTGGCCTGCTTCACCTTCTCGGCGTAGTAGCGCCAGTCCCAGGACTCCAGCTTCTGCCCCGGCAGGTCCTTGGCCATCATGGCCTGCAGCTCCGCGCGCTCCTTCTTGGCGACCTCCAGCGCGGGCTTCCAGATCTGATCCAGCAGCCCGTAGACGCCCTTGGGATCCTTCGCCATGTTCTCTTCGAGCACGTAGTCGGCCCAGGTCCGGTAGCCCAGCAGCTGGGCCTTTTCCGCCCGCAGCGCCCCCACCTTGGCCACGATGGCGTTGGTGTCGGTGTCGCCACCCTGGTTGCAGCGCTCCAGATAACCGGTGAGGAGGCGCTTCCTCAAGTCGCGGTTCTTGGCATATTCCAGGAAGGGCCAGATGCTGGGGCCATCCAGCGTGAACAGCCACTTGCCTTCATGCCCGGCCTTTTTGGCCGCGGCCGCCGCGGCGGCGCGGGTGCCCTCGGGCAGGCCCGCCAGGTCCGCGGGATTCTCGACCACGAGCTGGAAGCCCTTGGTGGCCTTGAGCAGGCGATCGTTGAAGTCCACGCCCAGCTTCGACTGCTCGGTGTTGATGGCACGCATCCGGACCTGCTGGTCGGGCGTCAGGGCCGCCCCGGCCCGGACGAAGCCCTTGTAGGTGCGCTCCAGCAGCCGGGCCTGATCCGGCGCGAGCTTCAGCGTGGCCCGCGCGTCCCACACCGCCTTCACGCGCTGGAAGAGCTTCGGGTTCAGCTGCACGTCGTCCCGGTGGGCCGACATCAGGGGCATCACCTCGCGGTTCACCGCCTGGAGCTTCGGGTTCGTCTCGGCGCCGGTGAGGTTGAAGAACACCGAGCCCACCCGGTCCGTGAACTGGCCCGCGAGCTCCAGCGCCAGGATGGTGTTCTCGAAGGTCGGGACCGCCTGGGCCTCGGCGATGGCCGTCACCTCCGCCTTGTGCCGGGCAATGCCTTCGCGGAAGGCGGGCAGGTAGTGCGCTTCCTGGATCTCCGCAAAGGGCGGGACTCCAAAGGGGGTCTTCCATTCCGCGAAGAAGGGATTGGTGGCGGGGGCCGGGTCCGCGGCCAGGGCGGGCAGCGTCATGAGGGCGGCCAAGACAGAAACGGTGCGCATGAAGACTCCGGGAAAGGCATTCCATACCGTAGCATCATCTTACGAGGGAGGCCAGACGCCCACCCCCATGGGACACTCCTTCCTCGCCCGTCAGGAGCCTGCATGTTCCCCATCCTTCCGCGCCGGATCATCCTCCTGCTGTGTCTGCTGCCCCTGGCTCCCGGTGCGCAGGCACAACTGGCGCCGCAGGTGGCCGTGAGCTTCCAGGTCACCGTGCCGGCCACCACGCCGGCGGACGCCAGCCTGCATGTGGCTGGCAACATGAATGGCTGGAATCCCGGCGATCCCCAGTGGAAGCTCCGGCGGCAGCCCGACGGCAGCTGGGCTGGTCATTTCTCCCTTGAGGTCGGCTACAGCCTGCAGTTCAAGATCACCCGGGGCAGTTGGGAGACCGTGGAGAAGGATGCCAAGGGCGAGGAGCTTCCCAACCGCGCCGTGGAGGTAGGCCAGATCATGGCCGTGCGGGTGCAGGTGGAGCGCTGGCGGGACCAGGTCCTCGCGCCGAAGGTCGCCCCCACGGTGAGCGGCGACCTTCGGCTGGTCGAGGGCTTCGCCATGCCGCAGCTGGGCACGACCCGCACCCTGCGCATCCTCCTGCCACCTGGCTACGAGACCTCCGGCCGACGCTATCCCGTGCTCTACATGCACGACGCCCAGAACCTGTTCGACGCAGCCACTTCTTTCGCCGGTGAGTGGGAGGTGGACGAGACGCTGGCGAAGCTGAGCGCCAGCCGAGCGCTGCAGCCCATGATCGTCGTGGGCATCGACCACGGCGGGAAGGAGCGGCTGGCCGAGTACTCCCCCTTCCGCGACGAGCGCATTCCCACCGCGAAGGGCGATGCCTACGCGGACTTCCTCGTGAAGACCCTGAAGCCCTGGGTGGACCGCACCTTCCGCACGAAGCCCGAGGCCGCCCACACCGCCCTGGCTGGCAGCTCCCTGGGCGGGCTCATTTCCCTCCACGCGGTACTGCGTCATCCCGGCGTCTTTGGCAAGGCCGCCTGCTTCTCCAGTTCCTTCTGGGTGGGTGGGCGACAGATGCTGAAGGAGGCTGCGGTTGCGAAGCCGGATCCCGCCCTGCGCCTCTACCTCGACATTGGCGACCGGGAAGCCGGAGCCCCTGCCGACAGCCGCCAGGCGGTGCAGGACACGCAGGATGTCGCCGCGGCGCTGCGAGGGCTAGGCCTTGGCCCGGAGCTCCTGCGCGTGGTGGTGGCCCCGGGGGCGCGGCACACGGAAAGCGCCTGGGCCGCGCGGTTCCCGGCGGCGCTCCAGTGGCTGTTCCAACCTGCGCCCTGAGCCGCCGGGCCCGCCGAGGAATCGGCAGGCATTCAAACTGATCGACGAATAAAATCGGCCGTCACAGGCAATGGGTCCATGCTGAGCCAGGGTCCGAATCCCAAAGAACCGGGGACCCGCTCACAGAGGGCACATGTCCAACGACAAGAAACCCAAGAAGGCCAAGCCGGCCGTGATCCACGGCGCCACCCACAAGGGCGGGGGCCTTAGCGGCGCCCTGGCCGAAGTCGCGAAGCCCTCCCCGCTGTCACCGGCCAAAAAGAAGAAATAGGGGCCGGCAGAAGCTGGCCGCTAGCGACCAACCTCCGGGTACTCCCTCCGCAGGCAGTCGGGGCAGATGCCATGGCTGAACTTGGCTTGGCTGTGCGCGCTGACGTAGGACTCCACGCGGGTCCAGTGCCCACGGTCATCCCGGATCTTGCTGCAGTGCGCGCAGATGGGCAGCAAGCCGGAGAGGGTGCGGACCCTGGCCAGCGCCTCCTGGAGTTCAGCGATGAGCCGCTCGCGCTCCAGCTCAATCAGCTTGCGGTCCGTGATCTCCTTCGAGATGCAGACCACCGAGCCGATGGTGCCGTCCGGACCGGGAATGGGCCTGACGGACGTGATGTAGTGGCGGTCTCCCGTCGAGGTGGGAACCCGCACCTCGAAGACGATGGTCTCGCGGGTGGCGAAAGCCCGGTGGACCACCCTCATGCGCTTCTCGGCCTCCGCGGGTTCGAAGAGATCCCAGATCCGCCGACCGATGACCTCCTCTGGCGTCTTGCCGAAGGGTCCGGAGAAGGCGGCATTCACATAACGGTAGGTGCCATCCTCGAGGATGTTGAAGATCGGGTCGGTGGAGGCATCCAGCACCGTCTGCATCACCTCGACGCGGTCCGGCCAGGAGGAGGGATCTCCCGGGCTCGGATCTGTCTTGTCGATGTCCAGCATGGCGGCCCCCGACGGTCTGCCCTACACGATCATGTCCGTCTCCGTTGGATCGGCCAGCCTGAGGCGGGGAGTTACTTCCGGTCCTTGTCGAAGGCCAGGTTCCGCACCAGGTCCTCGGTCTTCCAGGGGGCAGCGCCGCCGCCCAGGTACTTCTGGAACCACTCGATGTGGGCGTTGTAGTACACGGGCATGGACTTCAGGTTGTCGGGCCAGTGGCCGTCGTTCTTGAAGACAATCAGCCGGCTCGGAACGCCCATCTCCTGCAGGCCGGTGAAGAACTGCAGGCTCTGGGTGTAGGGCACGCGGTAGTCGCGCTCGCCGGTGATGACGAGGCACGGTGTCTTGAAGGCCTGCACATGGGTGCTCGGATTCATGCGGTCGTAGGCTGCTGACTTCTCCCAGGGAGTGCCCGTGAGGTCGTGCTCAGGGAACCACAGTTCCTCGGTGGCACCGTGCATGGAGCGCAGGTCATAAACGCCCATCATGGCGGCCAGGGCCTTGAAGCGGGTGGTGTGCCCTTCCAGCCACATCATGGCGTAGCCGCCCCAGCTCCAGCCCATGGCGCCCATGCGGTCCTTGTCCACATAGGGCAGCGCCGCCAGGTGGTCCGTCACCTTCTCGATGTCGGACATCACCTTGCCGTCCCAGTCGCCGCTGATGGCATCCGTAAAGGCCTGGCCGTAGCCCGTGGAGCCGTGGGGATTGGGGAAGGCCACGATGTAGCCCGCGCCGGGGTAGACCTGCCAGTCGCCGCGCAGGGTGTCGGACCACATCATCTGCGGACCGCCGTGCACATTGAGGATGAGCGGGTACTTCTTCGCGGGGTCGAAGCCGTGGGGCTTCACCAGGAAGACATGGATGTCCTTGCCGTCGGCGCCCTTCACCCACTGTTCCTCGGCGGGACGGAGGTCCACTTCGTCAGCCACGGCCTGGTTGAAGGCAGTTAGCCGCTTCAGTTCCTTCGTATCGAAGGTGTATCGCCACACTTCCACCGGTTCACCCACCCGGGTCTTGGTGAGCAGGACGTTCTTCTGGTCGGGGCTAACCACGAATTCCTTGATGCTCTGGCCCTCCAGCATGCGGCTGATCTTCCCGGTGGCAACCTCGACGCGATGGAGCGGCCAGCGGCCCTTCTCCTGCACGGTGAACCAGAGGGCCTTGCCGTCCGCCGACCACTGGAAGGCGTCCACCCAGTTGTCGATGCCTTCCGTCAGCACTTTGCGGTTCTTCGCCTGCCGGTCGTAGATGGCCAGGCGGAAGCGGTCGGACTCGTGGCCCGGCTTGGTCTGGAACTTGTAGGCGATGAAGCGGCCATCCGGCGAGTACTTGGGGTCCTGGTCCGCGGCCGGGTTGTCGCCGGTGATGCGCCGGGGGGTGCGGTCGCCCTCCAGGGAGACGAGGAAGAGGTCCTGGTTCGTGCTGCGGGCCTGGACCGCGTCGGTGTTCGTGGTGACGCAGACCTCCCTGCCGTCGGGACTCAGGTCCCAGCTCTGCCAGAAGCCCGGATAGTCCTGCTTGCCTCCGGTAAGCGCCTCCACCTTGCCCTCGAAGGTGGCCGTGAACAGGTGGCTGTACTGGAAGTCGCGCCAGCCGGTCCAGTGCCGGTAGAGCAGCTCGTCGGCCAGGTGGGCCTGCACCGGGCCGCTCTCCAGCTTGTCGCTGAGCTCCTTGTGCCGGGCGCCGTCCGTCAGGGCCTCGGGGAACACGGTGGCCTCGAACACCACCTTGTCCCCGCCGGGCATCAGCTTCGGCGCGCCCACACCTGCCTCGAAGGAGGTCACCTTGCGGGCCTCCCCGCCGCTGGCATCCAGGGCCCAGAGCTGGCTGCCCCCGCTGCGGCTCGACAGGAAGGTGAGGGTCTTCCCATCCTTCGACCACTGGGGCGCCGTGTCCGATTTGCCGGAGAAGGTGATCTGCTTCACCTGCCCCGAGGCCACGTCCAGCAGCCAGAGCTGGGTGTTCCGCGTGGACGCCTTCAGATCCTGGCTGGACACCTCGAAGGCCAGCTTCGAGCCATCCGGGCTCAGGGCCAGGTGCTGCACACCCTTCAGCCGGTAGAGATCCTCGATGTGGAAGGCCCGCTTCTCCGCTGCGGCGACCGGCAGGGAGATGACGAGGGCGGGAACCAAGAATCGATGCAGCAGGGACACAGAAGCCTCCGAATGCGAGGTATCAGCTTCGCATGGAGAGCCGACAGGCCACCACTCCCAGGCCGGGGACCTCGCCTTGCTATCCTGGGCCATGCCGAACCCCGCCCTTCCCGTCACCGCCCCCGGCCGCGGGATCTTCTGCAACCGGACGCTCAACCTGCGCTCCGTGCGGGCCATCGGCTACGACATGGACTACACCCTGGTGGACTACCGGGTGGAGGCCTTCGAGCGCATGGTCTACGCCCAGGCCCGGGCCCGGCTGGCCGCCGAGGGCTGGCCCATGGAGGGTCTCGAGTTCGACGGCTCCATGGTGACCCGGGGCCTCGTGATCGATACGGAGCTGGGCAATCTTGTGAAGGCGAACCGCTTCGGCTTCGTGAAGCGGGCCATGCACGGCACCCGCATGCTGGAGTTCGGCGAACAGCGGGACGCCTATGCCCAGACCCTGGTCGACCTCTCCGAGTCCCGCTGGGTCTTCCTCAACACCCTCTTCTCGCTGTCCGAGGGCTGCCTCTACGCCCAGGCCGTGGACCTGCTGGACCGGGGCGCCCTGCCCCGGTCCTTCGAGTACGCCAGCCTCTACCGCCACGTGCGCTCCGGCGTGGATGCCCAGCACATGGAGGGCCACCTGAAGGCCGAGATCGCCGCGGCCCCGGAGCGCTACGTGGTGCAGGATCCCGAGGCGGCCATGGCCCTGCTGGACCAGAAGGCCGCCGGCAAGAAGCTGCTGCTCATCACCAACTCCGAGTGGAGCTTCACCACGAAGATGATGAGCCACGCCTACGATCGCCACCTACCGGAGGGCATGACATGGCGGCAGCTCTTCGACGTGGTCATCGTCGCCGCCCGTAAGCCGGCCTTCTTCGTGGAGCAGGGTCCCTTCTTCGAGGTGGTCGACGAGACCGGACTGCTGCGGCCCCTGGTGGGTCCCCTGAAGCCCGGCGGCATCTACCTGGGCGGCTCGGCGCCGCAGGTGGAGCGGGACCTGGGCATCGCCGGGGACGAGCTCCTCTACGTGGGTGACCACATGTTCGGCGACGTCCACGTGAGCAAGCGCACGCTCAGCTGGCGCACGGCCCTGGTGCTGCGGGAGCTGGAAGCCGAGGTGGCCGCGCTGGAGGGCTACCGCCCCATCGAGCTGCGCCTCATGGCCCTGATGCAGGAGAAGGAAACGCTGGAGGCCAGGCTCTCCCAGGCCCGCCTGGCCCTGCAGCGCCTGCATGCGGGCTATGGCCCCGCCATCCAGGGCGATGCGGCCAGCGCGGAAGCTCGGGTCCACGATCTCCGTGGCCACCTGCTGGCCCTCGATGCCGAGATCGGCCCCCTGGCCCAGACCGGCGGCGGGCTGACCAATGCCCGCTGGGGCTTGCTCACCCGCGCCGGCAACGACAAGAGCCACCTCACCCGCCAGATCGAGCGCTACGCCGACATCTACACCAGCCGCGTCTCGAACTTCCTCCTCGCCACACCCTACGCCTACTTCCGCTCGCCCCGGGGCAGCCTGCCCCACGATCCCGTGGGCCCGGCGACGGGGGCTTGACCATGGGCCCCCGCGGCCTCTTCGCCCAGGCCTTCACCGTCCCCGCAGCCGCCATCGATGCGAACGGCCACGTCAACAACCTGGAGTACCTGCGCTGGATGCAGGCGGTGGCTACGGCCCACTCGGACGCCTGCGGCTGGACGCTGGACCGCTACCAGGAAACCCGGACCACCTGGGTGATCCGTTCCCACACCATCGACTACCTGCGGCCGGCCTTCGAAGGCGAGTCGCTCAAGTTGCTCACCTGGATCGGCGGCTTCGAGGACCAGGAGTCCCCGCGCCACTACCTGTTCTGGCGGGAGCGGGACCGCAAGGTGCTGGCTCGCGCCAAGACCCTCTGGGTGTTCATCGATACTGAAGCCGGCAGGCCCCGGATCATCCCGGAGGCCTTCCGCGAGGCCTTCGAGGTGGTGACCGGTGAGCAGGAGGCGCTGCGGGCCCTGCGGACGGGCGAGATCTGAACTCCATTCACTTCGCCGCGTAGACCGTGACTCCGTAGTGCTCCTGGTCCCAGGGCGAGGGGCTGTTCCAGCGACCGTAGGCATGGCTGTCGTCGGTCCGGTAGCGCAGGGTGTAGGCGCCCCTCGGCAGGCTGACGATCTCGTCGCTCACCCGGTTCTTGCTCGCCCCGCCAGCGTGCTGGGTACGGCCACGATCCATGACCCACACCCGCTTGCCTACGCCATCCTCGATCCAGGCAAAGTCCGCCATCTCGTCCCCGCTGCCTTCGCCGATGGCGTAGACGCGCACGGACTGGGCCGAAGCCAGGCTGAAGGAGACGGACCGGTCCTGGTCGTTGCCCACCCGCACGGCCTCAGCCAGCACGGTCCAGGCCAGGGGTTTGGTGACGGAGAAGGCAGCGAGATCCTTGTCCGCGGGGAGGGCCAGCGTCAGGCCATAGGTGCCGGGGTCCGCCGGGGGCGCGGCATTCCAGTCCACGGGCGAGTGGGAATCATCGGTGATGAAAGTGGCCTCGTAGTCGCCGGCGGGCAGCTGGATGGTCTCCACTTGGCGCCGATTCTTGTGGGCGCCCCCGGCGAACTTGGACTTGTCCATGCTCATCTCCCAGACGCGGGTGCGGGTGCGGGCATCGGTGATCCAGCCGTAGTCGATCATCAGCCGCCCGCTGCCCTCGCCCTGTGCATAGACGTGCAGGCTCACAGGCCGGGCCAGGCGGAAGGTCTGGGTCCAGTGGCCGTCATCGGAGGTGGCGGCCAGGGACACCACGATGTTCCGCCAGCGCAGGGGCGCCTCGAAGAGGTTCACCTCCTTGGGATCGCCCGCGGGCAGGTAGATCTCCATGCCGTAGTTCCCCACCTGCTCCCGCCAGTGGCGGACCAGGCTGGCGTCATCGGCCCCAATGGCCTGCAGGAAGCGGTGGTGGCGGTCCTCCTGGGCCGCCAGGGAGCGGCGGTCGATGTTGCGGAACCACTGGGCGAAGAGGAGGCCCTGGCCGAAGCCGTGGTTGCTGAAATAGGCCTCGTAGCTGCCGGCCGGCAGGTCCAGGTACTGGTCGGCGACCCGGTACTCCCAGTTCCGCTTGGTGTTCGGGCCATCCATCTGCCACACCACTTCCCGGGTGACGGCATTCAGGATCCAGGCATGGGCGAAGAAGGGGTGCTCCCGGGCGATGCGGGTGGGAAAGCGCAGCCCCGCGCCCTTGGCGTAGACGTGGATCTTCATGGGCCGGGGCAGCGTGAAGCCCTGGGAGCGCACCTCGGCGGCCTCCAGCCCGTGCAGGGCCAGGATGCGGGGCTCAGGGCGGGACTCAGCGCCGTGCAGCGCGGCCGGGGCAAAGGTGGTCATCAGCACGAACAAGGCCACGGCCTGCACCACCCGGACCAGGACGGCGGCTTCAGAGAACAGGAAGGACAGCATGGGGACTCCAGGACTGACTCCAAGCTAGTCCTCCGGAAGGTCCCCATTCAGGGGGATCGGCGAATGGAGGGCTCCCACCGGCGAACGGCTACCACTGCTCCAGGAACGCCTGGGCTTCCTCCCAGGCCGCGGGCGACAGGTGGGCGAACCGCATGAGCCGGTCGTTGAATTCATAGTGCAGCTCGCGGTTCTCCTCCAGCAGCAGCTCCAGCTGCTCCCGGTGGATGGCCTCGTCCGCCAGGAAGCGCCAGAAGATGGCCTCGGCCACCTCCTTCAGCCCCCGGGACCTGGCTTCCCAGTGGGTGCGCAGGATGGTGCGCCACCCCACCTTCTTCATGGGGCTGTCCGGGGCGATGGCCTCCTGCCAGACCGGCCCCGCCCAGGCCTGGATCAACTCCACGGCCGCAGCCTCATCCCGTAGGCCCAGGCTGAGCACCAGCTCACCCAAGTCGTAGACCACGGTCTCGAAGGCGAAGGTGAGGCCCTGCCGCACGGCGAGGCGGGCGTAGTGCAGGAGGTGGCGGGTGGCCTCGTGCATCCGATCCGGGCTGGCGTGGAAGGCCTCGATGAGCAGGCGGTAGTGGTAGGAGAGGTTCTGGAAGCGCCGCAGGTCCTTCTCCTCCAGGGCCTCACGCAGCAGGGTGTTGAAGGTCATGACGTGCAGCTCGATGACGGGCTCGGCCCCGATGGCCGAGGCCAATCGGGCCGTGTCCACCAGCTGGGCGGCCAGTTCCGAGAGCAGCTCGTGCTGCCGACGGGTCGCCACCTCCGCGACCTTCAGGGTCTGCGCCAGGACATAGGCTTCGGGCCAGACCCGCTCACGGGTGAGGAACTCCTGGCCCTCCTTGGCCAGGCCCGGTACGAACCAGGGCCGCGAGCCCCGCCACGCGGACAACTCCGCCCCACCGCACTGGATGATGCCCGTCAGCAGTGCGTGCAGGCTCTGCAGGGCCAGCATCACCAGCTGCCGGTCGCCACGGGTCATGCCCGTGAGCGCCACATTGGTCACCACGTCGATGGTCTCGAAGAGCTCGTCCTTGTTAGCTTCGAGACGGCGGCCCCGGGACAGCTCCTGGAGGCTGCGCAGACCCTTCCGGGTGAGCATGGGCATGAAGTAGCTGGGCCGGATGAAGCGGCTGATCCCGAAGAGATAAGGCAGGATGCCTGCCAGGGCCACCAGGTAGATCAGGGAGAGGCCCCAGACGGCCACCGGCAGATAGGGGTGTCCTGGAGGGAAGAAGTGCAGGGACATCAGCAGCAGGTTTCCGGCGACCAACAGAGAGAGTCCGCCCACGATGAGGGGATGCGTCACATAGAGCTTCACCAGGCGTGGCGTGTAAAGGTTGGCCGTGAGTGGCAGGATCAGGGCGATGCAGGTCATGGTGACCGTCATGAGGGCATTCAGCGCGCGGCTGGCCGTGGAGAAACCCAGAGGCTCGAAATCCTTGATGCCGCCATGTTGTGCAGTCGCCAGACCCAGCACCGCCGCAGCCAGGAAACATCCGGCGGCCACCATCGTCGGACGGTGGCCGCTCCAGAAGCTGGTGCTCCGTTCCTGGGCCATGCCAGCCTTTCGGTGGCAACCCCGAACAAGCTGAATCCCCACCACCTTGCCCCTGCCCCCGGGCTCTGGGATGCTGGAGGACCCCTGCGACCCCGCGCCTTTTTACACCCTTCTGCCCCCCCCGCCGGAGCCCCCATGAACCCCCTGGTCCCTTCCCTGCTGGTCCTGCTGAGCCTCAGCGCACCCCTCTGCGCCGGAACCAAGCCAGCCAAGACCACCCAGAAGAAGAAACCCGAGGCCCCGAGTCCTGAAGCCCTGAAGGCCCAGGAAGCCGCCTACACCGAAATGCAGAAGAAGGCCTACGCGGACGCCCTCCCTCTCTACGAGAAGGCCCTGAGCCTGGCGCCCTCCCGGGGCGAGATCTGGAACGAATACGCCATCTGCCTGCGGAACCTACGGCGGCTGCCTGCTGCCGCCCGGGCCGGTTGGCGCGCGATCCAGCTGGCCGGGAGCAAGACCGCCCCCCTCTGGACCGCCCAGGCCAACACGTTCATCGAGGCCCGGGAGTGGACGGCCGCGGAGGGCTGCCTGGAAAAGGTGGAGGCCCTGAATAAGGATGTCCCATTTGTGGCCAAAGCCTGGCTCAACCTGGCCTTCCGCAAGATGGTGGCAGGCGAATCCGCCGGCGTGGTCGATCACTGCCGACGGGCCACCCGGCTGGACCCCGGGAATTCGTTGGCCTGGATCGACCTGGGTCAGGCTCTGGCCTGCACGGGCGGCGATCCCAAGGAAGTGACTGCTGCCCTCGACCAGGGGCGCACCCTCGCCGAGGCGCAGAAGGATGTGCAGCGGGCAGACTATGCTGGGCAACTTAAGGCAAAGGTGAAGGCGGGTGAGTCCATCCGGCCCCCGGCGGAGCCCGGCCAGGCCTGGCAGCTCATCCCTGAGCCGCTGCGCACCCTGCCCGCCGAGGATGCCAGCCGCCTCCTCCTCCCCGCCCAGGTGGAACACCGCTACACCCTCCCCGAAGGGGCGGTCCTCGCCCTCTCGCTGCCCGAGAGCTGGACCGAGTCCTTCGACCGGGCGCGGCCGGACCACCTATTCGCCGTGCGCTACGGCGTGGTGGGACTGGCGGGGTTCAAGGCCTTTCTCTATCCCATCAAGGGCATCGGCAACCCCTTGGGCGTGTGGTCCAGTGCCGAACAGGCCGCGAAGCGCCTCAAGGAAAGCTCCGCGGAGACCGATCTCAAGCCCCAGCCGCTGGCGTCCACGACCGTCCAGGGCTGGTGGCTCCTCTCAACAGACAAGAAGTCCGTGGACAAGGAGCCTGCCAAGGGCGAATACCGCCACTTGCTCACAGTGATCTTCGATGCGCAGAAGCTCCAGTGTGTGGGGACCGTGCTGACGAATTCCAAGGCACCCGAGGTCGTGGATCCCTGCCTTGCGGCGTTTGGATCCGCACGGAAGATCGAGGCGACCGCCAAGAAGTAGCCAGAAGGTGAGACCAGGGTCCGGGTCCGGCTCCTGGTCTGGCTCCTACAGCCCAGCCCACTCCACCAGCACCCGCTGGGCCTGCAGGATGGGGCCGTCGGCGGTGCCTTGCAGGGGCAGGCGCACGGCACCATCGGGGCTGAGGCTGGCGCCCTTGGTGCGGCCCACCCAGGCCATGAGCTTCGCCGGGTCCAGGGGCGTCTGGGGGCTGAGGCGGAACTTGAGTTGGCCCTTGTCGATGGCTACTTCAGAGACGGCCAATACCTGGGCCCGCAGCTTGACCTTGAGCAGCTCGAAGAAGCGCAGCGTGTCCGGGTCATCGTCGGCGATGCGACCGAAGCGATCCTCCAGATCCAAGCGGTAGAGCTCCAGGTCCTTCTCTTCGCGCAGCCGCGAGATGCGCTTGTAGGCCACCAGGCGCTCGCTGGCCTGGTCGATCCAGCGGCGGCCCAGCTGGGCGCCGGGGGCCAGGTTGTCCAGCTTCACCTCGAAGGTGCCGCTGGGCTGGCCCTGCAGCTCCGAGAGCGTCTCCTCCAGCAGCTTCACGTAGAGCTCGAAGCCGATGTCGTGAATGTGGCCAGACTGCTCACCCCCCAGCAGGTTGCCCGCGCCGCGCAGCTCGAGATCCATGGCCGCCACCCGGAAGCCCGAGCCCAGCTCGGAGAAGTCCTCCAGGGCCTGCAGTCGCTTGCGTGCCTCGTCACTGATCTCGTGCTTGGGCGGGATCATCAGGTAGGCGTAGGCGGGCACGTCGCTGCGGCCCACGCGGCCCCGCAGCTGGTAGAGCTGGCTGAGGCCGAAGGCATCGGCGCGGTGGACGATGAGGGTGTTGGCGTTAGGCACATCCAGGCCGTTCTCCACGATGGTGGTGGCCACCAGCACATCGATGCGGCCCTCCATGAAGCCGAGCATCACCCGCTCTAGCCCTTCGTCCGTGAGCTGGCCGTGGCCCACGCCCACGCGCGCATCGGGCACCAGCTCGCGCACCCGCGCGGCGATGCTGACGATGGACTCCACGCGGTTGTGCACCAGGTACACCTGCCCGCCGCGCCGCAGCTCGAACTGGATGGCGGTCTGCACCAGCTCGTCGCTCCAGGGGGCCACCACGGTCTCGATGGCGAGACGATCCTTGGGCGGCGTCTCGATGAGGCTGATCTCCCGCAGGCCCGTGAGGCTCATGTGCAGGGTGCGGGGGATGGGCGTGGCACTGAGCGCCAGCTGGTCCACGTTGAGGCGCAGCTTCTTCAGCTTCTCCTTGTGGCCCACGCCGAAGCGCTGCTCCTCGTCGATGACCACCAGGCCCAGGTCCGCGAACTTCACCTTGGCGCCCAGCATCTGGTGGGTGCCGATGACGATCTCGATCTTGCCGTCGCCCAGCTCCTGCAGGATGCGCTTCTGGTCGGCGGGGTCCACGAAGCGGTTCAGCATCTCGATGCGGATGGGGAATCCCGCAAAGCGCTCCTTGAAGGTGCGGAAGTGCTGGAAGCAGAGCACGGTGGTTGGACACAGCACGGCCACCTGCTTGCCTTCCAGGGCCACCTTGGCGGCGGCGCGCATGGCCACTTCCGTCTTGCCGAAGCCCACGTCGCCCACCAGCAGCCGGTCCATGGGACGCGGCGACTCCAGGTCAGCCTTCACCGCCTCGATGGCCTCGACCTGGTCCGGCGTCAGGGTGAAGGGGAAGCTCGTGTCGAAGGCCGCCATGTCCGGCCCGTCCGGCGGATAGGCGTGGCCCTTCTCCAGCTTGCGCTGGGCGTAGAGCTTTAGCAGCTCGTCCGCCATGTCGCGGATGGCCTTCTTGGCCCGGCGCTTGACCTTGGCCCAGGAAGCTCCGCCCAGCTTGTCCAGGGGCGGCAGGTGGCCCTCGGCGCCGGTGTAGCGCTGCATGAGGTCGGCCCGCTCGAGGCTCACGTTGAGCTGGCCGCCATCGGCGTAGCGCAGCTGCAGCACCTCCTGCTCCTCGCCCCCCACGGTGAGCGTGGCGAAGCCCACGAACTCGCCGATGCCGTGGTCAAGGTGCACCACGCGGTCCCCGGGCTTGAGGTCCCGCAGGTCCGACAGGAAGGCCGAGCTGCGGGATTTCTTCGGGGCCGCCTGGACGGCCTTGCGCCCGAAGACCTCGCGCTCGGTGAAGATCACCAGACCGGGCTCTTTCAGGTGGAGCCCTGCGCTCAGGGACAGGTGCATGGCGCGGCAGCCCACTTCGGTGCCGTAGGCCTGGGGCAGCTCGTGCTCCCTGATGAACGCCTGGAAGCGGTCCCGCATGCCCGGCGTGGAGCCCGCCAGGAACACGCGATGCCCGGTGAGGGCGAGGTCCTGCAGGTGGTCAGCCAGGTCGGAGAGGCGGCCCTGGAACTCGCGCACGGGCTGGGCGGCCAAGGGCACCGTGGCCTCGCTCTGCCACTCGGTGAGCAGCAAGGTGGCTCGGCTGGGGTCCGTGGGCAGGAAGCGATCCTCGAAATCGGGGCAGACCACGCCGCCCCGGCGCAGCATGGCCAGGCCCTCCTCGATGCGGGCGCGCTCGGCCTCCCGCAGGGCCTCCTCCCAGGCTGGATCCAGGCGCACCCGCAGGCAGGGTGGCACCCAGTGCACCAGCTGGCCCTTCGCCTGCGCCAGCAGGGGATGGAACAGCTCCTCGCCCGGGAAGTGGCCGTGAGTGGCCAGCCGCGCACGGCGGAAGGCCAGGTCATCTCCCGGTTCCTGCGTGAGGCTGGCGCGGGAGGTTACAGCGGCCAGCAGGGCCTCGCCGTCGCCCCGGTCGCCTTCAAAGCGGGGGTAGAGCGTCAGGGTCTCCAGCGCCTCGCCCGTGCGGCGTTGGGTGTCGGGATCGAAGGGGCTCAGTCGCTCCAGCTCGTCGCCGAAGGTCTCTAGGCGCAGGGGCTGGTCCAGGTGGTCAGGCCAGAGGTCCACCACCATGCCGCGGGAGCTGAATTCCCCGGGGGCCGAGGCCAGCTCCGTGCGGCGGTAGCCCAGGGCCACCAGCGTCTCCAGCAGCAGCTCGCGCGGCACCTCGGCCCCCTTGCGCAGCTCCAGCTTCTGCTTCTGGAACCAGGTGGGATGGGGCAGCCTCTCGCAGGCCGTGAGGGGCCCCGTGACCAGCACCTGGACCCGGCGCTCCAGCAAGCCCACCAGAGTGGCCAGCCGTTCCCTTAGCACCATGCCGGGCGGGCTGCTTTCGCCACCGGCGTAGGCCGCGAAGCCCGGGAAATGCGCCACGCCCGCCCCGGGCAGGAGGGCTTGCAGATCCTGGGCCAGGGTGCGGGCCTCGGCCTCGCTGGGGGCGTCGACCCAGAGGGTCTGGGGCTTCCCCTCACGACCCACCCACCGCGCCAGCACCAGGGCCAGGGCGGCCGGTGACATCCAGCGGAGCCGGGCTCCCGGGGCCCCGAGGTCCCCGGTGGGTCCGGTCGACCTCAGTAGCTCCCGCAGCTCGTGACCCGTATCATTCATAGATCCTTCCAGAGTGCCTGATGAACCCCTGAGTGTCTGTCAGAAAGGTCGGGAACCATGTCCCTCGCTGGACCCGTGAATCGCAGATGGAGCATCGGCACCCACCTGACCTGGGTGGTGCTGCTGGCCCTGCTTCCGGCGCTCGCCATCCAATACGCCTCCAACCTTGAACACCGGAATGCTGCGAAGGTGCGGGCCCAGGAACACCTCCTGCGTGTGGTGGCGGACCTGGCCAGCCAGCAGGAGCAGGTGACCAGCTCGGTCCAGCAGATGCTGACAACGCTTTCCTTCCTGCCGGAACTGCGGCGCGGGGACGGTCGCGCCTTCAGCCGCACCCTGCGGTCCATCCAGCAGGCGGATCCGCGCTTCGTGAACATCTTCGCCCTGGACCCGGCAGGCATGAATTTCGCCGCTGCCATTCCCAGCCCCGCCATCCCGCGGAAGGACCGCAAGTACTTCTGGGAGGCGGTGGAAACCCGGCGCTTTACCGTGGGCGAATACGTCCTCAACCTGGACACCGGCAAACCGGTGCTCCACTTCTCCCTCCCCGTCATGAACGACCAGGGCGAGCTCCTCGCCGTCCTGGCCGCCGCCTACGACCTGCAGGGCTACGCGGACCTGTTCAACCGCTCGGGACTGCCTGCAGAAACTTCCCTGGCGGTGCTGGACCATGCGGGCACCGTACTGCTGCACCTCACCCACATCTCCAACCGATACGGGACCTTGGTGGGGAAGACCCTGCCTCCGGACCAGGCCAGTCGTGTCCTTGGCGGCGAAAACGAGGGGACCTACTGGGCGCCCCGGAGGGATGGCCAGCCGACCCTCTTCGCCTTCCACCAGATCCGTACCACCGGCCAATCCAGGCCCTACCTCTTCCTCCAGGTGGGGCGGTCGGAGCATCAAGTGCTGGGCGAGAGCCTGAAGGCTCACCGCCGAAACATGACACTACTCGCAGTGACGGGCCTGCTCGCTCTGGTGGCCGCCCGGACCATGGGGAACCGGGTGATTGCTGGACCCATCCGCCGCCTTGTCCACGCATCGCGGCACATCGGCCGGGGCAACCTCTACCACCGCCCCGAGCTGCGGGCCGCCTCCCGGGAGGTCGCCCAGCTTGGTGAGGAACTGGGCCGCGCGAGCCAGGCCCTGGCCCAGCGCGAAGACGAGCGGCTGCGCAATCAGGAGGTCCTGCAGAACACCCAGCGGCTGGAGAGCCTCGGCGTGCTCACCGGGGGCATCGCCCACGACTTCAACAACCTGCTGGCCGCCGTGCTGGGGAACCTCAACCTGGCGCAGATGCGCCTCGACCCGGCGGATCCGGCCCGCCGCTCGCTGGACCAGGCGGAGAAGGCGGTCCAGAAGGCCACCGATCTCACCCGGCAGATGCTGGCCTACGCCGGCCGCGGCCACTTCGTCGTGAAGCCCCTGGATCTGAACCAGGTCGTGTCGGAGATGACCCACCTCCTGCAGGTCACCCTGGCCAAGAATGCGGACCTGGACCTCGATCTGGCTCCGGACCTGCCCCCGATCCTGGCCGACTCGGCCCAGATCCAGCAGGTGGTGCTGAACCTGGTGACCAACGCAGCGGAGGCCATCGGCCAGGGGGACGGCGCCGTCACCGTCCGTACCCTGACGAACGATTTCGACCAGCCGCAGCTCGAGGCCCTCTGTCCGGCCCAGGGCTTGACCCCGGGGCGCTACGCGATCCTCGAAGTCACCGACACGGGCTGCGGCATGGGCCCCGAACTGGTGGAGCGCATCTTCGACCCCTTCTTCACCACCAAGCCCAAGGGCCATGGCCTGGGCCTGTCTGCCATGCATGGAATCCTCAAGGCCCACCGGGCCGGCATGGCCATCCGTAGCATTCCTGGCGCGGGGACGACCTTCCGCATCCTCTTCCACGCCACCGGCGAAAAGCTTCAGCCTGTCTCGCCACAGGACTCGGGCCCTCTGCGGGTGTTCCAGGGACTGGCCCTGGTGGCCGACGACGAGCCCATGGTCCTGGACTTCGCCGCCTCCGCCCTGGAGTCCATGGGCTTCGATGTCATCCGCGCCAAGGACGGCGCCGAGGCCGTGGTCCGGTTCCTGGAACACCGGGACCGCATCCGGCTGGTCCTGCTCGACCTCACCATGCCCCGCATGGATGGCATCGAGACCTTCACCGAGCTGCGGCGGATCCAGCCGGGCATTCCCATCATCCTCAGCAGCGGCTATGACACCGACGCCGCCGCCCGGGAGCTAATGGCCCAGGGACAGGCCCAGTTCCTGCCGAAGCCCTATCCCGTGCGCGACCTACGGAAGGTCGTCAACGACATCCTGATCGCAGGGGAGGACCTGGTCAGAGCTCCCGAACCACCCACTCTCGGGGCATGAGCACCCGATCCCACCACACGCCTTTATCCGTTCGCTTGCCCACGGCCAGGAACATGTTCACCTCGGCGCCCCGGGACAGGCCGAGGAGGGCCTTGGCCCGCCAGGGATCGAAGCCCTCCATGGGACAGGAGTCGTAGCCCTCGGCCCGCAGGGCGAGCATGAAGGTGGCCGCAGCCAGGGCCGTGCTCTTGTGGGCCATGACGCGGATATCTGCCCGGGACATGAGATTCGGCGTCGGCCTGAAGAGCGAGGCGAGGCGGCTGACGGCCCGCTTCAGCGGCCCGAGAAGACCGAAGGGCCCCGTGGTGTAGATCACCGGGATGATCTTCCGGTAATAAGCAGCCTGGCTGGGCCGCATGGGCCCGCGGCCCTCGAAGATCCGCAGGATCTCGTCCCGGTTCCGGCGCCAAGTTTCCCGATGGGTCACCAGCGCGATAAGGACTGGAGCGGTCTTGGCCGGCAGCTGGTCCAGGCAGGCGGCATTGGCGGCCTGCCGGACCCTGGGGTCGCGGATGACCACGAACTCCCAGGGCTGCAGGTTGCTGGAGCTGGCGGCCAGACGGGCCGCGTCGAGGCTGCGGTCGAGCACCTCCTGCGGCACAGGATCGGGCAGGAAATCCCGCACCGTGCGCCGGGTCTCCACGGCGGTGTAGAAGGCTGGATCAGGCATCCGGCGCCTCCGCGAGGGGCTGGTCCGGCGCGGGCTCCACGACCGTCATGCCGAGGCGGCGGCGCGTCCAGGTCCAGGCCTTGGCCAGGGTGAAGTCCTCCAGGATCTCGAAGAACACCGGCACCACGATCAGCGTGAGCAGGGTGGAGGTGATGAGCCCCCCCACCACGGCCCGGGCCATGGGCGCCCGCATCTCGGCGCCGGCGCCCAGGGCCAGGAAGAGCGGCAGCATGCCCCCGATCATGGCGAAGCTGGTCATGAGGATGGGCCGCAGCCGCACGGTGCCCGCCCGGATGATGGCCTGGCGGCGGGAGATGCCCTCCTCACGCTCTAGATGCAGCGCATGATCCACCAGCAGGATGGCGTTCTTGGTGACCAGGCCCATGAGCAGGATCATGCCGATGCTGGTCATCATGGACATGGAGTCGCCCGTGACGAGGAGCATGAGCACCATGCCCACCATGGAGAGGGGCAGGCTGGCCATGATGGCGATGGGCAGCTTGAAGCTCTCGAACTGGCTGGCCAGCACGAAGTAGATGAAGAAGATGGCCAGCAGCAGCGAGGTGCCCATGTAGCCAGCGGTCTCCTTCTGATCGCGGGTCTGGCCCAGGAACTCGACGCGGACCCCCTCCGGCAGCTGGCCACTGGCCTTCAGCTCGGCCACCTTCTTGGCGGCGCCGGCGCTGACTTCGCCGAGGGTGGAACCGTCGAAGTTCGCGTTCACCTCCACCTCTTCCATCAGGTCGTGGCGCTGTAGCTTGGCTGGGGCGATGCCCTCCTCGAAGCGAACAACCTGGTTGAGGCGCACGAGCGGGTGCTTGCCGCCGCCCAGGTCCTTGGTGCTCACGACCGTCATGTTGGCTAGCTGCGTGCTGAAGCGGCGCTGCTGATCGTCGAGCCGGACCCGCACGTCCCGCTGCTCGCCCCGCTCGTCTTCGTACTTGGCGACCTTTTCGCCATCCACCATCGGACGCACCATCTGGGCCACCAGGGCCGGGCTCACGCCCAGATCGGAAGCAGCCTTGCGGTCGATGACGAGCCGCAGCTCGGGCTTGCCGCTGTCGAGGCTGGTGGTGATGTCCACGGCACCGGGGACGCTCTGCAGCGCCTCCTTCACCAGGGGCACGGCCCGGATGACCGCGTCGCGATCCGGCGCCTGCACGGCCACCATGATGGGGAAGGCCATGCCCCAGTCGTTCACGGGGCCCACAGCGGCATCCACTCCGGGAATGGCGCGGAAAGCCTCGCGAATCTGGCGGCGGATCTTCACATGGTTGGGGCGGCGGCCCTCCTTGAGCTTCACGTAGATGCCGCCGTTGTTGACGGTGCCGTTGAGCCCCGTGCCGATGGTCGTGTAGGTGAACTCGACCCCGGGCACGGCCTGGATGGCGGTCTCCAGGGCCAGTGCCTTTTCGCGGGTGGTGGCGAGGCTGGACCCCGGTTCGGTCTTGAAGGTCGCCTGCAGGTCACCCCGGTCGAAGTCGGGCATGAAGTTGTTGCCGAGCAGGCCGGCCAGCATCATGGCCAGCACCCAGCTGAGCCCGCCCGCCACCATGACCTGCCAGCGGTGATTGAGGGCCCACTCGATGGCCCGCTTGTAGAGCTGCTCCCAGCGGTCGAGCACCCGGCCGAAGGCCTCCACGCTCCGCATGATCCAGTTGCGGCCTTGGTAGTGCACGTGGCCGTCGGCGCTCTTCTCGTGCTCGGGGTCGGGCCACACGGCGCTGAGCATGGGATCCAGGGTGAAGCTCACGAACAGCGACACGGCCACGGCAAACGCCACGACGATGCCGAAGGGGAAGAAGAACTTGCCCACGATGCCGCCCATGAAGGCCACGGGCACGAACACCGCGAGGATCGACAGGGTGGTGGCGATGACGGCGGGGCCGATCTCGGCGGTGCCCTCCCGGGCCGCCGTGACGTGGTCCTTGCCCATCTCCGCGTGCCGGGTGATGTTCTCCCGGACCACGATGGCGTCGTCGATGAGGATGCCGATGGCCAGGCTGAGGCCCATGAGGGTCATGGTGTTGAGGGTGAAATCCAGGGCCCGCATGACGATGAAGGTCGAGATCACGGACACGGGCAGGGTGAGGCTGGTGATGAGGGTGGAGCGCCAGCTCTTCAGGAAGAAGAACACGATGATCACCGTGAGCAGGCCGCCCACGTAGATGGAGATGTTCACGTCCTCCACGTTGTTGATGATGAAGCGGGCGTTGTCCTTGGCCGTGACCACCTCGACGCCCTGCTTCTGGAGCTCGGGCTTCAGCTCGTGGAGGGCTTTCTCCACCGCCGTGACCATGGCCACGGTGTTGCCGCCGGTCTGCCGCTGGATCTCCAGGGCGACCACGTCCTTGCCGCCCAGGCGGGCCAGGCTGCGCTTCTCCTTGATGCCGTCCACGACCTTGGCCACTTCCTGCAGCTCGATGGGGCGTCCTTCCTTGTTGCCCACGATCACGCGGTTGAAGTCGTCCACGGACCGGGCCTTGGCGTCCACCTTCACCGAGACCTCGCGGCTGCCCTGGAGCAGGTTGCCGCTGGGAATGGCCATGGTGTCGCTGGCCAGGGCGCTCTTCACGGCCCCCAGGGCCAGTCCCTTGGCTTCGAGCTTCTGGGGGTCGATCTGCACGAGGATCTCGCGGGTGCTCACACCTGCCGGATCCACCTTGCCCACGCCGGGGATGTTCTCGATGCGGCGCTTCAGGAAGTCCTCGGCGATGCGGGTGAGCTCCCGGTCGTTCATGCCCTGGTGCTTGGCATCGGGCTGCACCACCAGGGAGAGCACCGGCAGCTGGGCGGGGTCGAACTTGGAGATGACCGGTTCTTCGATGTTGTTGGGCAGGTCCCGCCGGATCTGGCCGATCTTGGTGCGCACGTCGTTGAGCGCATTGTCCACGTTGCGGCCCAGGTGGAACTGGACCACCAGGGTGCCGAGGCCCTCCTGGCTGGTGGAGCTGATCTCCTTAATCTTCTCGATGGGATTGACGGCCTCCTCGATCTTGCGCACCACGTCCTGCTTGACGGACTCGGGGCTGGCGCCGGGGTAGATGACGGAGACGGTGACGGTGGGGATGTCCGTGTTGGGGTACTGGTCGATACCGAGGCTCTTGACGGAGAAGAGGCCCAGCACCACCAAGGCCAGCATGATGCAGACTGTGAGGACAGGCCGGCGGATGGAGAGATCAGATAGGAACATGGCTCACTTCCCCCCGGCGGCGGGGGTGGCGACGCGGAGGCGGCTGCCCACACCCACCAGGTCCTTGCCGCTGTCGATGACCTGCGTGCCCACGGGCAGACCGCTGATGGGCCGGTAGCCGTCCTGTTCTGGACCCAGCACTACCTTGCGGCGGGCGGCCACGCCCTGCTCGGCGACGAAGAGCTCCGCATCGCGATCCTGGGCCTTCAGCAGGGTGGCAGGCAGAGCGGGGGTCTTGGTTTCGCCTTCGCCCAGGATCACGCCCTCCACGAAGAGCCCGCCCTTGAGCAGGCCGTCAGGATTGGCGACCTCGACGCGGACCCGCAGCGTGCGGCCGTCCTGAGAGAGGCTGGGGCTCACCTGCGCCACGCGGCCTTCCACGAGCTGGTTCAGGCCGATGGCGCGGAAGGTGGCCCGCTGGCCGACCTTGATCTGGGCCATGGCCTCCGTGGGCAGGTCGGCGCGGATCTCGAGCTTCCGGTTATCCACCACCTCGAAGGCGGTCTGGCCGGGATTCAGCATCTCGCCGGGCTGCACCAGACGGCGGGCGACCTGCCCCGCGAAAGGCGCCACCAGGCGCGCCTTCTTCAGGCGGAGCCGGGCCAGGCCGAGGTTGCTGTCAGCGGCCTGGGCGGCGGCCTTGGTGGCGTGGTAGGCCGTCTCGGCCTGCTGGGCCGCCTGCCGCGTGATGCTGCGTTTCTCCAGCAAGGCCACGGCGCGGTCGTTGTCTCGCTGGGCCTGCAGCGCCTGGGCCCTGGCCTGGGCGGCCTGGGCCTCGGCAGCCTGCACCCCCAGGGCGTAGTCATCCTCGTCCTGGGCCCCGAGCAGGGCGCCGGCGGCGACGGTGTCGCCCTCCTGCACCGCCACGCGGGTGACGCGGCCGGTGACCTCGGCCTTCAGCTCGGCGCGATTCACGGCCAGCAGCGTGCCAGTGAAGGCTACGGCGGGACGGAAGGTGCGCTCCTGGACACTGACCAGGGTGACGGCCACCGTGCCTTCGCCCTTCACGGTGGCCTGATGGCTCAGCTCGTTGTTGCGCTGTGTGCGGTGGTAGGTGGCGGCCCCGGCGATGAGCACGATGGGCAGGGAGATGTAGAAGAGGGTTCGGCGGTTCATGGTCGGCTCCAGAGATTCGTCAAGGTCACAGAGGGGGCAGGCCGAGGGATCGACGCTGGTCGAAGCGGGCGGACCAGAGGCCCAGCTCGGCGCGGCGGCGCTGGCTTTCGGCCTGGCGTTCCGCGCGCTCCGCCTGGAGCAGGTCCAGCGACGTGATGAGACCCTGGTCGAAGGCTTCGCGGCTCATTCGGAGGGCCTCGAAGGCGGCATCATGGGCGCGGTGCGCAGCCTCGTTGAGCGCGATGGCCTTCTCCAGCTCGCGGTCGGCGCTGCTCTGCTCGATGGCCACGGACCGCTCCCGGTCCATGCGCAGCTGCTTCACCTGCTCCAGCTGGGCGTTGTTCTGGGCCCGCTTGCCCGAGCTGCGCAGCCCATCGAAGACCGGGAACTTCATGGTGAGGCTCACCTTCCAGGTGTCGTAGGGTTCCTTGAAGAGGTTGTCCGACTTGCCCGCCTGGTAGCCGTAGCTGGCGCTGAGGTCGAACTTCGGGCGCAGGTCGGACTTGATGATCTTGTCGTTGGCGCGGTACATCGCCTCCTGCTGCTTCAGCTGGGCCAGTTCGCTGCGCTCGGCGCCTGCAGGCTTGGCGGTGGCTTCCGGCAGCCCGAGTCTGCCAAGGGTGAGCGGCGTCTTCGGATCCAGCCCCAGCTGCCCATTCAGGACCTCAAGGGCCCGCTTCACCTGGGCATCGGCCTGGAGGGCCTCGGGAATCACGGCCAGGAACTCGCTCTCAGCCCGTAGGCGGTCCAGCTCGGTGGCCGTCTGGGCCTCCAGCCGCGCCTTCACGTCCGACACGAACTGCTCGGCGGTCCTGCGTCGGCTTTCGATGACCTCTTGTTCCGCCTGGGCTGCCAGGACCGCCAGGTAGGCCTTGGCCACGCCATGGAGTACGTCCAGCTCCGAGGTGGTGTAGGCCAGGGAGGCTTCCTGCTCACCCATCAGGGCGATGTCCACGGCCGTGCCCAGCTTGCCCCAGTAGAAGAGGGGCTGCGTGAGGTTGGCCTGGGTGGTGTAGATGCTGCGGGCCCCCACCAGGGAGTCCGGGGACAGGCCGAAGTTGGCGGCGCTGTCTGCGAAGCCGCTGTTGAGGATGGACACGTCCCGCGCCCGGGTGAAGTCGCCCACCAGGGTCAGCTGAGGCAGTGCGTCGGCCCGAGTGGTGGTGATGAGGCCGCGGCGCTCGTCGATGCGGGCCTTGGCGGCGCGGAGCATGGCGTTCTCGGACCGGGCCCGGGACAGGGCCCCGGAGAGGTCCAGCGCAAGCGGGGCCTGGGGCCTCTCCGCAGGGGGGGGCGTCAAGAGTGGAGCCTGGAGCGCAGGCGGTGAGATCAGGAGCATGGTCAGTTCCTCGGCTGCGGGAAGGCCTCGGGGACGCCAAGTCCCCGCAGGCTGAAATCGATGAAGTGCTGGATGACCCTGCCCAGGTCATCGGGGTAGGCCGGGTTGCCTCTAATGAGGCGGATGATGCCCAGGGAGTTCCGGAAGTGGATCATCAGTCCCTGGATGCTCACGCCCATGGCGAAGAGCGCGTCCTCATCCAGGTCCGGCCGCAGGATCTGGAGGCAGTTTGTCAGATAGGTGACGTAGGGCTGGATGTGTTCGACCAGCAGCGCCGAGGAGGCCGCCCGGGGGGACTGCATCTCCCTGGACATGAGCACCATGGCCGCCTCATCGATAGGGTCGGCCCCCTGGCAGGACATGATCTCGGTGGTGAAGGCGCGGATGTAGTCCTGGAAGCCCTGGAGGGCGGCCTTCCGGGCCCCGGGCGACCCGGGCGGGGGCAGACCGGCCAGCAGGGATACGGGCGAGACCTTGCGGGAGAAGATCGCCTTGAGGGCCTCCAGGTAGAGCCCCTCTTTGCCGCAGAAGTGGTAGGCCACCAGGGCCGAGTTGGCCTGGGCGCTTTTGGCGATCTCCCGGATGCCGGTGCCATCGTAGCCCTTGGCCGCGAAGTGGAGGATGGCCGATTCGATGAGGCGGGTCCGGGTGTCTGCCTGCAGGACGGGAAGGTTCATGGAGGTGCCTCGCACTATCAATCAATCGAATGATTAAGCCACGAATTCATATTAATCAATCGTTTGATGTTGTCAACCCGGGAATTTTGTCCTGCGCCATCGCATCTATGACTACCCCATGCGATCCTGGATCCCTTCGGAGTCAGCCCATGCTCTTCCTGGTCTTCTATTTCATCCTGTTCGTCGTCCTCATTTTCCAGGGCACCCATGTGGCCGGTGAGATCAAGACCCCACTCGGCACCCTGCCCGAGGAAGTGGGCCAGAGCCCGGTGGCCGCGGCACGCTGGGGAATTCTGCTCATCAGCATCGGTTTTATCGGCGCCATCCTCGGCCTCCTGGGCTTCCGCGCCCCCGGGCTCGCCGCCCTCCGTCCTGCCTTCATGGCGGTGGGGCTAGGAGCCCTGGCCCTCTACGGCCTCTGGGTGATCTTCCTGGGCCGAAAGGCCGAGTTCATCGGCAAGCCCGCCGTGGCCGACGACCACGGACACGGACACCACTAGAGCGGATTAAAGCCCAACGAAAAAAGGCAGCCCAGAAGGCCGCCTTTTCTGTGTGAAGCGAGGGTGACTAGAGCTTCTGGACGTTGGTGGCCTGAGGGCCTTTCTGGCCCTGGGCGACTTCGAAGCTGACGCGCTGGTTCTCGTCCAGGGTGCGGAAGCCACCGCCCTGGATGGCGGTGTGGTGGACGAAGAGGTCAGCGCCGCCCTCGTCGGGGGTGATGAAGCCGAAGCCCTTTTCAGCGTTGAACCACTTGACGGTGCCTTGAGCCATGACTGTTTCCTGCAGTATGTCTGGTGATGTTGTAGCGATGACTTTCCCCAGACAAGGCCGTCATTGCATAGGCGTGAGGTCCGCCCCTGGCGGGTCACGCGAACAGCATGACAGGATTGCCCCGGTCCATACTTTTTTTTTGCAACCAATCCTGTTCTGGGCGCACTGAGGTCCTGGCGCTCTCTCAGAAGCGGATCACCAGGCCCAAACCGGACAGTCTGGAATCCGCCCGGAGGTCCAGGTTGCCCTGGGTGGAGCCGGCCGGCGCCTTGGCGGTGGCCGCCTCGTAGAAGACCCTCAGGCCGAACCGGGGATACAGGTAGGCCCGGGCATCCAGTCCATAGCGGGAAAAACTGGCTCCGTGCAAACGGAAATAGCGGTAGAAGACCCGGGACTCGAGGAGCCCCCCGGCCCCGGAAGACCACCCCGAGATGCCCACCTGGGGGAGGACCAGGGTTGGACTGATGGCAGAAGAGGCGGGTGGTCCGGAGAGTGTGAGGGCGGAGAGCTCCGTCTTCAGGACCTGGGCTCCCAGGTCGAGCCCGACCCAGGCATCGGCCTGGCGGAGGAATTTGTAGGTGTAGAGCCCCTCGAGCACCATGAACTTCGCCTTTGACCGGAGACCCGTCCCGGCCGAATAGGGCTGGCCATCCAGCATGATGTCCCGCGTCAGGGTCCGTTCCCCCTCGAAGCGGAGGGCGTCGTAGCCCAGCCTGAACCCATGCGCTTGTCCCGAGTATTCCAGGAAGGCGCCGGTGGGGCTGCCCGAGCGGCCCAGCCCGAGGTCCGCATCCGTATCCACCAGCGAGGCCTTGCCATCCTTGGTGCCGACCGCCGTGGCGGAGAAGGTGGGCTGGCTCCGGTGGACCCCGAAGGTCCAGTCCAGCTGCGGTGCTGCGCTGTATTGCGACGAGCTGCCGATTTGGGCGAAGGCGGTCACCCCACCGAGACAGAGCAGGACCAGAACCTTGCGCATGGGGCCTCCGGACACAGGCCCATCCTAGCGCCCTTGTTCGCTCAGACCGCCATGAGCTTCCGGTAGGCCTCGAGGAAGTCCTTGGGCTGGGGCAGGATCTCGTCCTCCAGCGCGGGGTAGTAGGCCACCCAGGTGTCCTTGGCCGCCACCCGGCGCACGGGGGCATCGAGGTGGAAGAACAACTCGTCGGCGATGCGCGCCGCGATCTCGCTGCCGTAGCCCCAGCTGAGGGTGTCCTCATGGGCCACGATCACGCGATGGGTCTTCTTCACGGTGCGCTCGATGGCGGACCAGTCGTAGGGATTGAGACTGCGGAGATCGATGATCTCGACGGAGATCCCTTCCTTCTCGGCCTCGCGGGCAGCCTGAACGGCCCGGTGGACGGTGCATCCATAGGTGATGACAGACAGGTCGGCACCCTCGCGCACGGTGCGCGCCTTGCCGAAGGGGATCATGAAGTCGGGGCCGGGGTCATTGCCCTTGTTGTGGGTCTGCCGATAGAGGTGCTTGGGTTCCAGGAACAGCACCGGGTCGTCGCAGCGGATGGCCGTGCGCAGAAGGCCGGCCGCGTCCAGGGCGTTGCTGGGGCAGATCACGCGCAGGCCCGGGATGTGGGTGAAGGTGCTCTCGCCGCACTGGCTGTGGTAGGTGGCGCCGCCCATGAGGTAGCCCGCGATGGGCACGCGGATCACCATGGGTGCCTTGAAGGCGCCGTGGGAGCGCCAGCGGATGTTGGCCAGCTCGTCCCGCAGCTGCTGCATGGCGGGCCAGATGTAGTCGAAGAACTGGATCTCGGCCACGGGCTTGAAGCCCCGCGCCGCCAGGCCGATGCCGCGGCCCACGATGGTGGCCTCGGCCAGGGGCGTGTTGAACACCCGGTGGGCGCCGAACTGTTTCTGCAGTCCGTGGGTGGTCTTGAAGACGCCCCCCTTGCCCTTCACCTCGTCGAGGATGTCCTCACGGCTGGCATCGGCCACATCCTCGCCGAAGACCAGAATGCGCGGATCCCGCGCCATCTCGTGCTTCAGCGTGGCGTTGATGAGGTCGAGCATGGTCTTCTTGCCGACTTCCTGGTCGCCCGGGGCGTACTCGGTGTCGAAGGCGATGGAAGTCGGATCGACCTCCTCGCTGTAGAGGTGGCGGTAGTAGCTGCCGGGCTCGGGCCGGGGGGCGGCGTCAGCCTCCTCCCAGGCCGCATCGATCTCGGCCTGCACCTCTTCTCTCAGCATCTGCAGCTGGGCTTCGGTCAGATCACCCGAAGCCACCAGGAACTCGGCGTAGGTGAGCACCGGATCCCGCTGGGCCTCGGCCTCGCGCTGGGCCTTGGATTTGTAGAGCTGCTCGTCATCCGAGAGCGAGTGGCTGTAGGGACGGATCACCTTGGCCCGCACCAGGGCCGGCCCCTTGCGCGAACGGGCGTGGTCGGCGGCCTGCTTCAGGGCCTCGTAGCTGGCGATGGGATCGCAGCCGTCCACCTCGTCCAGGATCAGCAGGCCGTGCTCCGCATAGCCCTGCAGGAGGGCCGCCACGTTGCCGCCGGGGTATTGCACTTCGCTGGGAGTACTGATGGCGTAGCCGTTGTCCTCCACCAGGAACACCACGGGGGCCTTCAGGTTCACGGCGTTGCTGATGGCCTCCCAGAACTCGCCCTGGCTGCAGGTGCCGTCGCCGGTGGTCACCAGGGCCACCTCGTCGGCCTTGATGCCGAGCTGTTCAGAGACACCGCACTGCTCGGCGCGGACCACCGCCTCGACCGCGCCCACGGCCTGCAGGAACTGGCTGCCGGTGGGGCTCGACGTCGTGAAGATGTTGAGGCCCTTGTGGCCCCAATGGCTGGGCATCTGGCGGCCGCCGCTGGCGGGGTCGTCCACGGCACCCACGGAGCCCAGGAACATCTCCCGCGCCGTGTAGCCCAGACCGTAGGCCAGGGCCCGGTCGCGGTAGTAGAAGAAGAACCAGTCGTGGCCGGGACGGAACACCATGGCCGCCGCAGCCTGGACCGCCTCGTGCCCCACGCCGTTGATCTGGAAGAAGACCTTGTTCTGGCGCTTGCCCGTGATCTCCTTGTCGTCGATCCGGCGGGCCGCGTAGATGGTCCGGTACAGCCGAACCCGTTGCTCGCGGGTCAAGCTTGTGGCGATCGCAGGCTGGACAGCATGTTCGGCCACAGGCACTCCTCTCACCAGGGTGGTCAGTGGCCCAATCTAGCACGTGGAATGATTGCCCGAATTCCTACCGGTATGTTCCATGTTCTAGGGGTTCATTCCACAAGAAATGAGGCGAGAGCACAGACCGCCACAGATCAATTAACGACACTGCGGTCGATAAACTTCCCGCCTGAACGAGCCTCCCGAAAGGGCAAGGGGCGGCCCCACGAAGGGACCGCCCCTGTTGTGCTGGCAGCCCCCATTCTCTCAGGGCCCCGAAAACTCAGAGCCCCTGAGGGTAGGCCTCCTCGCCCTGCAGCTCGGCATCGAGGCCCTTTTCCTCGGCGGCCAGGGTCACACGCACCGGGGTGATCCGGTCGATGATCCATAGCATCACGTAGGTGAAGCCGAAGGCCCAAATGGAGGAGATGGCCACCGCCGCGCACTGCTTGAAGAAGAAGGACGGGTTGCCCCGGAACAGGCCATCCACACCGGCGGGATTCCATGCCTTCGAGGCGAAGAGGCCGAGGAAGATCACACCGATGAAGCCACCGACCCCGTGCACCCCCCAGACGTCCAGGGCATCATCCCAGCCCAGCTTGTTCTTCAGGGCCACCGCGTAGTAGCAGATGACACCGGACAGCACGCCGATGAGGGCGGCGGTGGCAGGGGAGACAAAGCCGGCGGCGGGGGTGATGGTGGCGAGACCCGCCACGGCGCCCGTCAGCAGGCCCACGAACTTGGGTTGGCGCGCGTTCGTCCATTCCACAAAGAGCCAGGTGGCGGCGGCGAAGGAGGCGGCGATGTCTGTGTTGAGGAAGGCGGAAGCCGTGACACTGTCTACCCGGAACTGGGACCCGGCGTTGAAGCCGTACCAGCCGAACCAGAGCAGGCCGGTGCCCAGGGCGATGAGGGGCACGCTGTGGGGGATGTTCTCCACCACCTTGCGCTTGCCCACGTAGAGGATCGACGCCAGGGCGGCCATGCCCGCGGTGTTGTGCACCACGATGCCGCCGGCGAAGTCCAGCACGCCCCACTTGGCCAGCAGGCCGTCGGGATGCCAGACCATGTGGCAGAAGGGGAAGTAGACGAAGACCAGCCAGGCCGTGAGGAAGATCATGTAGGCCTTGAAGGTCACGCGGTTGGCGAAGGCGCCGGTGATGAGGGCGGGGGTGATGATGGCGAACATCATCTGGTAGGCGATGTGCACCACCAGGGGGATGCCGGCGTCGTTGCCACCCAGGGTGAACATGGCGCCGAGATCCACGTGATTCAGGAACGCGTAGTACGAGGGGCTGCCGATGATGCCGTGCCAGCTGGGGCCGAAGCTCATGGAATAGCCGAAGGCGAACCACAGCACCGTGGTCCAGCCCAGGCTCACGAAGCTCTGGATCATGATGGCCAGGGTGTTCTTGCGCCCCACCAGCCCGCCGTAGAAGAAGGCCAAGCCCGGCGTCATGAGCATGACCAGGCTGCAGCAGATCAGCATGAATGCTGTATTTCCGGTATTGATTGGCATGGGCGCCATAAAAGAAACCTCCGAATCCGAACCTGCCGGAAGTCGGAAGTATGGTGATGAGGGCCTGTGACCTGGGTCCGCCGCAGCCACTTTTTACGCGCTTTTTATGCGGGCCCAGCGTCTACCCTGAAACCTCCATGGAAGCACCGGCTCGCCCCATCCTCGTGGCCCTCGGATCCGAGGCCCGCTCGCTCCGCCTGATCCAAGCCGGGCTCCGCCTGTCCCGGGAGCGCTCGTCACCCTGGATCGCCGTCCACGTGGAGACCGGCAGTTCCAGGTTCACAGAGGATGCCGAGCAGGTCCGGGTCTGGCTCCAGGAGGCCCAGCGCCTCGGGGCGGACATCCGGATCGTCCAGGCCCCGACCCTGGCCCAGGGGCTGACCGAGGTGACCCGCAACACCCATGCACAGGTCCTGCTTCTTGGTCGTTCCCAGGACCGGTGGCCCTGGGCGCGGATCGGCCATTCTACGGCGGACGAGTTGCAGCGCCGGGGACTGGACGCCCACATCGAGGTCATGGACGACCGGAGCCCCGCCACGGTTCAGGCCGCCCAAGGCACTGGGTTTGGCGCCATGGTGGGGGCCATGACTGTTCTGGGAGCCGCCTCGGGCGTGGCCTGGCTGTTGCCCGGGGAAGGCGACATCGCCCTCGTCCTTCCGGTTTACCTGGCTGCGGTGACCTACATCGCCCACCACTGGGGTCAGCGGCTGTCCTTGCTCGCCTCGGTCCTGGGCGCCCTCCTCTACAAATTCCTGCTGGAGACACCCCGGTTCAGCAGCGCCTCCGGCCACTGGCCCAACCTGCTCTTCTTTCTCGCCATGCTGCTCGCCGCCCAGGCTGTGGTTGGCCTCCTGCACCGCCTGCGCCGACAGGCCCGCGAAGTGCACCGCCGGGAGGTGCACACGGCCTCCCTCTACCTGCTGGGCCGCGCCCTGGGCCGGAGTCGCAGCCCCGAGGAGGTGGCGGCCACTGCTGCCGAGCACATCCACACGGTTTTCAAGGCCGAGGCCTCCCTGCTGCTGGCCCTGCCGACCGGTTGGCAGACCTCCCCACCCTCCTCCCACGCCATCGGATTGCCGCCATCGGCAGAGCTCCTTGCCCGGCTCGACGCGGGGGAACACCCCGGTGACCCGCTGGAACCCCTGATCCTCGGGAATGCCTATTGCCTCTCCCTGACCGGGACCGATCGCAGTGAGGGCGTCCTCCATGTGCTGCCAGAAGAATCCACCGGCCTGCCGCCGGAGACCTGGGAGTTGCTGAAGGCCTTCGCCGTTCAGATCGCCCTGGCCCTGGAGCGCTTGCGCTGGCTCGAGGAGGCCCGCAGGGCCCAGGTCGAAAGCGAGACCGAGCGCCTGCGCAGCACCCTGCTGGGCGCCATCGGCCATGACCTGCGGACGCCCCTGGCCGCCATCCACGGCGCGGCGGGGAGCCTTCTGCTACCCGGATACCTCACGGACTCCGCGCGCCGCGACCTGCTCACCATGATCCAGGACGAGAGCGAGCGGCTGGCCCACCTGCTAGGGAACATCCTCGACCTCACGCGCTTGGAGAGCGGGGCGATCCAGGTGCAGAAGGAGTGGCAGCCCCTGGAGGAAGTCGTGGGCTCATCCCTGGGCCGGTTGGAAAAACGCCAGGGCCTCCTGCCGGTGCGGGTGGACCTTCCGGAAGCACTGCCCCTGGTGCCGCTGGACGCGGTGCTCATTGAGCAGGTGCTGGTCAACCTCCTGACCAATGCCCAGCGGCATGCCCCAGGGCGGGACATGACCCTGCGGGCCTGGGAGGAGCCGGGCTGGGTCCACCTGGAGGTGGCCGACCGCGGACCGGGCATTCCAGCGGGCTACCAGGACCGGATCTTCGATAAGTTCTTCCGCCTTCCCGAGGCGCGCGAAGGCGGTGTGGGCCTGGGTCTCGCTATCTGCCGAGCCATCGTCCAGGCCCATGGAGGCAGGATCCACGTGGAGGACCGGCCCGGCGGCGGCTCCTGCTTCCAGCTGGCCCTCCCCCTGGACGGCGTCCCCCCCGACCTGCCCGAGGTCGCCCCGTGAACCAGCCGCTGATCCTCATCGTCGAGGACGAGGAGGCCCTCCGGCGCTTCCTCGTTCCCACCCTCACCGGCCAGGGCTACCAGGTCCTGAGCGCCTCCACCGCCACCGAGGGCCTCGCCATGGCGCGCAGCCACAACCCGGAATTGGTGCTGCTGGACCTCGGCCTGCCCGACCTCGACGGCATGGCGGTGCTGAAGGAGCTGCGGAGCTGGAGCCGGAAGCCGGTGATGATCCTCAGCGCCCGCAACCAGGAGCGCGACAAGGTGCTGGCCCTCGACCATGGCGCCGACGACTACCTCGCCAAGCCCTTTGGCGCCGGGGAATTGCTGGCGAGGATCCGCGTGGCCCTGCGCCACACCCTTCAGCCCGATGTGACCGAACCGGTGGTGTGCAGCGGGGGCCTTCGGGTCGACCTCGAGCGGCGCGAGGTCAGCCTGGAGGGAAGTCAGGTCAAGCTAACGACCCTCGAATACCGCCTGCTCGAGGCCCTGACGCGACGCCAGGGCAAGGTGGCCACCCACAGCCAGCTGCTGGCCGAAGTCTGGGGTCCCGGGGGCGAAGGCAACACCCACTACCTGCGCATCTACATGGCCATGCTCCGCAAGAAGCTGGAGGCGGATCCCACCCGGCCTCGGCATTTCATCACCGAGCCGAACGTGGGCTACCGGCTGAATCTGGAGGCGCCCGGGGATTGATCGCAGGATCAGGTACAATCGGCGTTTTGCGAGCTGCCCATGTCCCTGTCCCCCGCCGAGATCCGCGCCATCCACGACCTGCCCGTGCCCGAGCTGCTCTACCGGGCGGCCACGGCCCACCGGCAGCACTGGAACGCGGAGGAGATCCAGTTCTGCACCCTGGATTCCATCAAGACCGGCGCTTGCCCAGAGGACTGCGCCTACTGCCCCCAGAGCGCGCGCTACAACACGGCGCTGAAGGTGGAACCCCTCAAGGATGTGACGAAGGTGCTGGCCGGGGCCGCGGAGGCCAAGGCCAACGGCTCCACCCGTTACTGCATGGGTGCCGCCTGGCGTGAGGTGAAGGACGACGCCAACTTCGACGCCGTGCTCGGCATGGTGAGCGGCGTATCCAGCATGGGCATGGAGGTCTGCGTCACCCTCGGCATGCTCAACGAGGCCCAGGCCAGGCGCCTGAAGGCCGCGGGCTGCCAGGTCTACAACCACAACATCGACAGCAGCCGCGACTTCTACGAGACCATCATCCACACCCGCAAATTCGACGAGCGCCTGGAGACCATCGCGGCCGTCCGTGCCGCAGGGCTGGAAGTGTGTTCGGGTGGCATCGTGGGCATGGGCGAGACCATCGACCAGCGCATCCACTTCCTCCAGGAGCTGACCGAGCTCGATCCCGCGCCGGAGAGCATCCCCATCAACCAGTTCGTGGCTGTGGACGGCACGCCCCTGGCGAACGTGGAGCCCCTGCCTCCGCTCGAACTCGTGCGCATGATCGCCACGGCCCGCATCCTGTTCCCCAAGAGTCGCATCCGGCTCAGCGCGGGGCGCACGCAGATGAGCGACGAGTTGCAAGCCCTGTGCTTCTTCGTGGGCGCCAACAGCATCTTCACCGGCGAGAAGCTCCTCACCACCCCCAACCCCGGCGGCAACCACGACCACTGGCTACTGAACGCCCTCGGCATGCGAGTGGAAGGCGCCACGGCGAGGGTCTGACCCCATGCAGCTCATCGAAGACCTCCGGCAGGAACACGAGCTCATCGAGCAGGTGGTGGGCTCCCTGCGCACCTTCGTGACGGCCCGCTTGGCTGACCAGGGCGATCCGATGGATGGGGCCCGGTTCCTGGCCTTCTTCCGTCGCTATGCCGGGGACTTCCACCACGACAAGGAGGAAGTGATCCTCTTCCAGGCCTTGGCGGAGCGCGCCGAGGTACCGGCGGATCGGGGGCCCCTCGCCGCCCTGACCGGCGAGCACCGGCGGATGGGGGGTCTGCTCGATGCCTTGGAAAGGCTGCTGGGCTCCGCCCTTTCAGACCCCGACCGGCCCCGCCTGGAGGCCCTCGCCCTGGACTACAGCCACGCCCTCTGGCGCCACATTGACGCCGAGAACTCGGTCCTGTTCCCGGAGGGCCAGGAGCGCCTACGGCGCTTCCACATCCTGGAACTGCCCTCCAGGCCCATGACCGCAGAGGAGGCCACGGCTCGGGAAGGCGGGCTGGCCCTGATCTCCCGCTACCCCCCCTACCTGGATCCCGAGGTCCATCGCGGCGATGGCTGCGTGGCCTGCCCCTCCTACGGCACTACCTGCCAGGGCCTTGAGCGGGAGTGGTGGACCGAGCTGGAGTGGGAGGACATGTGGGATCGCATGTCGAGCGATTAGGCTCCTGACCGGCTTCCAGCAGGGCACAACCCATCCAGATTCATTCAGGGCCCGCCGCTTCCCGATCCAGAAGAGTTGGATCGGCCCTTGGGACAGTTTTATCCCTCCAGAGGGGCCGGGTTCCTGGAGGATGGGCATGCAACGCCAGGGCAACCAGAGCGGACCGGGGAGCTCCCCATGCGCCTGATCAAAGGCCTCTACCAGTGGGTTGAGAAGCTGCTGTTCAACTCCCTGCTGCGCAAGCTCCTCGGCTGCATGGTGCCGATCTACCTGATGCTCCTCGTCATGAGCGGCTACACCCTGCAGGTCACGCGGACGCTCCGGTCCAGCCTGTCCGCGGCCGGCCGCCTGGATGCCGCCACCCTGGAGCACCTGGCGCGGACGGAGTCCATGGCCATCGCCATCCCCATCGTGGCCCTCGTGATCGCGGTTGGGGCCTTCCTCATGTTCCATCTGTCCGTGGCCATTCCCCTGCGGAAGATCACTGGGATCATCCAGGGCGGTGACTTCTCCAAGGACATCGACCTTGAGGCGCATGACGAGATCGGTCGGCTGGCCGCCGGCTTCAACCGCTTCGCCGGCGAGATCCGGGACATCCTGGACAGTTCCAAGCGCCTGGGTCTGGCCATCGCGGTGGGTTCCACCCGCACCACGAAGCTGGCTTCGGATGCCGCCCTGGACGCCCAGCACCAGGGGGCCCTGTCGGAGCGCATCACCCGGACCAGCCAGGAAGTGGCCGAGGCCGTCGGCAACGTGGCCCAGGTCACGGGCCACATCACGGCCTCCACCCTGGAGAACCTGGAAGCGGCCAGGGAGACCCGCACCGAGCTGCTGGAGGCGGGCACCTCCATGGCCACGACGAACCAACGGTTGACCGAGTTTTCGGAGCTGGTAGTGCGCCTCAACGAGCGGTCGGAGCGCATCATCGACGTCGTCCAGCTCATCGAGGGCGTGTCCGAGCAGACGAAGCTCCTGGCCCTCAACGCCTCCATCGAGGCCGCCCACGCGGGCGAGGCGGGGAAGGGCTTCGCGGTGGTGGCCGAGGAGGTGCGGAAGCTGTCTGGCAACGTCGGCGAGGCCGCCGAGGAGATCTCCCGAAACCTGGGCGACATGCTCAAGGAAGTCGAGCTGACCTCCCAGGGCATCCAGGAGATCACCGCGGATTTCCAGGGGACTTCAGGCATCCTCGGCCGGGCCTCGGAACACTTCGCCAAGCTCGTACGGGATTTCGAAGAGAACAGCGTCCAGCTCACGGGAGCCACCTCGGCCGTGGACGGCATCTCCAGCACCAGCGTCGAGATCCATCACCAGGCCCGGGACATCCAGAACCTCAGCGTGACGGCCGAAGGCCGCCTCCAGGAATCCACCCGGTTCTCCAGCGACATGAACCGTGCCACAGAGCGGCTGCTGGAGCTGGTCTCCCGCTTCCGCACCGGCACCGGCGAGCTGGAATCCGTGATTCAGCGGACCCTCCGCTGGCGGGACGCCATGGAAGCCCGGATCCAGGAGCTCGCCGCCCAGGGTGTCGATGTCTTCGACCAGAGCTACCGGCCCGTCCCCGGCACGAACCCCCAGAAGTTCATGACGTCGTACGCCGCCGTCTTCGGCCGGGAACTCCAACTCCTCTTTGACGAGGCGCGCCAGGACCTTGGCTCCATCTATTCCGTGGCCCTGGACGTCAACGGCTACCTGGCGATCCACCACTCGGGGGTGTCCGAGCCACTGACCGGCGATCCCAAGGTGGACGTCCTGAAGAGCCGCCACCAGCGGATCTACTTCACGGTCGAGACGGAGAAGCGGCGCGCGCGGAACACCGAGGCCTTCCTCTTCCAGACCTACATGCGCGACACCGGGGAGATCCTCAATGACCTGGCCCTGCCCATCCGCATCGGGGGACGGCACTGGGGGGCGATGGTCAACGGCTTCAACCCCGAGCGCTTCCTTCAGGGCTGAGGCGGTAGCGCCAGTTCCACCACGGCCCGGATCCCGGAGCGAATCCGGCGCTCCGGGTTCTCCACCAGCACCTTCACGCGCACCAGCCCCCGGGCGTCGGCGCAGGGATCCAGGAGCACCACCTCGCCCTCGGTGGTGAGGGGCTGGGCCGCCAGGGGAAAGGAGACCCGCACCCGGTGCCCCAGGGCCGTGGCGGCCAAGTCCCTCGGTTCCACCTCGACCTGGACCACCACCTTGCTGAGATCGAGGATGCGGAAGAGCGGCTGGGCGCTTGCAACGGTTTCGCCCGCCTCACGAGCCCGCGTCACCACGACGCCATCCATGGGGGAGAGGATGGTCCGGAGCCGCACCTGCTCGGCCGCGGTCTCGTACTGCAGCCGGGCCAGATCCAGGTCGATGCGGGCTTCCAGGGCCTTGGCCTCCGGGATGATCCGGCTCTCGTAGAGCTTCCGGGCCCCCTTGGCCTCGAACTCCCGGCGTTCCAGCAGGATCTTGGCCCGCTGGGCCTCCAGTTCCTCCAGCCTTCCGTAAAGGAGGGCCAGGGGCTGCCCCTCCTTCACGGCTTCGCCCTCTCGAACCTTCATCTCCGTGATCCGGCTCGAGACCGGCGCCGCGACCTCCACCTGGCGGAAGGGCAGCACGAGCCCCTCCACGGGCAGCGCCGCGCAAACCGGTCCGGAATAAAGGCTCAGCGCTGCAATGAGGATCAGGGCTGGATTGGACATGCGGCCACCCACGAGAGACCTCTCATCCTGTCATGTCTGGTGGCTTACTTGACCTTGAAGGCGTACTTCCCCTCGTGGCATTCCAGACATTTCACCACTGGCGGCTTGTGCTGGCGGTGGCAGTCCGTGCAGGTGACGGAGACGTGGGTCGCGGTCTGGGGCGGGTCGTGGGGGTTAGGCTTGGCGTCCCGGGTCAGGGCCTTCATGGCCGGGTAGTCGCCGTGGCAGATCATGCAGGCCTCATCCGGCACCGCCGCCGTGGACGGCTTCTCCTTCTGATGGCAGTCATGGCAGCTGACCTTCGCCTTGACGTGGGGCGCCGGCAGGGGCTTGTCCTCGGCCGCTCGAACTCCCACCGCCAGGCAGCTCAGCAGTCCCAGTGCCAGGATCCGAATGAAACGCATGTGCCCTCCCGCCTCGACCCGGGGCGAATGGCGATCATCTTATCGCATTGCGCTGAACCCCCGCGTCACCCGTGCAGACTCCGCGTGGAAGGGCCCTGGTTCCATGGGTAAACTGGTTCATTGGGTTGACGGTTCCAATCATGTCCGTTCTCTCGCCCGGAATTGGCGCCGCCGAGCTCGGGGTTGCAAGTGCCCAGACAAGGATTCACATGCGTGACATGGACAAGGCTTTCGACTTCAGGACGGCGCAGACCCGCTGGTACTCGGTGTGGGAGGAGTCCAGAGCCTTTGAGGCGGCGCCCACGAGTGGCAAGGAGCCCTGGTCCATCGTGATCCCGCCCCCCAACATCACCGGCAACCTGCACATGGGGCACGCCCTGGTGAACACGCTGCACGACGTGCTCACGCGCTTCAAGCGCGCCCAGGGCTTCGACGCCCTCTGGGTGCCCGGCACGGACCACGCGGGCATCGCCACGCAGATGATGGTGGAGCGCCAGCTCAAGGCCGAAGGTACCGACCGCCACCAGCTGGGCCGCGATGCGTTCGAGAAGCGCATCTGGGACTGGAAGGAGAAGAACCAGGGCGCCATCGAGCACCAGCTGAAACGCCTGGGCTGCTCCGTGGACTGGACCCGCAACCGCTTCACCCTGGATCCCGCCCTCAACAAGGCCGTGCGGAAGGTCTTCGTGGAGAGCTACAAGGCGGGCCGCATCTACCGCGGCCCCCGCATGATCCAGTGGGACCCAGCCCTGCAGACCGCCCTGAGCGATCTGGAAGTGAAATACGAAGAGCGCAAGGGCAAGCTCTGGTACTTGCGCTACCCGCTCGCGGATGGCAGCGGCGATGTCATGGTGGCCACCACTCGCCCCGAGACGATGCTGGGCGATACGGCCGTGGCCGTGCATCCCGATGACGAGCGCTACCAGGACATGATCGGCAAGGTCATGGACCACCCGCTGACGGGCCGCCAGATCCCCGTGGTGGCCGACACCTTCGTGGATCCCGCCTTCGGCACCGGGTGCGTGAAGGTCACGCCCGCCCACGACCCCAACGACTTCGCCGCCGGCCAGCGCCTGGGGCTGCCCTCCATCATCATCATCGGCTTCGACGCCAAGATGACCGCCGAGGCGGGCGCCTACGCAGGCCTGGATCGCTTCGAGGCCCGCAAGCGCGTGGTGGCCGACCTGGAGGAGCAGGGCTTCCTCGTGAAGGTGGAGGACTACGTCAACAAGATCAGCCTCAGCGACCGCAGCGGCGCCGTGCTGGAGCCGCTGGTGAGCGAACAGTGGTTCATGGATGTGAAGGAGGCCGCCGCCAAGGCCCTCGACGCCGTGAAGTCCGGGGCCATCCAGTTCACCCCCGAGCACCACGCCGCCGTCTGGAACCACTGGCTGACCAACATCCAGGACTGGTGCATCAGCCGCCAGCTGGTCTGGGGCCACCGCATCCCGGCCTGGACCTGCGACGTCTGCGGGCACCTGCACGTGGAGCTTGAGGCTCCGGCCCTCTGCCTCAAGTGCGGCTGCCACAAGCTCACCCAGGACCCCGACACGCTGGACACCTGGTTCTCCTCGGCACTATGGCCGTTCAGTGTCTTCGGCTGGCCCGATGAAACCGAGGACCTGAAGCGCTACTACCCCACCAGCGTGCTCATCACTGGCTACGACATCCTGTTCTTCTGGGTGGCCCGCATGGCCATGGCGGGCCTCACCTGGATGGGCGAGGTGCCCTTCCGCAAGGTCTACTTCAACAGCCTGGTGCGCGACGCCAGCGGCCAGAAGATGAGCAAGACCAAGGGCAACGTCATCGATCCGCTCGAGGTGATGGAGGAGTACGGCACGGACGCCCTGCGCTTCTCCCTGGCCATCATGGCCGCGCCTGGCACCGACATCGCCATGAGCACCGCGCGCCTGGAGGCCAGCCGCAACTTCTGCAACAAGCTCTGGAACGCGTCCCGGTTCGTGCAGATGAACCTCGATGACTCCATCACGCTGGCCACGGTTCCAGAGTTCGGCGAAGCCGAGTTCTGGATGATCGGCCGTATGCGGGAGAGCCTCACGGCGGTCACCAAGGCCCTGGAGGAGTTCCGCTTCCATGAGGCCTCGGACCTGCTCTACCACCTGGTCTGGGACGACTTCTGCGCCACCTACATCGAACTGGCCAAGGTCCAGCTGGTCAGCGGAACGGCCGGTCAGAAGGCCGCCATCCTGCACTTCCTCGACATCCTCCTGCGGGCCCTGCACCCCTTCGTGCCCTTCCTCACCGAGGAGATCCACGAGGCCATGATGGACGGCCGTCTGCGCGCCGGTGAGCCGACTCTGCTGGCCCAGCGCTCCTGGCCCATGGACGAGCCACTGCTCCAGGTCCAGGGCGGCGATGCCACCATCATCCCCCGCTTCCAGGACATCCTCTCGGCGCTCCTGCGCCTCAAGGCCGAGCAGGGCGTGGATCCCGCCAAGCGCGTGCCCGCCTTCTGCTCGCTGCTGGAACTGGAACCCTTCATGGAAGCCCTGAAGTCCATCGCCCGGCTGGAATCCGTTGTCTTCTCCAAGGACGAGCTCGCCTCCCCCACCCGCACGGTGGCCGTGGTGGCGGGTGGCGCCGTGGCCCTGGAGTTGGCGGGCCTCAAGGATCCCGTGGCCGAGAAGGCCAAGCTGGAGAAGGAACTGGCCAAGCTGGAAAAGGAGCTGGAGCCCCTGCGCGCCCGCCTCGCCGACGACAGCTTCGTCACCAAGGCCCCTGAGGCCGCCGTGGCCAAGCTGCGCGGCCAGGCCGAAGAGCGAGAGCAACGCCTGGCGCAGGTCAAGGCGCTACTGGGCTGACCTCGGCTCTCTGCGGATGCTAGTCTGAAGCCATGCAGAAGACTTATTACGCCGGCCAGGATGTGGACGCGCCCTGTGGGCGCTGTGGCGGCGAGACCCGACACCAGGTGCTGACCGTCACCAATGGCGTTCCGGACCGGCTCATCTGCGGGAACTGCCGGTCCGTCCACAAGTTCCGGGTGGCCAAACCCGAGCCCCTGCCCCGCGCCCCGCGCATCCCCGCCGCCGCCAAGGCCGGCGGTCCCCGCCCGGGCTCCCTCGTGTCCCAGTTCCAGCAGGTGCTGACGCAGGAGCAGGGCGGCGCCAAGGCCCGCCCCTACCGGGTTTCCGAACCCTGGCCGGAAGGGGCCTGGATGGACCACCCCAGCTTCGGCCTCGGCCGCGTGCAGCGGAAGATGGGCAAGAAGGTGGATGTGCTGTTCAAGGACGGCCTCAAGACCCTGGTCAGCGCATGAACCAGCAGCCGCTCCTCGAAACCGGCTCCCCCGCCCTGCGGGAGTTGCGGTTCGCGGTGCTGGACCTGGAGACCACCGGCGGCAGCCCCAAGGCCCGCTGGGGCAAGGACGGGCGCTTCCTCCAGCCCTCGGAGATCACGGAGGTGGGCCTGGTGCGGCTCTCCGGAAGGGTGGTGGAGGACCGCTGGTCGAGCCTGGCCTCCATCCAGGGTTTCCTGCCCGAGGAGATCCAGCGCCTCACGGGCATCAGCCTGCCCATGCTGGCGGGCGCGCCGCCCTGGGAGCAGGTGGCCCTGAAGCTGGCTCCGAAGCTGGAAGGCCGCGTCTGGGTGGCCCACCACGCCCCCTACGACGGCAGCTTCCTCAAGGCCTGGCTGCCCGAAGGCGTGTGGCGCCGCCACCGCCTGATCTGCACCCGCCTGCTGGCCAAGAAGCTCATCCCCGAGCTGCCCCGCCGCGGCCTCGCCGAGCTGTGCGCATTCCTCGGCATCACCAACACCCGCGCCCACCGGGCCCTGCAGGATGCCGAGGCCACCGCCGAGGCCCTCCAGCACCTCCTCCAGCGGGCCGAGGATCAGGGCCTGGACGGCGAAGCCTTCCTCACCATCGGCGAGGTTCCCTGGAACAAGGTCTGACCGGACGGTCCCCGTCGTAAGGTGTTACCCATGGATCTCGCCCGCTTCCTCGAACTCGTCCGGACCCAGGGCTGGCAGGGCTGGTCCCTTTGGGTGGTACTGCTGGCCCAGGCCCTGCTCTGGGTGGGGATCGTGCGCCTGCATCTCTCGCTGCAACGGGAGGAGGCGCCTTGGGAGGAGTGCATCGGGAAGATCCGCTCGGCCTTCCTGCGCAAGGTGAACGGCGAGGAGGAGATTCAGGAGCTGAAGGTCCACCGCTATGCCCCCCTGGTGGATCAGCTGCTCGCCCTGCACTTCGCCGAGGAGAAGACCGACCGCTTCGACCGCTGGCTGCTCATGCGCTGGAAGGTGAAGGAGGGCCTGCGCCCCTACTGGATCCGCTGGGGCTACCTCATCATCGCCTTCGGTGTCGTGGTGTGGTACCTCCAGGGCCTGCGCCTGGACATGGGCACCGACCTGCTCAAGCGTACCCCCGTGGATCCCCGCCTGCTGTGGGTGTGGCTGGGCTACGCCATGGTGCTCGCCTGGAAGATCGTCCGCATCCACGGCAACCTCGAGCGTGTCCAGCGCAGCCTGCTGCTGCCGAGGCGGGATGAATGAGGCGGTCCCGGCGCGGTGAGGCCGCCCGGCGCTTCGGCCTGCAAGCCGAGCGGCTGACGCTCTGGCTGCTCTGGCTGCTCTGGCTGCTCTGGGCCCGGGGCTGGGACCTGGTGGCCTGGCGCCAGAAGCTGGGCCACTGGGAGCTGGACCTCCGGGTGAGCCGGGGCCCGGAGCTGCGGCTCCTGGAGGTAAAGGCCCGGCGTCCCGGGGCATGGGTGGGGGCCGACACTGCCCTGGAGCCCGAGCAGCGGCTCCGCCTGCAACGCGCGCTGCGCACCTGGCTGGACCGGGTGCCCTGGCTGGGCGCAGTCAGCTTCCAGCGGATGAGCTGGGCCGGCTGGCGGTGCCGGTTCCACCCCCCTGAGGGTTGGGAGGGGCTGAGGATTCCTCGATGAACCGACCCGGGCCGCAGCTTCCCTTGCTGCTCTTCGCGATGCTGTCCCTGAGCGCGTCCGCCGTGGCTCAGCCCTTCTCCCCTGGCCTGGACGGGAAGCTCCGGGCCCTCCTCGGCATCCCCTACGTCGAGGATGCGGGCCTGGACGAGCGGGGACGCTGGACCCGTTTCTCCCACCCGGACCAGGCCCTGGACCAGCCCGGCCTCAACTGCTCCGGGTTCTTGGTGGCCGCCGCCCGGCGGCTGCTGGGCTTCCAGGGCAGCCTGGCGGAGGCGGCCCGGGACCGCCTGGGCGACAGCGGCCCGGGAGCCAGGGGGGGCCCGGACTGGGACTTCGGCTGGGACCTGGTGCTGAACCTCAGCGAGTGGCACCCCCGCTGCTGGGTTCTGCCCGGAGCGGATCACCCGGCCCCAGGTGTTTCTGGGAATTCCCTGCCAGGATTCCGGGTCCATGATCGGGCAGCCTGGACGCAGCTGTCGGCCCGATGGCGTCTCGGTCGGGTCTATCTGGCCACCCTGAGGCGAGGGACGGGCGCCAGCCTCCGGCATCACCATGTGGCCCTGCTGCTGAAAGGCGAGGCCGGGGAGCTGGGTTTCTACCAGACCCTGCCCGGGGGCCGGGTGCACCGACTGGCCCTGGACACGCCTGAAGGCCTGGACCGGCTCTGTGCCATGTTCGGCCCCGGGGAGCGGATCCTCATCCTTGAGGTTCAGCCCTAGGAGAGCCGCTGTGGCACGGCCCTCGCCCCGCACCCTGTGGGTGTCGGTATGTTGACCTTCCTGGATCGTCTGCTTCCATATATGGGCCGCTTGGCCAGGCGGTCGGACCTCGCTGCGCCCGTCTTCGTAATGATCGTCCTGGTCGTGATGATCCTGCCCCTGCCGGCCTTCCTGCTGGATCTGCTCATCGTGCTGAACATCACGCTGAGCCTGGTGATCCTGATGGTGGGCATGTATGTGCGCCGGCCCAAGGAGTTCAGCTCCTACCCTTCGGTCCTGCTGGTGGTGACGCTATTCCGGCTGGCCATCAACGTGGCCACCACTCGCCGCATCCTGCTTTATGCGGGCGATCAGGGGGCCGACGCCGCCGGCCACATGGTGAAGGCCTTCGGCCAGTTCGTGGTGGGCGGCAGCTATGTCATCGGCCTGGTGGTCTTCCTGATCCTGCTGGCCATCCAGTTCCTGGTCATCAACCACGGTGCCGGCCGCATCGCCGAAGTGACGGCCCGCTTCACCCTGGACGCCATGCCCGGCAAGCAGATGGCCATCGACGCGGACCTGAACGCCGGCTACATCGACGAGCAGGAAGCCCGCCGGCGCCGCAAGGACCTCCAGGAGGAGGCCGGCTTCTACGGGGCCATGGACGGCGCCGTGAAGTTCACCCAGCGGGACGCCGTGGCCGCCTTGATCATCCTGGCCGTCAACATCGTGGCGGGCATCCTCCTGGGCGTCGTGCGCTACAACCTGCCCGTGATGCAGGCCCTGGAGGTCTACACCCTCCTCACGGTGGGTGACGGCCTGGTGACGGTGATCCCCAGCCTGCTCATCAGCGTGGGCGGCGCCATCCTCACCACCCGCAGCGGCAGCGACGCCTCGGGCCTGGGCAGCGAGGTAATGGGGCAGCTGGGCGCGGACCCACGCCCCCTGGCCATCGCCGCTTCGGTCCTGTTCCTCTTCGGTGCTGTGCCGGGCCTGCCCCTCTTCCCGTTCTGGGTCATGGCCGCCATCTTCGGGATCATGGCCTACGCGGCCTGGAAGCTGCCGCAGGCCGTGCCGGCCGCCGTGGCCGAACTGGCCGCTGCCGAAAAGGCCAAGACTGCCGCGGCCGAAACCAGCGAGAAGGTGGAGGGCCTGCTCAAGGTGGACCCCCTGGGCCTGGAGGTCGGCTACAGCCTCATTCCCCTGCTGGATGTCAACCAGGGCGGCACGGTGCTGGAGCGCATCAAGGCCGTCCGGCGCCAGATGGCCTCGGACCTGGGCATCGTGGTGCCCCCCGTGCGCATCCGGGACAACCTGCAGCTGCCACCGCACACCTACCGCATCCTGCTCCGGGGCGAAGAGGTCGCCCGAGCGGAGCTCCAGCCCACCCAGTTCCTGGCCATGAACCCGGGCACGGCCACCGAGGACCTGGCCGGCACACCCACCTCCGAGCCCGCCTTCGGCCTGCCCGCCTACTGGATCCCGGATGCCCAGCGGGACCGGGCCCAGATGCTGGGCTACACCGTGGTGGAACCGGCGACCGTCCTGACCACCCACCTGTCGGAGCTCATCAAGCAGCACGCGCCCGACCTGCTGGGCCGGCCCGAGGTCCAGCACCTGCTGGACACCCTCAAGGAGACGACCCCCCGCCTGGTGGACGACCTCATCCCGAACGTCATCAGCGTGACCACCCTCCAGAAAGTCATGCACAACCTCCTCCGCGAGCGGGTCCCCGTGCGCGACCTGGCCCGCATCCTCGAGGCCACCGCCGACGCCGCCACCATGACCAAGGACATCGGCTTCATCACCGAGTATGTCCGCCAGGCCATGGGACGTGTCCTGACCGGGCCCCACCTCTCCGAGAATGGCGATCTGGGGGTCCTGGTGCTGGATCCCACACTGGAGCAGACCCTCCAGGGCGGCATCGAACAGACGGACCGGGGCAGCTTCCTGGCCCTGGAGCCCGGCCGCACGCAGGAACTGCTCACACGCATCGCCAACGGCATCGCCGCCCTGCTGCCCGGGGCCCAGCCCGTGCTGCTCACCAATCCTGTCGTGCGCCCCCACCTGCGGCGCCTCCTGGAGCGCGCCCTGCCCCACCTGGTGGTGCTGAGCCACAGCGAGGTCCCAATGGACGTCCGCGTCGTCAACCTGGGAACCGTCTCATGAAGGATCGACCATGCGCGTGAAGACCTTCGAAGCCGGGTCCATGCAGGACGCCCTCGACGTCGTGAAGAAGGACATGGGCGAGGAGGCCTTCATCCTCTCCACCCGCACCCGGCGCCGCCCCGCGGCCCTGGGCATGGGCGAGGAGTCCGTCATCGAGGTGACCGCCGCCGTGGACGAGGCCCAGGCGGGCGTTCCGCCCCTGGCCACCGGCACTCCCTCCACCTATGGCCTGCGCCCCGCCCTGGAGTCTCCGGCCCCGAGCCGCCGGACCGCGACGCCCGCGCCCCTGGCGCCCCCGGCGCCGCCCATGGATCTCCAGCCCCTGCGCCGGGAGCTCCTTGAGATCAAGGGTGCAGTGGCGGCCCTCAAGGACAACGACCAACGCAATGCCTCGATCCTGAAGGAACTGGATCAGATGAAGTCGCTGCTCAGCCGCATCCAGCGGCAGGGCATGCCGCCGGCGCAACTGCATCTGCCGCCGAGCCTGCTGGAGCTCTATGGCGACCTCGTCGCCAACGATGTGGAACCGCTCATCGCCCTGCGCCTCTGCGAATACGCCCAGCGCGCCCTCACCGACCAGGACGGCGACGCCTCCATGGGCACCGTGGATCCCGAGCGGGCCAGGCTCTTCCTCCGCCGCGTGATCGCGGACTTCATCCCGGTGGCCCCCCCGATCCAGCTGGAGCCCGGCAAGATGCGCGTCGCGGCCCTGGTGGGCCCCACCGGCGTGGGCAAGACCACCACCCTGGCCAAGCTGGCCGCCTACGCCCAGATCCACCTCAAGCAGAAGGTGGCCCTGCTCACACTGGACACCTACCGCATGGGGGCGGTGGACCAGCTGCAGCAGTATGCCCAGATCCTGCAGGTTCCTTTGCATGTGGCCCTCACCGTCGAGGACCTCCGCAGCGCCCTCCGCTTCTATCAGGACCGCGCCCTCGTGCTCATCGACACGCCGGGCCACAGCCCCAAGGACACGGATACGCTCAACCAGCTGCGAGGCCTGATGGACGAGCTGCCGGAGGTCGAGACGCACCTGGTGCTGTCGGCCACCACCAAGCCGCGCGACCTGACCGAGATCGCCACGCGCTACGAGCCCCTGCATCCCACGCGGCTGCTCTTCACCAAGCTCGACGAGACCTCCACCTACGGGCCCATCCTCAGCACCCTGGCGCGGGTCAAGCGACCCCTCAGCTACCTGGGCACGGGCCAGGAAGTTCCCGAGGCCCTCGAACTGGCCACCAGCCGGCGCGTGGCCGACCTCATCCTCCCCGCCACCATGAAGGAGGCCGAATGAGCAGCGACCAGGCATCCCGGCTCCGCACCATGGCCCAGGGGCAGCGCACCGAGGCGCCGCTCTTCGCCGCCCGCGTGGTGGCCATCACATCCGGCAAGGGCGGGGTGGGCAAGACCAATGTCGTGGCCGGCCTGGCCCTGTCGCTGGCCCAGCAGGGCCAGCGGGTGGTGGTCATGGACGCCGACTTTGGCCTGGCGAACCTCGACATCCTGCTGGGCCTGTCACCGAAATACACGCTGGAGCACGTGCTCCGCGGCGAGAAGGTGATCGAGGAGATCCTGCTGGACGGCCCCATGGGCATCCGCATCATCCCCGCCAGCAGCGGCATCCAGGAGCTCACCCGCCTCGACACCATGAGCGAGCTGCGGCTGGTCCAGGGCCTGCAGCGGGTGGCGGAAACGGCGGACTGGCTGCTCATCGACACCGCCGCCGGCATCCACGACTCGGTCCTGAAGCTGCTCATGGCCGCCCAGGAGGTGATCCTGGTGACCACCCCGGAGCCCACCAGCCTGGTGGATGCCTACGCCATGGTGAAGGTGCTGCACCTGAGGGAGGCGACCAAGCCCCTGTGGCTGCTCATCAACAACGGCCAGAACATCGACGAGGCCCAGGAGACCATCGAGCAGCTGCAGGCAGCCACCGAACGCTTCCTCGGCAAGCAGCTCAAGGTGCTCGGCATGATCCCCAACGACCCCCACATCCTGCAAGCGGTGCGCCAGCAGCGGGGAGTGGTGGACCTCTTCCCCCGGAGCCCCGCCACCCTGGCCTTCCAGGCCCTCGCCCGTCAATTGCTGGGCCAAGTGTCCTTGCAGCCAGACGGCTTTGCGTCATTCTGGAGGCAGCTCGCCTCCGATGAACCCCAGTAGGACCCGACGAATGTCCCCGACTCCGGACCAGCCCTCCGACCCCGGCCTGCCCCTCAGTGGCGAGGCCCTCCGGGCCGTGGAGTTGGCTCCTGCCGCGCTCCGGCCCTGGGCCGCGCTCGCCGCGGCGAAGGCCTACGGCAAGCCCCTGCCCCTCCACGTACCTGCCCTGCCGCCGCCCTCACTGGCCACGGAGTCCGCCGAACCCCCCGAGCCCTTCGATCGGGAGAACCGGGAACAGATCATCAAGGACTATGTCCCCCTGGTGAAGTTCGTGGCCCACCGCATCGCCGCCCGCCTTCCCTCCCACGTGGAGCTGGACGACCTCATCAACAGCGGCATCCTGGGCCTGATGGATGCCATCGAGAAGTTCGAGCCGGCCCGCAACATCAAGTTCAAGACCTACGCCGAACTCCGCATCAAGGGGGCCATCCTGGACGGTCTCCGGGACCTGGACTGGGTGCCCCGCAGCCTCCGGCGCAAGAAGAAGGACATCGAAGGCGCCTACCATTCGCTCGAGCAGCAGATGGGCCGGGCCGCCACGGATGAAGAAGTGGCTGTCCACCTGGGCATGCCCCTGGAGGAGTTGCACAAGAACCTGGACGACCTGAAGGGCGTCACCCTGGGCACCTTCGTGGAAGTGGGCGAAGACGGCGAGGGCGAGAGCCTCATCAGCTTCGTGCCGGACCCGGACGCGGAGGATCCCCACCAGATCTTCCAGTCCACGGAGATCAGGGAGATCCTCCGTGGGGCCATGGAGGTCCTGCCCAAGAAGGAGAAGTTCGTGGTCCAGCTCTACTACTTCGACGAACTGACCATGAAGGAAATCGGCACCCTCCTGAACATCACCGAATCCCGGGTATCCCAATTGCATACCAAGGCCATGCTGCGACTCCGGGGCAAGCTCCTGGAGAAACACATCGAAGGGTAATCCATGGCCAAAATCCTAAGCCAAGAGGAAGTAGACGCACTACTTAAGTCCCACACCAAGCCGGCCGGAAAGGCTTCGGGCGGAGCGGGGGTGGACCGGGGTGCGGCACCGGTCCAGGCAAAAAAGGCCCAGGTTCAGCGCAAAGTCACCCTCTACAACTTCCGCCGCCCCGACCGGGTGAGCCGCGAACAGATGCGCTCGCTCCACTTCATGCACGACCGCTTCGCCCGCAACTTCTCCAGCTCCCTCAGCGCCTACCTCCGAACCATCACGGAAGTGAACCTGGTGAGCGTGGAGCAGCTCAGCTACCAGGAATTCCTGCTTTCGGTGCCCGATCCCACCTGCTTCAACGCCATCTCCATCAAGCCGCTGGAGGGCGCGCTGGCGCTGGAGGTGAACCCCACCCTGGTGTTCCCCATCATCGACAAGATGCTGGGCGGCCCCGGCGAGCCGCTGAAGCAGCTGCGCACCATGACCGACATCGAGCAGAGCATCTTCGACGGCATCCTCAAGCTGCTCCTCGAGGACATCCGCGAAGCCTGGCGCGGAATCGTCGATCTGGACTTCCGCATCCAGGCCCGGGAGACCAGCCCCCAGCTCATCCAGATCGTGGCACCCAATGAGGTGGTGCTGCTGGTGGTCTTCGAAGTGAAGATGGGCCCGGTGAGCGGCATGATCAACCTGGCCATCCCCAGCATCATCCTGGAGCCCATCTCCAACAAGTTCGACCAGGAGATGTTCACGGGCTACAAGAAGTCCTCCAGCTTCGAGGAGGCCCGCCTGCTCATGACCAGCCTGAAGCGCTGCGGCATGGAGGCCGCCGCCGAGATCCGCGGCACCAGCCTCAGCATGGAGGAGGTCCTCCAATTGAAGACCGGCGACCTCATTCCGCTCACCAAGCGCTTCGATGCGGAGCTCGATCTCTGCGTGGACGGACTTCCACGCTTCATGGGCCTGGTGGCCCTGAATCCCAACGGGAAACGCGTGTTCCAAGTGACCGGCAGCCGGTCGGAGGGGTGAACGATGGATGCCCGAGACACTGAATTCTTCCAGAAGATCGGCGGTGCCTTCGCCGAGAGCATGGCCTCCGTGTTCTCCATGCTCACGGGGCGAGAGTTCCAGATCAAGTCGGCCCCCGGCGAGCTGCTGGAGACCGCTGGGGTCGCCGCACTGCACGAGGGTGCCGGCATCCTGGTCAAGGCCAACTACCAGAAGGGCCTCAACGGCACCCTCTTCTTCACCCTCCCCCTCAAGGAGGGCACCATGCTGGTGGACCTCATGCTGGGTGGCGAGGGCGCGCCCGCCGAGGAACTGGTCGGCGACTCCAAGGACGCGTTGGCGGAGACCTTCAACCAGGTGCTGGGCAGTGCCAACCAGACCCTGTCGGATCTGGCCGGGGAGACCTTCGCCATCGCCAATGTGGAGATCCTCGCCATCCAGCCCGATGCCGCCGCCTTCGCAGAGCAGTTGGGCCAGGGCGGCTTCCAGGACCTCGCCCTGCCCACGACTCAGGATTCCCTGAGCACCACGGTCCACCTCCTCTTCCCCGACCTGCTGCTGCAGCAGCTGAAGCGGAAGCTCGGCCTGGTGGAGACCCCTGCCGCCCCCCCCGAACCATCCCCCGCCTCTGTGGCCGCCACCCTGGCCGCCCCGGCCCGGCAGGCTCCCGTGGCCTCGGGGCCCCCCACGGATTCGGGCAACTTGGACCTCCTCCTCGACATCCAGCTCCCCGTGGTGGTGCGCATGGGGCAGACGGAGATGCAGATGGGCGAGCTGCTAAAGCTCACGCCGGGCTCCATCCTAGAGCTCAACCGCAGTGCCGACGCCCCGGTGGAGCTGCTGGTCAATGGCAAGCTCATCGCCAAAGGGGAAGTCGTGGTGGTGGACGGCAACTTCGCCTTCCGCATCACCGAGATCGACACCCGGGCCGCGAGGATCCGCAGCCTGGCCTAACTTCCCCCCGGGGTCCCCGCAGCGTATGCGCGGCGAGGATTTATTGTCTGGCTGCGCAAACTCGGGGACCCCGCACTCTGCCAGGTGTCGAGGGTGGGGCTCTCCAGCGTCAGCTCTGGTGGGGATTCGGCCCAGAGTGAGGCCGATCCGCCACAGGGTGTGTCCCTCCGACCGCCTCAGAATAGGTGCCTGGCACTACATTGGATCAGGTGCCCCTCCGCGCTAAGTTGGGACCTGTGATCGGGAGTCCTCCATGTGCGGCATCGTCGGATACATCGGACAGCAGGGTGCCGCCGGCATCCTCGTGAATGGCCTGCGGAGCCTGGAATACCGGGGCTACGACAGCGCGGGCATCGCGCTTTCCTCCGGCTCGGGTGCCTTCGACGTCATCCGCGCCTCCGGCAAGCTGGTGAACCTCGCGAACAAGGTGGATCTGGCCGACCCCACGCCCCTGGGCATCGGGCACACGCGCTGGGCAACCCACGGCCGCCCCACGGAGGAGAACGCCCATCCTCACCGCAGCGCCGATGGCCAGGTGGTGGCGGTCCACAACGGCATCTTCGAGAACTTCCTGGAACTCCGCGCAGAACTGAAGGCCGCCGGCGAGACCTTCCAGTCGGAAACGGACACCGAGTGCTTCCCCGTGATGGTGTCCCACCTGATGAAGGAGGGACGGTCCTTCACGGAGGCCTTCCGGGAAGCCGTGGGCCGAATGAAGGGCATCTACGCCCTGGCCTGCCTGCACGCCACCGATCCCGACCGCATCCTCGCCGCCCGCAGCGGACCGCCCATGGTGCTGGGCCTGGGCGAGGGCGAAACCTTCCTGGCCTCGGATGTCGTGCCCCTGCTCCCCCACACCCGCCGCGTGATCTTCCTAGAGGATGGCGACCTCGTGGAGCTCACCCGTAGCGGCGCCCGGATCTTCGCCCTGGATGGCAGTGAGCTGCAGCGCCCGGTGCTCACCATCCCCTACGACCCCGTTGCGGCCGAGAAGGGCGGCTACAAGCACTTCATGCAGAAGGAGATCTTCGAGCAGCCCCAGGCGCTCTCCAACACGCTGCTGAACCGGCTGCCGCTGGACGGGGAGGACATCCCCCTGGACCTGCCCTTCAGCGAGCAGGAGCTGGCCGACCTCACCCGCATCCACATCGTGGCCTGCGGCACCAGCTGGCACTCGGGCCTGGTGGGCAAGTTCCTCATCGAACAGCTGAGCCGCGTGGCCGTGGAAGTGGACTACGCCAGCGAATACCGCTACCGCGAACCCGTCATCCAGCCCGGCACGCTCATCATCGGCATCACGCAGAGCGGCGAGACCGCCGACACCCTGGCCGCCATGAAGGAGGCCGCCGCCCGCGGCGCCCGCACCCTGGCCATCTGCAACGTCATGGGCTCCACCGCCACCCGGCAGTGCGAGGCCACCATCCTCACCCATGCGGGTCCGGAGATCGGCGTGGCCTCCACCAAGGCCTTCACGACCCAGCTGGCGGTGCTCACCCTGCTGGCGCTGAAGCTCGGCGAAGCGAAGGGCACCCTGGATCCGAAGCTCAAGGCGGAGTTGCTGCAGGGCCTGCGCGAGCTGCCTGCCCACCTAGAGCGCCTCAACGCCCTGGAGCCGAAGCTCGTCCAGTGGGCCCACCGCTGGAAGGACGCCACGGACTTCCTCTACCTGGGCCGCGGCCCCTGCTACCCCATCGCCCTAGAGGGCGCCCTGAAGCTGAAGGAGATCTCCTACATCCACGCCGAGGGCTACCCCGCAGGTGAGATGAAGCACGGCCCCATCGCCCTCATCGACCAGACCCTGCCCGTAGTGGCCCTCATGCCCCGGGATGCCCACCGGGACAAGACCCTCAGCAACCTCCAGGAGGCCGCCGCTCGCGATGGCAGGATCCTGGCGCTGGTGACCGAAGGCGACACGGGCCTGGCTGGCATCGCCGAGGACGTGCTGGAGCTTCCTCCCGTCCACCCCTGGTTGGCTCCCATCGTCTATGCCGTCCCCCTGCAGCTGCTGGCCTATCACATCGCGGTGCTTCGCGGCTGCGACGTGGACCAGCCCAGGAACCTCGCCAAGTCAGTGACCGTGGAGTAGTTCCGAGAATTTCCCAGAATGTCACGGCGATCCCATGGGCCCGTCCCATGCTTGGGTGTGCAGGTGGCACTGCTGGAGTCTGCCATGGCCGCCCACTTCCTCCGCCGTTTCGATCCGGGCCATGCCGCGTGGCTGGACTGGCTCCTCATCCTGGCCGGCGCCATGCTGGCCCTGCTCTTTTGGCCCGTCACCCATCCCTGAGCGACGGGCTGACAATTCCCGGGCGCGGGAGGGTCCTCGGACCGATCCTTGGGGCGGGCATCCGTCCCGGAATGGAGGTTGTCATGGCCGCCCATGTCCTGCTCCCCCTTCGCCGCTACGCCGCGGGCCACCCATATCTGGCGGACTGGCTCCTCGTCACCATCGGCACCCTCGCCGCGCTCCTCCTCTGGGTTCGGAATTCCTAGCCGGGTCCGCCCCATCCTGGAGGCTCGACAGCCGCTCTGGTTCCGCTAGAATGGAACGTCCCATTGGCGCGTAGCTCAGCGGTAGAGCACCACCTTGACACGGTGGGGGTCGGCGGTTCGAGACCGCCCGCGCCAACCACCAAAGGCCGCTGTTGCGGCCTTTTTTCAAGTGGCGCCCTAGAACTGGAACCCCGCCGAGATGAGCAGGCTCTTCAGTTGGGTGTCCCGCTCGTCCGCCGTGCGGGGCTTGCCCATGATGCGCTTCCAGTCCGCCGCGTACTCGAGCTTTAGGGGGAAGCCCAGTTTGAGGATCAACCCGACACCCACGGTCGTTCGCAGGGCCGGGAAAGGCGCCACAGCCCCCACCTCGGGCCTCAGGCTGCGGTAGACCTGACCGGAGTCCACGAAGACCTCGGCCCAGATGCTCTGGCCGATCAAGGGGAACCGATACTCGAGGTTCACGACGGCCAAGGCCTGGCCACCCAGGGGGATGATCTGGGGCAGCAGGTTGCCGCTGCCATCGGTGCGCCGGACTTCGCCCAGCATGTCCGGTTCCACCCCACGCACCGTGAAGGAACCGCCGCCGAAGAATCGCTCGGACAGGGGCAGATCCTCGGCGGCATGGTCCGTGGGCCGGGCCAGGCCGAGGCGGACACTGGCCATGATCACGCCGTTCTCGGCATGGAAGCCCAGGCCCCAGTTCCATTGGTGCCGGAGATCCAGCTTCACGAAGCTGCTGTTGGAAGACGTGCCGAAGAGCTGGTTCGCCAGTTCCAGCCGCCCCAGGAAGAAGGTCCCCTCCGTCGGATCGTAGGGACGGTCCCGCCGGTCCACCGCGACCTGCAGGTAGGGGGCGGAGATGATGCTGCGGGAGGGGGTCCTGGCGATGAGGAACAGGTCCTGGTCCGAGATCAGCGGAACGCCATTGCTGTCGGTGTTGGCGGCCACTTCCACCCGCTCGAAGCGGTAACCGACCTGGACGGCCTGGTTCTGGCCCAGCTTCCAGTCGAGGCTCGGGGAGAACCGCCGTCGGCGGGCGAAGAAGGCCGCCTGGGCCTCCTCGATGTAGGCGCCCTCCAGGTGGAGCCGGGTGCGGGAAGCCAGCCAGGAGTCGAGGGCATTCGGCAGGAACCACGGGTCGGTGTAGCCGATGCCGTAGCTGTCCACGGAGCGCTTGATGTCGCCAGTGGGGAAGGCCCGGCGAAGGGCCGGGGCGTCGAGGGTCTGGTCCCCAGTGCGCAGGCCGAAGTCGAGGACCCGACCCATCCCGCCGACGTTCAGCCGCTGCGCATTCAAGCCGAAGTGGTAGCCCTGGGTCTTGTCGTAGCCGAAGGATTCCGTGAAGACCCAGGGGCTCCGCTCCTGCAGGCGCAGGGCGAGGTCCCCCCGCTGCCAAGGCTGCTGTTCCTGTTCGGGAAGGTCCTTGAGCGTCAGAAGGTCCACCCGCTGGAAGGCTCCCAGGCCCCCGAGTCGGACCTGACCCTGGTCGAGCTTGACCGGATCCAGCGGAGCACCCAGCGGCAGTTCCACCTCCCTGAGGACAGCTTCAGCCCGCGTGCGATCGCTCCCCTGCACCACCAGGCGCTTCACGTGGTCCAGTGGCTGGGGGGGCACCTGGATCCGCACGATGGGTTTGTCGCCATCATCCTCGAAGGCCAGCTTCACGACAGGATTGGCGGCACCGGCCGAGGAGAGCCGCTGGCGCAGGTCCGAGACCACCAGGGCCAGGTCATTGCGGACCAGGGGCAGGGGGGGCTGGAAACTGAGCCGGACCCCCTGGGGCGTGGACGCCAGGGTGCCCTTGAATCCCTGGAGGTGCCGCCGATCCGACCGGTACCAGGTGTTGCCAGCCACGGGAACCGGGCGGTCGGACATGGCAAGCAGGAGGCTCTGCGACAGCCCTTCCCGGGAGAAGCCGGGCAGGTCGGGAAGATCGAGCAGCAGGGCGTCCAGGTAGCGTCGCTGGCCCTCCCGGATGATCAGACGCACTTCGACCGACCCATCCGGAGTTGTGTCCACTCGGCGCCGGACCCTGACTTCGGGAAACCCCCGCTGGAGGTAGAACGCGGTGAGCCGATCCTCCAGAGCCTTGACGGCCTCCGCCTTGGCGTGGGGCCGCAACACCAGGAACCGCTTGGGCAGGGCCACCGCTGCCCGCAGTTCCTCTTCGGGCAGCTCCTTCTGGCCCTCGAATGAAAGCTTCCCGAGGGCCCGCCTCGGACCCTGCTCCACGGAATAGGTCAGGGTCACTTCTTCCGGCCGCTCCGCCGTGCCTGAGGTGACCGTCCGCTCGTAGCTGACCTTCGCCTCAGGGAACCCCTGGTTGCGGAAGTAGGTCGTGATCCGACCTGCGCCCTCGTCGAGCAGACTTGGTGCGTAACGTTCGGCCCGCGCCAGGGGTACGAATTCTGAAAGCCTGGGTTGTCCCCAGAGGGGCGCGAAGAAATTCAGGCCGTTGGCCTTGAGGTACACCTTGGGGCCTGGCCGGACCTCGAGCAGCATCACCTCGGGCTCGCTGGCAGGTTCCAACCGGACGGCCCCCTCGAGCCGGCGGTCCTTCACGAGCCTCTGACGGATCCGCCGCTGCGCTTCCCGCGCCACCGTGGGCGTCCAGAAGGAGGTCCCGGGTCGCAGCCCGGCCACCTTCAGGAGGGTCTCTCGGGAATACGGACTGGGGTCGCCCTCGATCCGGATCTCCCGAATCCTGGCGGGCGGACCCAGTTCCAGGGCCAGGCGCAGGTGGCGCCCGCCCTGCTCCAGAAAGGCTAGGACCTTGGCCGCAGGGTAACCGGCCTCCCGCAGGCGCTGCTCAGCAATCCCAATCAAGACGGACCTTCGCTGGGGTCCCAGACGCTGGCCCTTCCGCAACTCGGGCAGGAGGGTCTTCCTGAGCTCCGTCGGGATCGCGTGGCCTTCCCAACGCCACGTGGCCAGAGGCAGCAGCGGCTCGAGCCGCAGCAGCGCGAGCCCATCCGCACCAAAGGTTCCCTCGACCGAGTGGTAGCGATCCACCAGGCGTACGGCTGCCAGGGCCTGCTGGAAGCCGGCTGCGTCCAGTTCCTGACCGGCTTTCAGTCCCAGGGCCGCCGCGGCAAAGCGCTGATCATCAGCACCTCCGCCTTCGATCCGGACGGCCGTCACCCGACGCAAAGCATCGGCCTCCTGGGCGCCAGCAGTCGCCAACGCCAGGAGGCCGATACTCAGGGCGGCGCGAAGACGCACCGTCATTAGAATCCGGCCAGGGCCTCGTCCTCGGTGTCCTTCACTTCGAAGACCGAGTGCAGGCTGGTCATCTTGATGAGGCTGAAAATCTTGCCGCTCATCCCGCAGATGCGCAGTTCCCCGCCCTTGCCCTTGATGGAGGTGTAGCAGCCCACCAGCTCGCCCACACCGGAAGAATCCAGGTAGCTCACCTTGCTGAAGTTGATGACGATCTTGCGCTCCCCGTTGGCCAGGGAGGTCCGCACGGCCTCGCCCAGTTCCTGGTCCCCATCACCCAGGGTGATCTTGCCTTCGGGGTAGAGGATGAGCACATCGTTGTGCTTGCGCGTATTCAGAATCATGGGGCCCTCGAGGTGAGCGGCCAGTGTAGCAAGCCTTCCCGCCCTCATTGCAAGCCGAAGGGGTCCTGAACCGTCCGTCTCCCGAGGGCCACCTTCGAACGGCACGGGCCCTGCTTCTCAACCTGGGAAGCCGGGCCCACCCGGCCCATTCTGCAGGGTGCACCATGTTCGACCTGACCAGCGGCAACGGCATGATCCAGGCCATGGATCGCGGTCTGACTCTGGCTTCCCGGCGCCAGACGCTGATCGCCTCCAACCTGGCCAACCTGGACACGCCGGGCTACCGGACCCGAGACTTCAGCTTTGAAGGGGCCATGAAGGCCGCCCTTTCTGGGCAATCCTCGCCCAGCTCCCTCCAGGTGACCCACACCAAGCACCTCCAGGGGAGCACCAGCGCCTCCTTGCCCCCGACCACGGACGCCCTCCGCCCGAGCTCTGAGCGCAACGATGGCAACGACGTAAGCCTGGACCGGGAGAACATGCTCCTCTCACGCACGCAGGGCAACTACCAGATGGCCTCCACCTTCATGCAGGTCGAGCTCCGGAAGCTCTATTCCCTCATCCGAGAAGCGGTGGCGCACTGATGAGCATCTCCCAGATCTATGACATCGCGAGCTCCGGCATGGCCGCCCAGCGGCTGCGGGTCCAGCTCATCGCCTCCAACGTCGCCAACAGCGAGACCACCCGGACCAAGGAGGGCGGCCCCTTCCGCCGCCGGGATGCGGTTTTCCAGGCGCAGGACCTGGGCTTCTCCGGGGCCCTAGCCAACGCCAGTGTCCGGGTCGCCGCCATCCGCACCAGCGACGAACCCTTCCTCACACGCTACGAACCGGGCCACCCGGACGCCAACGCCGATGGCGTCGTGAGCTACCCCAACATCAACCCCACCGACGAGATGGTGAACCTCACCGAGGCCAGCCGCGCCTACGAGGCCAACATCGCCGTGGTCCGCTCCGCCAAGGCCATGGCCACCTCCGCCCTGGAGATCCTCCGCGTCCAGTAGCCTGTCGGAATTTCGACTTGCCCCCTGGCCACCCCCGACCGATCGTGTAAAAGCCCCTTCACCCGAGCCTCCCATGGACCCCCTCCAGAACTTCCCCCAGCTGACCCCGCTCAGCCCCCTCTCCGGAACCCCCAAATCCGGCCAGGGCAGCGCTGCGGGCGGGGCTGACGGTGACTTGGCTTTCGGCGACCTCCTCAAGCAGGCCCTCCAGGAAGTGAACCAGGCTTCCGCCCATGCCGAGGATGAGGCACGGAACTTGATGACAGGGGAGAGTGCAGACATGCACACGGCCATGCTGGCAGTCCAGAAGGCCGATCTTAGCTTCCAGATGATGATGGCCGTCCGATCGAAATTGATCGATGCCTACCGCGAGGTCATGCGCATGCAGATGTAGCGCAGGCCGAGCTTCCCGGCGCGGCCTCACCCCTGACTGAGGAACGCCTATGGCCGGGGAATCGAACCTCGCTGAACAACTGACCAGCGCCTTCAAGGGCATGAGCGCCACCCAGCGCGTCATGGTATTCGCCATTTCCATGACAGTGCTCCTGGCCTTGGCCGGCTTGGGCATCTGGGCAGGCCAGGAAACCAAGGGCGTCCTGGTCTCCAATGTTTCCTCCCAGGAGGCCAGCTCCATCGTCGCCCAGCTCGACAAGATGCAGGTGCCCTACGAGTTGAGTGGGGACCAGCGCACCATCCTGGTGCCCGAGAGCAAGGTGGGCCCGCTGCGCCTGAAGTTCGCCGGGGATGGCCTGCTGACCGGCGACAAGCTGGGCTTCGAGAAACTGGAGAATGCCGGGCTCGGCACGACCGATTTCTCACAGAAGGTGATCCATCGGCGGGCCATGGAGGCCCAGCTGGCTCAGACCATCAAGGGGCTGCAGCAGGTGGCCGAGGCCACGGTCCACATCACACCGCCCAACGACAGCCCCTTCCTCACGGACAAAGAGGACGCCAAGGCCAGCGTCCTCTTGAAGCTCCGCGGATCACGCATCCTCCCCGACGAGAACACCCAGGCCATCGTCAACCTAGTGGCGGCCAGCGTGGAGGGCCTGAAGCCCGAGCAGGTGGTCGTCATCGACCAGTTCAGCCGCATCCTCTCCCGCACAGGCAGGGATCCCATGGTGGGGGCCAGCGATGCCCAGAAGAAGGTTGCCCGCGAGGAGGAGGATCACCTGGTGCGCCGGGTGACCGAACTCCTCGAGCCCGTGGTCGGCATCGGCAAGGTGCGCGCGACGGCCCACGTGGACCTGGACTTCGACAAAGTGAAGATCAATTCGGAGACGTTCGATCCCCAGGGCCAGGTGGAGCGGAGCGTCCAGCAGAAGGATGAAAAGGTCCAGAAACGCGATGCGGGAGCCGGCCTGCCTGGAACCGCCAGCAACGTGGCCCCGGCGACGGGCGGTGCCACCGCCAACGTCACGGAGAGCTCCGAGAAGAAGGAGACCACCACCAACTTCGAGATCACCAAGACAGTAAGCGCCACGGACAAGGCCACCGGGACCGTGAAGCGGGTCACCCTGGCGGTCATCGTGGACCACATGTCCGCCTGGGACAAGGATGCCAAGGGCGAGCCCGTCCAGAAGTTCACGGCCCGCAGCGCTGAGGAGCTGAAGAAGATCCGCGACCAGGTGTCCGCCGCCGTGGGCATCCAGCCCAAGCGCGGCGACGAGCTCACCGTGGAGAACATGGCCTTTGCCACCTTCCAGACGAACCCCAAGGAGGAGGCCGATGCGAAGAAACAGTTCTGGGTCGACCTCGGCTTGAAGGCCCTGCCCTATGTGGCCTGGGGCGTGGTGGGCTTCATCGTCTTCTTCATGCTCTTCCTGCCCATGCTCCGGCGGATGTCGGCGGCCATCAACCGGCCGACACCGCTGCGCGTGGCCAGCGCCGAGGGCGGCGAAGCCTCCATGGCAGGAGCAGGTGGCGGTTCCACCCGCAAGCCGATCCAGGTGAAGTCCATGTCTGAGATCGAGGCGGAGATCGAGGCCGAACTCAACGCTGACGCGGCCTTCAGCGCGCCCGAGGCACGCCGCCGTGAGCTAATCAAGAAGCGCCTCCAGGACAGCTCGAACGAGGACCCCGAGACCATGGCATCGCTGGTGCGATCCTGGCTCCTCGAGGAAGGACGGTAGGTCATGGCGAAACTCACCGGCATGCAGAAAGCCGCAGTCCTCATGGTCACCCTCGGCGACGAGACTGCCTCCAACATCTTCAAGTACCTCGAAGAGGATGAGATCCAGACGATCTCCCGCGAGATCGCCATCACCAAGCACGTGCAGCCCGAGATCGCGGAAGAGGTCATGGAGGAGTTCCACACCATGACCCAGGCCCGCAGCTACATCAGCCAGGGCGGCATCGAGTACGCCAAGAAGCTGCTCATCAAGTCGGTGGGGCCTGAAGTGGCCCGCAAGATCATCGACCGCCTCGTGAAGGCTCTGGAATCCAGTGCCGGATTCACCAGCCTGGAACGCGCCAATCCCCAGCAGCTCTCCAAGTTCATCCAGAACGAGCATCCGCAGACCATCGCCCTGATCCTGGCCCACCTGAACGCCTCCCAGGCGGCGGAGCTCATCTCCAGCCTGCCCGAGGTGCTCCGCAGCGACGTGGCCATGCGCATGGCCAGCCTGCAGGAGATCAGTCCCGAAGTCGTCCGCCGCATCAGCCTCATCCTGGAGCAGAAGCTGGAAGCCCTGGGCTCGTTCGCGACGGAAGCCTACGGCGGCGTCCGCGCCGTGGCTGAACTCTTCAACCGCATGGACCGCAACACGGGCCGCGCCGTGCTGGAGAAGATCGAGACCGAGAACCCCCAGCTGGCCGCCAGCATCCGCGACCTCATGTTCGTCTTCGACGACATCCTGCTGATCGATGACAACGGCATCACCGAGATCCTCAAGCGGGCCGACAAGAAGACCCTCACCATCGCCCTGAAGGGCACCAGCGAGGAGCTCCAGAACCAGTTCTTCCGCAACATGTCCAGCCGTGCAGTGGAGCTCATGAAGGAGGAGATGGAGTTCATGGGCCCCGTGAAACTGAAGGACGTGGAAAAGTCCCAGCACGAAGTCGTGGAGATCGTCCGGCAGCTGGAGGAGGAGGGCGTCATCAGCATCGGCGGTGGCGGAGGCGAAGACTATGTCACCTGATCTGGACAGTCCATGAACAGAAAGGGGTTCATCCGCTCCGAGGACCTGCGGGACACCCGCCTGGAGGCCTACCCGTACTTCCCCGTGGACGCAGTGATGGGACAGGGTTCCTTTGACGAGGGCTCGGATTCCGTGGCGTCCGACCTCGGCGACAATGGCGCCCACGTTCCCGTCGAGCAGCGGATCGTGGACCGTCTCCAGGAGGCTGAGCGGCAGGCCCAGGACATCGCGCGGCGGGCCTATGAAGAAGGCTTCGCCTCGGGCGAGGCGGAGGGCCACGCGTTCGGGGAAAGCCAGTACAAGTCCTACATGGCGCGGCTGGAGGAGCACCTGACCGAACTGGCCGCCACCACCCAGATGCTGCGCGAGGCCCTGAACGAAGAGCTCGTGGCCCTCTCCCTGGCCGTGGGCGAGCACCTCGCCGTGCAGCAGATCGAGCAGTCACCCGGTGCCGTGAAGGCCCTGATGGAGCATATCCTCGAGGAGCTGCCCTTCCCCCTGCCACGGGGAAGGCGGGACGGCGAACTGCCGGTGCAGATCTTCCTCAACCCCGTGGACCTCGAGCGGCTCGGGGATCACTTCATCGGCCATGCCGGCCTCACCCTGTCGGCGGACGGCAGCCTCTCCCGCGGGAGCCTCCGCATCGAGGCGCCCCACGGCATCCTGAACGGCAGCCTGGAGCGGCGCCGCGAGCGCCTCATGCAGCTCATCGCCCGCATGCGGGAGGGTGGCGCGCCGTGAGCTCCGTGGTGGACCTTGCCAGCCTCGCGACCCGCCTGCGCGGGTTGCCCAAGGGTGACTGGATGGGGCGGGTCACCAAGGTCGTGGGCCTTGTGGTGGAGTCCAGCGGGCCGGACTGTTCCGTGGGCGAGCAGATGCTGATCCACAGTGCGGATGCCGCGGGAAGGCCCCGCCTCATCCACGCCGAGGTGGTCGGCTTCTCCGGCCAGCGGGTCTTGCTCATGCCCATCGAAGAGACCGAAGGCATCCGGCCCGGCCTCTGGGTCGAAGGCACCGGCCACCAGTCGGAGCTGCCCCTCGCAGAGGCCCTCCTTGGCCGCGTCATCGATCCTCTCGGGCGTCCCCTGGATGGCGGCCCGCCCATCGAGCCCACGGCCCATCTGCCCCTGCAGGGACCGCCTCCCAACCCGATGCGACGCAAGCGGATCGATCAGGTCCTGTCCACGGGCGTGCGCGCCGTGGATGGCCTGCTGACCCTTGGCAAGGGGCAGCGCGTCGGCATCTTCTCCGGCTCCGGCGTGGGCAAGTCCACCCTGCTGGGCATGGTGGCCCGCAATACGTCCGCCGAAGTGAATGTGATCACCCTGGTTGGGGAGCGGGGCCGCGAACTACGCGAGTTCATCGAGAACGATCTGGGAGAAGAGGGGCTGAAGCGCAGCGTGGTGGTGGTGTCCACCAGCGACCAGAGTCCCCTGCTCCGCCTGCGCTGCGCAATGGCCGGCACCACCGTGGCCGAGTACTTCATGCGCCAGGGCAAGGACGTCTTGTTGATGATGGACAGCGTGACGCGCTTCGCCATGGCCCAGCGCGAGGTGGGCCTCAGCGCCGGGGAGCCGCCCAGCTCCAGGGGCTATACCCCATCGGTGTTCGCCCTGCTGCCCCGCCTCATGGAGCGGGCCGGCACCTTCGAGGGCATGGGCTCCATCACGGGCATCTACACCGTACTGGTCGAGGGCGACGACATGAACGAGCCCATCAGCGATTCCGTGCGCGGCATCCTTGATGGCCATGTGGTGCTCTCCCGGAAGCTGGCCTCCAAGAACCACTTCCCCGCCATCGATGTGCTGTCCAGCCTCTCCCGGCTCTTCAGCGCCCTGGCGCCTCCCGAGCAGAAGCAGCTCGCCAGCAAGCTCCGCGACCTCATGGCCACCTACCAGGATGCCGAGGACCTGATCCAGATCGGCGCCTACACTAAGGGCTCCAGCACTGCCATCGACCAGGCCATCCAGTTCCAGCCGGCCATCCAGTCCTTCCTCCGGCAGGCGACGGCTGAAGGTTCCGACCACCACCAGGCCATGCTGGCCATGGGGCAGATCTTCGGCATCGACCTCGCACCCTTCTTGAAAGGGCGTGCCTGATGGCCGCCCGCTTCCACTTCCGTCTCGAGCCGGTCCGCAAGCTGCGGGAGGCCCTGGAGCGGGAAGCGGAACGCGCCCTGGCTCGAGCCATCCAGGCGGAGCGCGACGTGCGGGCCTACCTCGAGTCCCTGGAGGTGCAGCGCCTCGCCCTCTTCGAATCCCGCCGCCTCGCCGCAGGTCAGCTGCTCGACTTGGAGCTCTGGCGCGCCGGCGAGCGCTTCCTGGTGGTGCTGGAGCGCCGCCAGCTCGAAGGCTACGAACGGCTCCGCCAGGCCTCGGCCCAGGTCGCCGCGGCGAGGGAAGCCCTGACCCACGCCCACCGGGATCACCTCATGCTCGTCCGCCTCAAGGAACGCCGGGCTCTCCAGCACGCGAGGGAGCAGCAGCTGCGCGAGGCCCTGGAAATGGATGAGCTGGCGGTCCTTCGCCACCCCCGACCGAGTGCCTAGCCCTGAGGAGTCCCCATGAACGCCCGCTTCCTGCTCTGGATCTCGGCGCCCGTTGCACTCTCCGCAGGCGTACTCTGGCTGTCGGCCCAGGAACCCAAGGGAGAGCCGAAGGCGGCCCTGGCCGAGGGCGTGAAGGTCGCCGAGCTGGCCTCGCAGCTCCAGAACCGCGAGAAGGCCATCGCCCAGAAGGAGGCCGAGCTGCGCCAACTGGAGCAGCGCCTCACCACCCTGCAGGCCACCCTGGACAAGGACCGCGGCGACCTGGCGGCCCGGGAGAAGGCCGTCCAGGAGGCCCTGGCCAAGGTCGAGAACCTGAAGGTGCGCCCGGCCATCGATCCCCAGATCATCCGCACCTATGAGGCCATGGATCCCGCCGCCGGGGCCCAGGCCATGAAGGAGCTGGCAGGCCAGAACCTGGACATCGCCGTGGCCCTGCTTGCGGGCATGACGCCAAAGAAGGCCGGCAAGCTCATGGACCAGCTGGCACCTCTGGATGCCAAGCTGGCGGGCCGCCTCTCTGAACGCGTCGGGATGTCCCGCCCCAAGGATCCCGCTGCCGGGGCCTGAGCGGCCGATAGTCCCTTTCTGCCCAATGGCCGCGGCACGGTCCTGGCGCTTGCACCTCGTCCGGATGATCCGGAACCGAGGCGGTCATGGCGCAGGTCAGTGGAGTATCCGTTCTGCCGGTCCCCGACCGGCAGGCAACGGAAAGGCCCGAAGCCAAGGTTGCTGATGGTTCCCACGGCCCGTTTTCCGGGCTGATGGCGCACTACCTCCTGCCCCCAGCCGCCAGTCTCACCCTCAATCCCCCGGCGGAGACGACCCCCGAGGGCCAAGGCGAGCCAGCGGACTTGGGCTCATCAAAGGATTCACCCAGCTCGGCCGACCTCGCCGTCCCGGAGGATCCGGTCGCCCCGGGGCTCCGCACGAACGCCCCGCGCACCCGCCCCACCCCATCCTCGGCCCGCCGGAGCAAAGCGGTCTCTGCCAATGCCAGCTCCGCGGCGGAGGGCCAAGAGGTGGCCCCGCCCCAGGCAGCCGTGGAGGCTCCGGAAGCCCAGGCTCCGACCCCTATGGCCGCGCCCGCGTCCGTCCTACAGGCCGGGGCAGCCCCAGTCTCATGCCCACCTGCCCTTGCCCCATCCGCCCAGCCTCGAACCCCGGAGAATCACCCAAGCCTTCCAACCATTACCAAGGTCTGGAGGGCACCCGCACCAGAAGCCTCGGCAGAAACAGCCCAGACCCAACCCGGCTCCCCTGCGCCCAGCCAGCTCGTGCCCCTGGGTGTTTCCGCCGTCGCCCTTCCTGCGTCCCAGCGCGATCCCATCGACCTTTCCGCTCTGACCGAGGCCGCACCGGAAAGCGTGGTGCAGTCGAAGACCGGCGCACCGATTCCCACACCGCTCGTTGTCACGCCTTCCTCTGCCTCGCCTGCGCCCCAGCTTGATCCCATCGGCTTTCCCGCCCTGCCCAAGGCCGCACCGGAAGGCCTGGTGCAGTCGAGGCCCGATGCGACCGTTCCCGCTCCGAGCGCCTTCAAGCCTTCCTCTGCCCAGCCCTCGTCCCGGCTTGATTCCGTCGACCTTCCCGCCCTGACCCAGGCCGCACCGGAAGGCCAGGTGCAGCCGAGGCCCGATGCGGCGGTTCCCGCTCCCGCCTTCACGCCCGCATCCACCCAGCCAACGACTCAGTTCGATCCCACCGACGTTCCAGCCCTGCCCAAGGTCGCACTGGAAGGCGTGGTGCAGTCGAAGTCCGATGTGGCGGTTCCCGCTCCGAGCGCCTTCACGCCTTCCTCGGCCCAGCCTGCGCCCCAGCTTGATCCCATGGACCTTCCCGCCCTGCCCAAGGCAGCAACCGAAGGCCAAGTTCAGCAGAAACCCGGCGTGACGGTTCCCGCACCGCTCGCATTCACGCCTTCCTCCGCCCAACCGGCGCCCCAGCTTGATCCCATCGACCTTCCCGTTCTGACCAAGGCCGCACCGGAAGGCCAGTCGCAGTCCACGACGGGCACGACAATTTCCGCACCGCTCGCCTACATGCCTTCCTCCGCCCAGCCCACGCCCCAGCTTGATTCCATCGACCTTCCCGCCCTGCCCAAGGCCCCACCGGAAGGCCAGTCGCAGTCCACGACGGGCACGACAATTTCCGCACCGCTCGCCTTCACGCCTTCCTCCGCCCATCCGGCGCCACAGCTTGATTCCATCGACCTTCCCGCCCTGACCAAGGCCGCACCCGAGGGCCAAGTGCTGCCGAAGCCCTACGCGACGGTTCCCGCACCGCCCGCCGTCACGCCCGCTTCCGCCCAGCCCACGACTCAGGTCGATCCCAACGACGTTTCAGCTCTGCCCAAGGCCACACCAGACGGCCAGGTGCAGCCCAAAGCGGGAGCGACGGTTCCAGCCCCGGGCACCTTCGCGCCCGCCTCGGTCCAACCGGCGCCCCAGCTCGACCCCATCAACCTTCCGGTTCTGCCCAACATCGCGCCTGAAGGCCAGGGGCAGGTGACTTCAGCAAGGCAGAACGCCTTTGCCCCTGCTTCCACCCAGCGCACCCCAGAAGTCAATCCCGGCACCCTTTCCTCCCTTCTGTCGTTGGCGGCCGAGACGAGCCTCCCACCGGCGACCCGGGCCAACGAGGTGTCCCGTCCTGGGCTGCTGCCATGGCCGCTGGAAGCTCCCACCCCCGGAATCCTGCCAGCGGATGTGAAGGCAGCCCACACCATCGAAACGCCTAAGGCCGCCCCGACTTCGCTCCCGAGCCCCCTGACGGTGCCTGCGGCTCCCGTGGTTCCGGCCGCGCGCCAGCCAGGCTCTCCGCAGGGCGGCGGCACCCCAGCTCCGCCCATGCAGAATCCGGAGGCACTCCTCGCCTCGTCAAATGGGCCGGCCGCGCAGCGCGAGGCCCAGGGGTTGCCTGTTCTGCCCCAAGTTTCAGATGGCGCTCCCCTCGCAGCGCTCCACCCCTTCTCCAGGGTCCAGGTTCCCGACGCGGCCGTTCCGCTCCCCGCGCCCTCAACCCCTGTAGCGCCACCACCGGCCCTGGTCACTCAGGTGGAGACCGGCCTCAAGTGGATGCTGAAGGGCGGCAGCCAGGAAGCTTCACTCCAGCTCCACCCAGATTCCCTGGGCCAGGTGACGATCCACCTGAAGGTGGAGGGGGGCGAGGTTCATGCCCGCCTGTGGATCACCGAGCCTGCCTCGGTGCAGGTGGTGCGAGAAGGGCGCCCCCATCTGGAGCAGGCTCTCAGGGAACAGGGACTTCAACTGGGCAGCTTCGATCTCCAGCAGGGTCACCGTCCCTTCCAGGACACGCCCTCTGCCCCGGCCTTCCGGGAACCCGCCGTTCCGGAGCCCGTCATCACTCGGCAAGAATCACCCGCGACTCTGGTGCCATCTGTCCTGAACCCGCACCACGTCGAGCTCTACGCCTGATCGGCACGCTTCCTGTTCTGCCCTTCCCTGGAGGTCCCCATGCAAACCGGCATGATCACCACGACCGCACCTACCGTCACCTCAGCCTCGACCACCACCGCCAGGAACGCACTGGACAAGGACGGCTTCCTGAAGCTGCTCGTGGCTCAGCTCCAGAACCAGGACCCCACGGGTGCCGGGCAGGATCCGAACCAGATGGTGCAGCAGCTGACCAGCTTCTCCAGCCTTGAGCAGGCCCAGCAGACGAACAGCCTGCTGACGGGTCTCCAGACCCAGACGGCCGGCCTCTTCCAGGCCCAGACCGCAGGCCTGGTGGGCAAGACCGTGAAGGTGGATGGCTCCGGCTTCAACCTCAAGGCAGGCGCCGCCAGCATGAACATCGAGCTGGGCGCAGCCGCGAACGTGACCCTGACCGTGAAGGACGCCAACGGACAGGTGGTGGCCACCCTTCCCCAGGGCCATCTCAACCGTGGCCTCACCGCCATGGCCTGGGACGGCAAAGACGCCAGCGGCAATGTCCTCCCGGACGGACCCTACAAGGTCGAGGTGACCGCCACCGCTGACGACGGGAAACCCGCCGTCTTCCGAACCAGTCTGAGCATGAAGGTGGACGCCGTGACCTTCAGCAACGGTGGCATCTACCTGGCCTCCGGCGGCAATGTCTTCTCCCTGTCCGACGTCCTCGAAATCACCGCCTAGTCCCCCTTCCCCCCACACGCCCCCAAACCCAAGGAGCCACCCATGAGCCTTTACTCCGCCTTCTACTCCGGCCTCTCCGGCCTCTCCAGCAACGCGAGCGCCCTGAACGTGATCGGCAACAACCTGTCGAACATCAACACGGTCGGGTTCAAGGGCTCCACCATGACCTTCCGGGACATCTTCGCCTCGGCGGGAGCGACGGCCACCCAGGGCAACGGCAACCCCATCCAGTTCGGCCTCGGCGTGCAGACGAACTCCGTGAACCAGGACTTCGCTCAGTCCTCCTTCCAGGCCACGGGCAACGCACTTGACATGGCCCTCCAGGGCAACGGCTTCTTCACGCTGCGGACACCAAGCGGGACCCAGGTCTTCAGCCGCGCAGGAAACTTCACCCGGGACAGCCTCGGCTACCTGGTGGCCAGTGACGGCTCCAGCGTCATGGGCTGGAACCGCGATGCGGCCGGCAATGTGGTCACTACCACCGCCATGGTGCCCGTCCAGGTCTCCGCCGCCACCCTCGGGGCCCAGGCCACCACCGACATGTCACTGGGCGTCAACCTCAACGCCGCCGCCACGGCCGGCACCACCTTCCAGACGGCCGTCCAGGTCTACGACAGCCTGGGCAACTCCCAGAACCTGACCATCACCTACACCAAGGGCGCGGGCAATGACTGGACCTACGCCGTGGCCGGCCCCGCCGGCGCGGTGATCACCGGCGCCCCCGCCCTGCCCGGAAGCATCACCTTCGACGCCACCGGGAAGATCTCCTCCCTCAACGGCGGTCCCACACCGCCCGTGCCGGGGGACAACAGCGTCCTGACCATTGCCTGGCCCGGGGGTGCGGCCGCGAACAGCACCATCAACTTCGACATAATCAACACTGACGGCAGCCAGACCTTCACGGGCCTCAGCTCCGCCAGCACGACGGTCAGCAGCTCCCAGAACGGCTTCCCGGCCGGCACCCTGCGCGACCTGACCGTGGACTCGGACGGCATGATCACCGGCACCTTCACCAACGGCCAGATCCTCAAGATGGCCCAGCTGGCCGTGTCGAGCTTCACCAACGTGAACGGCCTCGAGCAGTCGGGCAACAACCACTGGAGCCAGACCCTGGCCTCGGGCGCGCCGACCATCGGCCTGGCCAACCAGGGCGGCCGCGGCGCCATCCTCGGCTCCAACCTCGAGCTGTCCAACGTGGACGTGGCCAGCGAGTTCACGAAGCTCATCGTGAGCCAGCGCGGCTACCAGGCCAACTCGCGCATCGTGACCACCACCGACGAGCTGCTGCAGGAAACCCTGAACCTCAAGCGTTAATCCGCAGCCGAATCCGCCGCGCGGCCCCACCGGGCCGCGCGCTGCGTACGCTCCTCCATAGGTGGGTAAACTGGGGTCTTTCACCGAGGCCCCATGTCCGAGCAGGAAGTCCAGCCCCTCGCGCCGCGCCGCCAGACGCGGCAGATCCTGGTGGGCAAGGTGCCCGTGGGCGGGGATGCGCCGATCACCGTCCAGAGCATGACCAAGACGGACACCCGCGACGTGGAGGCCACCGTCAACCAGATCTACGGCTATGCCAATGCCGGCTGCGAGATCGTGCGGGTCAGCGTGCCCACCAAGAAGGCGGGCGAGGTCTTCCACGAGATCTGCGACCGGAGCCCCATCCCGGTGGTGGCCGACATTCACTTCGATTACCGGCTGGCCCTCGTGGCTGCGGATGGCGGCGCGGCCTGCCTGCGCATCAATCCCGGCAACATCGGGGGCCAGGATCGGGTGAAGGCGGTGGTGGACAAGGCGGGTTCGCTGGGCATCCCCATCCGCATCGGCGTCAACGGCGGCAGCCTCGAGAAGGATCTGCTGGACCGGTTCGGCACCGCCACGCCCGAGGCCATGGTGGAGAGCGCCCTGCGCCACATCGACGTGCTCGAGCGGGAGGGCTTCCACGACATCAAAGTCAGCCTCAAGGCCAGCGACGTCATCCGCACCGTACAGGCCTACCGGCTGCTGGCCAAGCAGGTGGACTACCCCTTCCACCTTGGCATCACCGAGGCGGGAACCCCCTTCGGCGGCACCATCCGCTCCAGCGTGGGCATGGGCATCCTCCTGGCCGAGGGCCTGGGTGACACCATCCGCGTTTCACTCACGGGTGAAGGCGAGGACGAGTGCCGGGTGGGTCACGAGATGCTGCGGTCCCTGGCGCTGCGCTCCGGCGGCTTCCGCATGGTGAGCTGCCCCAGCTGCGGCCGCGTGCAGATCGACCTCAACCGCGTGGCCAACGAGATCGAGGAGGGCCTCAAGCTCATCAACCACGAGAACATCACCTACGCGGTGATGGGCTGCGTGGTGAACGGCCCCGGCGAAGCCAAGGATGCCGACCTCGGCGTGGCGGGCGGCGCCGGCGAGGGACTCATCTACCGCAAGGGCGAACTCATCCGCAAGGTGAAGGAGGAGGATCTGGTCCCCGCCTTCCTGGAGGAGGCCCGGAAGGTCAAGGCCGAGGCCGATGCGGCGAAGGCCTAGGTCTGTGGACTGGCTGCTGTCCCACCCCCTGGCGGCCATCGGGCTCTGCCTGGTCCTCGAGGCCTTGCTGCCGGTGCGCTTCCAGCCCACGGCCTGGGTCTGCCGAGGCCTGATCCGCACCTACCAGGCCGCCCTCTCCAGCCACCTGCCCACCCAGTGCAAGTTCACGCCCACGTGCAGCCACTACGGCCTGGGCTGCATCCAGCGATATGGCACCCTGCGCGGGGGGCTGCTCACCACCTGGCGGCTGATTCGCTGCTCACCTCTGACGCACGGGGGACCGGATCCGATCCCCTAGGAGTCCGGGATCCCAGGTCAGTGGGCGTCCTGGACGCTCCAGCGGTCCGTGCACCCGTGGCTTTCCACGACCTGATGGGCCTTCTTCAGGCGCAACGTGTGCTGGACGGTCTGCATGATGGTGAACAGGTGATCCTGGATGCCTAGGCGCTTCAGGTCCTCAGCGGTGAACCAGGTGATGCCTTCGGCGCTTTTGCGCACCGCATGATCAGCCAGGATCTGCTTGGTGATATCCACTTGGAACCTCCACTACTGCTAGCTTAGTCGGTACGGGGAGGCGGTGTGGCCAACTGGCGGGAATCCACATTCGGCGGGTTTGTGATCATGGGCTGGGCCCTGGTGACGGTACCCATGACCGTGTTCGGGATCCTGCTGGCCCTGCCATTCCTCGGCCGCCGGCGCGCCTTCTTTACGGTCGGTCCCCTGTTTGCCCTCGGCATGGCCCGGTTCTGCCGCATCCCCTTTGCACTCTATGGCTGGAATCGTCTGCCGGAGGCCATTCGGGAGGGTCGCCAGCCGGTGATCTTCATGTCGAACCATGAGAGCCAGATGGACCCCCCGATCCTGGTCGCCGCCTTGCCGGTACCTGCGGTCTACATCGCCAAGCAGGAGTTGAAGTACATGCCCTTCATCGGCTGGGCGGCCTGGGCCGCCGGTGTGATCTTCATCGACCGCAGGGACAGGGAGCGGGCCCTTCGCAGCATCCATGAAGCCGCCTTGCAGATCCACGGAGGCAAGAGCGTGGTGATCTTCCCGGAAGGCACCCGGAGCCGCACTGGCCAGCTCCTGCCCTTCAAGAAGGGCGGCTTCGCCTTGGCCCAGGATGCGGATGTGCCCATCATCCCCATGGCCACGGTGGGGGGCTTCCAGGTATTGCCGGTCGGTGCCTTGAGGTTCAGGCCCGGGCGCTACGCCGTTGTCGTGGGTGAACCCGTCCGGCCCTCTGACCACCCGGACCGCGAGTCCCTCATGAAGGCAGTGCGGGCCCGCATCGAGGCCCTGGTCGCCGAGGCCCGGGCATCGATCGCCTGAGGACGGCCTGGATCTACCGGAAGGCCGGATCCTGCTTAGCCACGTGCAGCTTGCCAGGATGGAAGCGATCCGCCAGTTCCACGATGGACTGGGCACCGGAGCGGTCACCCAGCCGCGCCGTCATTCGGGCCATGAAATACAGGTTCACCGAGACGACCCGCCGCTCGCTGTGCTTCCGCTGGGAGAGATCCGCCACCGCGAGCTTCTGCCGGTAGGCTTCGAACCCGGCCCTGGCCCCGGCGCCGTCCCCGGCCACGGCCCGCTTCACCCCGGTCAGCAGGACGGTGTTGGAGTGATCCGCTGGCCAAGCACCCTCCAGCTCGCGGAGGTAAGTCTCGGCCAGCGGCCGGTCGTTCCGGTCCCAGGCCGTATAGGCCATGAGGCTGCGGAGCACGTTGGAGCCGGGGATCTCGCGGAGCCCGGCCCGGAGCCGCGCCTCGGCCTCCTGGGTGCGGCCCATCCACAGCAGGGCGTCGGCGGCGGTGACGTAGGCGTACTCTGCGGAAGGTCGAAGCGCCACGGCCCGGTCCGCATGCACGAGGGCCGTGGCGAGTTCGCCCTCGTTCTGGAGCAGGACGCCGAACCGGTGGTGGGCCTGCCAGCCTTCGGGGAAGAGGGTGAGGGACTTCTCGAAATAGCGCCGGGCCGCCTGGTGGTTGTCCTCGCCTTCCAGACCGGCAAAGACATCGGCCAGCACGTCATAGGCCTTGTGGTCCGCAGGATCGAGGCGCACGGCCTGCAGGGCCGCCCGGCTGGAACCCTCCATGTCCCCCATCCGGAGGAGGATCGACGCGAGGGCCCGATAGGCCTGGGAGGCGCTGGGGTCCAGGGCGATAGCCTTCTCCGCCGCAGTTCTCCCCTGCTTCAGGAGCGCCTGGGCCTCGTCGTAGCGGCCCTGGCCAAGCGCCGTGGTGGCGCCCAACTCTGCCAGGGTCCAGGCGAACTCCGCCCGGGCCGGGGCATAGTCCGGTTCCAGCTCGATGGCGGAAGCGAGCAGGGTGTTGGCCAGGCGCACGGAATCCTGGTTCCCGTCGGTGATGACCTGGAGGGCCTTGGTGTAGAGCTCACGCGTCCGCGGCAGCTTGGCCTGGGAGCGCAGGGAGCCGGGGTCGCTGCCCAACCCCATCTCCTGGGGCAGTCGCTGCTGGAGCTCGTCCTCGAGCTTCAGCAGGTCGGCCACGGGCCGGTCCATCTGGAACTGGTGCAGGGTCGCGCCCCGCAGGGCATCCACCACCCGCACGAACATGCGGAGCTGGCCGCCCACCACCTGATAGCTGCCTAGTACCATCAGCTCGGCCTTGAGCTGGCGCCCCAGCTCGCCGACAGCCTTGGGCGCCTGGCCGGGCGTATCACCCAGCTGATGCATGGCCTCCACCACCCGCAGCCGGTCCACGACGGCCATGTCCTCCCGCCGCACCAGGCCGAAGGCCATGGCGTCGGCAAAGCTGTTGCTGAGCCAGGCGTGCTCCGCATCGGGCTGCATCTGCTCCAGGGGCAGGATGGCCACCACGCGCCGCCCCTTGGTGAAGTCTTCGCGGGAGGCCCGGCGCGCTTCGCCCAGGCCGGTGCCATCGCTGCGCTGCGACCACGCGAAGCCCGCCAAGGCGACGAGGCCCAGGCCCGCGACCGCCGAGGCCAGGGGCCAAACCCAGCGGCGACGCCTTCGGAGCAGCGCCACTGGATGGCTTAGGTGGGGCACCGCGGCCGTAGCGATGTTCTCCGAGAGGCCCATCGCCAGGGCCTGCAGGTTCGGGAAGCGGTCCTTGGAGGACTTGGCCATCAGCCGGTGGATGGCGTCCTGCACCGTGCGGGGCAGGTCGGGCCGCAGTTCGGCCAGCGGGCGGGGTTCGTCCCGGGTCACGGCGTAGAGGGTGTCCACCAGGTTGCCGCGCAGGAAGGGGTGCACGCCCGTGGCCAGCTCGTAGAGCACCACGCCCAGGCTGAACTGGTCCGACTGCCCGGTGAGAGCCTGGCCATTGGCCTGCTCGGGACTCATGTAGGCCGGGGTTCCCTGGCTGTAGCCCGGCGCCGTGCGCTCCACCAGGGTCAGGTGGTGCGAGGTGGGGCCGAGGCCCAGTTCCTCGGCGCCCCGCCGCGCGATGCCGAAGTCGAGGATCTTCAGCTGACCCTCGTTGGTCAGCAACAGGTTCTCCGGCTTGATGTCCCGATGGACGATGCCCTTCTGGTGGGCATGGGACAGCGCCGAGGCCGCCTGCCGGGCCAAATCTTGAAGGGCCTCCGCCTCCAGGGGCCGACCCACCAGGGCCCGCAAAGTGCGCCCCTCCACCAGCTCCATCGCAATGTAGGGCGTGCCGTCCACCTCGCCAGCGTCGTAGATGTGGGCGATGTTCGGGTGGTTCAGCTGGCAGGCCAGCTTGGCCTCGCCGATGAGCGCCTTCCGCCGGAGGTCATCGGCATCCTTCAGGATCTTGAGCGCCACCTCGCGCTCCAGCCGCAGGTCCAGGGCCCGCCAGACCTCGCCCATGGCACCTTCCCCAAGGGGAGAGAGCAACCGATAGGAACCGAAGTGGGTGGCGTCGGAGGACAAGCGCTTCCTTAGGAAGGGTGATCCCGAAGTATACCTTTCGAAGGACGGATGTGATTCTCCAAGGCGGAAGCCCCTTGACCTGCCTCTCGAAATACCGAGAATCAGGCCCGGAGGTACCCGTGCCCATCCCGGATCTCGACGCCGCCCTCACGGGGGCCCGCCTGGTGGAAGAGGCCGGCGCACTCCTCACCCTGGGCGAGGAGCCCGACCGCATGGTGGCCCACGCCTTCGAGCGGCTTGGCCAGCTGGTGCCCTACGACCTGGCCACAGTCCTGCTGCGGGACGGCGACAGCCTCCGGGTGGCCCACGCCGTCGGCCCCCTCGCCACGCCCCAGCTGGCGGAGGCCCGCATTCCCGTGCGCGGCAACCTGCGCCTCCAGAACGCCCTCAAGGCCCGCTCCAGGCCCGCCACCTTCGAAGAGGACGACCCCGGTGAGGACACCTTCCACGGCCTCCTGGAGATGCCCCATGGGCACAGTTGCCTGGTGGCGCCGTTGCGCAGCCGGGGTGAGACGTTCGGACTCATGACCCTCGACGCCATGGTCTGCCGACAGTACCCGGCCAGCGTACTCCACCACGTGGGCGTCTTCGCCTCGCTGCTGGCCCTGGGCCTCAAGCAGGCTGAGCACCTGGCCCGGCTGGCCGAGCGGGAGCGCAGCCTCGCGGAGGAGGTCAGCTACTTCCGCGAGGTGCAGCGCCGGGACGTGCTGCAGGAACCCCTCCGTGCCGAGAGTGTTGCCATGCGGGGCATCCTCGACCAGGTGCGGCAGGTGGCGGCCACCGCCGCCACGGTGCTCATCACCGGTGAGACCGGTACTGGTAAGGAGAAGGTGGCCCAGACCCTCCACCACCTCTCGCCCCGCCGCGAGAAGCCCTTCATCAAGGTGAACTGCAGCGCCCTGCCGGCCACCCTCTTCGAGTCCGAGCTCTTCGGGCACGTGAGGGGCGCCTTCAGCGGCGCGGCCGCCGCCCGCAAGGGACGGTTCGAGCTGGCAGACGGGGGCACGCTCTTCCTCGACGAGATCGGCGACCTGCCCCTGGACCTCCAGCCCAAGCTGCTGCGCGCCATCCAGGAGAAGGAGGTCGATCCACTCGGCAGCGAGAAGTCCCGCAAGGTGGATGTGCGGCTGGTGGCCGCCACCCACACAGACCTCCGGGTGGCGGTGGCCGAGGGCAGGTTCCGTGAGGACCTCTTCTACCGACTCAGCGTATTCCCCATCCACCTGCCACCCCTCCGCGAGCGGCCCCAGGACATCGCCGCCCTGGCGGAAGGGTTCCTGGACCGCTTCGCCCGGGAGAACCGCCGTCCGGCCGTGCCGCTGCCGCCGGGGGTGCGTGAGCAACTGGAGGCCTACACATGGCCGGGCAACGTGCGGGAGTTGCACAACGTGCTGGAGCGTGCGGCGATCCTCTCGACGGGCCGGGACCTGAAGCTTCCACCGGGCGCCCTGCCCGCCCGGGGCGAGCGGTCCAGCCGCCCCCTCACCTGGGAGGCCCAGGAGCGTGCCTATCTGGAGCGCCTCCTCCAGCACACGCAGGGCAAGATCGCGGGTTCCGACGGGGCCGCGGCCCTGGCGGACCTAGCGCCCTCCACCCTGCTCTCCCGCCTGGAGAAGCTGGGGCTGCGGCCCAGGGACTTCCGCGAAGCGTGATAGCGTACCTCAACCTCTGGAGCGACGGATGAGCGACATCACCGGCCCCAATGACGCGATCCCCCCGGTCATTCAGCTGAATGAGCCCGCGGTGCACCTGCCGCCCCCCTTCACCGAGGAGTCCCCCGCGTTCGCCCCGGCCCTTCGGCCCGTGCCCTTCGAGGATCCCGAAGCCTTCCCGACCTTCTGGTCCCGGGTGGGCGGCATGTTCCGGCTGGTGTTCAGCAACCCCTTCGAGTTGTTCGACCGCGTGCCCGTCACCGAAGGTCTGGGCGCGCCCTGGCGCTTCCTCCTGCTGCTCTCCATCCCGGCGTTCCTGCTCGCGGCCTTGGCCTTCTCCCTCCTCGGGGTGGGCGCCATGTTCGCGGCGCTCGAGCAGACGGGAAAGGGCGGCGGCAAGGCCGTGGCGGCGGTCCTGCCCCTGATCTTTGGCGCACTGCTGCTGCTCCTGCCGCTCTTCAGCTTCCTGGGGATGGTCATCGGCGGCGCGCTCAACCACTTCTTCCTCTGGATGTGGGGCGGACTCCGGCCGGGCGTCGGCACCGGTCAGAGCATCCGCGCCTACGGGTATGCCCATGCCTTCCTGCAGCTCGGCGGGTTCATCCCCTTGATCGGGGTTCTCATCCAGATCGCCGGCCTGATCGTCACCGGCATGGGCCTCGCCCGGATGCACAAAACCGATACCTGGCGTGGCATCTGCGCCGTGTTGACGCCCCTCTTCCTGCTCTGCTGCTGCGGCCTCCTGGCCGCCCTCAGCATTCCGGCCTTCATCGCCGCGGCGAACCGCTAGCGGCCAACCACGCCCGCGCCTCCCCCTCGACACAGTGGGAATCGAGGATCCTGTGCACGGCGCCCGAAGCCTGGGCTGTCTCCTCACCCCAGGTCTCGAAGTGCCGGAACAGACGATCCGCCCCGTCTCGCCCCAGGAGCTCCGGAAGCCGCACGGTGCCGCCGAACCCTGTGAGGATGCCATGCCTCGCGGCCGGGTGGGCCAGACGCAGGCCATGCCTGCCTTCGCCATCGGCCGCCACGGCCCAGCGTTCCTGGCCGTGCAGCGCGAGGTCGCAGCCTCCCCCCATGGCCACGCCAGAGATCACCGTGAGGCTATGCCAGCCGGGCCAGAGCAGGTGCGCCATGACCCTCTGACCCCGCCGGGAGAAGGGATCGGCGGAGACGGCATCCAGCGCGCCCACTTCATGCAGGTCGGCTCCGGCGGAAAAGTGATGCCCGCGTGCCAACGCAGCCCGGGGGGACCGCCTGCTCGCTGATGCTCGCGATGTCCCCCCCGGAGCCCCCTGCGTGCTGTCCAGGCAAAGCCCGGACGGCACGCCTGCCATCCACCCCGCGCCACTGAGCGCCACCCGGCGCGTGCCCGCCCAGCGCAGCTCGATGAACAGCTGGTCCAGGGCCACCAGCAGGTCGCTGTGCAGGCGGTTCAGGCCATCGGCGGAGCGCAGCCCGATCCAGGCCCAGCTTTCCCCCTGCAGCAGCTCCAGCGAGGTCCGGCCCTCGTACCAGATCCCCGGCCTCATCGCAGCCCCAGGCGTTCGAAGGCCGCCTCCAGCGGCTCGAGATCCGGATCCCAGGTCGGAGCCGCCGGCAGCTGGTTGCGGAACCAGGTGGCCTGTCGCTTGGCATAGGCCTGGGTCTCCAGGATCACCTGGTGCCGGGCCGCCTGGAGGTCGCCGCCCGCCATCCAGGCCGCATAGCCCAGGGGCCTCAGGGCGATCAGGTCATCGGCATGGCCTGCAGCCACCAGACCCGCCACCTCCTCCAGCCAGCCTGACTCCAGCTGGGCGGCCACCCGAGCCACCACGCGCTCGCGCCGCCGCTCACGGCCGGGGGCGACCACCAGGACCCGCCATCCGGGGGGAACATCGGTGGCCGGCCCGGAGAGCAGACCTGAAGGGGCGCCTCCGGTCGCCAGGTGGAGGGCCAGGGCCCGCTGGACCCGGGCGCTGTCGTGGGGATGCAGGGCCGCGGCGCGGGCCGGATCCACGGCGGCCAGGTAGCGGTGGAGCACGGGCATGCCCAGCCGGACGCCCCAGGTTCGCACCCGGTCCACCTGAGCCGGGTCCACCTCGGGAAGATCCGAGAGCTGGTCCCAGATGCCCCGCAGGTACAGACCGGATCCCGTCACCAGCACCGGGTCAGCAGTCTCGGCCAGCCACCCCCGGACCAGCGCTCCGAAGGCCTTGGGGTTGGGCCGGGCCGACAGGGGCAGCACCCCATAGCCCAGGTGCGCCACGCCGCCCTGCTCGGCCGCATCCGGCTGCCCGGTGCCGATGGCCAGTCCCTGGATAGCCTGGAAGGGATCGCCATTGACCACCGCACCGCCCAGGCGGCGCGCCACGGCCACTGCCACGGCGGATTTGCCGGAGGCCGTGGGTCCTAGGATGGCGATGGGCATGGGGTGAGTTTACTGAGTCCGGAGCCTGGACTCCGGACGGAATACCTCCCCCGGGAACCTCGCCCCGCATGGCACCATTTCAAGTCCATGCGCGTCCTGCTCTGCCTCTGCCTCGCCTCCGGCCTCCTGGCTGGGGAGCCACCCTTGCCGGGGCGCGATGGCGCTTTCCTCGCCACGATCCTGACACAGTCGGAGGGTGCTCCGAAACCCTGGAAGACCTTCCGCCTGCCCGAGGCCGGCGCCTCGGCCGTGGTGGAGGTGTTCGGGGAACTCACCCGGGAGGAGCTCCGCCAGGTGGCTTTCCAGGAGTTCATCGTCTGGTTCCGGGAGGACCTCCGACGGTTCTGGCACTCTCAAGGAGCCGCCATGCCAGCAGGCAATCTGGCGTCGGCCACCCTGCCGGTGGACCGCTTCGGCGGGAATCCGGTTCCGCAAAATGTCCCGCTGGGCCGTCTGGACTTCTGATCTCAGCCAAGGAGCCGCGGCAGTAGGAGCGACGCCTGATCCCGGGCCAGCCTGGCCGCCTCGAGGGCATGGCGGGCCGCCGCCTCGGGGCTCTGCCTGGGCGTGAGCAGGGCCTCCAGCTGGCCGCGCAGACGGGCCGTCGCGCCGTCCGGATCCGGCAGGTGGTGCCGGGCGGCCGCCTCGAAGACAGCGAGGAAGCACTGGATGGCATCGCAGCCGGCCGAGACGATGGCCGCGCTGTGGCGATGGTCGATTTCCAGGGCGAGGGCCGCCGCGAGGAAGCGGAGACCATCCTCGAATCGCGCCTGGGGCGTCCCTGAGGGACCGGTGCCGGACATGGCTCCAGCTAACCACGGGCCGCCCCAGGCCCGTAGGCCATTCATCCCGGAGCCCCGATGACCCGTCTGATCCTCGCCACCGCCCTGGCCCTGTGCGGCACCCTCCTGCAGGCGGACGGCCTCACCGACCTGAAGGCGGCCCTGAAGGCCCTGCCCCAGGCCCCGAAGGTCCGTGTCCACATCGAGGAGGAGAGCCGGGAGTTCGAGGGGGGCAAGGATCGCCTCGAGCGCCGCACGGTGCGGCTGGAGGATGGGCCCGAGGGTGCCAAGATCCTGGAAGACAGCCGCCCCGTGGCCCCGGCGAAGAAGTCGAACCCGGGCGCTGCCACGGGCAGGAAAGGGGAGAGCTCGTTTCAGGGGATCCTGCATCCGGCGGTGGCGCTCCTCGAGCAGCTCGACAAGGCCCGCCTGGTGGAGGAGAAACCCGAGACCCGGGAGGGCAAACCAGCCCGCCGCCTGAACCTGGTCATGGACCTGGCCCTGGATGCGGAGGCGAAGGCCACCCTCAAGAAGGCGACCCACGAGGCCACGGTCTGGATCGGGGCGGATGGCGTGCCCCTCGCCATGGACCAGCGGATCGAGATCAAGGCCCGGGTGCTGCTTGTGGCCAGCGTCTGGACCAAGGTGAACATCCACATTCGCTATCAGCTCAACCAGGGCCGGCTCCTGGTGCTGGAAGAGCGTTCGGATGTGCAGGGCTCCGCCGTGGGCAAGTCCTTCAGCGCGCAGGAGACCATCCGCTGCAGCGTGCTCCCCTGAACTACATCCCCGACGGCGCCACCGGGTATTCGCCGGTGAAGCAGGCATAGCAGAAGCCCGAGCCATCGTCGCCCATGCAGCCTTCGAGGTCCTCCAGCTCGAGGTAGCCGAGGGTGTCGGCCTCCACGAACTCGGTGATCTCCTTCAGCGGCATATACGAGGCGATGAGGTGCTGGCGCTTGGGCGTGTCGATGCCGTAGAAGCAGGAGTGCGTGGTGGGCGGGCAGGCGATGCGCATGTGCACCTCGCTGGCACCGGCCTCGCGGACCATCTGCACGATCTTCTTGCTGGTGGTGCCGCGCACGATGCTGTCATCCACCAGCACCACGCGCTTGCCCGCCAGCAGGTGCCGAACGGGGTTCAGCTTCACCTTCACGCCAAAGCTGCGGATGTTCTGCTTAGGCTCGATGAAGGTGCGGCCCACGTAGTGGTTGCGGATGATGCCGAAGTCGAAGGGGATGCCGGACTGCTCGGAATAGCCCAGGGCCGCGCTCACGCCGCTGTCCGGCACGGGCACGATCAGATCAGCCTCCACGGGATGGCGCAGGGCCAGGCGGCGCCCCATCTCGCGCCGGGCCACCATGACGCTCTGGCCGTAGACCAGAGAATCCGGCCGGGCGAAGTAGATGTGCTCGAACACGCAGGGCCTGGGATCCACCTTGGGCAGGGGGAACCGGGAGCGGATCTCGCCAGTCCTCCGCGAGACCACCACCATCTCCCCGGGCGCCACATCGCGGTCGTAGGTGGCGCCCACCAGGTCGAAGGCGCAAGTCTCCGAGCTGAAGGCGTGGGTCTCGCCCATGTGGCCCATGGCCAGGGGCCGGAAGCCGTGGGGATCCCGCGCCGCGATGAGTGCATCGTCGGTGAGGATCAGCAGCGAAAAGGCCCCCTTGGCTTCCTGAAGGGCCGCGACCACAGCGTCTTCGAGGGTGCTGGCCTGCGCCCGGTTGATGAGGGCCAGCAGGACCTCGCTGTCGGAGGGACTGGTGAAGGTGTGGCCATCCGCGATGAGGCGCTCGCGGAGCGCCTCTGTGTTGGTGAGGTTGCCGTTGTGGCACAGGGCCACCTGGCCGAAGCGGCCGTGGATGAGAAAGGGGTGGGCGGCCGAGGCCACGTTGCCGCCCGTGGTGGAGTAGCGCGTGTGACCAATGGCCCCATCGCCGGGTAGGGCGTCCAGCACCGCCTCGGTGAACACGTCTGCCACATAGCCCTGGGCCTTGTGCAGGTGGAGGCCCTGCTCGTCGCCGGAGCAGATGCCAGCAGCCTCCTGGCCGCGGTGCTGGAGGGCGTAGAGGCCCAGGTAGGTCTGGCGGGAGGCTTCCGTCTGCCGGCAGATCCCGAAAACCCCGCATTCATCCCTGAACGGCATGCTTCCCCCGGGTTTCAGGATAACCTCCGGGAACCTCGGGCCGTAGCTTCGGCATCCCTGGACCGCCCCGGAGCCACCATGCGCCTGCCCATCCTTCTGCTATCCCTGGCCTTGCCCATCGGGGCAACTGGCCTGGACGACCTGAGGTCGTCCCTGCAGAAGCTTCAGGGTGCCGAACCGGTGAAGGCCACCCTGGACCACAGCTTCTGGCGGCAGACCATGGATGACAAGAAGCCCGTGATCAGCCAGGGGAAGGTCACGGCGCAGCTCGAGGACGGCCCCCAGGGCCTCAAGGTGACCTGGGGCCGGGGCACCCTCCAGCAGGCCGCAAAGGAGCTCGCCGCCCAGGAACGCGAACCCGATCGTCCGGCCCCCACCCGCACCGCGCTGCGCAACGTGGATCCCCTCGAGGTCGGGGAAGCCCTGAACCACGCCGAGGCCCTGCTGCGCGACCTGGCCCAGGCCCAGGTCCAGGAGGAGAAGGCCGACACCTGGCAGGGCAAGTCCGCCAGGCTCCTAGTGCTGAAGCTGACGCCGAAGATCCCCGAGAGCCAGAAGAAGTATCTCAAGGAACTGAAAGTTGAAGCCAAGGTGTGGGTCGGTGCGGACGGCCTGCCCCTGGCCTTCTCCAGCAGCGTGAGCTACAAGGGCAGCCGCATGTTCATCAGCTTCGAGGGTGGCAACACTCAGGAACTCCAGTTCACCCGCATCGGCAACCGCCTCGTGGCTGTGCGCACCACCAGCGAGGACCGCAACTCCGGCTTCGGCGCCTCGTCCCAGACGAAGAAGACCACGACCCTGACGGTGCTGTAGAACGAAGCCTCAGCGCACCGTCACGCTGCTCTCGACGGCCTGCCCGGCCTCCAGCGCCCAGGCCTGGAGCGTGCTGAGCAGTGTGGTCCCGGCTTCCGCCGGCGCGAGCCCGGCCGTTCCATCCAGCCCTTCCAGGTGCAGCTCCAGCCGGGTGATGTCCCCCTGCTCGAACCGCACGCTGAAGTCGCAGAGGGCGAGCAGCCTGGGTGCCACCTCCACCAGCACGGTGGAGGCATGAAGGTTCCGCGGCATCTCGAGGCTCCATACGGGCAGGCTGCGGTGGCCGAAGCGGAGGGCGATGGGCTCGGGCCGGGTCTGAGGCGAGGGGCCGGCGAGGTAGAGCAGGCGTTCGGCCCGGCCCAGCAGCATCACCTGCGCATAGGGCGTGCCCTCCGTGCGGTCCGCCTCCAGACGCCACCCACCCATGCGGGGCTTCTGGACCTTGTTGTGACTGCGGGTTCCGGCCGTCGAGTGGAGCCTAAACCTGGCCTCCATCGGCTGCGCGTCCCCGCGCATCCAGAGCTGGATCCGATAGCGGAGCCCATCCTGGGCGCGGATGGGCAGCGAGAGGGTCAGGAGGAGCAGAACGATCAACCGGCGCACGGGTTACCACCTTCCCTTCCAGGGTGCCATCCCGTGCGATCCTGGGCCAGCGTGGGAGAGCGTACGTGCCGATCTGCTTTGACCTCGACGGGACCCTAGGGCACTTTAGCTCCGGCTTCGTGCTGCTGCGCGAGGCGCTGGGCGCGCTGTGGGGGGCGACCCCCACAGTGGAGCAGCTGCGGCTCTGCCAGGGCTCCACGGACTGGGAGATCGTGGACGACCTGCACCGAATGCGCTTCGGCCGCGACCTGGACGAAGCGGGGTACGCCGCTTACGAGGACGCCTGCGTGGCGCGGTTCCGTGTCACCTTCGCCCCGGGGGCCCAGCAGGCACTGAGGTTCGAGGGTGTCCTGGAGGGCATGCACCGGCTGGCCGCCACGCGGCAGGTCTGGCTCGTCTCCGGCAATGCACCCGGATTGTTGGCCTTCAAGGCCGAGGCGCTGGGCGTGGACCCGAGCATTCCGAGGCTGGGCTCGTTGCCCCGCCACGACCGGGCTGGTCTCCTGAAACGGGCCCTGGGCGGCGGACCGGGTCCCCATCTCTACGTGGGTGATCGCCCCCACGACCTGCTTGCAGCCCAGGCCGCCGGTATGCCCTTTGTATGCATTGGCGAGGCCGTTCCGGGCACGCACCCGAGCCTGGCGCCCGACGCCGAGGCCGAACACCTGGTCGCCGCCGTGGAGGCGTCGCTGCTGGAACACTCCTGAACCGCGACCGACTCAGCGCGTCCGGACCTCCAGGTCGCCCAGGAAGGCCTCGGTGCGGGGGTCGCCTTCCTTCCTTACGATGGCCTGGGCGTGGTGCAGCCTCCCCCGGCGCACCACCACGACGCCTTCGACCACTCCGCCATTGGGACTCTTCACCTTGTAGCGGAATCCGGGTCCCTTGGCCGCGGGCAGCTCCGTGCGCTGGAGTGCACCGAAGCGGTAGCCGAGGAAGTTCTGGTAGGTGGTGAGGATCTCCCGGGGCGTGGTGCCACCCTTGTCCCCCGGAGGGAGGTTGCCCACCGCGACGCTGAAGGTCTCATCCAGGCGGCCCGCCGGGCTCATGGCCAGGTCGAACCACTCCACGTCGCCGAAGGGCCCGGGGTCCGTGTGCCGGTGCAGCTTGGGCGGTCCCGGGAACGTGGCCGCGATGCCCAGGTTCTCGTTCTCGATGCGACGCGGATCCTCCTTGCACCCCGCAAGGGTGAGCAGCAGCGCCAACACCAACCAAGACCGGGACATGACTCCCCCTGCCATCATCATCGGGCCATGGTCTCAGGAAGTTGACTCGCGGCGGGCCGCCTCGGCCCAGCGGGCGGCCTCCCGGGCATCCCGCAGGATCCCATGTCCGCCCAGGTAGGCCTCCGAGAGCGCCAACATGGCCTCCCGATGGCCCAGCTCAGCGGCCTTGCGGAACCAGAGGACGGCGCTGTGGTCGTCCCTGAGCCGGGTGGAGCTGCCCTGGCGGTAGGCCAGCCCGAGGCGGTGGCAGGCCTCAGAATCACCAGCCTCCGCAGCTTCCAGGAGACGATCCCGACCGCTCCGGGGCCGGTCCTTTCGCATCTGCCAGGCCTGCCACCCAAGCATGAGGAGCAGGGGCGCCAGCATCAGCAAGGGCATGTGGTGAAGGCCGGAGGAACCCGCCCAGAAGAAGGAGCCGAGCACGAGCAGCCCCAACCCACCCAGGAGCAGCCCTCCCAGGAGCAGGCCCCAGCGCCCCGCCCGGTGGGCGACCACCCGGTCCGCGGCCGTCTCCAGCCGCTGCAGCGTGGCGGCCGAGGCCCGCACGAAGGCATCGACCGGGGCCGCATCGTGGCGCAGGAGGTTGTGCGAGAGCGGGGGATGGGGCTGCAGGTCCGCGGCGACCCGGGCCCAGTGCCGGGCCTTGGCCTCGTCTACCGGAACGCCATCACCGACCGCATGGGCCCGGGCCAGCCAGGCCGCCGCCGGGCCAAACCCCATGGCGGCCGAGCGCTGGTACCAGGTCTCCGCTTCGGCAGCATCCCCGAGGACCTGGCCCTGCCCGGTCCGCAGCGCCTCGGCCAGGCGGAAGGCGGCCTCGGGATGCCCCCTCAGGGCGGCCCGCCGGAGCCGGTGTACGCCAGCAGTCTGGCCGCCGGGACCCAGGCCGCCCTCCAGGAACACCAGGGCCTCGTGGAACTGCGCCTCACGCCCACCCAAAAGGACGGCCCGCTCCAGGTAGAGACGCCCGAGGGCGGGATGGTGTGCCTCCCGGGCCCACTGCAGCCAGAGTCGCTCCGGTTCAGGCGAGCACCAGGCCACCCACCTCCGCACCAGACGCTCGACCATGGAGAGGGCGGGCATCGAAGCGTGGGTCATGGCGCCCACGAGGGCTCCCACCAGGAACACCCAGGTCGCCAGAGTCAGAAGCACGAGCCAGCCCTGGGCGACGACGCGCAGGGGCGTGGGCAGCAGAAGCAGAGGGCCGAAGATGGCCAGGGCCAGCCAGGCCATGGGACGACCCCAGACCCGCCAGCCGCTCGAAGCCCGAGGGGTCATGGTCACCGGCCCGTCAGGGCCTCCTCCAGGGCCCGCTTCGCCAACCCCTCCCCGTAGCCGGACCAGCGTTTCAGGAGCCGGCCCTGCCGGTCGATGACCAGCGTCGTCGGGATGCCCCGGATCTCGCCGAAGGGCTCCAGAGCCCCGCCGCCATCCGGAAGGTAGGCCGTGAGCCCCAACTGGGGGTTCTGGGTCAAAAAGGGCTTCACATCCCCCCACCCCCCGCGGTCCACGGAGATGGGCAGGACGACATAGCGGTCTCCACCGGCCTTCTGCAACTGCGCGACCTCGGGCAGCGACTGGCGGCAGGGTCCGCACCAGGTGGCCCAGACGTCCACCAGCACCACCTTGCCTCTGAACTCGGCCAGCGTGCGGCGGTTGCCCTCGGCATCCCGGAAGGCGACGCGGCTCACGTCCGTTCCGGTGGACGCGCCCTCGCTTCCCCCACCGAACACCCCTCGAACCAAGGCCACCCCACCGAGAAGGAGCCCCCCACCCACCAGCAGGGCTGCTGCTGCCATGCGCCAGCGGGATTCGGGAACGTAGGTGTCGGACATGGGTCCTCCAGGGCTTCCTCTGGCAACGCAGGCGTTGCCCGAGATCTAAGGGCAGGCTTCAGAGTACCGTCCCGCTCGACCGCTTCATACTGGGGGGATGAGCCTGATCTCTGCTTCCGACCTTCGCTCCCAGCTTGCCTCGGTCCGCCTCCTGGATGCCCGCCCGGACCCCGCCGACTTCGCGGCGGGTCACCTGCCGGAAGCCCTGCACGCGGATCTCAATCGCCAGCTCAGCAGCGCCTCGGAGCCCGGTCACGACCCGGCCAGGGGAGGCCGCCATCCCCTGCCCGCTTTACCTCCCTTCGCCGCTCAGGTGGGCGCCTGGGGCATCGGTCCTTCCACCAGGGTCGTGCTCTACGATGCGGCCGGCGGCGGCAACGCGGCGGCCCGACTCTGGTGGATGCTGCGGGCCCTGGGCCACGAGGAGGTCCACGTGCTGGACGGAGGGCTTCCGGGGGCCCTCAGGGCCGGGATGACCCTGACCTCCGAACCCACCACCGTGACTGGGCGCGCACCCTATCCGGCGAAGAGCTGGCAGCTTCCCACCGTGGACGCGGAGGCGGTGGAAACTCTGCGGAAGGATCGCGGTCACAAGTTGCTGGATGTCCGCTCCCGGGAGCGCTGGCACGGCCATACGGAGCCCTTCGACCCCCTGGCCGGCCACATCCCCGGCTCGCTGAACCTGCCCTGGAACGAGAACCTCGAACCCGACGGCTGCTTCAAGAGCCCCGAGATCTTGCGCGCCCTGTACAGCCCACTGCTGGATGGCACACCGCCGGAGCGCCTCGCCGTCCACTGCGGCAGCGGGGTCACCGCCTGCCATACGCTGCTGGCCCTGGAGGTGGCAGGCCTCCCCGGCGCCGCCCTCTATGTGGGCAGTTGGAGCGAGTGGTGCCGCAGCGGCCGCGAACGCGGCCCCCGCCCGTGAACCCCTGGCGCGGCCTGCGCGGCCTGCCCCGCGAAGTCTGGCTGGTCTGCGCCAGCACTCTGATCAACCGCCTGGGCACCATGGCCCTGCCCTTTCTGGTGCTGTATCTCACCGAGGGCCGCCGCTGGACGCCGGCGGAAGCGGGCTACGGGATGATGGTCTACGGCGCCGGCGCCCTGACGGCAGGACCCTTCTCCGGCCGCCTGGCGGACCGGCTGGGCCATGTCCACGTCCTGAAGGCGAGCCTCTGGACCTCCGGCGCCCTGCTGCTGATCCTGCCCTACGCCACCACCAAGCCCATGCTCTTCGCGCTGATCTTTCTGTGGGCGGGCCTCACCCAGGCCTTCTGGCCCAGCGCCATGGCCCTGCTCACGGGCCTCGCCCTACCCGAGAAACGCAAGGCGGTCTTCGCCCTCCACCGCCTGGCAGTGAACCTGGGCATGGCCGTGGGTCCGGCCATGGGCGGCCTCATCGCCCACCACAGCTACCGCTGGGTCTTCTGGACCGACGGCCTCAGCACCCTGGCCGGGGCGGCCCTGCTGACCCTCCTGCTGAAGGCCCCGCCCGCGCCCAGCCTGCCCCACGACCACACCCCCGGCGGCAGTCCCTGGCGGGACCGGCACTTGCTCTTCCTGCTGCTGCCCTTCATCCCGGCGCTGATGGTGTTCTTCCAGATCGAGGGCACCTTCCCCCTCTGGGTGGTGCGCGACCTCGGCCTGGGCAGCCGTTTCTTCGGCCTCCTGTTCACGGTGAACACCCTCCTGATCGTGGCGCTCGAAGTGCCCCTGAACCTCGCCATGGGCCACTGGCGCCATGGCCGGCTGCTGCTCCTGGGCTCGCTCTGCCTCGCCGTCGGCTTTGGTCTCACGGCCTGGGCCACCACCTACACCAGCCTCATCCTCACGACAGTGATCTGGACCTTCGGCGAGATGATCCTGTTTCCCGCCATGAGCGACGCCGTGGCCACCCTGGCCCCCCCGGACCGCAGGGGCGAGTACATGGGCCTGCTCTCCCTGGCCTTCGCCGCCGCCCTGGCCCTGGGCCCCTGGCTGGGCGTCCTGGCCTATGCCAAGGTCGGCCCGAGGAGCGTCTGGCTGGGCACCTTCCTCATCGCCGGAGTCGCGGGGCTGCTGCTGGCGCGGTTCCGGACACCCTCCCGGAAAGGCTGAAACCCCCAGGCAAGGCATCAGTGGCACTGCGAGTCTGGGCCCCCTCTGCCCTACTTGGCTGCCGGTTGCTTGGCATTCCGCAGCAGCACAGCGGCATGGGCATTGGCGACCTCCAGCCACACGTCCACGTCATCGGGATCGGCCTTCGCGGCCCGGGCGAAGTAGAGGGCGGCCAGATCCTTCTCTCCCGCCAGGAGGGCGGCACGGCCGAACTCCAGGAAGTTGTTGGCGTCGGACTTGTCCAACTGGTAGCTGCGCTCCTGGTAGTCCGCGGCCACCTTCACCTCCCCGGCGGCGATGAGGTCCACGGCGGCCTTGTTGAGGATGTTCTTGAGCCGCTCGTACCGCCCAGAGAGCTCCACGGAGACCATGGCATCGTAGGCCTTCAGGGCCTCCGGCCGGAAGCCCTTGCGGAGCCATGCGAGGCCGATGAGGTGGTGGGTCTGGGGGTCATCGGGCTTCGCGGAGACGGCTTTCGCGAAGGCCTCCTCCGCCTTGGGGCGTTCCCCGAGCGCGAGCAGGGTGTCACCGTACTCCACCAACAGGTGCGAGTCCTTGGGATCCAGGCGTAGGGCCTCCTCGGCGCATTGCCGCATCAGCACCTTCCGGTCCTGGGAGAAGAAGGCCGCATCGGGGACCTTGGGCACCTGCGCTGAGGCTGGAACCAGGAGCAGCAGGCCAAGGCAGATGGGATCCATCCAGCCGCGGGCGCTCATCGCTCCACCCCCTGATCCGCGAAGGCCAGGGCGATCTCGTTCCAGAGGCCCTCCGTCTTGCGCCGGGTCGTCATGATCCGCTCGAACCAGATGGCCGCCAGGTCCTGCCTCTTCTGGCGGAGGCAGGCGCGGCCGAAGGCGGTCACGTTCTGCCAGTCGCGGGGCGCCACCCGGAAGGCCCCGGTCATGACCTCGTCGGCCTCCTTGGCGAACCCCGCATCCATGAGGACCACGGCCGCGTCGCGCTGGATGTTTTTGGCGGCGGGATCCTGCTCGGCGACCTTGAGCAGCGTGGCCACACCCACCTTGGGATGGCCGCACTCCAGCCAGGCCTGGCCCATCCACCGGAAGGCCTCCCCGTCTCCGCCGACCACCCTCGAGAAATAGGACTCCGCCTTGGTCCGGTCCCCGGCTATGAGGTGCGCCCGGCCGACCTGGGCCAGCACACGGTCCTTCCTGGGCTTGAGACTCGCGGCCCGCTCGGCGCAGGCCAGCATCACCTGGGTCGGGTCTCCCTTGAAGAACGCCTCCGTGGGGCGCTCGGGAACCTGGGCCCCGAGGACACATCCGAGGGCAAGTGCCAGACCGGTGGCGCGCATGGCGGACCTCCCTGGAGGGCAGGCCCTCCGAAGTCGCAGGCAGATGCCCGCGGAGCGGCTCCAGCATCCGTCAAAGCGATCCATGGATCAACAACGATCCGCTGCGACCAGGCCTGCTTCAGCCGATCAGGTCCCCTACACGGATGGGGCCGCCTTCAAGGATCTCCGCCCGCAGCCCCCCCCTGTGCACGAGCCCAGGGAGGATCTGGGGCTTGCCCGTCATGCGCGCCAGGTCGCCGCAGGGTTCGCAGAGCTCGTGGCCGAGCAGGCGCACCCCGCCCACGGTGAACTCGCGTCCCACCAGATGGTTCAGCGCGACCCCCCGGGTGATGAGGTTGCGGCGGGTTTCCCCGGGCGCCAGCACCATGCCCAGCTCCCGCTCCAGCGCCTCGATGGCCTCGGCCTCGATGAGGGTGATCTGGCGGCCGGGTTTGGGCTTGGCCGAGAAGCTGCCAGAGCGGGTGGCGTAGCGGTCGCCTTCCAGCCCCACGCCGGCCAGGGCCATGACCTGCTCCACGCTCCGCATGGTCGCCTCTGCGGCGGCACTGATGTGGATGGACTCGACGCGCCCCTGGGACATGACTCCTCCTTCAGAACCACTGGAGGGATGGATGGCCGTACCACCCACCCCTCCAGCATGGTGACGCAATGCGCCTGGGCTAGGCGAGCACCGCCTCGATCTGATCCACCGCCCAGTCGATCTGCTCCTTGGTGATCACGAGGGGCGGCGCGAGGCGGATGATCTGCTCGTGCGTGTCCTTCGCGAGCATGCCGCGATCCTTGAGGGCGTAGCAATAGGGGCGGGCCTTGCCGGCGCTCTCCTTGAGTTGCACGCCGGCCCAGAGGCCGCGCACGCGCACGAGCTCCACCTTGTCGGACTTCAGGCCGCGCAAGCGCTTGGCGAAGTGCTCGCCCAATTCGGCGGCGCGCTCCACCAACTTCTCGTCGACCAGCACGTCCAGGGCAGCGCTGGCTACGGCGCAGGCCAGCGGGTTGCCGCCATAGGTGCTGCCGTGGATGCCAGGCGTGAACACATCCATCACTTCGTCGCTGGCCAGGAAGGCGCTCACGGGGTAGTAGCCGCCGCTGAGGGCCTTGCCGATGGTGATGCCGTCGGGACGGATGCCCTCGTGCTCGAAGGCGAACAGCTTGCCCGTGCGGCCCAGGCCGGACTGGATCTCGTCCAGCACCAGCAGGCAGTGGTTGGCGGTGGCGACCTCGCGTAGGCCCTTGAGGAAGCCGTCGGGCGGGATGACCACGCCGCCCTCGCCCTGGATGGGTTCCATGAAGATGGCGCAGGTGTTCGGGTTGATGGCGTTCTTAACCGCCTCCAGATCGCCGTAGGGCACGATCACGAAGCCGGGGGTGAAGGGGCCGAAGCGACTGGTGCTGTCGGGGTCGGTGCTGAAGCCCACGATGGTGGTGGTGCGACCGTGGAAGTTGCCATCGGCCACGATGATCTCGGCCTTGCCGTACTCGATGCCCTTCTTGTCATAGCCCCACTTGCGCATGGCCTTGATGGCGGTCTCCACAGCCTCGGCGCCGCTGTTCATCAGCAGGGCCTTGTCGAAGCCGGTCAGCTTGCAGAGCTTTTCGAGCAGCGGGGGGAACTGGTCGTTGCGGAAGGCGCGGCTGGTGAGGGCCAGCGTCTTTATCTGGGCGATCATGGCCTCGCCGATCTTGGGGTGGTTGTGGCCCTGGTTCACGGCGGAGTAGGCCGCCAGGAAATCCATGTACTTCTTGCCGTCCACGTCGGTGAGGAAGACGCCCTCGCCCTTGGTGCAGACGACATCCAGGGGATGGTAGTTGTGCGCGCCGAACTGGTTCTCCTGGGCGATCAGCGCTTCGGACTTGTCGGCGAGGGTGGCCATGGGACCTCCGGATGGGTTGAGTGGGGACGGGCGAGGTGCAAGGACTAAAACTCTAGTCCCGCCGGGCACCGTTGTCAGGTTTCTCAATGATTTATTGACGAATTGTCAGGGCCCATCCCCCGGGAACGCCACTCCAGCCGGCGGCTGGATCCTGCCGTTGGGCGGTGGCCTGCGACAATGGCAGCCAGCCCCCTCTATCGTGTAAGCCACGGAGCCCCCATGAGCGACCAGCCTGAATCCCTGTACGGCAACCAGCCTGAAGCACCGCGTCCCGAGGCCCCGGGCCTGCTGGACCAGATCATGGGCGTGTTCACCGCGCCCGTGGAGCTCTTCCAGCGGCTGAGCAAGGCCCCGAGCTGGGGCTGGGCCCTGGGCCTGCTCATCGCCTTTGCCCTGGTCATCACCGTGGCCTGGGGCCTCAAGGTGGACGTGGACGAGATGCTGCGGCCCATCCTGGAGCGCAACCCCCAGGTCCAGTCCTCGCAGATCGACATGATCATCGAGATGCAGAAGAAGTTCATCCTGCCCTTCAGCATCCTGGGCGCCCTGTTCGGCACCGCCGCCGCCATGGCCCTCGTGGCGCTGTTCTACTGGCTGATCGGCAAGGCCCTGCCCGAGGACGGCGCCCCCAGCTACGCCCAAGCCCTGAGCGCAGCGGTGGTCCCCAGCTTGGTGAAGCTGCCCCAGATGCTGCTGATCGTGGTGATCTGCTTGGTGCGCCCCATCGGCGGCCTCACGCCCGACAAGATCGCCCCCACCTCCCTGGGCTACTTCCTCCACACCGAAAGCATCAAGCTCCAGGCCTTCTTCTACACGCTGGACCTCTTCTACCTGGTCGAAGCCGTGCTCACCTACCTCGCCCTGCGGCACCTGGTCCGCATGAAGACTGCGGGGGCGCTCCTCTGCGTGCTGCTCCCCATGGCCCTCGGCATCGGCCTGCGCGTGCTGGGCGCCAAGTAACGGGTCCACCTGCGAACCCCTGACTGCCCTCGACCCGAAGTTCGCGCTCCCCCCTGGTAACTGACGGGGTCATACTCCCCCCATGATTCCCAGACACTGGTGGTGGTTCCTCGCCCTGGCGGGGCTGGTGGTGCTGATCCTGTTCCGCCGGATCTTCCGCCGGGCCCTGCGCCGCTGGTCTTGGCGCCACGCCCTGCGGACCCGGCGGGAGCTGGGCTTCCGGCTGAACCCGGTCACCGTCACCCGGAAGCAGCGACTCAAGCTGGACCTGCTGGCCGATCCCGAGCTCCGGGCGCGGATCGCGGAGCAGGCCGAGACTTCAGGCCGGGACGAGGCCAGCCTACTGGCGGACGTGAGCCTCTACCTCGACGAGATCATCCCGAATTTCAACCTCATCACCACCTACACGTTCGGGAAGAACCTCGCAGGCTGGCTGCTGCGCACCTGCTACCGCGTGCGCATCGGCCGCAGCGCAGAGGCCGCCCTGAACCGCATTCCCCGGGACGCCTCCGTGGTCTACGTCATGAACCACCGCAGCAACGCGGACTATCTGCTGGTGGCCTTCCTCCTGGCCAACCGCGTCTCCATTTCGTATGCGGTGGGCGAGTGGGCCCGGGTCTGGCCCCTGGAGCGCCTCTTCCGCAGCTTCGGGTCCTTCTTCGTGCGGCGCCGCTTCCGCGATCCGCTCTACCACGCCGTGCTGGAGCGCTACGTGCAGCGGGCCGTGGCCCAGGGTACCACCCAGGGCATCTTCATCGAGGGGGGGTTGAGCCGGGACGGGCGGCTGCAGGCCCCCAAGCTCGGCCTGCTGGACTACATGCTCCGCGCCGGGGCGAAGGACCTGGTCTTCATCCCGGTGGGCATCAACTACGACCGCGTGGTGGAGGACAGCAACCTGGTGCGAGAGTCCCTGGGCAAGCCGCGACGCACCCCGCTGGCGCTCATCCGGAGGACCTCCCTCTGGCTGCTGGGCCTGGTCTGGCGCGGCGCCACCCGCCGCTTCCACCGCTTCGGCTACGCGGTGGCGAACTTCGGCCAGCCCATCCATGCCCAGGCCGCGCTGGAAGGTGCCGACCTCCGCACCCTGGATTGGGAGGCCCGGAAGCCGCTGCTGGAGGCCTTCGCCGACTCCCTGGCCCGGGCCCTGGGCGAGGAGGTGCCCATCACGCCCGTGGCCGCCGTGGCCTGGGCCTACCGCAGCATGAACGATCCCGCCCCGGGTCGGGCCCAGCTGCGCGATCACCTCCTCGACGTGTTCGCCGCCGCCCAGGAACGGGGCCTGCCCCTCTACCTGCCCCGGGGCTCGTTCCAGCGGGCCTTCGACGTGGGCCTGCGCGTGCTCCTCCTCCGGCGCATCCTCGTGCCGGAGGATGGCCACCTGTTGCTGCCCGCGCACAAGGCGCCCCTGCTGGACTATTACGTCCACGGGGTGGACCACCTGCTGGAAAAGACGCGAAGCCACTAGACTGGAGAGCCGTTCCCCGGAGTCTTCATGTCCAAGCTCGTCCGCATCGCCAATGGCCAAGGCTTCTGGGGCGACAGCATCGATGCCCCGGTGCGGCTCGTGGAGGCTGGCGGCATCGACTATCTGACCCTGGACTACCTGGCCGAGGTCACCCTCTCCATCATGCAGAAGCAGCGCCGCAAAGACTCCCAGCTCGGCTACGCGACGGATTTCGTGGACCTCATGAAGCGGGTGCTCCCCCAGCTGAAGGCCAAGGGCATCCGTGTGGTGGCCAATGCCGGTGGCGTGAATCCCGAGGCCTGCCGCACGGCGGTGCTGAAAGTGGCGAAGCAGCTCGGTGTCACCGGTCTGAAGATCGCCACCGTGACCGGGGACGATGTGCTGGCCCGGCTGCCCGAGTTCCAGGCGCAGGGCCTGAGGCTGGCGAACATGGACACGGACGAGGGCCTCTTCGACGCGCCCCGCGAGATCCTCAGCGCCAATGTATACCTCCAGACCCAGGCCATGGTGGAGGCCCTGGAGACCGGCGCCGACATCGTGCTCACCGGCCGCTGCACGGACCCCGGGCTCACCCTGGCGCCCCTGATCCACGAGTTCCAGTGGGCGGCCGACGACTGGGACCGCCTCGCCGCCGGTACCGTGGCCGGGCACATCCTCGAGTGCGGCGCCCAGAGCACCGGGGGCAACTTTACGCGCTGGTGGGAGGTACCCGAGCTCTGGAACGTGGGCTACCCCATCGCCGAGTGCTCAGCGGACGGCACCTTCGTGGTGACCAAGCATGCGGGCACCGGCGGCATGGTCACGGTGGACACCGTGAGCGAGCAGCTGGTCTACGAGATGGGGGATCCGCACCACTACATCACGCCCGACGTGGTGGCGGACTTCACCAGCATCCGCCTGGAGCAGGCCGGACCCGACCGGGTCCGGGTGAGCGGCATCCAGGGCAAGCCCCGCACCCCCTTCCTCAAGGTGAGCGGCGCCTACCTGAAGGGCTACAAGGCCACCGGCCAGCTGGTGCTCAGCGGTCCCCGGGCCCTGGAGAAGGCCCAGCTCTGTGCCGACATCGTCTGGAAGCGCCTGAAGGCCGCGGGCTTCGACTACGAGCACACGGACGCCGAATTTTTGGGTGCCAGCACGGTCCATGCGGGCATCGCCCCGGCCCCGGTGGAGCCCGCCGAGATCGTGCTGCGCCTTAGTGTGAAGGATCCAGATCGCCGGAAGGTGGAGCGCTTCGGCCGCGAGCTCGCGCCCCTGGTGACGGCGGGCCCGGCGGGCGTCACCGGGTTCGCCGGTGGGCGCCCCAAGGCCCAGGAGATCGTGGCCTACTGGCCCGCCCTGCTGCCCCGGGAACTTGTCACATGGGGCGTGACAGTCGAGGAAATCTGAGCGTTCAACCTGAACGGGACCGCGGGAGTCCAAATCCTGCCCCCTTGCGCAGCCTCCTCCAACCTCCCAAATTTTACTCCTCAAGGTTCACGGAGTTCCCCATGACCATGCGCCACCGTCTTCTCCTTGGCTCCATCGGCATCCTCGGCCTGCTGGGCTGTTCAAGCTCGAACACTGAGGGCCACACCTCCGGCTACCTGGTGAACGCCATCGCCGTGGCCGACATCGACGCCAACGGCCTGCCCGACATCCTCGGGGTGGTGTCCACCGACTTCGACGGAGCCCCCGCTCAGGGCTATGTGTCCACCCGGCTCCAGTCCTCCGCGGGAGCCTTTGTGCTGCCCACCCGCTTCGGCGTGGGCCGGAGCCCCGCCAACCTCGTGGCCCAGGACGTGAACGGCGATGGCCGGCCGGATCTGGTGGTGGCGAACGCCGACGACCACACGGTCAGCGTGCGCCTGGCGGATTCCGCCAGGCCCGGCTACTTCCTGCCGGCCATCCTGCTCTCCACTCCAGACCGCATCCCTCTGGACGTGGCCGTGGGCGACCTGAACGGGGATGGCCTCATGGATGTCGTGGTGGCCGCCGGCTTCGTGCCTTCTCCCACCGGCACCCCGCTTCCCGCTCCCACCGTGCTGGTCTTCCCTCAGGTTTCCCCCATCAACCCGACCCCGAACACGGTGTCCTTCGCAGCCCCGGTGAGCTACGCGGTGGGCGGGAGTCCGCAGGCCGTCACCGTGGCCGACCTGGATGGCAACGGCTTCGCTGATATCGCCGTGGCCACCTCCGCCAACACCATTTCAGTGCTGCTGCAAACGAGCGCCGGCGTGGTTGCCCCGGCCGTGGCCTACGCCACGGGGGTCCAGCCGGCCGCCATCCGCGCGGCAGACCTCAACGGCGACGGGAAGCTCGATCTGCTCACGGCGAACTTCGGCGGATCCGTCAGTCCCGACACGCAGGGCCTGAGTGTGCTGCTCCAGGGCGCCCCCGGCACCTTCGCCGCGCCCGTGCACTACAACACCGGCTACCGGGCCGTGGCCCTGGCCGTGGGCGATCTCAACGGCGACGGCAAGCCCGACATCGCCGTGGCCTGCGAGGGGCTGCCGGGCGATCCCGGCGCTGTGTCCGTCTTCCTCCAGACCCCGCCCGCCGCCGCGACTCCGGGCGTCTTCCAGGGCGCCGTCGACTACCGCGGTGCCTGGGGCCCCATGGGCGTGGCCATCGCGGACATGGATGGGGACGGCCATCCGGACCTTGTGCTGGCGGACGGCGACATTGTGGTCCGGCTCAACAGCGGCACCACGCCGGGCACCTTCGGACCGCCAAATTTCTTCTACAACTAACGTCAAACAGGTTCGGCGTTGAAAAAAAGCAAAGGCCCGGCTCTGCCGGGCCTTTGCGCGGGGGCTCCGGGGGTGTGCGCGCAGCGCGCCCATAGATCCTTGCAGCGCGTGCGCTGCGAGGAGGACCCCCGGACAGCATTCACCCGAGGCTGACATTGATCTTGCGGGGTCGCACCTCCGGGCGCTTGGGTACCATGAGGGTCAGGACGCCGTTGCGGAGCTCCGCCACCACCTTCTCGCCTTCCACATCTTCGGGGAGGGTGAAGGTGCGGCTGAAGCGGCCATGGCTGCGCTCGGAGAGGTGGATGCGCTCTCCTTCCTTCGCCAGTTCCTCCTCGCGCTTGCCGGCGACGGTGAGGCGGCTGCCTTCCAGGCTGATCTCCAGTTCGGCTTCGAGGATGCCGGGAAGGTCCGCCCTGAACTGATAGGCGTCCGGCGTCTCCTTCACGTCGAAGCTGGGCATGAAGGCCGTCGGGGCGCCGAGGTTGTAGTCCAGGAGCGGATCCCAGCGCAGGAAGTCGCGCATGAGACGGAAGGGCTCAAGGGTCGCGGCCGTAGCCGGAGTGGCCTGGGGGGTGCGGGTCCGAAGAATGCTCATGAAGTCCTCCTATGGGAGATGGGCAACGGAATCATCATGCTTCTGTTACCGAATAAAATCTTAGTGTTTGTTAATCATGTGTCAAGAAGGTTCCATAATTTTTGTTAACTCCTTGAATGACATCTCTTGACACTTTTTGTTGGCTGGATAGATTGGGGGCCGCCCTGGAGGTTCCATGCGACGGAGCATGCTGGTCGTCGGTTTGCTGTTGGCTGGCATCTTCGCCGGCTGGTGCGGACACGCGCTCACGCCCAGTGTGGCGAGGTCGCGGGCCGTGGAGCCTCGGGGGACGCTGCCCGAGTGGGAGCTGGTGCCCATCCGGCGCTTCAAGGAGGCCGCTCCCAGCGTGGTCTACATCACCACCACGGAGGAGCGCAGCCGCGACTTCTTCGGCTTCGACGTGGTGGAGGTGCCCGCGGGTTCGGGCACGGGCTTCATCTGGGACGAGCAGGGGCACGTGGTCACCAACTTCCACGTCATCCAGGGCGCTACCCGAGCCTACATCACCCTGGCGGATGGCAGCCGCCACGAGGCTGCCTATGTGGGCGGCGCGCCGGACAAGGACCTGGCGGTACTGCTGCTGGCGAAGACACCACCGAAGCTGCGCCCGATCCCCCTGGGCACCAGCGCCGACCTGCTGGTGGGCCAGGCGGTGCTGGCCATCGGCAACCCCTTCGGGCTGGACCAGACCCTCACCACCGGAGTGGTGTCCGCCCTGGGCCGGGAGATCCAGAGCACGACCAGGCGCCGCATCAGCGGCGTGATCCAGACCGATGCGGCAATCAACCCCGGCAACAGCGGCGGCCCGCTGCTCGACAGCGCCGGCCGCCTCATTGGCGTGAACACCGCCATCCAGAGCCCCAGCGGCGCCAGCGCCGGCATCGGTTTCGCCGTGCCCGTGGACACCGTGAACCGCGTGGTGCCCCAGCTCATCGCCCGGGGTCGCCTGGAGCGCCCGGACCTGGGCTTCGAGCCCGTGGCGCCCCGCCTGGTGGAGCGCGCCTTCGGCCCCCAGAAGGGCGTGATGGTCGGCAAGGTCATCCGGGGCGGAGCCGCGGCCAGGGCAGGCCTGCAGGGGGTGGGCGCCGAGGGGCGCCGAGTCCTCCCGGGCGACCTCATCCAGGCTGTGAACGGCCGCACAGTGGAGGACTGGGACAGCCTGTTGGACGCGGTCGAAGCCCTGCCGCTGGGAAGTTCGGCCCAGCTCGACATCGAGCGCGAAGGCCGGCAGCAGCGCGTGACGATCCGGTTGGAGGCAGGCCGGAACTAGGCGCCATTCTCCAGGGCCTCGGCGATGCGCTTGGTGTGCAGGATGGAACTCTGGATCAGCGCGGGCAGCCCTTCGGGGCCGCGGTCGTCCACGCACCCGGGGCGGGGCCGCCAATCGAGCTCGAAGACCAGCTCGACGCCGCCCGCCGGGGCCTGAAGGAGCCGGTTGATGACCGTCCCTTCGTAGAGTGGGTGGTCCAGCAGGGTGAAGGTGATGGTGCGGGCCACAGAGTCGGAGGAGATGTGCTCGTGGAAGGAGACGCCACCCGGAAGCACCAGCTGGCGGACCACGGAACCGTCGTCCCGGTCCAGGATCTCGGCATCCAGGGCGTCCTCAATGTAGCGCTGGGGATGCGCCATCTTGTCGAGCAGCACCGCCCATACCGTGTCCGGGGAGGCATCCACGGGGCTGCTGACACGGTGAGCGGGCATGGGACATCCGGGGTGGGTCCCAAGGCTACGCCCAACGGCCCTGTCCTGCCAGGGCCTTTCAGTGGTGGACGCCTCGTGGCTCGTAGTGGGTGTGCAGCAGGTGGTGGGAGGTCTCCCCCAGGGGCGCGCCCAGGAAGTCGCGGTAGAGCTCCGCGATGGCCGGGTTGTCGTGGGACATCCGCACGACCTTGCCCTCGTCCTCGGCAAAGATGGCCTTCATGCGCTCGCGGCGCACCTCGTTGGTGGTGAACCGGGGCTGGCCACCACCCCCGATGCACCCGCCAGAGCACGACATCACCTCGATGAAGTGGTAGGCCTTCTGGCCAGACTGCACCTGCTCGATGAGGCGGTTGGCGTTGGCCAGCCCATGGGCGACGGCCACCTTCAGGGTCTGGCCCTTCAGGAAGGCCCACTCGGGCACCGCGTCGGGAATGGTGATGGCCATCTCCTTCACGCCCTCCATCCCCTCGATGGGCGCCACGTGCAGCTTCTCGAAGGGGAACGGCGTGCCGGTGATCAGGCACCAGACCGTGCGTAGGGCTGCCTCCATGACGCCGCCGGTGTTCGCGAAGATGTCGGCCGCGCCAGAGCTGAGTCCCAGGGGCTGGTCCATGGCTTCGTCGGGCAGGGCCGTGAAGTCCAGGCCGGACTGAGTGATCATGCGCCCCAGCTCGCGGGTTGTGAGCACCGCGTCCACGTCCTGGCAGCCGCTGGCGTTCATCTCGGGCCGCTGGGCCTCGAACTTCTTGGCCGTGCAGGGCATCACCGACACCACGTAGATGTCTTCCGGGCGCCGACCGATGGACTGGGCGTACCAGGTCTTGGCCAGGGCCCCGAACATCTGTTGGGGCGACTTGGCCGTGGAGAGGTTCGGGAGCAGGTCCGGATGGAAGTACTCCGCGAACTTGATCCAGCCTGGGCAGCAGCTGGTGAACTGGGGCAGGGCCACGGGCTTGTGCTCCACCATGGCCGCTTTGAGCCGCATGAGCAGCTCGGTGCCCTCTTCCAGGATCGTCAGGTCCGCCGCGAAGTTGGTGTCGAAGACGGCATGGAAGCCCAGGCGGCGCAAGGCCGCCGCCATGCGGCCCGTGACCAGGGTGCCCGGGGGCAGGCCGAAGCACTCGCCCAGGCCTGCGCGGATGGCGGGGGCCGTCTGCACGACGACATGCTTGGTGGGATCGCCGAGAGCCTCCCAGACCCGCTCGATGTGGTCCCGCTCCGTGATGGCCGCCGTGGGACAGACTGCCACACACTGGCCACACTGCACGCAGGCCACGCGGTCCAGGTTCTGGCCGAAGGCCGGGGCCGCCACGCACTCGAAGCCCCGGTCCTGGGCCGATAGGGCCCCCGTGGCCTGGAGCTCGCCGCAGACGGTGATGCAACGGCGGCACATGATGCACTTGGCCGAGTCGCGCACCAGCGCGGGCGTGCTTTCGTCCACGAGGCGGTGGTGCTTGGCCCCTGTGAAATGCAGATCGCGGATGTCCAGGTCCCGCGCCACCGCCAGGAACTCGCAGTCGTCGGAGCGGCCGCAGGTCTGGCAGTCGCCGTCATGGTCCGAGAGCAGGAGTTCCATCACCGTGCGCCGGGCGGCCCGCACCTTGGGCGTGCTGGTGCGAATCCGCAAGCCCTCCGAAACCGGCATGGAGCAGGAGGCCTGCAGGGCCTTGGCCCCTTCGACTTCCACCAGGCAGACCCGGCAGCCGCCCACCACGTGGACCCCTTCCAGGTAGCAGAGGGACGGGATGCGGATGCCCGCCTGCCGGGCCGCATTGAGCACCGTGGTGCCCTCGGGCACCCTCACGTCACTGTGGTCGATGGTGAGCTTGATCATCGAAGTCCCCTGGCTCGGGAGAAGGAAGGAACGCTTGGTTGGTCGGGGAATGACGAGGCATAGCGCATGGGCGCTCAGTTCCCAGATTCCCGGTAGTCGCACCGCAGGCAGCGCCTGGCTTCGCAGACGGCGACCTGTTCGGTCCAGGACTGCTCCACTTCGCTGAAGTTCTCGCGGCGGCGCTCCACGGGCAGCAGTTCCATGTGGGCGCGCGGATGGCACACGGGCTCCGCATTGGGATCGAAGGGCACCGCGCAGGCCTTCTCCTTCTGCCAGAAGGCATGCTCGGCGCCCGTGAACTGGGCGTCGATCGCCACGGCCGCGCGCTCGCCTCCGGCCACGGCTCCCACGACTGAGGAGGGTCCCGTCACGGCATCGCCGGCGCTGTAGAGCCAGTCGAGGGAGGTCCGCCCCGTGTGAGGATCGGCCGCGATGAAGCCGTCCCGGTTGAGGTCCACCTCCAGGTCGCCCATCACCGCCGCTCGTTCCAGCCGCTGGCCGATGGCGGTGATCACCTGGTCGGCCGGCACCACGAAGGGCGCATCCGGTCCCGCCTTGGGGCGGCGTCGGCCGCTTCCGTCGAACTCGCCGAGGACCATGGCCTGGCAGGACACGCCCGTCACCAGGCCATCCCAGGTGAGGATCTCCAGAGGGGCCGTGAGCACCCGGATCTTCACCCCTTCGTGCTCGGCCTCATCGATCTCTTCGGCGTAGGCGGGCATCTCCTCCCGGGTGCGGCGGTAGAGCACCGTCACGGATTCGGCCCCCAGGCGGATGGCCGTGCGGGCCGTATCGATGGCCGCATTGCCGCCCCCGATGACGACCACCTGCTGGCCCACGGGCACGGAGCCGCGGATGTTGTACTCCCGCAGGAAGCGGATAGCGTCGTCGACGCCCGCGGCCTCTTCGCCCGGGATGCCCAGGTGCTGGCCCAGGGGCGCGCCCACGCCCAGGAACACGGCCTCGAAGCCGCGGTCGCGCAGGTCCTGGAGGCTGAAGTCCAGGCCCAGGCGCCTGTCGGTCTCGATGTGCACCCCCAGCCGCTCGATCATGCGCACTTCCTGGGAGAGGATCTCCCGCGGCAGGCGGTAGGCGGGGATGGTCTGGACGGGCATGCCGCCGGGGCGGGATTCGGCCTCGAAGACCTGGGGCCGGTAGCCCAGCCGGGCCAGGAAGTACGCGCAGGAAAGGCCCGCGGGACCGGCGCCGATGATGGCCACCTTCCGCTTGGCGTTGGTCTCGCTGAGCCGCACCTCGGGATGCTGCATGGTAGCTTCCTCGTCCACCATGAAGCGCTTGATGCCACGGATGGAGAGGGCCTCGTCCACCATGCCCCGGCGGCACTTGTCCTCGCAGGTGTGGAAGCAGACCCGGGCGCAAACGGCGGCGAAGGGGTTGCGCTCGCGGTGCAGGCGCAGGGCCTCGGCGATGCGGCCCTGGCCCACCAGGGAGATGAAGCCCGGCACGTCCACATTGGCCGGGCAGGCGCTCTGACACGGCGCCCGCACCAGCTCGGGGCACACGCCCGCAGGACAGCGCTTGTCTTGGATGTGGGCCTCGTACTCGGCGCGGAAGTGGCGGATGGTGGACAGCACCGGGTTGGGCGCCGTCTGGCCCAGGCCGCAGAGGGAGGTCTCGCGGATGATGCGGCCCAGCTCCTCCAGCTTCTCGATGTCGCCCTCTTCGCCCTTGCCGGTGCAGATGCGGTCCACGATCTCCAGCATCCGCCTGCTGCCGATGCGGCAGGGCGGGCACTTCCCGCAGGACTCGTCCTGCACGAAGTCGAGGAAGAAGCGCGCCATGTCCACCATGCAGGTGTCCTCGTCCATGACGATGAGGCCGCCCGATCCCATGATGGCGCCCAGATCCTGCAGGGCCTCGTAGTCCACCGGCACGTTCAGGTGCTGCACGGGGATGCAGCCACCCGAGGGACCACCCAGCTGGGCCGCCTTGAACTTCTTGCCGTTGGGGATGCCGCCGCCCAGCTCGTAGATGATGTCGCCCAGCGGCGTGCCGATGGGGATCTCCACCAGGCCCGTGTTCCGCACGGCGCCTGCCAGGGCGAAGACCTTCGTACCCTTCGATTGCTCAGTACCGAAGCTCGCATACCAGGCGGCCCCGCGCAGAATGATGGCGGGAATGTTCGCGTAGGTCTCCACGTTGTTCAGCATGCTGGGCTTGCCCCAGAGCCCCGCCTGGGCCGGGAAGGGCGGCCTGGGGCGCGGCTCGCCGCGCTTGCCCTCGATGGAAGTCATGAGGGCCGTCTCCTCGCCGCACACGAAGGCGCCGGAGCCCATGCGGATCTCCAGGTCGAAGGAGAAGCCGCTGCCCAGGATGTTCGCCCCCAGGAAGCCCCGCTGCCGGGCCTGCTGGATGGCGATTTCCAGGCGAGCCACGGCCAGCGGGTATTCGGCCCGCACGTAGACGTAACCCTGCCCCGCCCCGATGGCATAGCCAGCGATGACCATGGCCTCGATGACGCTGTGGGGATCGCCCTCCAGCAGGCTTCGGTCCATGAAGGCGCCCGGATCGCCCTCGTCGGCGTTGCAGAGCACGTATTTCACCGTCCCCCGGGAACGGCGGCACAGCTCCCACTTGAGCGCCGTGGGAAAGCCCGCCCCGCCCCGCCCGCGCAGTCCCGAGGCCTTGACCTCGGCGATGACCTCGTCGCTGGACATGGTGCGCAGCACTTTCTTCAGGGCTTCGTAGCCCTGGTGGGCGATGGCGTCGTCGATGCTCAGGGGATCGATCACCCCGCAGTTCCGGAGGGCGATCTTCACCTGCCGCTGGAAGAAGGGATTGTCGGTCACCCGGGCCATGGCCTCGCCGCTGTCGGCCCTTCGCCAGGTCAGCCGCTCGATGACCTCGCCCCGTGCCACCGTGCGCTCGACGATCTCGTCCACGTCCGTGAGTGCGATCTTCTGGTACAGGATGCCCTCGGGCTCGCAGAGCAGCACCGGCCCGCCGGCACAGGGACCCAGGCAGCCGGTCTCCACGATCCTCACGTCGAGACCCCGCCTGTTCAGCGCCTCCCGGAGGGCCATGGCCAGCGGCACTGCGCCCGCGGCCACACAGCCGGCGCCGGAACAGAGATGAAGGGCCTGGATTCGCGTCATGGCAACCTCCCCGCTCACTCGTAGGACTGGAGGATCGAAGCGATCTGGTTGGGCTTGATGCTCTGGTGGACCACGCTGTCCACCATGCAGGCCGGGGCGATGCCGCAGGCGCCCAGGCAGCGCGCCACCTCCAGTGTGAACTGGAGGTTGGGCGTGGTCTGGCCCACCTCGATGCCCAGGGTCTGCTTAAGGCCCGCCAGCACCCGGTTGGCACCCCGCACGTAGCAGGCCGTGCCGAGGCACACCCGGATGGTGTGCCGCCCCCGGGGCTCCGTGGAGAAGAAGCTGTAGAAGCTCACCACCCCTGCCACTTCGCTGTAGGGCTTGTTGAGACCCGAGCAGATCCGCATCAGGGCGGGCTCGGGCAGGTGGCCATAGATGCCCTGTGCGATCTGGAGCACGGGGATGAGGCCGCCGGGCACCGCCTGGTACTGTTGGATGGTCTCATCCAGGCGCAGCATCAGGTCCACCTCGCTGGTCGCGCCTCCGCAGGAACATACGCCACAACCGGTCATGCGCCCTCCGATGAAGGGGCGGGAGCGGCCGGCCTTGGGTGCGCGCGACTCAGTCCCGCATCAAGAACCTGAAAACCTGTTCACCTCGAAGCACCCTCACCTCAGGCTCGAAACCTTCCCGGGCGGGGGGGCGACCCATCCTCGATCAAAAACAACCTCTGAGTCAACAACAACACAACGGACCACCTGGGCGGGTGGTCCTTGCGCCTTGTGAGCCCCCCTCAGCCCTGGATCCAGACCGGCTCGAGGCCCAGCAGCTTCTTCACCGCCGCGCGTCCGCGCGGCCCCGGATCCACGGTGAAGTCGTTCACCCAGGCGTTCACGTAGCGGCCGATCATCTCGCGGTCCATGCCGCGGCCGAAGGACTGGCTGTAGTCCACGCTCTCCCAGTGGCGCGCGCGGGCCAGCTCGACGCTCTTGCGCATGAGCACGGCGAAGCGCTGCTTCACCTCCGCAGGGAGGTCCTTCCGGATGGCGTTGCCGCCCATGGGCAGGGGCAGGTCGTAGGCGTGTTTCCACCAGGCGCCCAGGTCGACCACCAGGCGGAGGCCGGCCTCCCGGTACATGAGCTGGCTTTCATGGATGAGCAGGCCTGCCTGGTATCGGCCTTCCAGCACGGCGGGCAGGATCTGGTCGAAGGGCAGCAGCTCAACTTCCGGCTCGAAGCCGTGCTCCGCGCACCACTTCCGCATGGACAGGTAGGCTGAGGTGCGCCGTCCGGGGATGGCGATGGTCAGCCCCTTCAGGGCCGCCACATCCAGGGGCGTGCGGCTCACCACCAGCGGCCCGGTGCCCTCCTGGATGCTGCTGCCGGCCGTCAGCAGGTCGTAGCGGTCCTTCAGCTCGGGGTAGGCGCCGAAACTGATGGCAGTGACGTCGTAGCAGCCTTCCGTGGCCTCCGCGTTCAGTTGCTCGATGTCCTTGCGGATGAACTCGATCTCGAAGCCGTCCGGGTCCAGCCACCCCAGGGCCAAGGGGGCCATCATGTAGGCGTCGTCGGAGTCCGGGCTGTGGGCGATGGTGAGCTTCATGGCAGTCCTCACCGTCCAGTTCAGCACAGATCCGGCCTGAGGCAGGGGGTTCAGCTGATGGCTTCGGGATTCCGGGCCGCGAGTTTGACCTTCACCCGATCCACGGCCTTGGCGGCGAGGGCGTAGCGGGGGTTCTCCTCGAGCGCCTTGCGGAAGTGCTCGAGGGCCTTGTCGAACTGACCCTTGGCTTCGAAGACGCGGCCCAGGTTGAAGTGGGGGAAGCAGTAGCTCTCATACCGCTTGGCCTTCAGGGCCATGCGCAGCCAGGGGATCGCGTCATCGGGCTCGTTCTGCTCGACGTAGTAGGCACCAATGTCGTTGTAGGGGTTGCCGAACTCGGGATCCAGGTCGATGGCGCGATGGCAGTCCTCGATGGCGGCGGGGTAGTCCTTCTCGAAGGAGCGGGCCCAGCCGCGGAAGGTGTAGGCCTCCGCCGTGGGGCAGATCTCGATGGACTTGGTGTAGAGCCCGATGGCCTTCTCCACCTCGCCCTTCATGTGGAGCTGGTAGGCCTTGCCCACCCACTCCATGGCCTCCTGCCGCTTGTCCTGCCTGTCCTGTGCATCGCTCATCGGACGTTCCTTGACGGGTCCAGGATAAAACCTTCAGACCTCGGCGACCACCATAACCCTCTATCCTGGAACCATGGCCACCGATCTCCCAGGTTCCTTCTGCCAGAACTGCCTCTCCTGGAACCCAGGGGATCGGGAGACCTGCCTGAAATGTGGCACGCGCCTGCTCATCCTGGCGGGGGACCAGACCTGGGAGGACGAGCCCGAGGACTCCGACGGCGGCGAGGACCTGGAAGAGCACCTGCTGGAGCGCATTACGGGGCTGGAGGAGACCCTGCGCAGGGTGGAGACCTACCTGGAGACCGTCTCCGACCAGCTGGGCAAGCTTGAGCGTAGCGAAGTCATGCTGCGCAACGGCCTCATGGCCCTGGTGCAGGAGATGGAGCACAACCGCCAGTTGGACGCCCACGCCTTCTCCGAGCGCTGGGAGAACCTCGTTGAGGAGAACCTGCATCTCATCAGCGCCCGGGAGCTGTTCACCCGCTACCGCGCCCGCATCCTGCCCATCGCCCGCCCCAAGTCCATGGCCCAGCTCAAGCGGGCGCTGCTGGAGACCACGGCCCTGCTGGAGGCCGCCGACCTGCCCGGCGCGGCCCAGCGCCTTGGCCAGGCCCTGCCCCTTGACCCCAAGAACTACGAGCTGCTTTTCACGGCCGCCTCCCTGCACGAGGCCTCCCAGAACTTCGAGGAGGCCGAGGTGCTGGCCCGCAAGGTCGTGGGCCTTAGCCCCCGCCACTTCGAGGCCTGGATGCTGCTGGGCAAGCTGCTCCAGGAGCTGCCTGAGCAGGCGGACCAGGCCATCGAGGCCCTGCACCAGGCCGCGGACCTGCGCCCGGAGGACCCGGAACCCCGCATGCTGCTGGCGGAGCTCCTGCTCGACCAGGACGACCTGCAGGGCGCCCTGGAAGCCGCCCAGGAAGCCGTGGCCCGGCGCAAGGACGGGGAAACGCTCCTGCTGCTGGGCCAGGTCCACGTGGCCCGCGGCGAGAGCGCCCTGGCTGTCCCTGCCCTGAAGGAAGCCAGTGCCTACCTGCCTGGCGACCTGAATGTGCGGGAGGCCCTGGCAGAGGCATACTTGCTGCAGGATGAGCGCCCCAAGGCCTTCGCCATCCTCCAGGAGCTGCTCCTGCAGAACCCCGGCGATCCCCACCTCCTGCTCATGCTCGACGCCGAGAGCCACCCCCAGTTGCGGGAGGCCCGGGATGGCAAGGCCGGCACCCAGCTGATGCTCGACGAAGTGGAGACCCTGCTGGACGAGAGCCAGACCGAAGGGGCCGAGGTCCTGCTCAAGCGGGCCCGCCGCAAGGGCCGGAGCCAGCGCTCTGAGTGGCTGGAGCTGCGCCTGGCCTTCCTGAAGGATCCTGAGCACCAGCTGAAGGCGGCCCTGAAGTTCGCCTGCTCCGACCGCCATCCCCGGCTCTGCTTCCTGGCCCTGCGGCTGGTGCTCGAACACCTGATGGAGCAGAAACGGGAACCCGAGATCACCAGGGCCCTGGATGCCTTCCTCGCGCGGCATCCCAAGAGCACCGGCGCCTGGGAGGCGGCCCTCATGCGACTGGCCTACCGCCTCATGAACGGGGACATCACGGTCCAGGACCTCACTGAAGTCCGCCGGCTCCACACCCACCCGCTGCCCGGCCTGGAGCCCCGCGCCCGCACCCTGCTGGGCCAATACTTGCTGGCCCTCAAGCGCCACCAGGAGGTGCTGGACCTGCTGGATCCCCTCATCGAGAAGGAACCCACCCTCATCAACCACTTCCAGCTCGGGGCCGCCCTGGCGGGCCTGGGGAGCCGGGAAGAGGCCCGGGCCCTGCTCAAGGCGGGCCTCGACGCCGAGGCCGGGGACCTCAACGAGAGCCAGGCCAAGGGTGTCAAAACCCAGATCCGCGGCCTTCTCAAGGAGTTGGACGAGGCCGTTCAGGTCTGAGGGGCCTCGTGACCAGGGGCACAGCCTATTAAGTTGACAATTTTGGTCGAGATTCCAGAATGGAAGGTCTCGGGAGCCTGTCGATGAACTCCACCCTGAACGTGGTCACCAGCCAGGAATACAAGTACGGCTTCGTGACGGACATCGAGGCGGACAGCGTCGCGGCCGGCCTCAACGAGGACGTGATCCGCTTCATCTCGGCCAAGAAGGGCGAACCGGAGTGGCTGCTGGCCTTCCGCCTCAAGGCCTACCGCCACTGGCTGACCCTGGCCGAGCCGGACTGGGCCAAGGTCAACTACCCCCGTCCCGACTTCCAGAAGATCGTCTACTACAGCGCTCCCAAGCAGAAGACCCCCAAGTACGCCTCCATGGACGAGGTGGACCCGGAGCTGCTGCGCACCTTCGAGAAACTGGGCGTGCCCATCAACGAGCAGGCCAGCCTAGCCGGCGTCGCCGTGGACGTGGTCTTCGACTCCGTCAGCGTGACCACCACCTACAAGGAGAAGCTGGCCACGGTCGGCATCATCTTCTGCAGCTTCAGTGAAGCAGTGCGGGAGCACCCAGAGCTCATCAAGAAATACTTGGGCAGCGTGGTGCCCGCCGCCGACAACTTCTACGCAGCCCTGAACAGCGCCGTGTTCACGGATGGCAGCTTCGTGTTCATTCCCAAGGGCGTCACCTGCCCCATGGACCTGAGCACCTACTTCCGCATCAACAACAAGGACTCGGGCCAGTTCGAGCGCACCCTCATCGTGGCCGAGGAAGGCGCCAGCGTGAGCTACCTGGAAGGCTGCACCGCGCCTCAGTTCGACACCAACCAGCTGCATGCGGCGGTGGTGGAGCTGGTGGCCCTCGACCACGCCTCCATCAAGTACAGCACCGTGCAGAACTGGTACGCCGGTGACAAGAACGGCGTGGGCGGCATCTTCAACTTCGTCACCAAGCGCGGCCTCTGCAAGGGCAAGGGCTCGCACATCAGCTGGACCCAGGTGGAGACCGGCAGTGCCATCACCTGGAAGTACCCCAGCTGCATCCTGCTGGGCGACGACAGCATTGGCGAGTTCTACAGCGTGGCCCTCACCAACCACAAGCAACAGGCGGACACCGGCACCAAGATGGTGCACATCGGCCGGAACACCAAGAGCACCATCGTCAGCAAGGGCATCAGCGCCGGCGACAGCTCCAACAGCTACCGAGGCCTGGTGAAGATCCAGCCGAAGGCCGAGGGCGCCCGCAACTTCAGCCAGTGCGACTCCATGCTCATCGGCCACACCTGCAGCGCCAGCACCTTCCCCTACCTCGAGGTGCAGAACCGCAGCGCCAAGGTGGAGCACGAGGCCACCACCAGCAAGATCGGCGAAGAGCAGCTCTTCTACTTCCAGCAGCGGGGCATCCCGGCGGAAGAGGCCATCAGCATGATCATCAATGGCTTCTGCAAGGACGTCTTCCGCGAGCTCCCCATGGAGTTCGCCGTCGAGGCCACCAAGCTGCTCTCTCTCAAGCTGGAAGGATCTGTGGGATGACGACTGGAGAACCAATGCTTTCGATCAAGAACCTCACCGCCTCGATCAACGGCACGCCGGTGCTCAATGGGATCGACCTGGAGATCAAGGCGGGCGAGACCCACGCCATCATGGGGCCCAACGGCTCGGGCAAGTCCACCCTGGGCAAGGTCCTGGCGGGCCATCCGGCCTACGAGGTCACCGGCGGCGAGGTGCTGTTCGAGGGCCAAAACCTCTTCGAGATGGAGGCCGATGCCCGCGCCCGGGCCGGCATCTTCATGGGCTTCCAGCACCCCATCGAGGTGCCGGGCGTGAGTAACGCGTCCTTCCTGCGCCTGGCCTACAACAAGAAGGCCGAGGCCGAGGGTCGCGACGAGCTGGATCCCCTGGAGTTCGACGACTTCATCCACGAGAAGATCAAGGTCGTGGCCATGAAGGAGGAGTTCCTGGACCGCAGCCTCAACGAGGGCTTCTCCGGCGGCGAGAAGAAGCGCAACGAGATCCTCCAGATGGCCGTGCTGGAACCCAAGCTTGCCATCCTCGACGAGCTAGACAGCGGCCTCGACATCGACGCCCTGCGAGTGCTGGGCGATGCGGTGAACAAGCTGCAGCGCGCCGACCGCGCCCTGCTGATCATCACCCACTTCCCGCGCATCCTGGAGATCATCCAGCCCCAGTTCGTCCACGTGCTGTCGGGCGGGCGCATCCTCAAGAGCGCCGGCAAGGAGCTGGCTCTCGAGCTCGAGGAGCGGGGCTACGACTGGGTGCTGGAAGAGGCCGCCGCCGGGGGGGCGCGATGACCTCGGCCGTTGCCGCGAACCTGCTCTCCGACTTGCTCAGCGGGCCCAGGCCCTCGGAGTGGGACAGCTTGCGGGAGGAGGCGGAAGCGCGGCTGGCGAGGCGCGACCTGCCCACCACCCGTGACGAGGACTGGAAATACACGGACCTGAAGGCCCTGGGCGCGATCACCTTCGGCCCTGCGCCGAGGGCCACGGTGGACGTCAGCGGCCACCTGCTGCCCGAGATGGTGGGCACCCGCCAGGTCTTCGTGAACGGACACCACGCGCCCCACGCCAGCTGTGCCTCGGCAGTTCCGGCGGGTGTTCGGTTCCTGCCCCTGTCCACCGCCAGCGAGGCCTGCCACGCCCTCGGCACGGTGGGCCCGACGCACAACCAGAGCCCCTTCGAGGACCTCAACACCGCCCGCTTCGTGGACGGCGCCGTCCTCCTGGTGCCCAAGAACCTGAAGGTGGCCCTGCCCCTGCACCTGCTCTTCCTCACGAAGGCCGAGACTCCCATCACCGTCTTCCCGCGCCTCCTGGTGGTGCTGGAGCGCGGCGCCGAGCTGGAGTTGGTGGAAGAGCACCACGGCGAGGGCACCTACCTGACCTGCCCTGTGGTGGAGATCCGTGTGGCCGAGGGCGCCGTCCTCCGCCACGAGCGCGTCCAGCGCGACAGCGACGAGGCCTTCCACCTGGGCACCCTCAAGGCCGAGGTGGCCAAGGGCGGCCAGTACCACTCCCGCACCCTGAGCTTCGGGGCCCGGCTCTCCCGGCAGCAGCCCTGGGTGCGCCTAGCCGAGGGCGCCGAGGCGACGCTGGACGGACTCGCCCTGCTGGATGGCGCCCAGGTGGCGGACACGCACAGCTTCATGCTCCATGCTGAGCCGCACGCCAGCAGCCACCAGCTGCACAAGTGCATCGTGGACGGCCATGCCCGCGCCGTCTTCAACGGCCAGGTGCTGGTGGCGCCCAAGGCGCAGGGAACCGATGCGAAGCAGCAGAGCCGCAACCTCCTCCTCTCCGAGACGGCCCGGGTGGACACCAAGCCCCAGCTGGAGATCTACGCCGACGACGTGAAGTGCAGCCACGGCGCCACCGTGGGCGCGCTGGACCCCGAAGAGCTGTTCTACCTGCAGAGCCGCGGCCTCAACGCCGACGATGCCCGCAACCTCCTCACCTACGGCTTCGCGGCGGACGTGCTCACGCACATCCCCGTGGCCAGCCTTCGGCGGGCCCTGCGTCAGCTCGTCATGGCCCGCACCCAGGCCGCTTCGCTGGGGGATCTGGCATGAGCACGGTCCTCGACCCCCTCGACGTCGCCGCCGTCCGCCAGGACTTCGCCCTCCTCTCCCGAGTGCTGCATGGCAAACGCGTGATCTACCTCGACAGTGCCGTGAGCGGCCAGATGCCACTGCCTGTCATCGAGCGCATTGCCAAGTACGAGCGGGAGGAGCACACCAACGTCCACCGGGGCGTGAGCACGCTGAGCCAGGAGGCCACGGACTTCTACGAGGCCGCCCGGGAGAAGGTTCGCCGGTTCCTCGGCGCCGGCTCCATCAGGGAGATCGTCTGGACCCGCGGCACCACGGAGGCCATCAACCTCGTGGCCCAGACCTACGGCCGGATGCATGTGAAGGAGGGCGATGAGATCCTGCTCTCCGCCATGGAGCACCACGCCAACATCGTGCCTTGGCAGATGCTGGCCCAGGAGAAGGGCGCCACGATCAAGGTCATCCCCATGACCGATGCGGGCGAGCTGATCCTCGACTCGCTCGATGAGCTCATCACCGACCTCACCCGGATCATCGGTGTGGTGCACGTCAGCAACGTGCTCGGCACCGTGAACCCGGTGAAGGAGATCATCGCCCGCGCCCACGCCAAGGGCGTGCCCGTGCTGGTGGACGGCGCCCAGGCCGTTCCGCACCTGAAGGTGGACGTGGTGGACCTGGACGCGGATTTCTACGCCTTCAGCGGCCACAAGCTCTCGGGCCCCACGGGCATCGGCGTCCTCTACGGCAAGCTGGCCCACCTGGAGGCCATGCCCCCCTGGCACGGCGGCGGCAACATGATCCGCTCCGTCTCCTGGGAGAAGACCACCTACATGGCCGCCCCCGGCAAGTTCGAGGCGGGCACGCCCCCCATCGCTGCCGCCATCGGCCTCGGCGCGGCCATCGACTACCTCAGCGCCCTGGGCCTCGACCGCATCGCCGCCCACGAACACGACCTGCTCACCTACGCCACCGAGCAGCTCTCCGCCATCCCCGGTCTGCGCATCCTCGGCACGGCCAAGGACAAGGCCAGCGTCATCTCCTTCGTGGTGGAGGGCATCCACCCCCACGACATGGGCAGCCTGCTGGACGGCGAGGGCGTGGTCGTCCGCGCCGGCCACCACTGCGCCCAGCCCGTCATGACCCGCTTCAATGTCCCCGCCACCACCCGCGCCTCCTTCGCCTACTTCAACACCCGGGACGAAGTGGACGTGCTGGTTTCCGCCATCCTCAAGGCCATCGAGCTGTTCACATGAGCGACCCCCGCGAGCTGTACCAGCAGGTCATCCTGGAGCACAACAAGAAGCCGCGGAACTTTGGGAAGCTGGAGAACTGCACCCACCACGCGGAGGGGCACAACCCGCTCTGTGGCGATCAGCTGGAGCTGTCGCTGATCATCGAGAATGGCCATGTGCAGGACATCAAGTTCACCGGTACCGGCTGTGCGATCGACGTGGCCAGCGCCAGCCTCATGACCGGGGCCGTGAAGGGCAGGCCCGTGGCCGAGGCCGAGGCCATGGCCGAGCAGTTCCGCGGCATGGTGCGCGGCGAGCTGGAGCCCGGTGCCGGAACCCCCCTGCTCGGCAAGCTCACCCTCTTCAGCGGCGTCAAGGACCTGCCCAGCCGCGTCAAGTGCGCCGTCCTTCCCTGGGCCACCCTCCACGCCGCTTTACGAGGCGAGGAAGAAGCGAGCACCGAATGAAATTAACCGCGAAGCCCACCAAGACCACGAAGGTGTGCCTCCACGCTTTCCCTTTTGTCTTGGGTGTTTCTTCGTGGTCCTCCTGTCTTCGTGGTGAGAATCTCTGATGCCAAAAATTGCCGAAATCGAGTACACGCCCAATCCCAACGCCGTGAAGTTCGTGCTGAAGGAATCGGTGGCCGTGGGCTTCCCCAAGTCCTTCCCCAGCGTGGAGACCGCCGAGCACGACGAGCTGGCGAAGAACCTCTTCGCCGTGGGGAACGTCACCTCGGTGTTCATGCAGGACAAGTTCCTCACGGTCACCAAGACCGACGACAAGGGCTGGCCCGAGATGCTGCCCCTGCTGGCCGCGCCCATCCGCGCCGCCGCCGGCACGGGCGGTGGCGCCGGCGCCCCGGTCGCCCCAAAGATGTTCACGAAGATCGAGGACGAGAACGACCCCATGCTGCGCGACATCCGCATGGTGCTGGAGAGCGCCATCCTGCCGGCCCTGGCTGCAGACGGCGGCGGCCTCGGGCTCATCGGCCGCCACGAGAAGCAGGTCATGATCCGCTATGTGGGTGCCTGTGGTTCCTGCCCCGCCAGCCTCACCGGCACCCTGGTGGCCATCGAGGGCATGCTGCAGAAGGAAGTGGATCCGGAGATCGTGGTGATCTCGGTCTAGGCCAGGCGGAACCGGACCTCGGAGCGCCCTTCGGGCCCCTCGGGCGAGAACCGCTGCTGAAGCACGGACACCGCCTCCCGGCCCAGGCGTAGGATCGTCGAGGCGCGGGTGCCGTAGGTGGGTGTGCGGATGAAGGCCGGCGAGAGGGCCCACTCCCATTCCAGCGCCACGCCGGTGCTGGGCAGACGCTCGTCCGGAAAGGGCTCGGCCTCCTGCAGCAGGGCCAGGAGCGCCGCGTCATCCCCTTCAGCATCGACCAGCCCCGCCTTGAGCTGCTCGACCTTGGGCCAAGGCTCGTCGAAGTCCCCATTGGAGAAGGCGTGGATGCCCGGCGTGAAGGAGACCACCCGATCCCGGCGGCTCTCGAAGCCGAGCAGGTCCCGGCCATCGTAGAGCAGCAGGTTGAAGGGGTTGTAGCGGTCTGCCTCCGTGCGGACCTCATCCAGGAAGGCTCCGACGGTGTGCCCCCCCTCCAGGAACCGCACCGGCAGCAGGCCCCGGGTGGCGCGGTCCGGCCGGGTCCTGGAGGGGTCCCGGTGGTTGGTGAGGGCGGCGAAGCGGCCCCCGGCGCTCACGCCCAGCCAGGTGCCACCGGCCTGGATATCCCGTCCCGCCAGGATGCGGCCCCCCTCCCACCAGGCCATCGGAGCCGTGGGACGGGCGTAGAACTCGTCCCGGTTCGCGGCCACCACCAGGGGCGTCTCGCCGGGGGGATCCCACTGGAAGGCAATGAGGCACATGGCTTCATTCTGCTCCGCTCCCGGTAATACAGAAGCGGGCCTGCAGGCCCGCTTCGTACGATTCCCCAGTGCCTGGAAGCTAGAGCGTCAGGACGACCTTCACGCCGGCCGTGACGGCGCTGGCCTCCACGTAGCCGATGAACTTCGGGTTCTCTGCGACCTGCTTGACGACCTCGGCGCTGGTCGGAAGTGCCTTGGGGGCGCGGGCGGCGCCGGAGAACTCCAGCTTCGACCAGTGGGCCTTCATCTGGGCTGGGGCCTTGTTCGCGATGGCCTGGTAGAAGGCCTTGCGGAGAGGCGCGTCCTCGGCCAGGTCCAGGGCCTCGGCCTGACCACCCGTGATGAAGGTCCGGGACTGGCCGAGGAAGATCTGGGCAGCCTGTTCCTTGGTCAGCTTCGAGATGGGGTTCTTCGCGGAGACGATCACGACCTGTGCGCTGGCGGGAATCACGAGGGACAGGGTGGCGAGCGTGGTGATGAGGATGTTCATGCGCCCCTCCCTAGAACACGAAGTCAAAGGCGAGTGTGACCAAGTTGTAGCTTTCACCTAGCCTGAAGGCCGGTTGTGTGTTCACCAGAGCCCCGTAGGATCCGGTGGCATTCTTCACCCAATCGCACTGGAGCTTCAGATCCATGTTGGCGTGGAAGTCCCAACGCAAGCCTATCGCTGTGCTCGACTGGGCCTGGTTGGTATTCGCGAGGACGTTGGCGATGACATCGTAGGGCCTGGGCGTGTTGCCATCCAGACCAAAGGCAATGGCCGGAGGTGGGTTGGAGATGTGGGTGTCGTTCTTGCGCTGGGCCACCGTCAGGTAGGGGGTCCAGGCACCGAAACGCACGCCAGCCGTAAGGTAACCGGCCGTGGCCTGGGGCAGCATGATCTCGTCCCCGGCATTGCGGGCCAGTTCTCCAGTCACGAACCATCCGCCGGGGTCATAGGTGTAGCCCAGGCTCGTATAGGTAATGGTCTTGTTCTTGATCTGGTACTTGTCCGCCATGGCAGGGTCGTAATAGGGGTTCGGCATGGGCCCATAGCCGACGTCAACGAGCTCCGCACGGAGCAGGTTGAAGGGCGAGAACGGGTCGCTGGAATTGTCGATGCCTGAGTTGTCATACGAGCTCTTCAGGCTGGTGTGGTAGGCCCGGAACGTGGAGGAGCCCGAAGTGACCGTGAGGGACAATGCGCCGCCATTGCCCTTGAACTGGGCCGTGCTGTTGGCACCGGCGGTCTTCACCTTGGAGGACCCGCCTCCTAGCTGCCAGAACAGCGCCACATCACCGACGTTGTGCCGGAAGCCGATGTCGGCACCATCGAAGGACGTGATGGGGTTGAACTGGTAGACCTCCACGGGGGGGCGAACCCAGGGCATGGAGTAGCCCACCATCCGGTAGTCGGAGATGAGGTAGGCGGAGAAAGGCATGCGCCCGACCCGGAAAGAGAGACTGGGCGTGGCCTGGATCTTGAGGTGGGCCATGTTCAGGTAGGGGGTGTAGGTGTCGTCGTAGCGGTGGTCCGAGATGACCTGGAAGGCGGCCGAGAAGACATCCCCGAACTTCACGTCGGCCTGGAGACCCACCCTCGAGTCCACCCCGAAATCCACGCTCCTGGTGAACCCGGGCCCGTTGTATTGGACGGCGGTGGACGTGAAGTCTGCGTTCTTCTCGCTGGACCGGGTGCCCGCCAGCGTGCCGAAGCCGCTGAACTTGAAGGTCGGCCCCGATTGGGCGTAGGCGCTGGTGGCGATGAGTGCCAGCGCCAAGCCCGGGATTGTAAAGGACGTCTTGGCCATGGGGCCTCCGTGAGCAGTAACCTGCATATGCGGGAAGTTATCGGCCCGGGTGACATGTCCTTAAGAAATGGGCCGGCACCCATTCCTCAGATCCGCCACCCAGGCTGGGCCTTCTCCATTTTTCCCTAGCCCTGTGTGGGTTTCCTCGGTAGGCTGTTCGTTCTGCCGGACTTCGTGTGCCGGGATTCCAGCCCACCGCCAGAGCGCGGGGGCTAACCAAAGAGGTGGACTTCATGTCCAAGTTAGAAGCAATCATCAAGGGCCTAGGCTCCAAGCAGATGGGCCGCATCACCGTGCTGGACTCGGGATACGTCGAGGACGGCAGCGAGGAGGGCCAGGAGTTCATGGCCGCCCTGCAGGGTGAGACCCGTGGCCTCCGCGAAGAAGAGGTCGTGCGGGGCGTCGTCGTGGAGATCCGCGGCAAGGACGTCATCGTCGACATCGGCTACAAGGGGTCGGGCACGGTCAACCTCGACGAGTTCAACAACCCCGACGGCACGCAGGGTGTGCAGGTGGGTGAGGTCGTCGAAGTGCTGCTCGAGATGCTCGAGGACGCCAACGGCAACGTTCGCCTCAGCCGCGAGCGCGCCGAGAAGATGAAGATCTGGGACGAGGTCGAGAAGGCCTTCCGTTCCAACATGACTGTGCACGGCACCGTGCTCGAGAAGGTCAAGGGCGGCCTGGCCGTCGACATCGGCATCCGCGCCTTCCTGCCCGGTAGCCAAGTGGACATGAAGCCTGTCCGCAACCTGGATCCCTACCTCGGCAAGTCCTTCGACATGAAGGTCATCAAGGTCAACCGCCGCCGCGGCAACATCGTGCTGTCCCGCAAGCTGTTCCTGGAGACCATCAACGCGAGCCTGAAGGAAGAGACCCTCGCGGGCCTCGAGGAAGGCAAGCTGGTCGAGGGCGCCATCAAGAACATCACCGAGTACGGCGCCTTCGTCGACCTCGGCGGCGTGGACGGCCTGCTGCACATCACCGACATGTCCTGGGGCCGGCTCAACCACCCCAGCGAGATGTTCCAGGTGGGCGACAAGGTCGAAGTGGCCGTGCTCAAGTACGACAAGGAGACCGAGCGCGTCAGCCTCGGCTACAAGCAGAAGTTCCCGGATCCCTGGCTCTCCGTCGAGGAGCGCTATCCCATCCAGGCCACCGTCAAGGGCAAGGTCGTGTCGATCACGGACTACGGCGCATTTGTTGAGCTGGAGCCCGGCATCGAAGGCCTGGTCCATGTCTCCGAGATGAGCTGGACCAAGAAGGTCAAGTCCGCCAAGGGCATGGTCAACCTGGGCGACCAGGTCGAAGCCATCATCCTGCAGGTGGATTCCGAGAACCGCCGCATCAGCCTCGGCATGAAGCAGATCACCCCCAACCCCTGGATGGCCATCGCCGAGAAGTACCAGCCCGGCATGATCGTCACGGGCACCGTGCGCAACATCACGGAGTTTGGCGCCTTCATCGAACTGGAAGAGGGCATCGACGGCCTGATCCACGTGTCCGACTTCAGCTGGACCAAGAAGATCAAGCACCCCGGCGAGATCGTGAAGAAGGGCGACGAAGTCACTGCCAAGGTCCTCAACCTGGACCCCCTGGCCCAGCGCATGAGCCTCGGCGTGAAGCAGATGGAGCCCAACGTCTGGGAGATCTTCTTCGAGAACAACAACGTGGGTGCCGTCATCACCGGCAAGATCGCCCGCCTGACCGACTTCGGCGCCTTCGTCGACCTCGGCGACGGCATCGAGGGCCTGGTGCACGTCTCCGAGCTGAGCCGCAAGCGGGTGGAGGACATCCAGAAGGAGTTCGCCGCCGGCCAGGAGCTCATTATGAAGATCGTGAAGCTCGATCCCACCGAGCGCCGCATCGGCCTCTCCGTCAAGCAGCTGGAGCAGGACATGGAGCGGGGCGACATGGATGCCGCCAAGGCCCGCCAGCCTGAGTTCAAGAAGGCGACCCTGGCTGACGCATTCAACAAGCTTGAGCGCGAGTAGCTCTCAATATCCAACCGTAGGCGAGGCCCCCGCAAGGGGGCTTCGCGCTAGCTGGATCCATACCTCGTGACCCGTGGCATGATGAGGGATTCCCCCGGGAGTCCCCATGCTGCGTGCCCTTGCGCCGTTCCTGAGCCTCGCCCTGCTGGCCCAGCCCACGCCCTACCAGAAGGCGCCGAAGGCCATCCAGGCCGTGCTGGACGCTCCCGGCACGCCCTCGCTGATCCTCAGCCCCAGGGGCGACCGCTTCCTGCTGGCGGAGTTCGAGCGCCACCCCTCCATCAAGGACTTGGCTCAGCCCATGGCGCGCCTGGCCGGGCACCGGTTCAATCCGCGCACCCGCGGCCCCCATGCGCCTCGAAGCCTGAAGACCCTCGCCCTCCAGCAGCTGGAGGGCCCCGCCAAGGCCATCGCCCTGCCTGCGGGCGTGAGCCTCGGCCAGCCGCGCTGGTCCCCAGACGGTTCCCATTTCGCGCTGATCGGTGCGTCGGCCCAGGCCACCGAGCTGTGGCTCGGCGAGGCCGCCACCGGGAAGCTGCATCGGATCCGGGGCCTGAACCTGAACGCCGTGCTCGGCAGCCCCCTCGACTGGATGGCGGACGGCAGCCTGCTCTGCAAGGCCGTGCCCGCCGCCCAGGGGCCGGAGCCCAGCGCCCCCGAGGCGCCCCAGGGTCCCCGGATCCAGGAGAACGAAGGCAAGACCGCCCCCGCACCCACCTACCAGGACCTGCTCCAGAACGCCCAGGACGAGGCCCGCTTCGAGTTCCTCGGACAGTCCCAGCTGGTGCGGGTGAACCCCGCCACGGGTGCCCTCAAGCCCCTCGGCAAGCCCGGCCTCTACGCCAGTGTGCAGCCCTCACCGGACGGCCGCCTCATCCTGTTGTCCCGGTTGCAGCGGCCCTTCTCCTTCCTGGTGCCCAGCCAGCAGTTTCCCGTGCGGGAAGAGGTCTGGGATCGCTCGGGGGCCCTCGTGCACCTCGCCGCGGACCAGCCCCTGGCCGAGGGCATCCCGATCGAAGGCGTGCGCACCGGGCCCCGCCGCCTGCACTGGCGGCCCACGGAGCCAGCCACCCTGGCCTGGACCGAAGCTCTGGATGGCGGCGATCCCAAGCGCAAGGCCGACTTCCGCGATCGGCTCCTCGTGCAGGCGGCCCCCTTCAAGACAGCGCCCACCGAGCTGCTGCGGCTCAAGGCGCGCCTGATGGGCCTCGAGTGGTCAGAGGGCGGCAACCTCGCCGTTGCGCGGGAGGTCGACCGCGACCGCCGCTGGGTGCGCACCTGGCTGCTGGATCCCGGGAAACCCGGCGAGGCTCGCCTCGCCTTCGACCTCAGCAGCAACGACCGCTACCGCGATCCCGGCAGCTTCCAGTCGAGGCTGCTCCCGAACGGCCACGCGGCCCTGCGCCAGCTGGACGGGCGCCTGTTCCTGGTGGGCATGGGCGCCACGCCCGAGGGCGACCGGCCCTTCCTCGACCGCTTCGACCCCGCGACGCTCAAGAGCGAGCGCCGCTTCAGGTGTGAGGAGGGCCGCTTCGAAGCCCCCATGGCCCTGCTGCCGGACGGCCGCTTCATCAACCGCCGCGAGAGCCCCGCGGAGGCCCCGAACTACGTGCTGCACGGCGCAGCACCCAAGGCCCTCACCGCCTTCCAGGATCCCCTACCCCAGCTGCGGAAGATCCAGAAGAAGCTGGTGAAGTACACCCGTCCCGATGGCGTGGCGCTCAGCTTCACGCTGTACCTGCCGCCGGACTACCAGGCCGGCGAGCGGCGTCCCGCCGTGGTCTGGGCCTATCCCATGGAGTTCACGGATGCCGCCACGGCGGGCCAGGTCAGCGGCTCCGCGAACCGCTTCACCACCCTCGGTGGCATGTCGCACCTGTTCTTCCTGCTGTCGGGCTACGTGGTGCTCGACAACGCCACCATGCCCGTGGTGGGGGATCCCAAGACCGTGAACGACACCTTCCTCGACCAGGTCGTGGCCAGCGCCAAGGCCGCCATCGACAAGGCCGACGAGCTGGGCGTCATCGACCCCGGGCGCGTGGGCGTGGGCGGGCACAGCTATGGCGCCTTCATGACGGCGAACCTGCTCGCGCACTCCAGCCTGTTCCGGGCCGGCATCGCCCGCAGCGGCGCCTACAACCGCACCCTCACACCCTTCGGCTTCCAGAGCGAAAAGCGCACTCTGTGGGAGGCGCCCGACATGTACCTGAAGGTGTCCCCCTTCATGGCCGCCAACAAGTTCAATGCCCCGATCCTGCTCATCCACGGCGAGGCCGACAACAACTCGGGCACCTTCCCCATCCAGAGCGAGCGGCTCTACGCGGCACTGAAGGGCAACGGCCAGACGGCCCGCTACGTCACCCTGCCCCTGGAGTCACACGGCTACAGCGCCCGGGAGTCCATCGAGCACACCCTGTGGGAGATGCTGCGCTGGTTCGACAAGCACCTGAAGAAGTGATCACTCTGCCACCGCCCCGCTGTCGGTCCACCGCCTCGTATCCGCAGCGCCTTGGACCTGGCCATCCCACACCAGGATCACTTGGGCGCAGCCCTGCTTTTTCACCTCCTTGAGGGTGTGGCCCATGGCCTTCAGCGCGGACTGCGTGGCGGCAGGCAGGTCCGCCTCCACCTGGATGCGGTCCGGCAGCCACTGGTGGTGGAAGCGGGGCGCGTCCACGGCAGCGCGGGCGTCCAGGCCGAAGTCCACCACGTTGAGCACCGTGTTCAGCACTGTGCTGGGAATGGTGCGCCCGCCGGGACTACCGCTCACCAGCAGCGCCTTCCCGCCCTGCACGAGGATGACCGGACACATGCTGGAGAGCGGCCGCTTGCCCGGCTGGGCCAGATTCGGCACCGTGCCGATGAGGCCCGTGGCATCGGTCAGGCCCGGCCCGGCATTGAAGTCGCCCAGCTCGTTGTTCAGCAGGAAGCCCCCGCCGGGCACGATGCGCTTGAGGCCGTAGCTGTCCTCCAGCGTGTAGGTGAGGCTCACCGCGTTCCCCTTGCGGTCCAGCACCGAGAGGTGCGTGGTGTCGGGGCGGTCGGTGGGCCAGGTGAAGCGGTCCGGCACGGAGGTGGACGCGCGGTCCACGCGGATCGTCGCCCGCAAGGACGCAGCGTGTTCCTTCGAGAGCAGGCGGAGCAGGGGCATGTCCCCGTTGAAGCCCGGATCGCCCAGGAACTGCGCCCGGTCCGCGAAGGCCCGGCGGAGCGCCTCGGAGGCCAGGTGGACGGTTGTCGCCGAGGCGGCCCCCGCGGCCTTCAGGTCGTAGCACTCAAGCACGTTCAGAGCCTCGATCAGCACCTGGCCGCCGGAGCTGGGCGGGGGTGCGGCCAGCACTTCCACACCCCGGTAGCTGCCACGCAGGGGCTGGCGCCAGCGCGGCCGGTAGGCGCGCAGATCCGAAGCCCGGAGCAGGCCGCCCCCGGCCTCCATGTCGCGCAGGATGAGGCGGGCGGTGGCGCCGCGGTAGAAGTCCGTCCAGCCCTTCGCCAGACGATCCAGGGTGCGGGCCAGGTCGCGCTGCACCAGCCGGTCCCCGGCCTTCAGCGGCTCGCCGCCGCGGCTGAACTGGGCCAGGGTGGGCGGGTGCTTCCGGAACTCGGGCAGCTGCTTCTCCAGGCTCGCCGCCTGATTCTCCGTCAGCGCAAAGCCCTCGCGCGCCAGCCGGATGGCGGGACGCAGCAGGCGCGCCCAGGGCAGGCGCCCCTCCCGTTTCCAGGCGGCGCGCAGACCGGCCACGGTGCCCGGCACACCCACGGCGGCCAGGCTCGCGTGGTGCCGCGGCTCATCGTAGGTGCCGTCCTCCTTCAGCCACATCCGAGGGTGGGCTGCGGCAGGCGCGGTCTCGCGGAAATCGAGGAAGGTGGCCTGACCCGAAGTAGGCCGCGACAGCAGGAAGCCGCCGCCACCCAGGTTGCCCGCGGCGGGATGCACCACTGCCAGCGCGAAGGCCGTGGCCACGGCCGCATCCACGGCGGTGCCACCGTCGCGCAGTACCTGGGCGCCAGCCTCCGAAGCCAGCCGCTCCTGGCTCACGACCACGCCCCGCACGGTCTGCGCCGGGGCCGCTAGCGTGAGGACCAGGGCCAGGGACAGAGGAAGGCGCATGGAAGCTCCAGAGGAACGGATGCCTAGAGTCTGTCATCCTCGGAGGCATGTCCCGCATGGCTTCTCTCCCTGGATCCACCTCCCAGACGCGCGGCGAGGAATTGGCCAACAGCCTAACCCACGGGCTGGGCGCGGCGCTGTCCATCGCGGGCCTGGTCCTGATGGTGATCACCGCGGCCATCCACGGCACCGCCCGGGACGTGGTGGGGGCCTCGATCTTCGGCTCCAGCCTGATCCTGCTCTACCTCATGTCCACGCTTTACCACGCCTTCCGCGGTCCGCGGGTGAAGCTGGTCTTCAAGGTCTTCGACCACTCCGCCATCTTCATCCTCATCGCCGGGACCTACACGCCCTTCTGCCTGTCGGCCCTGGGTCGGACGCGACCCGGCTGGGGCTGGACCCTCTTTGGCCTGGTCTGGGGTCTGGCGGTGGTGGGCATCGTGTTCAAGGCCGTGTTCTACGCGCGCCTGGCCAAGCAGATCTTCCGGCCGCCCGCGGTGGACCACCTCCATGCCATGCCCAGCGATACGGACATGGATCCGGCCTTCGCCAAGCGCATGGGCTGGATCTCGACCTGCATCTACCTGCTGATGGGCTGGCTCATCGTCATCGCCGCCGTGCCTTTGGGAAAATCCCTGTCGACCCACGGCCTCTACTGGCTCTTCAGCGGCGGGTTCTTCTACAGCGCGGGCGCCGCAATCTACAGCCTGGAGCGGCTGCGCTTCCACCACGCCCTCTGGCACCTCTTTGTGGTGGCCGGCAGCGCCTGCCACGTGTTCGCCGTGCTCTTCCACGTGTTCCCGGGGAAGTAGGCGCGCGATGCTTTCCCTCGCCCTCCTCCCGGGCTTCGCCCAGTGGGGCGCCCACCTGGAGGAGCTGATCGCCCGTCCCGAGGCCCTGTGGATCCACGGCCCCGTGGGTTCCGGTGTCTCCACGCTGGCGGCGGAGCTGGCCGCGCGTAGGTGCGTGGCGATGCACGAGGCCGCCTCCACAGCCACGGGAGCCCAGTGGCTGGCGAGCGAGCCCCGGGGCGTGGTGGCGGCGCGCTCGGCGCCGGGCCAACTGTCCTGCCTAGAGCTGCGTCTGCCGGGTCTGGACGAGCATCCCGAAGCGATCCCGGCCCTGCTGGCGGCGCTGGCCGCTGAGGAGGGCCTCGCAGGCGAGCTGCCCGTCAGCCTGGGCGCCCTGCCCTGCCCCGGAAACCTGCGGGAGCTGCGGAACCGCCTACTGCGCTGGAAGCTACTGGGCCAGTCGCCCACTTCCGAACAGGCCGGTCCGCCCCGCTTCGAGGCCGAGGATCTCGCCACCAACCTGCATGCACTGGAGCGCTACCTGCTGCACCAAGCCCTGCGCCGCGCCTACGGCAACCGGGTGGAGGCCGCCCTTCGGTTGGGTGTGAGTCGCCGCCAGCTCTACCTGCTCATCCGCCGCCACGGGGACCCTGTACGCGGAGAGGAAGGAAGCGGTGACCTGCCCCATCGGGTCCTGAAGCGCCGCCCGGCACAAAACTCCAGTCCGGACCCCGGGACCCGATAACGGGTTTAGCGGCCGCGCTGGCCGCATGGATGCTCAGCTATGGCGACTCCCCTTCGGGTGCTGGTGGTGGACGACGATCCCGGGATGCGGGATGGCATGGCCATGAGCCTCAAGCGGGCCGGCTTCTTTGCCGAGCAGGCCCGCGGCGGCGAAGAGGCCCTTCGCATGGTGCGGCCCGGCGCCTTCGATGCCGTGGTCACCGACCTGCGCATGCCCGGCATGGACGGGCTGCAGCTGACGGCTCGCCTGAAGGCCGTGGATCCGGGCCTGCCGGTGCTGCTCATCACCGCCTTCGGCAGCCTGGAGTCCGCCCGTGAGGCCATGCGCCTTGGCGCCTTCGACTTCCTCTCGAAGCCCTTCAGCCCGGAGGAGCTCACCGCCGCCCTCCACAAGGCCCTGAAGTCCGAGGGCCACCTCAAGGCCGAGGAGGCCGCCGAGGCCCCCGTTATCCTCACGCAGGACCCGGTCCTGGGCGAGACCCTGGCCCTGGCCCGCCGGGCCGCCGACAGCCGCGCCACCATCCTCATCCAGGCCGAGAGCGGCACCGGCAAGGAGCTGCTAGCCAAGCTCATCCACGGCTCGAGCCCCCGCCGCAATGGCGCCTTCGTGGCCATCAACTGCGCAGCCATCCCCGAGAACCTGCTGGAGTCCGAGCTGTTCGGCTACGAGAAGGGTGCCTTCACTGGCGCCACCAGCATGAAGCAGGGCCGCTTCGAGCAGGCCGATGGCGGCACCCTCGTGCTGGACGAAGTGGGCGAGCTGCCCCTGGGCCTCCAGGGCAAGCTGCTGCGCGTCCTCCAGGAGCGTACCGTGGACCGCCTGGGCGGCACCCGGCCCATCGCGGTGGATGTCCGCCTCATCGCCCTCACCAACCGCGATCTCCAGACCGAGGTGAAGGCCGGGCGCTTCCGCGAGGACCTCTACTACCGCCTAAACGTCATTCCGCTCGACCTGCCGCCCCTGCGCGACCGGCCGGGCGACCTGAGCCTGCTGGCCGCCCACTTCGCCGAGCGCTACGCCCGCGAGAACGACCGGCCCGTACCGGAGCTGGTGCCCAGCTTCTTCGCCGCCCTGGCCCGCCACCCCTGGGCCGGCAACATCCGTGAGCTGGAGAACGTCATCCAGCGCTGCGTGGTGCTGAGCCAGGGCCGCCGCCTCAGCCAGCAGGACCTGCGCTGGCTGCTGCCCTCCGCAGCCTTCGAAGGGCTCCCCGAGGATCCACCGGAAAGCCCCCTCATCGAGGCCTGGACGCCCCCCGTGGCGCCCGTCGCCGTCCGCCGCGACGTGGCCGCCCCCGCCGGCGCCGTGGTGGCCGATCCCCTGAAGCCCCTGGTGGGCGTGCCCATGGGCACCCCCGTGGTGCTGCCCCTGGGCCTTAGCCTGCCCGAACTCGAGCGGTTCTGGCTGCTCTCCACCCTCAGCGCCCTCAAGGGCAACCGCACCCACTGCGCCGAACAGCTCGACATCGCCCTACGCACCGTGCGGAACAAGATCAATGAGTACAAGGCCGATGGCTATGTCATCCCCGCCAGTCAGCGCGGGCGCGAGGACGAGTAAGCCTCATCCCGACCGGGACAAGCAAAAGCAATTTGAGCCACCGATAAACACCGATGAACTCCGATCAAGATCATTCCTTTTTCGGTGTGCATCGGTGTTCATCGGTGGCTGATACTCTTCGTTCTGAAGCTGTCCAGATCCAGTGGTTAGAAGTGTCAATAGCCCATTCAGAATCCGAGCCGTGACTCCATCTCGCCAAGCCCCGCTTTCCTACGTGCCCTCCGCGTGAAGGAGAGAGAAGGAAGCCCACTCAGAGACGCGGAGGCGAATCGAGCATGAGTTTTTCTCCTCACCCAGTGTTCTCGGCATGAAACCGCGCTAGGGTTTCACCGGCTCGCCCGCCTTCATCCGCAGCCACGACGGCACGGTGGTGGCGCCGGTCTCGTGGCGGTAGAAGGCGGCGGTGATCTCGGCGCCCAGCAACAAAATGGCGCAGCTGTAGTAGAGGAACGTGAGGCCCGCCACGATGCCCAGCAGGGAGCCGTACATGATGCCCCAGGTCATGGTGTGCCGCAGGTAGACGCCGAAGCCCCACTTGGCCAGCCACCACAGGGCGGTGGAGATGCCCGCGCCCAGGAAGGCGTGGCGGAACTTCACGTGTAGCCGGGGGAGGTGCTGCAGCACCAGGGTCATCACCACCAGGCCGATGAGGGGCCCGAGGTAGGGCAGGAAGTCCGTCTGCCGGGCGGGGAACACCTTGCGCAGGGTGCCGCCCAGCAGCACCGCCAGGAAGAGCACCGTGGCCAGCAGGCCGCCCACGAGGAAGATCACCTGGCGCAGCAGGTGGTTCTTGCGGGTCTGGCGGTGCTTCTTGATGCGCAGGCCGAACACGTGGGCCAGGCTGGTGTCCAGCTGGCTGATGCCCCAGTAGCTGCCGAAGAGCAGCACGATCCAGGAGAGCCCCATGCCGCCGATCTTCTGGCTGTTGGCCACGGCGTCGTAGACGAACTCCTTGGGGAGGAAGGGCACGATCTCCTGCAGGGTCTTCATGGTGGCGGGCCCGTAGGCGCGGCTGCCCAGGATGGCGCCCAGCAGCTTGAACAGCAGCGTGGACAGCGGCACCAGGCTGACGATGAGCCAGAAGCTGAGCCCCGCGGCATAGCTCAGGCAGTCGTCCTTGTGGTATTTGCCGAGCACTTCGGCGATAAAGTGCCCCACGCGCCCCACGATGGGCACCCGTCGAGCAATCTCCTGCCACAGGTCCGCCAGGAGGCGCCAGATCCGCTGCCAGCCCGCTTCGAGGGTGGCCCAGAGGCCCAGGACCTGCTCGACCACGGCGTCCCCCTAAAAGCGGACCGGATGCCGGGGCAGGAGGTACATGAGCCAGGCCAACGCCAGCCCGATGCCGATGAGCCCCGCCGCATGCTTCAGGATGGATGCCCGCGTTCGCTCCGGCCGGGTGGTCGGATGCAGCAGCCCCAGCACCAAGGAGATGCCCAGACCCATGACGACGAAGTGGATGACGTGGCTCGAGAGAAAACGCATGGGATCAGGGTAGCAGGGCGGGAACGGGCCACCCTACTGCGCCGTCGGGTTCTCCCGCGCCGCAGCCGGGTGGGCCTGGCCCTCAGGGGCTTGGGTAGCAGGGCCGTCTGGGCTCAAGGGCTCGGGCATGCGCGTGAGGGCCAGTTGGATGACCTCGTCCATGTGGCTGACGAGGTGGATGCTCAGCTGCTCGCGAACCTCGGCGGGCACCTCCTCCAGGTGGCGGGCGTTCTCGCTGGGGATCAGCACGGCCTTGCGGCCCTGGCGGTGTGCGGCCAGCAGTTTCTCCTTCAGCCCACCGATGGGCAGCACGCGGCCCCGCAAGGTCAGCTCGCCCGTCATGGCCATGTCCGCCCGGGCGGGGATGCCGGTCAGCACGGAGATGAGGGCCGTGGCCAGGGTGATGCCTGCGCTGGGGCCGTCCTTGGGAATGGCCCCCTCGGGCACATGGACGTGCAGGTCCACGGTGTCCAGGAAGTCGCGCTTCAGGCCCAGGCGCTCGGCCCGGGCGCGGACATAGCTCAGGGCCAGGTTCGCACTCTCCTGCATGACCTCGCCCAGCTTGCCGGTGAGCTTGAGCACGCCCTTGCCCGGCAGCACCGCGGCCTCGATAGTGAGCAGGTCACCGCCTGTGGGCGTCCAGGCCAGGCCGTTCACCAGCCCCGGCGGCGCCGTGTCCTCGGCGCGGTGCTCCAGGATCTTCTCGGGTCCCAGCAGCTTGGGCACGCGCTCGGCGGTGATGACGGGATCGAAGGCCTCGCCCTTCTCGGGCTGCAGCGTGTGCCGCGCCAGCTTGCGGAGGATGTTGGCGATCTCGCGCTCGAACTGGCGGACGCCGGCCTCGCGGGTGTAGGCCTGCACGAGCTTCTCCAGGGCCGCCTTCTCGAAGCGCACGCCCATGTTCTTCATGCCATGGCCTTCGAGGGCCCGGGGCAGCAGGTGGTGCTCCGCGATGGCCAGCTTCTCCTTGGTGGTATAGCCGGACAGCTCCAGCACCTCCAGACGGTCCTCCAGGGGCTCCGGGATCTGGTGGCGCACATTGGCCGTGGCCAGGAAGAGCACCTGGCTGAGGTCGAAGCCCAGGTCCAGGTAGTGGTCCTGGAACGCCGCGTTCTGCTCGGGGTCGAGGACTTCGAGCAGCGCTGAACTCGGATCGCCACGGAAGTCCGAGGCCATCTTGTCGATCTCGTCCAGGAGCATGAGCGGGTTGCGGACCTTGGCCTTCTTCATCAGCGAGATGATGCGGCCTGGCATGGAGCCGATGTAGGTGCGGCGATGGCCACGGATCTCCGCCTCGTCGCGCACGCCGCCCAGGGACAGCCGCACGAAGGGCCGGTTGAGGGCCCGGGCGATGCTGCGGGCCAGTGAGGTCTTGCCCACGCCCGGCGGGCCCACCAGGCAGAGGATGGGGCCACGGAGCGGGGCGCGGCCACCGGCCTCGCCCTCCTTAAGGGGCTCGCTCCGCAGCCGCGCCATCACGGCCAAGTGTTCGAGGATGCGCGCCTTGATCTTGTCGAGGCCCGAGTGGTCCTCATCCAGCACCCGCTCGGCCTCCGTGAGGTCGAGGCGCTCCTCGGCCATGGCCTGCCAGGGCAGGGCCAGCAGCCAGTCCAGGTAGGTGCGGCTGACCGTGGCCTCGGCACTCTGGGGCGGCATGGCCTCCAGGCGCTCCAGCTCCTCCAGGGCCTTGGTCTTGGCCTCGACGGACATGCCCGCAGCTTCGATCTGGTCCTTCAGGCGCGTGCCTTCGTCCTTCTCTTCCTTCTTGCCCAGCTCCTGCTGGATGACCCGCATCTTCTCGTTCAACACGTACTGCTTGTGGTCCTGATCCAGGCGCTGGCGGGTCTTCTCGTCCAGGGTGCGGTCCACCTCCGAGCGGGCGGCGTCGAGCTCCAGTAGCCGCATGAGCGACTCGAGACGCGGGGCGATCTCCAGCTGATCGAGGATCTCCTGCTTCTGCTTTACCTCGGCGGGCACCAGCCCGGCCACGGTGTCGATGGCCTTGCCCAGGGGCAGCTCGCGGATCTGGTCCATGCTCAGCAGGCGCGAAGCATCGGAGTTGCGGCCCAGGAAGGACTCCACGGCCTGGTGGAAGGGCTGGAGGGAGCCCCCGCCCGTCTGGACGGGCTCCGGCAGCAGGTAGGCCTCGGCCTGGATGACCTCGCCGGTGTCGTCGTAGCGGCGCAGGTTCACGCGGGCAATGCCCTTCACCCCCACCTTGTAGTAGTCCTTGGGCAGGGCGATGACCGACTCCACCAGGGCCAGGGTGCCGATGGCAAAGAGATCCTCCTGCCCCGGCGTCTCCACCTTGGCATCCTTCTGCGTGAGCATCAGCAGGTGGTCGCCGGCCTTGATGGCCAGCTCCAGCGTGCGCACCGAGGCCGATCGACCCACCACGAAGGGCACCCGGGCCCCCGGGAACAGCACCATGTCCCGGATGGGGATGGCAGGCAGGGTGAGCGTCTTGGGTGTGGCCATGGGGCCTGCTTATCCCGCGGCTGAGATCGGCTGCGAGGGGAGACCCATCACTTCCTCCACCTTCTGCCGGGTGATCCGCAGGGTTTCGCGGGTGGTGCGCTTGTCCGAGGGCAGCTCGTACATGGGCTCCAGGAGGATCTGCTCCACCAGGCTGCGCAGGCCGCGGGCGCCCAGCTTGCGCCTGAGGGCCTGCTCGGCGATGGCGTCGATGGCGCCCTCCTCGAAGCTCAGGTCCACGTCGTCCATGTCGAAGAGCTTCACGAACTGCTTGGTGATGGCGTTCTTAGGCTGGGTGAGGATGGCCACCAGGGCCTCGCGGTCCAGCGGCGTGAGACCGGCCACCACGGGGAGGCGGCCCACCAGCTCGGGGATGAGGCCGAACTTGATGATGTCCTCGGGCTCCACCAAGCGCAGCAGGTTCTCCTTGTCGTCCTTGGAGGACGGCGTGGAGCCGAAGCCCACGGCCTTGGCGCGGATGCGCTGCTTGATGATGTCGTCGATGCCCACGAAGGCGCCGCCGCAGATGAACAGGATGTTGCTGGTGTCCAGTTGGATGAACTCCTGGTGCGGGTGCTTGCGGCCCCCCTGGGGCGGGACGTTGGCCACGGTGCCTTCCACCAGCTTCAGCAGGGCCTGCTGCACTCCCTCGCCGGAGACGTCGCGGGTGATGCTGGGGTTCTCGCTCTTGCGGCCCACCTTGTCGATCTCATCGATGAAGACGATGCCGCGCTGGGCCCGCTCCACGTCGTAGTTGGCGGCCTGGAGCAGCTTGGTGAGGATGTTCTCCACGTCCTCGCCCACGTAGCCGGCCTCGGTCAGCGTGGTGGCGTCGGCCATGGCCAGGGGCACGTCCAGGAAGCGGGCCAGAGTCTGGGCCAGCAGGGTCTTGCCGGTGCCCGTGGGCCCCAGCAGCAGGATGTTGCTCTTGGACAGCTCCACCTCGGTGGCGCCCAGGGCCTTCCGGGGCGTGAGGATGCGCTTGTAGTGGTTGTAGACCGCCACGCTCAGGCGCTTCTTGGCGGCCTCCTGGCCGATGACGTAGTCGTCAAGGAAGGCCTTGATCTCCTTGGGCCGGCTGAGGCGGGCCTCGTGCTTGCCCAGGGGCTTGCCCTGGCGGCTCATGCGTAGCTGCAGCTGCCCGGCCTCCAGGCACTCGTTGCAGATGAAGGCCTCTGGGCCCGCGAGGAGCTGCTCCACCTCGTGGGGCTCCTTGCCGCAGAAAGAGCACTTCTGCTCACGCTTGTACTTGTTCATTTCAGGCTCCCCTCCTGGGGACGGTCTAGGCTACATCGTGAATGGTCTTCAGTTCCAGGATCTCGAAGCGCCGGACTCCCGCAGGGATCTGGACACGGACCTCATTGCCCTCCTCCTGGCCCACCAGCGCCATGCCGATGGGGGAGCTGATGCTGAGATGCTGGGGATGGCCATCCAGTTCCTCCGGAAGCACCAGTGTGTAGGTGAACTCCTCATCGGAATCCAGGTCCAGGATGGTGACTTTGGACCCGTAGGCAGCCCGGGACTTGGGCAGGCGGCTGATGTCCAGGCTGGCCACCTCGGAGATGCGCTTCTCGAGGGTGACAAGCTTGTTCTGGAACATGTCCCGCTTGGCCAGGGCCTGCTCGTATTCGGCGTTCTCCGACAGGTCGCCCTGCCCGGCCGCCCGGGCGATCTCCTGGGGGATCTCCACCAGCAGGGCCTGCTTGATGTCCTTGAGTTCCTTCTCGAGCTTGGCGAGCACGTGCTTGGGCATGGGGACTTCCGGGAAAGAAGGGTCAAAAAAAGGCGGGCCATTCGGCCCGGTCAGACAGGAGAGGTTGAGATCGATTCTACCCACTCCGGGGGGGGAAGCGGAGCCGGAAGCGGGTCGCCCTCCCCGGGACGGGTCTTGAAGCGGCGGTGCATCCAGAACCACCAGCGGGGGTCTTTTCTGATCTGGGCCTCGATGCGGGCCGTCATGAGCTGGGTCGCCACCCACCCGTCCCGGGCTGCATCGCCGGTCACGGGCACCGTGAAGGATGGCTCGAAGCGCACGGTGATAGTGCCGTCCGGATTCGGCCAGCTGAAGACGGGCAGCACCGGCAGGCCGTACCGGGCGGCGAGGCTCCCGGCGGTGCCGAAAGTGGAGGCCCACTGGCCCAGGAATCGCACCCACACGCCCATGGTGAGGGCGTCCTGGTCCAGCAGGAAGCCCACGCCGCGGCCGGCCTTGAGCGACCGCAGGGTCTCCCGCATGGCGCCGTCCTTGAGGATCACGCGGTTGCCGAAGCGGGTGCGGAAGCCCAGGGAGATGGGCTCCAGCAGGGGGTTATCCAGCTCCCGGCCGATGGCGTCGATGGTCCGGCCGTGGCGGCTCTGGGCCAGGGCGACCGCCTCCCAGTTGCCGTAGTGCCCCGTGAGCTGGATGAAGCCCTTGCCGCCGGCCTGCGCCGCATCGAAGTGCTCCAGCCCCTCGACCTTGATCCAGCGGTCCAGCTCCTCGGGCGTGGCCTGCCGCAGCCGGAGCAGGCTGATGAACAGCGCGCCGAAGTGCCGGAAGCAGGCCTTGGCCATGGCCCGGGTCTCGGCCTCCGTCAAGCCGAGCTCCGCGAAGCGCAGGTTCTCCCGGACGATGCGCCGGTGCTTGGGGTCCACCAGGTAGAAGAGCTCCCCCGCGGCCTCGCCCAGGGTCTGGACCGTGGACCAAGGCAGGCGTCCCAGGACGCCGTCCAGCAGGCGAAAGACGCCGTACTCCAGGCGGTGCTGGAGCGTGGGGGCGGGAGTGGGGGTCAGGTCGGCCATAAAAAAAGGGGCGCCTCGGTGACGAGGCGCGAGGCTGAAGCTTAACAGCAACCAGATTCAGGATTCATTGCCGAGCCATTTCAGTATTTACGCCTCAACCTGGAAGGGGTTTGGCCGGTTCAGGCGCCGTCCCGGGCCAAGGGCATGGTCATGCAGCGCGGGCCGCCCCGGGCCCGGCTCAGCTCGCCGGCCTGGATCTGGACCAAGTACTTGCCCCCGTCCAGCAGGTCCAGGGTGGGATCGGTCAGCACTTCCTGAGCCGTCACCACGTGGTAGCCCGCCCGGTCCAGCGCTGCGGCCGTGGCGATGTTGCGGCCGTAGCTGGTGATGACGCCCGGGGCCAGGCAGAAGGCGTTGGCGCCATCGGTCCACTGCTCCCGCTGCTGCATGATGGGATCGTCGCCTCCACAGGCGATGGGCTTCAGGTCAATGCCCAGCTTCTTCAGCGATTTCAGGAGGCTCGGCCCGGTGCTCATGCGCAGTTCCTTATGGCGCAGGTCGATGCTCGTCACGTTCAGCAGCTCCCGACTGCCCTCCCGGAAGTAGGGCGAGAAGACCAGGCACTCGTCCTCACTGGTGCGGGTGAAGATGGTGTCCAGGTGCATGGCGCTGCGCTTGCTCGGCATGAGCACCATGACCAGGTGGTCGAAGCTGGCGTTGTCCTCGGCGTGGTGGGCCCGCAGGCTCTCGGCCAGCTGATGGATGGCATCGGCCTGGGTGCGCTCGCTGCAGCCCACCGCTAGCACCTTGTGGCTGAGTACCAGGATGTCGCCCCCCTCCAGGCTCACCGGGGCCTTGATCTCGCCTCGCACCAGGGGGGTCACCTGGTCGAACCACTTGTCGTGGTCCGTGTGGTGCTTCAGGCGCGGGTGGTGCCGGAAGACGTAGCTGAGGATGAGTGGCTCCCGCTCCCGGGCCCAGGTGGCCATGGAGTTCACGCTGTAGCCGTCGCCGATGACCGAGGCGGGGTCCCGCATGAACAGCAGGTTCGGGATGGGGCGCACCCGGTAGTCGAACTCCTCCTCCCAGCGCGTGTGGCTCGGCATGTCGTCCCAGGGCAGGCCGCCGATGACGCTGCGGGCCACGTCCGACGGGCTCATGTCGTTCAGGAGGATGCAGGTGTCTTCCGGCAGCCCCACCAGGGCCCGCAGGTCTTCCAGAAAGGCCCGCTTGACCGGCTCCTCCTGCAGGGCCTCGGTGAAGAGGTCCTGGATGTCCAGCACCTCATCGGCCACCTTCGCCAGCACCTGCCGAAACTGCCCGTGCTCGTACCGGGCCAGGTCGCCGTGGAGGATGTCATCGAAGAGGAGCTTCTCCATCATGCCCGGCACCATCAGGTCCACCTCAGGACCGGGGTTGTGCACCACCACCTGCCTGAGCCGTGCGGTTTCAGAGAAGACGGAGAGCTGGATGGGCTGCATGGGGTGCCTCGGAGCGCGAAACCTCGGAGCGTAGCACGGGGTCCAGAGCCAATGGCGGCGGGCGTTCGGGCGTTGACAGTCCGCAAAGGCGCGCGCCTTCCGGGGGAGGTGTCAAGCGACCCGTAGGTTTTGAATATCTGACTGATTTGGTCAGACATTTTCCTTGAACCCCCTCCGGGCCCGCCGTAGCCTGATTCTTCCGACCGAAACCCCCGGGGCGAGTCCCCACCATGGAGGCACCAATGGCCGCATTCGTCACCCAGCCCGCACCCGACTTCAAGGCCGACGCCCTCGTCAACGGCGAGTTCAAGCAGGTCTCGCTGTCCGACTACAAGGGCAAGAAGGTCGTCCTGTTCTTCTACCCCCTCGACTTCACCTTCGTCTGCCCCACCGAGATCCTGGCCTTCGCCGACGCCGCCAAGGAGTTCGAAGCCCGCAACACCCAGGTCATCGGGGTGAGCGTCGACTCCAAGTTCAGCCACCACGCCTGGGTCAACACCCCCCGCAAGGACGGTGGCATCCAGGGCGTCACCTTCCCGCTGGTCTCCGACCTGAACAAGACCATCGCCCAGGACTACAACGTGCTGCTGCCCGCGGGCATCAGCCTGCGCGGCCTGTTCATCATCAACAAGGACGGCATCCTGAAGCACATCACCGTGAACCACAACGACCTGGGCCGCAGCGTTGAGGAAGTCCTTCGCCTCCTCGACGCCGTGGACTTCAGCGAAGAGCACGGCGAAGTCTGCCCCGCCAACTGGCACAAGGGGCAAAAAGCAATGAAGCCCAATGCCGAGGGCCTCAAGGCCTACGTCGCCGCTAAGTAGCACGGCGGAGAGCGAAGGAAGCGGGCGCCGACTGGCGCCCGCGGCGTGTACGCAGAGTCGGAATGGCCTTCAGGGGAACCACCCGGATGGCCGGGCAGCGCAGGTTGCCCCTTCGGTTCAACCGTCCAGGACAGTTGTGGTGGCGACTCGCCGCTTGCCATCTAGAATCGGGACAGTCTCCGACGCGCTTCCCTGCCCGCCACCCCTCGCCCAAGGCCTCCGACATGGTCCCCATGCTCTGCCGACTGCGCCGGTTCGCCCCGCACCTTGCCTTCGTTCTGGGGACGCTGATCGGCCCGACGTCCACTGCCTCGCAGGGGGCGACTCCTGCCCCGATGGTCCTCCGCCTCGAACGCCGGGAGCCCGACTACCGCTTCCGCTTCCACAGTGAGTACCGCGTGCCCGGCCAGAAGCCCGTCGCCCTGTCCCTCCGGGGCGGCAGCGGCAAGGGACTGGCCCACCTGGGCGTGCTCCAGGGACTCGACCAGGAGAACCTCCCCGTGGATGCCATCACCGGCACCTCCGCCGGCAGCATCATGGGCAGCCTCTACGCCTCCGGCTTCTCCGCGGATGGCATCGCGCGGATCTTCAAGGACCATGACTTCGGCCGGGCCCTCGATGACCGCCAGCGCGAACCGGGCTACTCCCTGTCCGAGGACGAGGTGGTGCACGCGACCCCCTTCGGGCTGACCTTCCGGTCCGGGAAGCTTGACCTGCTACCCGGGGGCACGCGCAGCCGACGGGTGCGCCTGGAGCTGATGCCGATGCTGGCCCGCGCCTCCTGGCTGGCGGGCGGTGACTTCGACCGGCTCCGGATGCCCCTGCGCGTGGTCACCAGCGACCTGACCGAGGGGAAGGGCCGAGTGTTCGCCAGCGGCTCCCTGGTCGACGTGGTGATGGCCAGCACCTGCCTGCCGGGCATCTTCGAGCCGGTCATGATCCAGGGCCACCAGTACGTGGACGGCGGCCCCTACGAGAACCTGCCCATCCTCACGGCCAGGCAGGCCTTCCCGGACATGCTCCAGATCGGCGTGGCCATCGGCCGGCCCTGGAGCCCCGAGCCGAAGACCAACCTCGCCTCCCTCCTCGACGCCTCGCTGGACCTGGCCATGGCCCAGACCGAACGTCGCAGCGAGGCCGCCGCGAACCTGGTCATCCGCCCCAACGTCAGTGCCGCGGACGAGTTCGACTTCTACCACCAGGTCGATCGCATGGTGGTGGCGGGCCGTCAGGCCTTCGACCTGAACCGGGAGGTGCTGGAGGCGCTGATCTACGGCCCCGGCGCGCGGTCCGTGGCCGCCAGCGGCGTTGATCTGGAGGCCGAGGGCGTCCCGGGCGCCACGGTCTGGCTGGGCGCCACCGGCACTCCCGAGCGGCCGGTCCTGCGGGACCTCTACCGGCT
>NZ_JBATQW010000022.1:0-13171 GCF_049292215.1 Geothrix sp. | reverse complement strand
AGCCATATGCAGGCTCGCTTCTACGTGCCCTGGTTTGGACGATTCGCCAGCCCCGATCCGGCTCGGGATCAGCATTTTGAGCACACCCAGAGCTGGAATATTTATAGCTACGTCAGGAACAGCCCTGTCATGAGCACCGATCCAACGGGAATGATCGTGTTGAATGAGGGAACACGATCAAATAGCGCCACTGGGAACTTTGCCGCGAAAGCAAATAATGAAGCCGAGGAGGCGGCAAGGAAAAAACGGGAGGAAGAAAGGAAAAAGAGGGAGGCGCAAACAGCATCAACCAACGGTGGTGCGCCTAAATCCGCGCCAGGCGTCATCCCACCAACTGGGACCGCCCCATCAATTACTCCATCGACAACAACACCAGCAGGAGTGAAGCCACAACCAGATACTCCTGCTCCTTCGGACCCGGGGTTGGGAACTTCTCTGATGACGACCGGAGCCGCCGTCATGGAACACGGGACCGGAAAGGCAACGGTTGGGAGTAACGGGAAACCCTACGTGAGTGGCTGGGGAGGGAATGGAGCAGTATCTACGGCAAAGATTGCAAAAATAGGAAAGGCGGCAGGTATTGTCGCTTCAACTGTTTCGACTCTTGTTGATGTCAACAAATGGGCTGATGGTGATCCTGGTATGAGTTCTTCCCATTTATTAACCAACTTAGGTTTCACGGCATTAGGATTTAGCGGTCCGGGTGCGATTCTAGCGGTACCATATTCATTGATTGATGGCAATTATCCGGGGGGTTCACCCGCATTTGGGAGAATGCTAATCACTCCTGATGCACAAGTGACCCAGAACCCAAGCTTGTTCTTGAAATGAGTAATTCAATGGGCAAACCAACTTCATTCATTTGCTATTTGTATTGGGCATTATTTCGTTGGAATAAATATTGTGGAAGTAGTGAGTGGATAGCTAAATGGCAGGCTGAGGGGGCTGTTAATCTTATTTTGTTTGGGTTGCTCTCTCCCTTATTGCTAAAAATTAAATATGCTTACTTTTCAAACCTAGATAGTAAAGAAATTATACTATTCTTCTTAATCTATGGAGTTACAAGCTATTTCATAATAAATGCTATTTTATCTAGGTGCTATACGTTCAACCTTGGACAATTCAAGAAGTTAGCCAAGCCCTTGGTTAAAAGGAATGATCTTATTTTGTTGATTATGTTTGCTATAGTTCTATGTGCTGTATTTTATATTGATGGTTCATTGCGAAGTGATTTTCTAGCAAAGAGAGCTTTGTCACGCTGATTTATTTAATACAATATTTGATAATATAATAATTGGCGCAAACAAATAAGGGCACCACTAGCACTAATGATGGTGCGCCTAAACCCGCCCCTGGCGTGATCCCACCTGGCGGGACAGCGCCATCACTAACTCCAGGAACACCTGCTCCTGCTACCAAAGCTCCAGATACTCCCGTTACTGCTACCCCGGTTCCTGAAACCAAAACGGTGAAGTTCACTCACTATTGCAACTGTGCGGTTTGTTGCGGGAATGACGTCCTCCCGGAAAACTAGACCAAGGATAATGTGAGTCCTCCCCCTTTGGAGGGCCCCTTGAGAAAGAGCAGATACACCGAGGAGCAGATCATCTTGGCCTTGAAAGAGCACGAGGCCGGCAGGACCACAGCCCAGATCTGCCGAAAGCTCGGAGTCAGCGAGCAGACCTTCTACCGGTGGAAGGCCAAGTTCGGCGGGATGGACGTGGCCGACGCAAAGCGGCTGAAGGGGCTAGAGGATGAGAACCGAAAGCTGAAGCAGCTTGTGGGGGAACTTGCGCTCGACAATCAGGGCCTGAGGTTCCTGCTCACAAAAAAATTCTGAGGCCCCCGGATCGACGGAAGGCTGTGAGTGGCCTTCGGACTCAGTTTCAGATGAGCGAACGGCGGGCCTGCCGAGTGATCGGAATGCAGCGGTGCAGTTATCGGTATCAGTCCCGGCGAAAGGACTGGGTCGAGTTGCGCCAGCGGCTGCTGCAACTAGCCGCCGAACGAAAGCGGTTCGGGTATCAGCGACTCCATGTGCTCCTGCGGAGGGAGGGCTTCCCCGTGAACGTCAAACGGATCTACCGGCTCTACAAGGAGGAAGGCCTATCGGTGCGGAAGCGCATCCGAAAGCGGCTGAAGGGCTGTCCCAGGAAGGAACTCCAGTCCCCCACCCGGCCTGGTGAGCAGTGGGCCATGGACTTCACCTCGGATGCCCTGGCCGATGGCCGGGCGCTGCGGACCCTGAATGTGGTCGACACCTTCACCCGCGAGTGCCTGGCCATCGAGGTGGACACCAGCCTGCCGGGTCTTCGGGTGGGGCGGGTGCTGGATCGAATCATCCATGAACGTGGCAGGCCGGAGGTCATCGTCACCGATAACGGCCCTGAGTTCACCAGCCGGGTGTTCGACCAGTGGTGCTACCAGCGAAGGATCCGGCACCACTTCATTCAGCCGGGGAAGCCGATGCAGAACGGCACCTGCGAGAGCTTCAACGGGCGTTTCCGGGATGAGTGCCTGAACGAGCACTGGTTCCGGAGCATCCCTGAAGCCAGAAGGATCGCCGAAGCCTGGCGACATGATTACAATCACCGCAGACCCCACGGCTCCCTCGGCGACATCACCCCAGCCGAAGCGGCGCGACGCTGGGATTCACTCCGGTCGCCTATGGCTCCCTCCGCGAATCCCAGCGAGATCCTTTTCAACCCAGGACTCTCACCATCCTTGGTATAGAAGTGGGGAGGACGTCAGGGTTCCTCGTGAACGGCGCCCCTCATTCCGAGAAAACCAATAGCAAGGGCGTCGCCTTCCTCACTCACCTCAACGCCGACCTGGACGCCGACGTGTCCATCGCAGCTATCACCTTGGAAGATCCGCTGATGCGGCCAGCCATTCCAGGCGTCAGGGTTACACCGCGAGCTGGGCATGTGGCCATGGTGGATGTGCCCCTGGCCATCTTCGGGGAAGTGAATGGCACCGTGTTTCTGAAAGAGGAAGGCGGACATAAAGAACTGCCCGCCATAGGCTTGGAGCTGTTGGCCTCAGATGGCCATGTTCTCCGAACCGTCCGTTCGGCATACGACGGTTTCTACATGTTTGAAGAGCTGCCCCCAGGTACCTACCAGGTTCGGATTCCGGAGTCGAAGATCCTGCGGTTCAAGCTGATTCCCCCCTCACCCCGAGGGATCCAGATCGCCCTGGACGGCACGATCATTGACGGATTGGACTTCCTTATCGTTCCCACACCCTCAACCAAGGTGAAGCCATGAATGCCCCATCCGTACCAAGCGCGTCCCTGAACAGAAGCGCATCCAGCGTGCCTACCCGAATCGTTCGAGCTCTGTACTTGATGATGCTAGTGGTGAGCCCTCTGCTTCATGCTGAGATCACCCCGGTCATCAACAAGTTGTCGGACCTCCATGCCGGTGCCATTCTCGCGGGAGCCACGGCTGGAACGGTCACCCTTAATTCGCCATCGGGAACCCGCGTCACCACCGGCGGAACCGCACTCGGCAATTCGGTGGCAGAAGTCTTGGGGTGTCTCACCTTGACCGGAAAGCCTGGGAATTCCTGGAAGATTCGGACCGGCAGCGCTGTCCCCTTCACCCTGATGCGTGTGGGAGGAGGTTCATTGACCGTTACCGCGGTGGATTTCGAACCGAGTAGCCACGGCACTGGAACCTTCCCCCATTCGGGTACGACGTCGAAGTTCTACCTGGGGGTGACCATTGCGGTCGGTTCGAGCGTCACCGCGCCCCAGGGAACTTACACCGGTTCGGTTCTCATGCTGCTGGATGACACCAGCAACCAGAGCGGTAAGCATTCCACGGAGTCTTTTACCGTAACGGTGAAGGTCGACCCGGTCATTACTCTGACCCGAACTTCGGAGTTGGGCTTTGGTGATGTCTTTTCAGGTTCCACGCCCGGTACCATCATCCTCACCCCAACTGGCGCCCGCAGCACTACTGGCGGGGTGCTTTTGGGCAACTTCGCGGCGGTTGAAGCCGCCGCCTTCAACGTGAATGGGGCTGCCTATGCCACCTTTGCCATTCTGCTTCCCACTAGCATGGTCATGACGGGGCCGGGCGGATCGATGCAGGTCTCCACCTTTCTCAGCTCACCAAACGGTTCAGGTTTACTCAACGCCATGGGGCAGCAGCAACTCACGGTCGGCGCCACCCTGAATGTCGCTGCCAATCAAGCGGATGGGGATTACCGCGGTACCTTTGCCATTACCGTTATCTACAATTGATTTATCGGACCAGACCGGTTCCTTTAAGCCCAGGGGCGTGACGCTTTGAGCCGGATCATGTTGCCTGCAAACTCTGTGTGTGTTGTTTGCATAGGTGCAAGGATTGGGAAGGTCTGCATGACTGCCCCACCATCATTCTCCAACCAGCAAATTAGCACAGTGACTATGGGTGAATCGGAGCACGCCCCCTGCTTCGTGTATCACTTGCTAAGCATCCTGCGTGATGAGTTGAAATCCCACACTGGAGGGGCAGCTACACCCATCATCAAAAAGACAGCCTCTCCCAACATTCAAGTTCAGGTGCCACTGCTCCCCGTCCAGCAACGCAGCGCCCATGTCCTGTCGGCCTGCGGTTCAAGGCTGGGTTCGACACATGCACAAGGGGCCGAAGCGATCAGGTCGCATCGGCCCCTGAGGTTCAAGCCTGTGGTGCCTACTTCAGCCCATTCATAATGGCATTGAAGGTCGCGCTGGGCCGCATGGCCTTGCCGGTCTTGACCTTGTCCGGGTGGTAGTAGCCGCCCATGTCCACGGGCTTGCCCTGGGCACTGATCAGCTCTTCGTTGATCTTGGCTTCGTTCTCGTCGAGGGCCTGGGCGACCTTGGCGAAGCGGGCCTGCAACTCGGCGTCCTTGGTCTGGGCGGCCAGGGCCTGGGCCCAGTAGAGGGCTAGGTAGAAGTGGCTGCCACGGTTGTCGATCTGCCCGACCTTGCGGGCGGGGGACTTGTCGTTGTCCAGGAACTTGGCGATGGCCTGGTCCAGCGTGTCGGCCAGCACGGCGGCCTTGGCGTTCTTGTAGGCATTGGCCACGTGCTCGAGGGACGCGCAGAAGGCGCTGAACTCGCCCAGGGAGTCCCAGCGGAGGTAGCCCTCCTTCTGGAACTGCTGGACGTGCTTGGGGGCCGAGCCGCCCGCGCCGGTCTCGAAAAGGCCGCCGCCGCCCAGGAGGGGCACCACGGAGAGCATCTTGGCGCTGGTGCCCAGCTCGATGATGGGGAACAGGTCCGTGAGGTAGTCGCGCAGGACGTTGCCCGTGACAGAGATGGTGTCCTTGCCGGCGCGGATGCGCTCGCAGGAGACCTTCATGGCCTCCACCGGGTGCAGGATGCGGATGTCCAGGCCGGTGGTGTCATGGGTTTTCAGGTACTGTTCCACCTTGGCGATGATCTGGGCGTCGTGGGCGCGGTTCTTGTCCAGCCAGAAGATCGCAGGAGCGCCCGTTATCCGTGCCCGGGAGACCGCCAGCTTGACCCAGTCCTGGATGGGGGCGTCCTTGGCCTGGCAGGCGCGGAAGATGTCGCCGGCCTCAACCTTCTGGCTCAACAGGGTGGTGCCATCCGCATCGACGATGCGGATTTTGCCGCTGGCAGGCGCGAAGAAGGTCTTGTCGTGGGAGCCGTACTCCTCGGCCTTCTGGGCCATGAGGCCCACGTTGGGCACACTGCCGATGGTGGCGGGGTTGAAGGCGCCGTGCTGCTGACAGTCCTCGACGATGGCCTTGTACATCGTGGCGTAGCAGCGGTCGGGGATCATGGCCAGGGTGTCGTGGAGCTTGCCGTCGGCTCCCCACATCCTGCCGGAGTCTCGCACCACCACGGGCATGGAGGCGTCCACGATGATGTCGTTGGGCACGTGTAGGTTGGTGATGCCCTTGTCGGAGTCCACCATGGCCAGGGCCGGGCGGGTCGGGTAGACGGCCATGATGTCGGCCTCGATCTCGGCACGCTGGGCTTCGGGCAGGGTCTGGATCTTGGAGTAGAGGTCGCCCAGGCCGTTGGCGGTGTTGACACCCAGCTCCTGGATCACGGCCGCGTGCTTCTCGAAGACGTCCTTGTAGAACACGGACACAGCGTGGCCGAACATGACAGGATCCGAGATCTTCATCATGGTGGCCTTGAGGTGCAGGGACAGCAGCAGGCCATCCCTCTTGGCCACCTCGATCTGCTCGGCGTAGAAGGCGCGCAGGGCCTTGACGCTCATCACGGAGGAATCGAGGACCTCGCCGTCCGTGAGTGCGGTCTTCTCTTTGAGGACCTTGACTGTGCCGTCCTCGCCCACGAACTCGATGCGGACGGTGGTGGCCTTGGCTACCGTGGTGGAGGTCTCGCTGCCGTAGAAGTCGCCGCCGCTCATGTGGGCCACGCGGGCCTTGGAGTCAGGAGCCCAGGCGCCCATCTTGTGGGGGTGCTGCTTGGCGAAGTTCTTCACGGAGAGCGGCGCCCGGCGGTCGGAGTTGCCTTCGCGCAGAACGGGATTCACGGCGCTGCCCAGCACCTTGGCGTAGCGGGCCTGGATGGCCTTTTCGGCCTCATCCTTCGGCTGCTCGGGATAGTCCGGCAGGGCGAAGCCCTGGGACTGCAACTCCTTGATGGCCGCAATGAGCTGAGGGATCGAGGCGCTGATGTTGGGCAGCTTGATGATATTGGCTTCGGGCTTCTGGGCCAGTTCGCCCAGGGCGCCCAGGTTGTCGGGGATCTTTTGGTCGGGGGTGAGCTTGTCGGGGAAGTTCGCCAGGATGCGGCCCGCCAGGGAGATGTCCGAGGTGGTGACCTCGATGCCGGTGCCGTGGGTGAAGGCCTGGATGACTGGCAGCAGGGAATAGGTGGCGAGCGCGGGGGCCTCGTCGATTTCGGTCCAGATGATCTTCTGCGTCGTCATGGCTTCTCCTTGGTGGTCAGGCTCCGCCGGGGTCGATCGACCATCAGGCCCAGGCGTGTCCGAGGAACGGGTAACAAGGTAGCCTCCCACGGGAAAAGCCATGCATCAATCGGCTTTCCCAGGTGGTTGGGCGTTTGGGACTTGGGTCACGCCTGGGAGTAGCCCGCCACCGGCATGGCCGCTCCCGAGGCGGCCCGGACGGTGCCGCGGGTGGCGACGAAGTCCATGCGGCCCAGGTTCACGCCCCCGAAGCCCACCTGGAAGACGAGGGTCTCGCCCAGCGCCTGGGGGACCCTGGTCGGGGTCTCGAGGAAGGTGTGGCTGTGGCCGCCAATGATGGCGTCGATGCCCGCCACCTCGCCCGGCATCCGCAGGTCGTCCGGGGCGCTGCCTTTCAGGTTGTAGCCCAGGTGGGACAGCACCACGACTAGGTCCACCTTCTCCACGTCACGGAGACGCTTCACCACGGGTTTCAGGCTCGCGTAGGGATCCTTCCATTCGATGCCCTCGTGGTTCTTCGGGGCCACCAGGCCCGCGAAGGCCACGCCCACGCCGGTGATACCCACCCTGAGCCCTGGGAACTCTCGGATCAGGTAGGGGCGGACCCGCTTGCCCATGGCCGGGGCACCCTTGAAGTCGAAGTTGCAGTTTAGGAGGGCGAAGGGCGGGTTGGCGTGCTTGAGCTGCTCCATGGATTCCATGGCCTCCACCAGCATGCCCACGCCGTTGTCGAAGTCGTGGTTGCCCAGGGTGCCCGCGTCGTAGCCCACCATGCGCATCAGCTGGTAGTCGAGTCGCCCCTTGTAGCGGTTGAAGTAGGGCGTGCCCTGGAAGGTGTCGCCCGCGTCCAATAGCAGGACCGGCCCCAGCTGCTGCCGCAGCTGCCTCACCAGGGTGGCCCGCCGCGCGATGCCGCCGAGTCCGCTGATGGCCCCGTTGCCGGGACCGAAGGGCTCGATGCGGGAGTGGGTGTCATTGGTGTGCAGCAGGGTGATGCGGCCCGAGGCGGGACCCTCGTCCCCGCCCCGCAGGGGGACCTGGCTGGCGAAGGTGGCGGCGCCGAGGGAGGCGAGGAAGTCGCGGCGATCCATGGTCGTCCCCCTACAGCTTCAGCTTCTTGTCGCGGATGGCTTCCAGAATCGGCACTGGGATGGTGGTGCGGCCGGGAGCCGGCGGGAGCAGGTCCAGCTTCGCCTTGGCCAGGGAGGCGCATTCATCGAGCAGCATCTGGCGCAAGGTCAGCCCGGTGGTGAAGGGCTTGCGGCCCTTCTTCAGGGTGGGGATGGAGTCCCCGCCGCCGTAGAGATAGTCCGAGGTGGCCACCTTGATCTGGGCCTCCGGGTCGATGGGGGAGCCATCCTCCCAAGTGATGGTGAAGGTCACAGCCTCAGCCGTGCCGCCCACCAGGGTCTTCACGCCAGAGCAGGGCTCGCCGCCGCGGCGCACGATGCCCTCCTTGACCACCTGGATGACCTCCGCCCCGGTCAGCTCGATCACCACCAGCTCATTCTCGAAGGGCATCATCTCGAAGATGTCGCCCACCTTCAGCTGGCCCGGACGCAGGTTGGCCCGCAGCCCGCCGGCATTGGTGATGGCGAAGCGCACTGGACTGCCGATCACGCCCTGGGCGGCCTTGCGCATCACGTCCGCCACCCAGTAGCCCAGCAGGTTCTCCTCGCCACGCCGACCCCGGAAGACTCCCAGCGGCACTGGGACCAGAGGCAGGTCGAAGGTGGCCTTGATCTCCGCTGCCAGGGGCGCGATGACCTTCTGGATGGCCTCGTCCTCCGGGATCGTGGCGGCCACCGGGATGACCTCGGCCTTGCGGACCGGGGCCTGGGCAGTGAGGCCCATGGTGAGCAACGAGAAGAGCAGGGTGCTAGCTGGCTTCGGCATCACGGAGCGATTCCTTCAAATTCACGCGGACATCCTGCACGAGGACGTCATGGTTCCAGAACCGGGCCGTGGCGCGGAGCAGCCAGCCCATCACCCAGCCGTTGACCGCCGTGACCAGGAGCTGGAGCACGAGGAACAGCCACACACGGAAGGTAGTGCCGCCGCCCATGCGCCAGGCCAGCAGCAGCACCAGGAAAGGCGGAAGGGCCCGCAGCGCGGCGCCGCCGATGGAGAGCAGCCCCCACTGGATGGGATGGGACCAGAGCCGCATGAAGCTGACCCCGAGGTGGGTGCGGTAGCCCTCCGCCAGCCCGGCGGAGCGACCCAGTCGGCAGAGCCACCACTGGACGTTCAGGGCCGCGACCAGGGACATCCACACCAGGGGGCGGCCGAAGAAGGCGGCCCAGCCCAGGGCGTCCAGCCCGGAACTCCCGGCTTTGGCGAGGCCCAGATCCACCAGCCAGGCCACGAACCCGAGGGGAACCACGCCGATCAGCAGGGTGTCGAGGGCCCCCAGCAGCCACGGTCCCAATCGGGCCTTCTGGCCCGCGGTTTCAGCCTGCATACGCCAGCCGCACCAGAGCACGACGACGAGGCCGAGGCCAAAGAGGTGCACCGTGGGGGAGTTTGTCAGGCGGTGCTGTAGCCCCCCGTTCTCCCAGAGCTCCCAGAGGTCGCGGGCGCTGAGGCTCTCGCCCCAGTGGCTGGGCAGGGCACTCCAGCCAGCGGCACGACGCAGATGGCCAGCCCATCCGAGGGCAGGACCCAGCAGCACGAGCATCCACCCGGCCATGAGGCCCCAGCCCCAGCGGCTGAAGCCTCCGGGCAGGGCCCCGCGCAGGAAGGGCCAAGGCCCCCGGGGGGCCAGCTCCTCCTCGGTGTGAATGGTGGTGGGGCGTTCAGGGTCCATGTCCGTCCACAGGCAATCCCCCATCAAACCACACTTGACAGGGCCTGGACCGATGGGGTTTCATCGCTTCCATGCCGCTGTCCTTTCCCATCCCCTGCCAGGGCCTCTCATCCGAGGCTTGGTGGTGGCGTACGGGCTCGGACGGCTCCCTGTGCGAGGCCTAGCGGCCGACGCCAATCCGGACCCTCCGAGCCCGACCCCGCGGTCGGGCTTTTTCGTTAATGATCTCCGATGGTCCCGCGCTTCGCGCACACCCCTGGACCCCCACTCCCCATCCCGGCAAAGCCGGTCTTTGATTTTCTCCAAGGTCCTCCCATGCACCTCATCCGCCATCCTCTTCCCGCTGATCTGCTGACACCCCTCGCAGCCTACCTGGCGCTGCGATCGTCCGGCGCGAGCCTGCTCCTGGAATCCTGCGATCAGGGTGAGCGTGTTGGCCGACACAGCTTCGTGCTGATCGAGGGTGCCAGCGAATGCCGCCTGCCCGCCCCGGCCACCGGCTGGGCCGAGGCCATCCGCACCCTGGCGGGCGGAGCCCCCACGGCGACCATTCATGATCCCGCCGCCACCCTGCCCATGCTGCGGGAGGTGCTCCCGGTGGGCGTGGGCTGCGCGGGCTACCTCGGCTTCGAGGCCATGGGGGCCACGGAGCCCAGCCTCCAGCTGCCCGCGAAGAACAGCCTCGGGCTTCCGGGCCTCTGGGTGCGCCGCTTCGATACGGCCCTGGTCTTCGATCACCTGCACCAGGTGGCCGAACTGCAGACCCTCGCCACGGTTCCCGAGGCAGGCTTCAACCGCCTGGCGGCCCTGAAGGCGCGGCTGCTGGAGGGGGCCAAGGATCCCGGCCCCGGGAGCGCGAGACCCAGCACCCAGGCCCAGATGACCCGCGAGGCCTATGAGGGCGCCGTGGCTGCGGCCCAGGAGCTGATCCTGGATGGCGACATCTACCAGCTGGTGCCCAGCCAGCGCTTCCGCGTCGAGGGCCCGCCCCTGCCGCTGGAGGCCTACCGCCGTCTGCGCCGCCTCAACCCGAGCCCCTACGGCTACCTGCTCGAGTGGGGGGACTTCGCCCTGGTGGGCGCTTCGCCGGAGATGCTGGTACGCGTTCAGGATGGCGAGGCCGAGACCCTGCCCATCGCTGGCACTGTGCCCCGGGGCGCCAGCGCCGAGGAGGATGCCCGGCGCTTCGAGGCCCTCAAGCGCGATCCCAAGGAGCTGGCCGAGCACCAGATGCTGGTGGACCTGGCCCGCAACGACCTGGGCCGCGTGGCGGTGCCCGGCGGCGTGCGGGTGGAACTGCCCCTGGCCCTCCAGCGCACCAGCCATGTGCTGCACCTGACCACCACCGTGCGGGCGAAGCTGAAGGCGGGCGTGGATGCTCTTGACGTGCTGGCCGCGGCCTTTCCGGCGGGCACCGTCAGCGGCGCGCCCAAGCTCCGGGCCTGCCAGCGCATCGCCGAGCTGGAAGGAGAGCAGCGCGGTCCATACGGCGGCGTGCTGCTGCGGCTGGGGGCCGATGGCGTGCTCGACACGGCACTCATCCTGCGAACCGCGGTCTATGCGGATGGTGCCGCCCACATCCAGGCCGGGGCCGGAGTGGTGCGCGCCTCCCGGCCCGAGGCCGAGTACTTCGAGACCCTGCACAAGCTAGGCGCCATCGCCCAGGCTCTCGGCGTCAAGCTGGATGGAGGTGCCCGGTGATCCTCCTGATTGACGCTCTCGACTCATTCACCTACAACCTCGTCCAGGCTTTCGAGACCCTGGGCACCGAGGTGCGTGTGATCCGCCACGATGTCATCTCCCTCGAAGAAGCCAAGGCCCTCCGGCCCGAAGCCGTGGTTTTGTCGCCGGGGCCTGGCCATCCCACGGAGAGCCCCGCCCACATGGCCCTGGCCGCCTCGGACTGGGGCGTGCCCCTCCTGGGCGTCTGCCTCGGGCATCAGGCCCTGGCCGCCGCCACGGGCGGCCGGGTGATCCGGGCCATCGAGCCGCTGCACGGCGAGGCTACGGCCCTGGAGCACGATGGCAAGGACCTGTTCGAGGACCTTCCCCTGGGACTCCCCGTCGGCCGCTACCACAGCCTCATCGCCGAGCCTTCCTCGCTGCCGGCCTGCTGGCGCGTCACGGGGCGCAGCCCCGGTGGCGAGATCATGGCCATGGCCCACCGTCAGCTGCCCCGCTGGGGCGTGCAGTTCCACCCCGAAAGCATCCTCACGCCGGACGGTCCGGCGATGCTCGCGAACTTCCTCCGTCTGGCCAAGGAATCCCGATGACGCTGCTGACGACCCACAACCCCATCCGCCCCCTGCCCGAAGCCACGGCCTCGGAGCTCATGCGCATCTTTATCGACCAGGACACGGATGCGCTCCTGGTGGGTGCCTGCCTGGCCCTGCTGGCCCAACGCGTGCCCGAGGCCCAAGAACTGGCCGCCTTTGCCGACGCCCTCTCGGCCGTGGCTGTACCCTTCCCGACCGTGCCCGCGGGCGCCATCGATGTGGTGGGAACCGGCGGCGATGGCGCCTCTACCGCCAACCTCAGCACCCTGTCCGCCCTGCTGTTGCCGCGCTTCGGCGTGCCCGTCGTCAAGCACGGCAACCGCGCCGCCACGGGTGTCTGCGGCAGCGCCGACCTCATGGAGGCCCTGGGCTACGATCTCTCCCGGCCCATCTCGGACCTAGAGAAGGACCTCGCCACCCGCCATTTCGCCTTCCTCTTCGCCCCGGCCTACCACCCACTGCTGGGGCGCCTGCGGGAGATCCGCAAGCGCCTCGGCATTCCCACGATCTTCAACCTGCTAGGACCTCTGCTGAACCCGGGTCAGCCTCCGCTGCAGCTATTGGGCGTGGCCCGGGAGGAGTTGCTGGCGCCCATGGCCGGTGCCCTGGCGCGCCGCGCGAGCCTGCGCCGGGCCTTCGTCATCCACGGCAAGGATGCGGAAGGGAAGGGGCTGGACGAAGCATCCATCGAGGGGCCCACCCTGATCCTGCCTGTGACCGATGGCCGCGTCGGCACCAAGCTGGTGCTGGTGCCCAGGGAGCTGGGCCTTGCGGCCCCCGCCCGCCATGCCCTGCGGGTGGCGGACCGAGCCGAAGCGCTCGCAGTGGCCCGGGGCCTCTTTGCCGGTGCCGCCCATGCGGACTTCCGCCCCGCCGTCGCCGATGCCGTGGCCCTCCAAGCCGCCCTGGGCCTCCACCTGCACCGGCAGGCCGGCCTGGAAGCCCTGCCCGACACACTCCGAGAGACGCGAGCCCAGATCGACCGGGGCTTCCCGCCGCCCTTCGCCACTCCGGAGGTGCAGCCATGAGCGGGCTGCCGGATCCAGCCAGCCTCGTCCAGGGGACTGGCCTGGGCTCGCGCTCCCATCTGCAGCGGGTGCTGGTCTCCGAGTTGGCCCGGCTGGCCACCCTGGGGGATCCCGCCGCGCCGAGGCGCGCCCGGCTGGCCGAGCCCGGCC
>NZ_JBATQW010000021.1:0-24110 GCF_049292215.1 Geothrix sp. | reverse complement strand
ATCCGGGGCTGGCGGCGGGGGCGGCGGGGGTGGGGGAGGCACCGCCGGATGCGCGGACCTGGGCGTGGCCGGGGTCCGGGGCGTCTTCGGAGCCTTCGGCGTGGCGCTCACCTGCTTCTGCAGCTGGTCGAGTCGCGTCTGCAGGGATTTCATGGCCGACTGCAGGGCTTGGATCTCCGCCTGGGTGTCCAGCTCGCCCTTCGCGCCGCGGGTCTTGAAGTGGAACTCGGGGATGTGGATGGGCGGGATGTGGATGTCCTTCTCGATGAGGTCCTCGCCCTCCGGCCCCACGAAGGTCCAGGTCTGCCCCTCCTTGGGGCCGCCCTTGCGGATGACCTTCAGGTGCTTCTCGATCTGCTCGCCATCGGGCCCGGCGATCACGATGGTCTCGCCGTCGCCGCCCTTGCGAATGACCTTCCGGCGCGTCTCGACCACGTCCTTGCCGTCCACCTTCTTGCGGATCACGACTGTGCCGGGGCCCGCCTCCTCGGTGATCACCTCCATGCGCGGCTCGTGGTCCCCGCCCTCGCCCTTGTGGCGGCGCACCTCGACCCGGATCTCCTTCTTCATCTCTTCCGCGGCCTTGGCCAGCTCGGCCCGGGCACGGTCCATCTCAGCCTGGACGCGGGCCCGCTCCTCGGGGCTCAAGGTCTTGGCGTGCTCTGCGAGCTCCTTGGCGTGCACCTCCAGGTCCAGCTGGTGCCGCTCCATGTCCTTCTGGTGCTTCGCCATGTCCTTGTGGTGCTTCTCCATGTCCAGGCTGTGCCTGGTCCCGATCTCCACCACGTGTTCCCGACGGCCCTCAGCGCGGGCCCGCTCCTGCTCGCCCTCGGCGCGGTCCAGCTCGACCTGCACCTTCATGCGCTGGGCGTGGCTGCGGCCGGCCTGGGCCTTCTGGGCCTCCGTGGCGATGCTCCGCAGCCAGTCGCGGCCTTCCTTGTCGAGGGCGACCTCTTTGCCGTCCACGGTGTAGGTGGCCTTGTCCTTGGTGGTGGCATAGCTGCGGGTCCTGCCGTCCTTCTTCTCCTCCGCCCGGAAGCTGCCGTCGCCGGCCACGGTGACCGGTTCGGGAGCCTCGCCGTTGAGCTTGACGTCGCCCTTCATGCGCACGTCCAGCTGCCGCTTGTCGTCCACGGTCTTGATGCGGGTGGTCTTGTCGGCCTTGGTCGCGCCCTCCGGGGCCTTGTCCTGGAGGGCGACGCCCGCCGCGCCCAGCAGAGAGGCGGCCAGCACGGCCAGGGCCGTGGCCCGGGCACCGGTGGTGATGGGCAGGGCGGGGTAGAGCAGGTGGCGGACGCGTTGCATGAGGGAGCCTCCATTGGCGGCCAGGGCCAGGTGGGTGGGGGTCGGGGTGAGGGGCTCGCGCAGGGCCTCCAGATCGGTGAGGGCGCGGGCCAGGATCAGGGGATCACCGCAGAGGCTGGCGGCCACGTCGTCACAGCAGAGCTCGCGCTCGGCGCGGATGCGGGCGGACAGCCACCAGATGGCGGGATGGTAGAAGAGCAGGACTTCCACCAGGGACTGGAGCAGGTTCACCAGGAAGTCGCCCCGGCGGATGTGGGCTAACTCATGGGCGAGGATGGCCTCCAGCTGGAGGGGCGACAGGCCGGCCAGGGCGCAGGCGGGCAGCAGGATCACGGGGCGCAGCCAGCCCAGGGCCGTGGGCACCTCCACCGCCGCCGACTGCAGCAGGCGCACGGTGCGGGAGAGCTTCAGCTCTCGGCAGAGCCTGGAGAGCACCAGGTGCCACTCGGCGGCCACCGGGCTGGCGCTGCGACGGCGCAGGCGCTGCACGCGGACCCAGCTCCCCAGGAAGCGGATGGACAGGAGCAGCACTCCGGCGGCCCAGCCGGCCAGCAGCCAGGGCAGGGCCGGATCCAGCGTGGCTTTCACCCGCTGGGCCAGGGGGACCGCCGCCGGGGCGGTGACTGGCCTGGCGGCTTCCACCGCCAGGTTCAGCTGGTCGAGGAGCGGAGTCGGGACCTGGCGCTGGAGCAGCAGGGCCGTGGCGGTGGGGGCCGCCACCATGAGCAGCAGGAAGGCACAGGCCAGGCCGTAGCGGGCCTTGGCGCTGGAGCCGCGGAGCAGGACGAGGCCCAGCCAGGCCGCCAGGCCCAGAGCCGCGCCCTGCCAGAGGAAGTGGAGCAGGGTCCAGCCCAGGGTCTGGGCCCAAGGCTGGCTCACGAGCGACAGGAGCGTGGTCATCGCTTCCCTCCTTCCGCCAGGTCGAGCAGCTTCCGGATCTCGGCGAGCTCTTCGTGGCTGGCCTTCCGGGTGGCCAGGGCCTGCATGACGAGGCTGGTGGAGGAGCCGCCGAAGGCCTTGTCCAGCAGGTCGTCCAACAGGCTCTGTTGGGTCTGCGACTGGGTCCAGGTGGTGGAGAAGGTGTGCACCCGGTCGGTGATGTCCCGCTGCACCAGGCCCTTCTCATTCATGATCTGGAGCATCTTCAGCACCGTGGTGTAGCCCAGGTCCTTCTCCGCGGCGAGCACTTCGAAGACCTGGCGCACCGTGCTGGGGCCCCGCTCCCAGAGCACCCGCAGGATGGCGAGCTCGGCATCGGTGGGACGGGTGGCAGGCTGCATGGGGTGGGTCTCCAACAGGGGAATGCCGTTAAGATACGACAGGTTTCGTAGTCGTCAACGAAAATCTTCGTAATAGGTTTAGCCCCCCGGGAAGAATTTTCCACGGGGGGCGTCCAGCGGCGGAAACCGCCGGGATGGGTATGGGCCTACTGGGCGTTCAGCGCCTCGAGCTGGGCCTTGACCTGCCGCTTGCCGATGCCCCTCAGGGCGGCGATGGCGGTGAGCTGCGACCGGCGGGGCCGGGCTTTCTCGGCCTCCCAGTTGTAGACCGTCTGGGCCGAGACGCCCAGGAGCAGCCCCATGTCCGCGGCGGAAATCCCCAGCTTCTCCCGCTGCCGGGCCAGGCGCTTGGCGCTGAAGCGGATCGTGACCGAGTCCTCGCCGGCCTCAGGCGTGGGAGCCGTGGCGCGCTTCTTCTCGTCCCGGGCCACCTGCTTCTCCAGGGACGCCACTTGGCGCTTCAGGGCCACGATTTCGGAGCGGTGGGCGGCGACCGCCTTCTTGAGGCCCTCGATGGCCGCCTTCAGTTCCTTGCGCGCGAGGCGGACGACCTCTTCCTTCAAAACAGATGCGATGTTCGGCATGGGTCCTCCCGGCGTCGAGGTCCCTGAGTGGGCGCCCCTTTCTTGATAATAGGAGGGTTGCCAAGGGCGGGGCCCAATTACCGTGGCGAAGCCGACTTCATAACTTTGGCAACCCTCGTTCCAGGCCGATCAAGCCAGTCTGGTCCAGGGGTTGACGGGGGCTGTCCGGGCCGGGTGACTCTTGGTAACCACAATAAATGCTTGACATGCGATAAATGTGAAAAAGGGGGCGGGGCAGCCTGGTTTCGGCATTCGTGATCTTCGACCGAGGGTGGTCCTGCAACAGTTATCCAGCAGAAGTAGCTTCGGAAGACATTCGACCTGTTTCGGAGGAAGGACCCACCCATGCGCAGCGGCACCCGGTCAGCCAGGATCAGGCGGCTCCTCGCCCTCCTCCTGATGGTCTTCCCCTGCCTCCTGGGCGCCGCGCCCCGACTGGTCCGGGTGGCGGTGTTCCCGCACAAGCCAGCCACCTTCCAGGAGGCCGGCGGCAAGATTCGGGGCTTCTACATCGACATGATCGAAGAGGTCGGCCGGGCCCAGGGGTGGGATATCCGCTACGTGCCGGGCACCTTCGCCGAGAGCCTGGAGCGCGCCCGGCAGGGGGAGGTGGACCTGGCCACGAGCGTGGCTTTTACCGAGGATCGAGCCAAGTACCTCGACTACGGTAAGGAAGTCACCATCACCGTCTGGAGCATTCTCTACGCGAATCCGCGGGTGCCCATCCAGAGCGTCTTTGACGTGCGGGGCCGCCGGGTGGCGGTGATGAAGTCCGATGTGAACGGGCAGCACTTCATGGACCTCTGCCAGAAGTTCGAAGTCCAGGCGGACTTTCTGGTGGTTCCCTCCTTCGAGGACGTGCTGAAGACGGTCGAGGCGGGGGGCGCCGACGCCGGCGTGACCACCAGCATCTTCGGCTACTCGCGGGAGGGCGACTTCCGCGTCGTGCGGACGCCGGTGGTCTTCAATCCGTTCCCCACCTATTTCGCCACCACCAAAGGGCGCAACGCCGATCTGCTCCGGGCCCTCGACGCCTACCTCGCCGCTGGTCGGGGCAAGCCGGACTCGGGGTACACGAAGGCCATCGGCCGGTGGATGCAGCCGGGTGGTGAGGCCCGGGGGCTCCCCCTCTGGCTTCCGCGGGCGGCCCTGGCCCTGCTGCTGCTGCTGGCCCTCACCTCAGGCCTCATGCTGCTGTTCCGGTACCGGGTGCGCCGGGCCACGGCCGAGGTGCGCGCCCTGAACCTGGAACTGGAGAAGGAGCTGGCGGAGCGGCGCCGGCGGGAGGACGTGATCCTGAACGTGGCCAGCGGCGTGTCCGCCATGACCGGCGACACCTTCTTCCAGGAGCTGACCCGCTACCTGGCTCAGGCGGCCAAGGCAGACGGAGCGGTGATCGGCGAGGGCTTTCTGCGGGACGGTGTGGAGTGGGTTCGCAGCCTGGCGGTGTTCCTGGATGGCGAGGTGGTCCCTGGCTTCGAATACCCCCTTGCGGGGACGCCTTGCGCCAAGGTCTACCGTGGTGAGCCCTGCGCCTACACCGAAGGCGTCCAGGAGCGCTTTCCGGAGTTCGATCTGCTCCGGAAGCTGGGGATCACCGCCTACGTGGGCTGCCCGCTCCTGGACGAATCGGGTCGGACCCGGGGCATGTTGGCGGTCCTTAAGCGGCAGCCGGAGGTCCACCCCGAGGAGACCGCCTCCCTGCTGCGCATCTTCTCGAGCCGCGCCACAGCGGAGCTGGAGCGCCGCGCGGCCGAGCGCGAGCAGCAGCTCATGGAGCAGCAGATGCAGCACGTGCAGAAGCTGGAGAGCCTCGGCCTGCTGGCCGGGGGTATCGCCCACGACTTCAACAACCTGCTGACCGCCATGCTGGGTCACCTGAACCTCGCCCAGTCGCGGCTCAGCCCCGAATCGCCGGCCCATCCCTCGCTGGGCAACCTGGAGCGGATCATCCACCGCACCTCGGAGCTCACGCGGCAGATGCTCGCCTATTCCGGGAAGGGACGCTTCCTGGTGCAGAACCGGGACCTGAACCAGGTCATCCGGGAGATGCTCCACCTGCTGGAGGTGTCCATCTCCAAGAAGGTCGCCCTCCGGCTCAGCCTCGTGGCCACGCCGGTGCCCATCACCGCGGATGCCGCCCAGATCCAGCAGGTGCTCATGAACCTGGTGACCAACGCGGCGGACGCCATCGGCGACCAGGAGGGCACCATCCGCATCACCACGGCGATGGCCACCCTGGACCGGGGCTACCTCGATCAGGTGTTCCAGGGTCAGGACCTGCAGCCCGGTGCCTACGCCGTCATGGAGGTGCAGGACACGGGCTGCGGCATGAGCCCCGAGGTGCTGTCCCGCATCTTCGATCCCTTCTTCACCACCAAGCCCTCCGGCCATGGCCTGGGCCTGTCGGCCACGCTCGGCATCCTCCGGGGCCACCACGCCGGCCTCCGGATCTACAGCGAGCCGGGCCGGGGCAGCACCTTCAAGGTCCTCTTCCCGGTCGCTGACGGGGTCACGGCCGAGGAGCGGCCCGGGGCGGTGTCCACCGTGTCCCTGCTGGGCCTCCGCGTGCTCCTGGTGGACGACGAGGAGATCCTCCGGGAGGCCACCGCCGAGGCCCTGAAGTCCCTGGGCGTGGAGGTCGTCCTCGCTGCGGATGGGCAGGAGGCCGTGGACCGCGTCACCCAGCAGGGGCCCTCGCTGGACCTGGTGTTCATGGACCTGACCATGCCCCGCATGGACGGCCGGGAGGCCTTCCAGCAGATCCGCAGGCTCTGTCCCGGCGTGCCCGTGGTGCTGACCAGCGGCTACAACGAGCAGGAGTCGATCCAGGACTTCATCGGCCGCGGCCTCGCCGGATTCCTGCAGAAGCCCTACACCCTGAAGGCCCTGGGGGGGATGCTCCAGCGTTGCGCCCGGCCCAGACTCTAGCCGGATCCTTCCCATGAGCTGACGCCACATCATCACGCGTGGTTGACGGTGGGAACATGCGGTTTCTGGAAGGATGGAGCAGGAGGCGCGCCATGCAGCACCAGAAGGTCATCGCCCTGGTCGCCCACGACCACCGCAAGAAGGACCTCATCGAGTGGGTCTCCTGGAACCACGCGCTGCTGGCGGAGCACCGCCTGGTCTGCACGGGCACCACCGGGCGGCTGGTGGAGGAGGCCCTGGCCCGGAAGGCGGCCGAGGCGGAGGGCACCTTCCCCGTGCCCCCCATCCAGAAGCTCAAGTCGGGCCCCCTGGGCGGTGACCAGCAGCTGGGTGCGCTCATTGCCGAAGGGAAGATCGACATGGTGATCTTCCTGTGGGACCCCATGCAGCCCCAGCCCCACGATGTGGACGTGAAGGCCCTGCTGCGCATCGCCGTGGTCTACAACATCCCCATGGCCTGCTCGCGCAGCTCCGCGGACTTCATGATCTCCTCCCCGCTCATGACCCGCCGGTACGAGCCCGCCCTGACGGACTACTCGGCCTACATCGGGCGGGTGGTGGACCCAGACTGAACCCAGGTTCCCTGCGGACCCCTGGGGTGACGGACTAGGTTCCCCGGCCCGGGTGAGACTTCGTTCTGATGGAAGGCCGCGTCAATCTGGTGTGAGCTCGGGCCGGCAGAACCGGAGCCCTCTGGCTCAAGCAGCTTCAGAATCAGTAAAAGAAGCGCGGAACAGAATGTGCACCTTCGTCCTTGCTGTCTGAGGACACCTGCCATGACCTGCGAGCGACTTCCCGGATGTGCGGAGCAGAGTTCGGCCGCCATGGGCTGGGCTGTGCCCGGTGGCAAGCCCGCGAAACCCGGGTCGGAACCGAACCCTGAGCCCCGGGTCAAACCGCGCTTCCGGGGGATGTCCCACCTGTTGGCGGCCTGCATCGCCACTCCGGCGGCCGTGTTTCTGTGGTTCGGGGCAGCCTCCTGGGCGGCCCGCTGGGGTGCGGCCATCTACGGCTTGAGCCTGGTCCTGCTCCTGGCCACCTCTGCCGTGTACCACCGGCCCACCTGGGGCCTGCGGGCCAGGGACCTGCTGGGTCGCCTGGATCAGTCGGCCATCTTCCTGCTTATCGCTGGAACCTACACACCCTTCGGCCTGCTGCTGGGAGCGGGGACCGGCCACCTCTTGCTGGCCCTCGTCTGGGGTGGGGCGCTCGGTGGCGTGGCGCTGTCCCTGCTGTGGCCGACGGCCCCCAAGCCGGTGATGGCGGGGATCTACGTGGCCTTCGGCTGGTCCTTCGCGCTCCTGGTCCCCTCGCTGTTCCACGCGGCGGGCGTGGTGGTGATCGGCCTCATCGTGGCCGGGGCCCTCGCCTACACCGTGGGCGCCCTCATCTACGCGCTCCAGCGGCCCGACCCCTTCCCCCGCACCTTCGGCTACCACGAGGTCTTCCACCTGCTGGTGGTGGTCGCCGCGGTGTGCCATTTCGCGGCCGTGTCGCTGACCCTGCCAGCCCTCGGCTGAGGCTGGCCCAGCCTGGCCCAGGCTCCTGGAAGGGCGTGGGGACTGGGCTGATTTCGGGTAAAGTCCGAAGCAAGAACCTAACCCGACCCGTGGCCGAGCTCCCCACGCCACTGGATGGACCGGCCCCTCCTGCTGTCCCGGAACCGACCTGGCATGCCCCGTAACCAGCCCATGCGCCCCTGGCGGGCCCTCCTCTGGACCCTGCTCCTCCTGGTGGCCGGAGCCCCGGCCGCCTCGACAGCGGAGGAGGCGCCCCGGCAGACCGTGCTGGTGCTGTCCTCGGTGCCCCTGGATGTCACCGGCTTCCAGGAGGCCATCCACAGCGCCCTAAAGGCCGGAGCCAAGGCCCCGCTCGACATCTATGACGAGTACACCGGACTGGACCGCTTCTCGGGCGAGGCCTTCGAAACCAACCTGCTCCGCCTCTACAACGAGAAGTACGGTCGGTGGAAGGTGGACCTTATCCTCGTGGTCAGCCCCAGCGCCCTGGACTTCGTGGTGAAGAGGAACTTCCTCCCGGGTGTCCCCGTGGTCACCTGCTACATCCCCAGGCGCTTCGTGGATGCCGCCAGGGAGAAGCGCCCGGAGATCACGGGCGCCGTGCACCCGCAGAACGGCCCGATGACCATCGACCTGATGCTGTCGCTCTTTCCCAAGACCCGCCGCATCCACCTGGTCCTGGGGGCCAGCCCCTATGAGCGCTCCCAGGCGGAGCGGGCGCGCGTCCTGTTCGCCCCCTACGCGGGGCGGGTCGAGTTCGACTACATGAACGACCTGACCCTCGACCAGATGGAGGCCCGGCTGAAGGCGCTCCCCGACGAGGACCTGGTCTACTACGCCATGCTGGCCACGGATGCTTCGGGCCGCGACTTCAGCCGGAACTACGAGCCCCTGAACCGCCTCGCGAAGAACACGCGGCGCCCCATCTTCGGGGGGAACACCGTGGACCTGGGGCAGGGGATCATCGGCGGCGTCCTCATCAGCCAGAGCCTCTCCGCCAAGGCCTCCGCGGAAGTGGGCCTGCAGGTCCTGGCGGGGCGGAAGGCCTCGGACCTGCCCCTCCTCCTGAACACGGGCGCCGTGCCCATGTTCGACTGGCCCCAGCTCAAGCGGTGGGGCATCCGCGAGGCCTGGCTCCCGGCCGGGAGCATCGTCAACAACCGGGAAGCCAGCCTGTGGGATGCGCACTGGAAGGAGTTCAGCCTCGCCATCGGCCTCTTCGTCCTGGAGAGCCTCCTGGTGGCGGGCCTCGTCATCCAGCTCCGCAGCCGGCGCCGCACCGAGCGGGAACTGGCGAAGGCGGAAGTCCGCTACCGCACCGTGGCCGACTTCACCCACGACTGGGAGTTCTGGCAGCGGCCCGACGAGAGCTTCGAGTACATCTCTCCCTCCTGCGAGCAGATCAGCGGCTACTCCCCAGCCGAGTTCCTGGCCACACCGCAGCTGCTCCAGCAGGTGGTGGTGGAGGCGGACCGGCCCGCCTGGAGCCACCATCAGCGCAGCGTCCTCGATGGCCAGTTCCTCACCCCCATCGAATTCAGGATCCTGACCAAGGACGGCGACGTGCGCTGGGTGGAGCAGACCAACAACCCGGTGCAGGTGGATGGCGCCCACTTTGCCGGCACCCGGGGCAGCATCCGGGACATCACCACCCGCAAGGAGATCGAGCGGGAGCTGGCCGATGCCGAAGTCCGCTACCGCACCGTGGCGGACTTCACCTACGACTGGGAGTACTGGCAGCGCCCGGACGGCACCTTCGAGTACATCTCCCCGGCCTGTGCCCGGGTCTGCGGGTATGCGCCGGAGGCCTTCAGGGAGACCCCGGAGCTGCTGGGCCGCATCGTCCTGGAAGGCGACCTTCCCGCCTGGCAGGCGCACCAGCGGGACTCCCTGGCCGGCAAGGTCATCTCCTCGATCGAGTTCCGCATCCGGGCCCGGGATGGCCAGGTGCGCTGGGTGGAGCAGTCCAACAACCCGGTCCACATGGAGGGCCATGGGCTGGACGGCACCCGCGGGAGCATCCGGGACATCACCGCCCGCAAGCAGGGGGAGCTGGAGCTCAAGCAGGCCTATGGCGAGATCGCCGCCCTCAAGGACCAGCTCGAAGCCGAGAACACCTACTACCGGGAAAAGATCCAGGCCGAGGAGGGCTCCAACGAGCTGCTCGGGGCCACCGATCCGCTGAAGTACCTGCTCTACCGCATCCGCCAGGTGGCACCCTCGGGCACCACGGTGCTCATCCAGGGGGAGACGGGCACCGGCAAGGAGCTGGTGGCCGAGGCCATCCACCGGCTGGGCTCTCGGCAGGACCGTCCCCTGGTCAAGGTCAACTGCGCGGCTCTGCCGCCGGGCTTGGCCGAGAGCGAGCTCTTCGGCCATGAGAAGGGTGCCTTCACCGGAGCCCAGACCCAGCGCAAGGGCCGCTTCGAGGTGGCCGACCAGGCGACCCTCTTCCTCGACGAAGTGGGCGAGCTGTCCCCGGAAGTGCAGGCCAAGCTGCTCCGGGTGCTGCAGGACGGCGAGTTCCAGCGGGTGGGCGGGGACCGCACCCTCAAGGTCGATGTGCGGGTCATCGCCGCCACCAACCGGGACCTGGCCAAGGAGGTCGCAGCGGGCCGCTTCCGGGAGGACCTCTGGTACCGGCTCAACGTCTTCCCCATCACAGTGCCGCCCCTGCGGGAGCGCAAGGAGGACATCCCGATCCTGGCCCAGGCCTTCGTGGATCGCTTCTGCCAGCACCAGGGCAGGGCCAGCCTGGGGCTGCCCAAGTCGGTCCTCCAGTCCCTGCAGGCCTATGACTGGCCCGGCAACGTGCGGGAGCTCCAGAACATCATGGAGCGGGCCGTCCTCGTCTCCGAGCGCTCGACCCTGCGGCTGGCCGACCCCCTGACCAGCGGGAAGGCCATTACCCCCGCCCCGGCTTCGGCCAAGACCTTGATGGACATGGAGCGGCAGCACATCCTCCAGGTCCTAGTCTCCACCCGGTGGAAGCTGGAGGGTCCCCAAGGGGCGGCGGAACTCCTGGGCATGAAGCCGAGCACCCTCCGGCACCGCATGGCCAAGCTGGAGATCGAGCGGGGGACCGAGCCCGCCTGAGGCTGGCCCCGCCACCAGAATGTCCCACCGCATGTGGTGACCCACCAAATGCGGTGGGCTGAGGCAAGGGTGCCCAGGGCGGCGCCGGGCCGAGGTTTTCATATAATTCATTTATTGATAAGCATTTGAAATATTGTGGTGGGACTCGATCAACTTGGTATCGGGTTTGCGATGGTGGGCTGAACCTCCTTGAAAGCCCCACCCCATGAAAGAACCCTCCCCGAGGGGCCAAATGGTCCTGACCGCCCTGCTCACCGCCAAGCCGGAGAAGCGGGGGGAGCTCCATCAGACCCTGTTCTCCCTGCTTGGGGGCATCCAGGGGCAGCCTGGCTGCCTGGAGTGCCTGGCGGGCCAGGACCTCGCGGGGGAGCCCCGGTTCCACCTCCACCTGATCTGGAAGGACCGAGCCAGCCTGGAGGCCTTCATGGCTGCCGAGGTGTTCCGGATCCTGCTGGGGGCCCTGCAGGTGCTGGCCACGTCCACGGAATTCCGCATCGTCGCGGCGGAGGACACCTTCACGCCCGCCGAGCTGAACCGCGGAGGCTTTCCTACCCTGGCCCCGCCCAGCCTCCCAGGCCCACCTTAGCCCCCGCCGACCCTGACCTCGTTCCCCCCCCTGTCGCTTCACCTTCCACAAGGACAGCCATGAAAAAGCGCTCCTCCCTCTTCGCGGGCCTGCTGCTGGGCCTCGCCTTCGCCTGTGGCGGCAGCCACACCTCCACGCCGCCCCCCGCTCCCCCGCCAGTCCCGGCGCAGGGCCTCGTCTACACCGATCCCACCGGCACCGGCTGGCGACTGGTCAAGGACGCCTCCTCCACCGCCACCCGCGTGGTGCTGAACCTGGTGGGCCCCGCCGGCCTGAAGACCCGCGGCGCAGGCTTCAACCTGAAGGCCGACGCCACGGTCCGCTTCGGCACTTTCACCGATCCCGCCGCCCCCACCATCAGCACCGGCTGGCCCATCAAGGACACCGGCGTCTTCGAGCTGCGGAACAGCGATCCCCGGGATCCCTACACCGGCGACCCGCTGCCGCCCGATCCGCAGGATCCCATCCTGCTGGCCGGGGCCGTCAAGAAGGGGAACCTGCTCAGCGTCGGCATCTTCCAGAAGGATCGCCGGATCGGCGCGAAGGACTCCGCCCAGCCCCTGTGCCAGATCGCCATCGAGTTCGATGCCGCGGCCAAGCTCAGCGCCAAGGACGCCATCGCCCTCTCGATCCTCAAGGCCAAGTACGTCCCGGAGGATCTTGGCGCCTTCAATGGCGGCGTCACGACCTGGGAGATGCTCGCCAAGGGCCACCCCGTGGACATGACCATCGCCGTGGGGTCGCTCCATGCCAACTAATCCGACCCAGCATCCCCTTCTGTCAGGAGTCACCGTGCCCCGCCCGCTTCCGCACCTGATGTCAGCCCTGGGTCTCTGCCTGGCCCTGGGGCTCAGCCCCTTGGCCGCGGCGACTCCGGCGCCACGCCCGGACAAGGCCGTCCTGGCCCAGCAGCAGCGGCTCCAGCCCACCCGCATGCTCCAGGCCCAGACCCACCTGCAAGCGCTCCGCTCGCAGCTCGGCCTCAGCGACCGGGAGGCCTTCGTCCCCCGAGACGCCTTTACCAATCCCCAGGGCATGACCATCGTGCGCCTCGAGCAGACCTTCGAGGGCCACCGCGTCTGGGGCGGCCAGGCCATTGCCCACGTGGAGGGCCAGGGCGTCGTCAAGACCCTGACCCGGAGCGTCCGACCCGGCATCGCCATCACGGGCACCCCGCTCATCACCGCCGACTTCGCCAAGGCCATCGCCGTGGCCCACCTGGCCCCGAAGGGTGCCATGAAGGTCGCCCCGGTCGTCGAGCAGGTGGTCTTCCCGGCCGAGTTCGTGGGCGGCCTGGCGACCCAGGTGGATCCCGCCACGGGCCGCCGGGTGCTGGACCGGAAGCACACCATCCTCGCACGGCCCAACGCGCCCTATGTCTGGGCCTTCGAGGTCCGCACCCGCGTGGACAACGCGCAGGATGGCACCAAGGCCCTCAGCTACCTCATCGACGGCAACACCGGCAAGATCCTGCGCATCAACGACCTGATCCAGCACCTGGATGCACCCGCCCCCGCCCAGGGCTCGGGCAAGGGCTTCTACCGGGGCACCGTCGACCCGCTGGATACCAGCCTCATGCTGGATGGCACCTACACCCTGTGGGACCAGACCCGCGGCACCCAGCCCAGCCCCTACCTCGCCTACTTCTCTGCGGATCCGACCACTGGCTGGGATCCCGCCCTCCCCGGCAACCAGGTCTGGTACAAGGGCAGTGACTCAAGCGAGGCCTACACCTACACGGACTGGCTCTTCCAGGGGAACACCACCAACACCTGGGGCGATGGCCTGGCCTTCACCAGCTGGGGCGACTCCGGCGGCATCAACGGCCAGTCGGCCGGCGTGGACGCGGCCAGCGCCCTCGCCACCACCTGGGACTTCTACGCCAACGTCTTCGGGCGGAACGGAGTGGATGGGAAGGGCACCTCGGTTGTGGCCATGGTGCTCGACCCCCTGGTGGTCTCCTGGTGGAACAGCAGGGACAACGCCTCCTGGGACGTCCAAAACCATACCGCCACCTTCGGGGCGGGCAGCTTCCCTGCGATCCCCAAAGGCTTCCAGTCGCTGGCGGATCTAGATGTCGTCGCCCACGAGTTGGCCCACGGCCTCACCAGCCCGAGCCCCTCACAGATGCTGGTGGCGATGAAGGGCTACGAGGAAGGTGGCATTGCCGAGGCACTATCCGATTTCTTCTCCCAGATGGTGAAGACCTGGGCCGGGCGTGATGCTGCGGACCCCGCCGACCAGGTTCCAGCCACGACCCTGCCCTGGGAGATCGGCCGCAATGTGGGCCACGGCACACCCCTCCGCTACCTCGACAAGCCCAGCCTGGATGGCTGGAGCTACGACATCTGGTTCCAGGGCATCCGCCGCCTGGATCCTCACCACTCCTCAGGCCCCATCAACCGGGCCCTCTACTTCCTGAGCCAGGGCTCTTCCAGCACGCCCGGGGCCGTGAACTACAGCTCCTGCCTGCCGGAAGGGATGAAGGGCGTCGGCAACGACATCGCCGCCCGCATCGTCTACAAGGCCGTGACCGAGTATCTCATCGGCGACGGCACTGGTGCCTGGACCTTCGATGACCTGCGCGCCGCCTGCATTGCGGCTGCGGAGCACCTGCCCTATCCCTATGAGCTGGGCCGCGTCTTCGATGCCGATGCCGTTAGGAACGCCTTTGCGGCCGCCAACATCGGCGATGGTGCTGGCAAGGCCGCCACCACGCGGGTGCTCTTCACCCCCTGGCGCAACGGCGACTACATCCAGCTGAGCCATCCCTTCTCAGACTACTCAAACCGCCAGATCCTCCCTACCAACGAAACGGTGGTGCCCCGCGTCACGGTCATCAACAATGCCAACACGGCCGTGAGCTGGTCCCTGGGCGGACCCGCCACCTTCGACACCAACGAGACCCCCACGGCCGTCGCTGGTGGCGTGATCAACGCCGATGGCAGCTGGACCACGCCGAACCAGATCGGCTGGGCGTCCATCACCGCCACCAGCAAGGCCGATCCCAACCAGTTCGCCGAAGGCATCGCCTGGCTCGCGAACCTCGACACGGACATGGACCTGGATTCCGATGCCCTGGACATGGCCCCCATCGCCATCTCCTGGTACCTGAGTGACACGCTGAACTACTCGTCTTCGGTCATCGCCGCCCCCTGGGTGGATGACCTCGATGTCTCCTTCTTCGTGGACGCGCTGCGGTCCACCTGGCCCGTCAAGTGAGGTCCCCCATGCGCCTTCGCACCCTCTCCCTGGCCCTTTCGGGCCTCCTGCTCACCTTCGGCCTCGCCTGCGGGGGAGGCTCCTCCTCCCCGGCACCGACCCCGGCACCGGCTGCGGCCGCGGGTCTCGCCTACACCGATCCCTCGGGCAGCGGCTGGCGTCTGGTGAAGGACGCCTCCTCCACCCCCACCAGGCTGGTCCTCAACCTCGTGGGTCCCGCCGGCACGCTGACGCGGGGCGTGGGCATCCACCTGCAGGCCCCTGCAGGTGTGAAGTTCGGCACCTTTGCGGATGGCCTGGCCATTCACGACACCGGCGTGTATGACCTCCTCAGCGAGGCCGACGATGCCACCGAGCCCGTGGCCCTGGTGGCCGGGGTCAAGGCGGGCAACGTGCTCACCGCCGGCATCTTCCAGAAGGCTCGCGCCAAGGCGGCCAAGGACTCGGGTGCGGCGCTCTGCCAGTTCATCCTGGGCTTCGATACCACCGCGGGCCTCAAGGTCGGCGATGCCCTGCCCCTGCAGATGCAGAAGGCCAAGGTCATTCCCCAAGACATCGGCACCGCCACGGATGACCTCCGCGTGCTCGACCAGAAGATGCGGATGGCCGACATCACCGTCGCCGTCGGCACCCTCACCGCCCGTTGATCGTTCCCCTTCCATCCTGCCTAGGAGCACCCATGTTGCACACGCTTCCTCGCACGGTCTCGGCCCTGGTCCTCACCCTGGCCGCGGGGTCCGGTCCACTGACCGCCGGTCCCGCCGTGTCCTCCCCGAACCTCCCCCCCACGCAGCTCGCGGCCCTCAAGGCCCAGGAACCCGCCCGAGTCGCCCAGGCCCAGAGCCATCTGCTGACGGTCAGGGACCAGCTGGGCCTCGGTCCCGCTGCCGACTTCAAGGTCCGGACCACCCTCACGAACCCCCAGGGCCGTACCGTGGCCCGCTTCACCCAGACGCATGAAGGCCATCGCGTGTGGGCCGGCGAGGCCATCGCCCATGTGGAGGCCAGCGGCGCCGTCCAGCCCCAGGCCCAAGGCGTGAAGACGGGCATCACCCTCACAGGTGCGCCCCGGCTCAGCGCCGACGAGGCCAAGGCCATCGCCCTGCGCAACCTCGCCGCCAAGGGCGTGATGACCCATGCCCCCAAGGTGGAGCAGGTGGTGTTCCCCACCCGCTACACCGGCGGCATGGTGACCACCTTCGATGCCAAGGCCAAGCGCGAGGTCCTCGATAAGGAGATGAGCACCTGGGCCAAGGCCCCCGCCGACCCCTACGTGTGGGCCTACGAGGTCCGCACCCTCCTGATGAACAAGCAGGACGGCCACCGGGAGCTCAACTACATCATCGACGGCAACACCGGCGCCATCCTCCGCAAGTGGAGCGGCCTCCAGGCGGCCGCCGCCGAGACCCCAGCCACCAACACCGGGAACAGCTACTTCCGGGGTCCGGTCACCCTCTCCGCCAGTCAGTCATCGGCGGACGGCACCTACACCCTGGCGGCCCTGGACCGGGGCACCAAGCCCCAGCCCTTCGCAGCGGAGCAGGGCGTCACCCAGCTGGGCATGACCACCTACTACGCCTTCTACGACCTGGCGAACTGGAACCTGTACAGCTTCACACCCTACGCCGGCCATGCTTCCAGCACCTGGGGCGACGGCACCCGGATGCCCTATCCCTTCAACTGGACCGCAACCGGCTGGGATGATCCCAACCTCTGGGAGTTCAGCGCCGACGGCAACCAGATGTACCTGCAGGGAACCATGAGTCCGGCCGGTGAGACCACCGCCGTGGACGCCCACTTCGGCGTCTGCAGCACCTGGGACTTCTTCAAGAATGTCTTCGGTCGCGTCGGCATCGACAACCAGGACACCTCCACGCTGGCTGTGGTCAGCGACCTGAATCCCTTTACGGGTGGTGCCTTTCCCGACAACGCCTACTGGTCGAGCTGGAACTTCGGCATGCACTTCGGTGAGGGCTCCTACGAACCCACCTACAACCCGGGCGGCCTCCTGGCCATCACCGAGCTCGACATCACGGCTCATGAGCTCAGCCACGGCGTCATGGAATACTCGGCCAGTCTCATCTACGCCGGGCAGTCCGGGGGCCTCAACGAGGGCAACTCGGACTTCTTCGGCAAGATGGTGCAGGCCTACGTGGAGGGCGGCGCCACCGGTGCCAGCGTGCCGAACTTCCCGGCGGGCGATCTCACCAAGTGGGAAGTGGGCCACAACAGTGCCCCGCCCGGGGGCAGCGGCTTCCGGTACATGTACAAGCAGAGCAAGGACGGCATCAGCGCCGACTGGCACTACGACGGCATCGACATGCTCGACGTGCACTACAGCAGCGGTGTCTTCAACCGTGCCATGTTCTTCCTGACCTCCGGCGCCTCGGCCAATGCGGCCAGCGACACCTACAGCCCCTTCCTGCCCCAGGGGATGACCGGCATCGGCAACGACAAGGCTTCCCATATCTGGTACAAGGCCATCACCGAGCACCTGGCCAGCGACGCGGACTTCGCCGCGGCCCGCGCGGCGGCCATTCTCTCCGCCCAGGAGCTGTACGGCGCCGGCTCCGCGGAAGAACTCGCGGTCTGGAAGGCCTGGGCCGGCGTGAACGTCGGTCCCGCCACGCCCACCGAAGCCCCGCGCGTATGGGTGTCCTGGCCCACCACCAACCCCGAAGGCAGCTGGTTCTTCGACCATGCCGCCGATGGCTCCCGGTGGATCAACCTGCAGTTCTTCCCGACCCGTACCCAGGCCCGGCTCAAAGTTGACGTGGCCAACACCAGCAACACGGGCGTCACCTACTCCCTGGCCTCGTATCGCCTGAACGGCCAGGACATGGGTGGCCTCGTCTCGCCGGACGGCATCTGGACCACGCCCTCGAACACCTACTACGGGGACATCATCAAGCTCAAGGCCACCAGCCAGGCCGCGCCCGACCAGTTCGCCCTGGGCAAGGCCATGGTGGTGGAGGTCGATGCCAACATGGACACGGAGCTGGACGTCTTCGACCTCGGCTACGTGGCCATGAACTGGGGCCTCAACGTCAGTTCGATCCCCAAGTTCACCGCGAACATCGCCGGCTCCTATGACTACGTCGATGACTGGTCCGTGGTGATCTTCAACCAGGCCTACACCAACGCCTTCCGTCTGAAGTAGGCCGGTCGCTGCCAGAGTGCCGCCCCCCCCCCACGGGGGGGTGCGGCAGCCCTTGGCTGGCGAGCACGACCATCCGGACACTTGGCCACGCACCTCTCTCCAGCATCCAAGGAGTACGACTTGAGCCAACCGAGGTTCTTCCTTCTTACAACGCTGGCGATACTGCTAGCCGGGGGACTGCGGGTCCACGCCGAGGTCACGCAGATCCCAACACCCTCTCCGGAGGCCCTGCGCGTCCTCCGCGCCCAGGAACCCGCTCGCGTCCGCACGCTTCAGCAGCAACTGAACGCCAGCCGCCATGGTCTGGGTCTTGACGCCGATGCTGATTTTCGAGTGCGGGCGCAGAGTACGGAAGCTCGGGGCACGACCACCGTGCACTTCCAGCAGCTCCATCGGGGCTTGCCCGTCTGGAACGGCATGGTGATCTCCTCCATGGATGCCCGTGGGGAGATCGGCACCGCAAAAGCCGCCGTCCATTTAGGGGTGGGCGTGGATATCACGCCGGCCTTCTCGAAGGATGAGGCCATCCGTCGGGCATTGTCGCGTCAGCGACTGGAGACCTCTCAGCTCCGGGTTCCCGCCTCGGCGGAGCTGGTGGTGTTCCCCACTAGATTCCAGGACGATCTGAAATTCCTGAAGGACCCTGCTTCGGGGCTGATGTCCATTGACCATGAGTACAGTGTGGCAACGGAGCAGAGCAGGGAACCCTATCGCCTGGCCTACCACGTCTCTCTTCGCTACAGGACCCCGGGCAATTCCTATGAAGCGCGGGAGTTCATCATCGATGCCACCACGGGCACCGTGCTGAAAAAATGGGAGGGCCTGCAGCGGATCCAGGGCGTTCCAGTGAAAGCGCCGGGCCTGTCCCAGTACAGCGGCGCTGTGACCCTGGATGCCATGAAATCCTCGGATACCGGGGCGATCACGCTTAAGGACATGACCCGTGGCACCATGCCCCACCCCTGGGCCGCCTTCAATCCCGACTTCACTCCGCTCACCACACCGGGAATCCTCACGGGTTATTACGATGCAGGCGCATTCAACCTCTTTGAGAATCCCGATGAAGGCACCATGTGGGGCGATGGAGCGCAATACCGCGCCACGGAGCTTTTCAATAGCCCCAATGGCCAGACGGCCGCCGTGGACGCCCACTTCGGCTTTGCCACGACCTGGGATTTCCTGGGCAAGGTCTTTGGTCGCCTAGGCGGGATCGATGACCAGGGTACCAGCCCTCTCGGCATGGTCCATCTCATGGACGAGTATGGTGGGTTCGTTCCGAATGCATCCTATGACCCTTCGAATTTCCTGATGCTCTTCGGCGATGGCGGCTACGGATGGTCGACGTTTACTTCCCTCGACATCATCGCTCATGAACTGACCCACGGGGTCTGCTCCACCACCGCCAACCTGATCTACGAGGGTGAGTCGGGAGGACTGAATGAAGCCAATTCGGACATCCTTGGCATACTCACCACCTTCTGGGCTCGGGGAGGGGACCAGAGCACGGGCTTCATTCCAGATACGGGCGGAACCTGGCTCATGGGGGATCAGATTGGGCCCACGCCAATCCGGACGCTCTACAAGCCGAGCATCGATGGCTATACGCTGGATGCTTGGTTTGATGGCTTGAACGAGGCAGAAGTCCATGATGCCAGTGGCCTCGGCAGCCGCTTCTTCTACTTCCTCGCCATGGGTACCGGGGCAGACCCGGACCACCGATCACCCTATCTTCCCGGGGGCATGACGGGCATCGGCAATGATTCGGCGGGGCGCATCTGGTATCGCGCCCTCACGGCCTACATGACTCCGGAGACGAACTATCACGCAGCTCGGGAGGCGACTCTTCAGGCAGCGGAGGAACTCTACGGACGACCCAGCCCCGCCTACACCGCTGTGGGCAATGCCTGGACCGCGGTGAATGTGAACCCTGCGTCAGTGCGAGTCCTCGTGCCGGATTCTCCTGGAGTGGGGAGGCGGTGGCTCGTGCCGGCTGGCACCAGCACTCAGCTGGAAGCCGTGGTGCAGAACGCTCAGGATCCCACCACCCTCTGGGCCAACGGGGCCCCTGGATACTTCAATGGTGGGCAGCTCACAGAGAGCGGCTTGTTCATGGCGCCACGTACGGGCGGCAACGGCTACGGGGTCACCGTGAAGAGCAAGCAGGATCCCCTGCAGTTCGCCTTTGGCATCACCTGGGTGAGCAGCCTCGACTGTGACAACGACCTGGAGATGGACACTGCCGACATGGGAGTCATGGCCCTGAACTATCTGAACGGGTACGTGCGGAACAGCGGTGCGGATCTGACCAACGACAACCTCTGCGAAGACCTGGACATCCTGGTTTGGACAAGAACGTTCGCCACGGCCTACGGAAAGTGAAGGGAGAATCTCGATGAACAAGCGTTTCTTCATCGGACTGCTGGGCCTCTTCGCTGGACTTGGGTGTGGGGGAGGCGGTGCTGATGACCAGGCCGTTCTCGCACCTGCAGCCAAGGCGCTCGTCTACACCGATCCCAGCTCCACGGGCTGGCGGCTGATCAAGGATTCCAGTTCCACGGCCACGAGAGTGGTGCTGAATTTGGTCGGCCCCGCGGGCCTGAAGGCCCGCGGCGTATCCTTCACCCTCCAGGCGGATGCGAAGACCATCGCCTTTGGCAAGTTCGACGGAGCCTACCTCAAGGATGAGGGCGTGTTCGTGCTGGCCCAGGCGCCCGATGAGCCCAAGCTCCTCGCCGGGGGTGTGAAGGGTGATGCCTTGATGGCAGGTGCCTTCCAGAAGGATCGGAACGAAGGGGCGAAGGCTGTGGATGCTCCGCTGTTCCAGGTGGCTCTCGAACTGAAGGCCGGAGGCGCTGCGAGCGCCGGCTCTGTCATCCCCTTGAAGGTCCAGAAGGCCATGCTCCTCCCCGAGGACATCAGCACGCCGTCAAAACTGGCCCTGCAGCCCATCACCCTCGAGCTCGGCAAGCTCGTGGCCCAGTAGGAGTGACGCCATGGTCAACCCGAGGTCAACCACGCTTTTGATGTCGGGCCTTGCGCTGGTCGCAGGGGCCCCCATCGCTGCCGGGGAATCCCGGCCCCTCAGTGCGACGGAGTGGCAGACCCTTCGGCTCCAGCAGCCCCAGCGGGTACAGGCGCTCAAAAGCCAGGTGCGGGCGCTGCGGGATCGTCTCGGAATGGGCGCCGACTTTCAGGCGGTCATCGAGCAGATTGATCTCAACGGCGCTACTCGTGTCCGCTTCATCCAGACCTTCAAGGACCTCCCGGTCTGGGGCAGCCAGGTGATCGCGCGGATGGACCGTCAAGGGCAACTGGCTCCGGTACAGGCCCAGACCCACGCCGCGATCGCCCTGGAGCCCCGGCCCACCCTATCCCAGGAGGAGGCCATCCAGCGAGCGCTGAGCAACCTGAAGCCCGGAGTGGCCGAGAGGCTCCTGCCCTCTAAGGCTGAACTTGTGGTCTTCCCAACCAAATTCCAGGATGGCATCAAGGTCCGCATCAACCGGGCTTCCGGGGCCATCGAGATCGATCCAACCTACAGCGTTGCCACCCGCCTGGCGGCTGAACCTTACCGGCTGGCCTTCCATGTGCGCACGCGAATCCGGCGTTCGAATGGAGAGTCCGTCGGCACGGACTACATGATCGATGCCCGTACCGGCAGCGTCCTGAAGAAGTGGGACGCCCTGCAGCACGCAGGAGAGCCTGCGGTGGGCCAGGGACACTCCTTCCATTCCGGCAATGTGGCACTCAACACCACCCTGCGGGAGGATGGAACCTTCGCCTTGCTGGACAAGACCCGCGGAACCGTCCTGAACCCGCAAGGAAGCTACCATCCAGGGCTGGCAGAGATCGGTCTCTCCACCGGGTTTTATGGGATGTACCAGTGGGAGGGCTTCACAAATCAAGTCAACGAGTGGGGCGATGGTCAGTGGTACCTGGACGGGCAGGACCTGGCGACCACGATCAACGCCCAGACCGCGGGCGTGGACGCCCACCACGGCGCCGCCAACGCCTGGGATTTCTACGCCACCGTCTTTGGTCGGAATGGCTTCGATAACCTGGGCACGAGCCTAGCCATCGCGACCCATGTACCGGAATGGTGGACCGGCAATCCGCGCAGCGCCGCGGCTTCCTTTGATGGCTGGTACTACCAGCTGAATCTCGGGGACGGGAAGGTGGGCGCCTCCTGGACCAGCCAGGACATCATCGGTCACGAACTGAGCCATGCCCTCCTGCCTTCTGATTTCTTCCTGGGCTACCAGGGGGAACGGCTCGCGTTGGACGAGGCCAATTCCGACATTATGGCCACCATGATCGAGTTCTGGTCCAAGGGCGACCGAAGCGACACGATCCCTGAGCAGGGGGGCAACTGGACTGTCGGCGAGCAAGTGGAGGACTTCCCCGTGAGGTCCATGTCCAAACCCAGCCTGGATGGGAACAGCCTCGATGCCTGGTGTGACGGTGCTGAATACCTTGGCAAGCACAGCGCGTCGGGCATTGCCAATCGCTTCTTCTATTTCCTGTCTCAGGGCACCGGATCCAACGCCGATCACCAGTCCGCCTACCTCCCAAACGGTATGCAGGGCATCGGCAACCACAAGGCCGCCCACCTCTGGTACACCGCGCTCACGGGGTATTTGAGTCCCACAGCAGATTTTGCTGGTGCCCGGGAGGCGACCCTCCAGGCTGCCGAAGAATTGCACGGACTGGGTAGTGGGGAATACCGGGCGGTGCTGAATGCGTGGAAGGCGGTGAACCTGGATCCGGCGTCCGTGCGGGTGATCCTGCCCCGCCATCCAAAGCGCTATGACACCATCAGCTATTACCTACCTGCGGGCGAAGCGGTGACGCTGAAAGGTGACGTGAGGAACGCCAGGAACCTCTCACTGCGCTGGTCACTCTGGGGCGACCAGCCCTGGGTGGCAGAGTTGGGAGGGAAGATGTCCGAAGGCGGCCAGTTCCAGACGCCCCTGCGCCACGGCCAGGGCTTCGGCGTCAAGGCCACCAGTATCGAGGACCCGGGGCAGAGCGCCCTTGGCATCGCATGGATCGTGGACCTTGATGTGGATCAGGACGCGGAACTCGACATCTTCGACCTCGCCGCATTGTCCCTGAGTTACGCCACTTCCCCTAGCTTGCCCTCTGCGGACATGGATGCGAATGGCTATACCTCGGATGAGGATCTCCGCATCTATCACAACACGCTTCACAGCCTGCTGCACAAGTGAGGACCTCATGAAGCCCATGCGCATCATCTTGTGCACGCTCCCGCTGCTGGGGCTTCTCGCCTGCGGTGGTGGCTCGGATCAGGCACCCGAGCGCGCTGTCGCGAGTTCCCTGGTCTATACGGAGCCTGCTTCCACAGGCTGGCGCCTGGTGAAGGCCCCAGAGTCCACGGCGACGCGCGTGGTCCTGAGCCTGGTGGGCCCCACTGGCACCACCGCCCGAGGCGCCGGGTTCATCCTGCAGGCCGATACCAGCCGTGTGGTCTTCGGGACCTTCGCCGAGGGATCCGAGGCCTCGAATACCCTCTATATCAAGGATGGCGGCGTGTTCGACCTCTACTCGCTCCCCGATGGCAGCCCCGGCACCCCGGATGATCCGATCCTGTTGGGCGGCTACCTCAAAGGCGGTGCTCTCAATGCGGGTTCCTTCGCCAAGCAGACCTGGGTCGGCACGCCCAGGGCTGTAGATGTGCCCCTGTTCCATGTGGCGGTGGAGCTCAAGGCTGGAACCTTGGCCGGGGATGTGGTTCCCCTCACCGTCCTCAAGGCCAAGATCCTGCCGGCGGAGTTCGCCGGCAATACCTGGCACGAGCGCGCCATGAGGCCCATTACCATAGCAGTCGGGACGCTTGCAGCCAGGTAGGCGCTTCGCGCTCGAAGGAGATGGCTGACGCGGTGCAATCCCACGTGTCTGCCATCAGCGTCAGGGCAGGGGCGCTCCGGCGTTCCAGCCGTCCGCTTCCAGTCGGTCCAGCTTCGCCCGCACGGCATCCTGGGCCACCTGCCCATGGACGGGCAGCACCAGCACATCGCCCGGACGGGCCCAGGCGAGCAGGGCCTGCACCGCCTGCTCCTCCGGCAGGACGACCTGCAGCCGCTCTGCGGGCAGCCCCTTGGCCTCCAGCTCCCGGCGCAGGAGCTCCGGCACTTCGCCGGGCACGCGCCCCCGCAGGTAGCCGTCCAGGTCCTTCAGCACCACGCGATCGGGCCGGAAGCGGGCGGCGGTGTCGGCCAGCAGGCGGATGGCCTCGTCCTCGCGGTTGCCGGCCTGGCCCAGAACCAGCCCGAGTCGTCCGGTGCGGGGAGAGGCCGCGGCCACCTCCAGAAGGCCGGCGAGGCCCTCCGGGTTGTGGGCATAGTCCATGAAGAGGGTGAGGCCGCCGAAGCGCCAGGCCTCCAGCCGCCCCGGATTGTCCCCATG
>NZ_JBATQW010000020.1:0-3259 GCF_049292215.1 Geothrix sp. | reverse complement strand
GAACCTCGGGGCCCTCGTCCCGGCGCGGTCCCGCCACGGTGGCCAGCTCCCGGTCCCGGGCCGAGAAGCCCGGGAGGGGTTCCTCGCCCCACCCCACCGCCTCAGCGCTCTCCAGCCAGTCGGCCAGCTCCCCGGCGAAGGCCGCCATGTCCGGCAGACGCTTCAAGGGATCCGGCTGCAGGGCCCGCATCACCAGGCCCGCCATGCGGGGCGGGAAGCCGGGCCGCACGGCCGCCGGGGGCAGCTGCACCTGGGCGTAGGCCTGCCCCGTCATGAACTCGAAGAGGATCGCCCCCAGGGCGTAGACATCGCAGCGGCCATCCACGCGGCGGGGATCGCCGTGCTGTTCGGGGGCCATGTAGCCCAGCGTGCCCACCACCATCTGGCTCCGGGTGGCGCGGGTGCGGCCCTCCTCACCCTCCCAGTAGCACACCCCGAAATCGGTGACCTTGAGCTGCCCATCGGCCGAGAAGAGCAGGTTCGAGGGCTTGAGGTCCCGGTGCACCACCCCGGCCGCGTGGGCCACCTCCAGGGCACCACAGACGGGAATCATCCGGCGGGCCAGCCCGGCGGGGGCTTCCCCCCGGCAGGCCTTGAGGCTGCCACCGGGCAGGAGCTCCATGATCAGGTAGGGCCAGGCGCCGCTGGTGCCGAAGGCGAAGATCTCGACCAAGCCCGGGTGCGACAACCGGGTGAGGACCTCGCCTTCCCGGAGAAACCGGCGGACGAGGTCATGATCCCGGTGGACCTCCGGCCGCAGTAGCTTCACCGCGCAGGCTGCCCCGGGGCGGAAGCGGTCCTCGCCCCGGAACACCAGGGCCATGCCCCCCTCGCCCAGGGGTTCCAGGAGGCGCACGCTGCCGATCTGTGCCGGGGGCCGCAGGCTGTTCATGGCGCCGGGTACGCCCGGTCGCGTCCTCCGGCCTTGGCACCGTAGAGGGCCGCATCGGCCCGGGCTAGCAGGGCGCCGCCGTCCGAGTCCCCATCCTTGAGCTCGGCCACCCCCAGGCTGCAGGTGAGCGGCAGGTAATGGCTGCCCTCCAGCTCCAGGGGATGCTCCGCCAGGGCCCGCCGCAGGCCCTCGGCAGCGTGGAGCGCCATCATCACCGGGGTATCGGGCAGCACGATGAGGAACTCGTCCCCCCCCAGCCGACCCACGGGATCCGAGCCCCGGAGGCGGAGCTGGAGGAGGGCGCCGAAGGACTCGAGGGCGCGGTCGCCAGCCCGGTGGCCGTGGGTGTCGTTGACCTGCTTGAACCAGTCCAGGTCCGCGAGGATCAAGGACAGGGGCCGCCGGTGGCGGCGGGCCAAGTCGAAGTGCGACTCCAGCTGATGCAGGACCGTGGCCCGATTGCCCACGCCCGTCAGCGGATCCAGGGTCGTGCGGGCCACCATGTCCTGGTGGTAGCGGCGCTCGAGCGCATCCATGTGCTTGAGCTTGAAGGCATGACCGCCCACCCGGAGCACGTCCTCGGCCTTCAGCTTCAGGGGACCGGGATCCGCATGGACCCGCTTCCCGTTGATGTAGACGCCATTGGTGGAGCCCAGGTCGCGCAGCTCCACGGACTCCAGGTTCGCGGCGATGTTCAGCCGGGCGTGGCGACGGCTTACCTCGGGCTCGGGCAGGGAGAGGCCGTTCTCCGGCGCGCGGCCAATGCTCAGGCCCCCGAGCGGCAGGGGGATGAACTCGCCCATGGGCTGGCCCACATAGCGGATCAGCACCCACTCGCGGGTGTCGAGCTCACCGAGGAGCTCAATCTCATCCTGCGCGGAGGCTGGTTCCCAGGGGGGAAGGTCTGGAGGCGTGGGTTCGAGGGGCATCCGGGAAAGTCTAACGGAGATCAGGGCTTGCTAGCCTTCGCAGACCTGGTTGCGCCCACCGCCCTTGGCCCGGTACAGGGCCGCGTCTGCCCTCGCCAGCAACTGTCCCGCGTTGAGGTCATCCCCAGTGCGCTCGGCGATCCCCAGGCTGCAGGTGACGGTGAGCCCACCGGAAGCCAGGGGCACTGGAGTGCCGGCGATGGCCTTCCGCAGCCGTTCCGCGAAGGGCCGGGCCCCGGTCAGATCCGTCTCCGGCAGCACCATGAGGAACTCCTCGCCACCGATGCGGCCGGCGAGGTCGGCCTCGCGCAGGGTCGCGACCAGACGCTCACCAAAGGTGCGCAGGACGAAGTCGCCGGCGCCGTGGCCATAGGTGTCATTCACCTGCTTGAAGTGGTCGAGGTCGCAGACCACCACGGAGAGGGGGCGGCCGTAGCGCTGGCTCAGCCCGAAGCGATTCTGCAGCTCCGCCAGGGCGCTGGCCCGGTTGGCCAGCCCTGTGAGCGGGTCCTTGGTGCTGAGGTCGAGGAGGGTCTCGTGGAAGGCCCGCTCCAGCGGGTCGAGGAACACCAGCTTGAGGACATGGCTGCCGATGGCGATGCGATCGCCCGGGCGCAGCTCCGCGACGCCGCGGACCGGGTCCCCGTTAACCTGCGTGCCGTTGGTGGATTCCAGATCCTCGACCAGGACCCGGCCCGCCTCGACCCGGAAGCGCGCGTGCTGGCGGCTGACCTCGCCATCGAGCAGCGGCACGCCCGAATCCGGCGCCCGTCCCACGATCACCTGCCCGGTCGCCAGCGGGAAGACCCGTCCCAGGGCCGCGCCCGCATAGGCCACCAGGGCCCACTGGGCCGGGACAGCCAGGGCGTCGACCTCGCTCTTGGAGCGCACCACCGTCGGGATCTCGGGCAGCCCGGGGAGCGTCTCCTTGCTCATCGGGGGCTGCTTCTTGGCCGGGGCCTTGCGCGTCACGGATCCTCCACGTAGCAGCTCACCAGGCTTCCATCGTCCTTTCGCCGGGCCAGGATGAATGGTGAACGGGGCGCCCGGACCGCCGAGGCCTCCAGGCGGAGGAGGATCCGGCCTTGCCCGGGATCGTGGCGCAGGTCTGCAACCCCCTTGCTGGGGATGCGGAACAGGCCGAGCACTTCGAGGTTCCGGACGTTCTCGCCCGTGCCCCGCACCAGCTGCAGGCTGTACCGCATCCACAGTCCCTTGGGCAGCTGGTGGATGGCCTCGGCCCGGATGGGCACCGCCATGGACAGCATGAGATCCAGCCCGGCTTCCGGCGTTCCGCCCTCCAGCGCGGGATCCAGGCGCCGGATGCCGGGTGGGGACACTGGCTCGGACAGACGGCGCGGGGTGGGCCTGGCGACGGGATCGAACCGACCCAGGGCCTGCGCCTTGCGGGGCAGCGGGGGCACGGCCACCCGCGCGG
>NZ_JBATQW010000019.1:0-17641 GCF_049292215.1 Geothrix sp. | reverse complement strand
AGCCCGCACCGCCCTGGCCCAGGCCGAGTTGTCCCGGTTGGCCCCGCAGCTGGGTCTGGCCGCCACCACCGGCTTCCAGCCGCACCAGGCCATCACCAACGCCCAGGGCCGCACCGTGGTGCGCTTCCACCAGACCCACGAAGGCCGCCGCATCTGGGCCGGCGAGGCCATCGCCCACGTCGAGCCCGATGGCCAGGTGAAGACCCTCACACAGGGCCTCAAGGAAGTGCGCCTGGCCAGCGCCGCCCCGCGCCTCAGCGCCGAGCAGGCCAAGGCCATCGCCCTACGCAACCTCGCCCCCAAGGGCGCCATGACCCAGGCCCCCAAGGTCGAGGAAGTGGTCTTCCCCGCGAAGTTCACGGGTGGCCTCGCCACCCGGATCGACCCCACCCGGAAGCAGGAGGTCTGGGACAGGGAGCTGAGCATCTGGGCCAAGACGCCCACCGAGGCCTATGTCCGCGCCTACGAGGTGCGCACCCTCCTGGCCAACAAGCAGGACGGCCACAAGGAGATCTGCTTCATCGTGGACGCCGACACCGGGACCATCCTGCGCAAGTGGAACGCCATCCAGGCCGACGCCCCCGGCCCGGTCCAGGGCACCGGCGCCAGCTACTTCCGCGGCAGTGTGCCCCTCAGCACCACCCTGGCGGCTGACGGCACCTACTCCCTGGTCGCCCAGGACCGCGGCACCCAGCCCAACCCCTACGTGCTGAACCAGGGCACCACCTGGACCGGCCTCACCACCTGCTACTCGGCCATCGACCTGAATATGGGGATGATGGGCTTTGACAGCTACAGGGGCCTGAACACCACCAACCAATGGGGCAGCGGCACCCTCATGCCCTTCCCCTACGACTTCAACTACGTGCCCGATCCCATGGACTGGTCGCACTGGTGGGGCGGCATGCTCCTGGACTTCAGCCAGGACGGAATGGCCGCCACCGCCCAGGGGGCCCTCTCCCCCGCGGGCGAGACCACCGCGGTGGACGCGCACTATGGCCTGAGCGCCACCTGGGACTTCTACAAGAACGTCTTCAACCGGGATGGCATCGACGACCAGGGGACCTCCACGTTTGCCATCGTCCACCAAATGCAGCCTAGCATCGATGGCATCTACCCCATGACCGACAACGCCTACTGGGCCCCCTGGTACTTCGGGATGGTCTTCGGCGAAGGCAGCTTCGGAACCCCCTGGGCCGCCTCCAGCTACGGCATGCGGGCCACCACTGAGATCGACATCACCGGCCATGAGCTCAGCCACGGGGTGACCGAATACTCAGCCAACCTCATCTACCAGGGCCAGTCCGGCGGCATGAACGAGGCCAGTTCGGACATCTTCGGCAAGATGGTGCAGGCTTACGTGGAGGGTGGCGCCACCGGCACCAGCATCCCCAATTTCCCTGCCGGGGACCTGACCAAGTGGGAAATCGGCCGGAACTCGGCCGCGGACCCTGCGGCGCCCCTGCGGTTCATGTACCACCCCAGCCTGGACGGGGCCAGTTCCGACGGTTGGTTCGACGGCATCGACTTCATCGACGTCCACTACAGCAGCGGCCCCCTCAATCGGTGCTTCTACTTCCTGGCCTGCGGCGCCTCCAGCAATCCCGCCAGCACCACGTACAGCCCCTACTACCCGGCGGGCATGGCCGGCCTCGGTAACGACAAGGCCGCCCGCATCTGGTACAAGACGCTCACCGAGCACCTCGTCCCGGATTCGGACTTCGAGGCGGCCCGCGCCGCCACCATCCTGGCCGCGCAGGAACTGTACGGCGTGGCTTCCCCCGAGGAGACGGCCGTGATGAAGGCCTGGTCCGCCGTGAACGTGGGCCTGGCCCCCGGCCAGGCCCCCCGGGTGCGGGTGAGCTATCCCGTGATGAATGGCGAGGGCAGCTGGCTGGATGCCCATGTCGAACCCGCGGGCCTGCTGAGAAAGGTCCAGATCTTCCCCACCCGCACCAACGTCCAGGTGGTCTGCAATGTGGAGAACACTTCCAACAAAGCCCTGACCTTCAGCACCCCGAAGTGGCTCGGCTACGCCCCGGCCGGCGCCATCAAGGCCGACGGCACCTGGACCACACCCAACTGGAACTACTACGAGGATCTGCTGAGCATCAGGGCCACCAGCCAGGCCGACCCTAGCCAGTTCGCCTGGACCTGGACCGTGCTGGTGGAACTGGACTCCGATACGGACACCGAGATCGATGCCCTGGATCTCGGCACCACCGCCATGAGCTGGTACAAGCCCGAGGCCTATTTCGACACGCCCAACCAGAACGCCCGCATCGCCGGCGGCGGCGACTGGGACGTGGTCTTCTTCCAGCAGGCCTTCACCAACGCCTTCCGGGTGAAGTAGCCCCGCTCTGTCCCCCTGCGCGAAGGCGCCGCCGGTTTCTGGTGGCGCCTTCGTTGCGGGCGGCCCACACGATTGAAAGGTCCCACATGAGCCCTCTGTGCGCCTGGTGCCAACTGGATGCCCCCCTGGCCTCCCCGGTCGTGGACACGGAGGGCACCACCACCCACCTACTGTGCCCCGCCTGCCAGGACAAACTCCGGCACCACCAGGGCACCGGGATCCTCGCCCGGGTGGAGGAGATGCGGCATGCGGCCCTGGCGGTGGACTCAGAGCTCCGAATCCGGGCCGCGAACCAGGCCGCCTGCGACCTCCTGGGGGCCGAGTGGGTGGCGCTTCTGGGGCAGCCACTCTGCGACGTGCTCGGCTGCCAGCGGGAGCATGCACCGGTCTCCAGTGACCGCGACGCGCCTTCCTCTGGCTGCGCCGTCCACTGCCTTGTGGTCCGGACCTTCCAGATGGGGACCATCGGCGCGACGGCACTGCACGCCCCGGCCGTGGCCTCTTCCGGCCATCCCACCTCAGCCGCCCACCTGATCACCTCCTTCCGGGCCGGCGAGGTCGTGGCCCTGCGCATCGACCGCCTGGCGGACACGGCCTGAACCCGGGCGCTCTACTTCAGCTTGGCCAGCTCCTCATGGATGCGGGCCCGCTGATCCTCGGCCTTCACCCGCTCGAGGGCCTTCCGGTAGTTGGCAGCCGCCTGTGCCCGGTCGCCCTTGAGGCCGTAGGCCTCGGCGAGGCTGTCGTAGGCGTTCCAGGAGTCCGGGTGGTCCTTCACGTTCTTCTGGAAGACGGCGATGGCCTCGTCCAGCTTGTTCAGGGCCAGCAGCCCGTAGCCGGTCTGATTCACCTCGGCCTCTGTGGCGATGGTGAGGGCCTTGGCCCGCAGGGTCTCGGCGCCCGTGGCGTCGCCCTTCTTCTCCAGCAGGGCGGCCTTGGTACGCAGGCCCACGTAGGTCTGCTTCATGGCCAGGGAGCGGTCGGCCCAGGTCAGGGCTTCGTCCAGGTTCGTGTCATTGCGCGCGCACCAACCCGCGGCGGCGCTCCAGGTCTCGGGGAAGAACTGCCCGAGTCCCCGCACCTGGTTGCGCAAGCTCGCCACCACCACCGCCTTCGTGTCCACCTCGATGGGAATGGGCACCCGCAACTGCTCCCAGCGCAGCGAGAGGGTGACGCCCTGGTCGGAGGGATCGTCGAAGGTGTAGGCCAGCCGCTCGGTGGCTTCGGCGGGCAGGGGCGTCACCGTCACCTTGGCCAGGTCCTCCTTCGGGTCGTAGCTGTAGCTGCCCCAGCCGCTGGACTGGCTGCTGAACATTACGGTCCAGGTGGTGGCCGTGGGCAGCATGTGGAGGCCGTAACGCCCCGCCGGCAGCGTGGTGCCGCCCACGCGAACGGGCGTGTCGAAGGCGATGACGGTGTTCTCATCGGCCCCGGCCCGCCAGACCTTGCCATAGGGCACCAGCCCGCCCCAGACCTTGCGGCCCTTCGCCGCCGGCCGGTGGTAGGTCACCTCGATATCCGTCAGCCCCACCCGCTGCTGCACCTGGGCCCGGGGGCTGGCCACGGGCAGAACCAGGGACGGCGCCTGGGCGAGGAGGAAGGGAGCGGTTGCGAACAGGGCCATGGCGATGCGGGTCATGGGTTACCTCCGGAAAGCATCCTGGACCCGAAGCCGGCGCGGCGGGACAGAAGGTGGGGTGACCGGTGGGATTTCGGGGGTGGAGGAACGACCTCGCCCTGGCGACGCCAGGCGTCACCCGGGCAGCGTGGCCTGCAGGGCGACCTTCATGGCCCCCGCTTCAATCCAGCCGATAGGTCAGTCGGCGACCACTGCCCACCTGCGATTCGAGTCCCACCCAGCGATTGGCCTCGTCGTACCAAAGCGTGATCGGCTCTTCCGGCCCCACGATCCGATAGCGGCTCGCCTGGCTGGCTTGACCCTGGGCATTCAAAACCCAATCGCGCCCCTGGGACTCGATGCGGACCTTCTCCAACCGCCCGGTCTGGGCATTGAGCAGGCGATCCGCCGCCAGGATGGCCGGATTCCAATAGGCAAAGGTCGTGACACATCCCCCCAGCTGATTCCGAGTGCCGCCGGCCACCACAGTCAAGGTGGAACCCTCGACCCAGGCCTGGACCGTCTTCCGGACGCCATCGTCATTGGTGCGGGCCTCCAGGGAGACCAGGCAGTCACCCTGCCACCGCTCCAGCGCCAGATGCTCGTAGCGATAGAGGGTCAGGCCGAGTACCTTCACCGTGAAGCTGGCTTCGCTCCGGAGTTCCCGCTGAGCCTCCGGCCCCTGCAGGGTGAAGAGATGGGTTCCGATGGGCTTGTCATCCAGGAAGACCCGGAAGGCCCATTGTCCAGGCCCGGCCTGGACGGTGCCCGTGCCGGCAAGGAGCAGCCAGGGGAAGAGAAGGCACCGTGCCGGAGCCAGGGTCATCCGGCCTGACCTGCCCTGGTGGAGTCGGTCCCGACCTCGCGGCACTCAGGGCTGGCCATGGGCGCTCCAGCGCTGGGGCACTTTCTGGATCTTGCTCACGTCGTAGTGCTGGTCCGCGAGGAAGGTGAGGATCCGCTGGTAGTCGTCCTCCGGGATGGCCGGGGTCCTGGCCATGATCCAGACGTAATCACGGGCCTCACGCCCGATGACGGTCTGCGCGTAGTCAGGGGTCAGGTAAACGATGCGGTAGTCGGCCTTGAAGGGCCAGATGAAGCGCATGCCCCAGACCGCATTGGACGCTCGGTCGAGGACGAAGCCCCGCGGATGGTAGCGCTTCTCCGGTCCTTCGAAGCCGCCAGAGCGGAAGGTGAAGGTGGTTGGGATGGTGCCATCCTCCGCGAGGCGGTAGGTCTCCACGGCGTTGTGGGCTCCCTTCTCGATCGAGGTGGGGATGTTCGCGATGACGAACCAGTCGCCCATGAACCGTGGCAGATCGACCTTGGGGACCAGCGCGATGGGCGGGTGTGACACGGAGGAGCACCCCGCCGATACCAGGAGCAGCCCCACGCACCAAGCCTTCAGGTATGCCATCACCGGCCTCCAGCCACCACGAGCCTGTATGGTAGGCCCAGGGGGAGCGTTGGCTGGCGGGGTCCAGGTTTTTGTTGGACCGAGTGCGACACGCTGACGAGGCAGCCTCCACCCGGCCTCTTGGACCAGGACGAAAGGTGGGGCGTGATCGAGAGCGCTCAGAAGGGGCTCCCCCTACCGGATCTCCCCGCACCGCACCACCTGGAACACGGCCTGCCTCGCCTCGCGGCTGGCCTCCAGATCCACCTCCAGCTCCAGGGCCCAGTCGTTGAGCTCCCCGGTGTCCACCAGCATCTGCTGCACCACGAGGAAGCGTGCATCGCCGGGCTTGGGCTGCACGTAGGTGTGGCGCTGGTTGCGGCCCTCGGGATCGAGGCGGGGTCCCTGGTGGGTGGCGGTGTAGGCGCGGAAGGTGGCCTGGAGGCGCTCCGCCGTCCAGGACTCGCCTTCGCCATCCTCGGGCGTGACACCTTCCCCGGCGGCCTCGCCCAGCACGGCCTCGGCCTCCTCCCAGTCCTCGGTGGCGCAGGCGTGGAGGAAGGCGAAGAGCCGGGCGCGGATGGCGGCCGTGAAGGCCTTGCGGTCACGGGTGATGTCCTTCGCAGCCTCCTCGGCGCCAGGAATGGTGAGGGCCGTTTCGGCCCGCATGAAGTCCGGGTTCTGCATGCGCTCCCAGGCATCCAGCAGGCTGGAGTCCACCTGCTTGAGCATGGCGGAGAGGTACGCCTCCATCTCCCGCACCTCGTCGGTCTTGCAGGCGTCGGGCACGGTCTTCGAGAGCACCTTGAAGGTGCTGTTGATGTGGCGCAGCAGCAGACCCTCCGCCCGCTGCAGCTCGTAGGTGCGCACGTAGTCGGCGAAGCTGAGGTAGCTCTCGAACATCTCCCGCACGATGGACTTGGGGCGGATGTTCTCCTGGCCCACCCAGGGGTGCTTGTCGGCGAACTCGTTGAAGGTGGTGTAGATGAACTCGCGCAGGGGCTTGGGGTATTCCAGCTTCTCCAGCTCCGCCATGCGCTGCTCGTACTCCATGCCCGCCAGCTTCATCTCGGCCACGGCCTGGCCCTTCAGCTTGTGCAGCTGGCAGCGCAGGATGAAGTCGGGGTCCTCGAGGATGCTTTCCACCAGCGTGATGAGGTCCAGCGCGTAGGTGGGAGATTCCACGTCGAGCAGGGGCAGCGTGTCCAGCAGATAGAGACTCAGCGTCTCGTCCATGCCGAAGTCCGCCTGCAGGTCGGCGTTCACGCGCAGCTTGCGGCCAAATTCATCCGGCGGCTGGAACTCGACGATGCCGCGTACCACCAGCGTCTTGAAGAGCTGCCAGCCCCGGCGGAAGTGGGCGGACTTCTGGTGCTCGGTTTCGTGGCAGTCATGGATGAGGTGGCGCATGGTTTGGCAGCCGTCGCCCTTGCGGCTCAGCACGTTCAGCAGCATTCCGTGGTTCACCTGGAAGCGGCTCACCAGGCGCTCGGGCGCGGCGGCCTGCAGCTTCTCGAAAGTGGTCTTGTCCCAGTGGGCGTAGTTCCGCTCCGGGGCGGGGCGCTTCACGAACTTCTTCCCGGGCTTCTGGGAGAGGCGGAAGTTCTCGATGACGTGCTCGGGGGCCTGGGCCACCACATAGCCTACGGTGTCGTAGCCCTTGCGGCCCGCGCGGCCCGAGATCTGGTGGAAGTCCCGGGCGCTGAGGATGCTCGTCTTCTGGCCGCCGTACTTGCAGAGCTTGGTGAAGAGCACCGTGCGGATGGGCACGTTGATGCCGACCCCAAGGGTGTCCGTGCCGCAGATGACCTTGAGCAGGCCCTTCTGTGCCAGGCGCTCTGTGAGGATGCGGTACTTGGGCAGCAGCCCCGCATGGTGCAGGCCGATGCCCATGCGCAGCCAGCGCTTGAGATCCGGGCCGTAGGGGCTGTTGAACTTGAAGTCGCCGATCTCCGCGGCGAGGGCCGCCTTCTCCTCGCGGGAGGTGACGGCGAGGCTGGTGAAGTCCTGGGCGCTGGTGGCGGCCTCGGCCTGCGTGAAGTGCACTAGGTAGATGGGCGCCTTGCCTTCTTCCAGCAGGTGCTCCAGGGTGCTGCTGAGGGGCAGCTCCGCATAGGTGAAGCTGAGCGGCACGGGCCGGTCGGTGCCCTTCACCGTGGCCGTGGGCTGGGCATTGAGGCGGGTCAGCTCGGTCTCGAAGAAGCTGGTGTCGCCGAGGGTGGCACTCATGAGCAGGAAGCGGGTCTGGGGCATGGCCAGCAGGGGCACCTGCCAGGCGAAGCCCCGCTCGCGGTCCGCGTAGTAGTGAAACTCGTCCATGACCACGTCGAACACGTTCGCATCGGCCCCTTCGCAGAGGGCCATGTTGGCCAGGATCTCCGCCGTGCAGCAGAGGATGGGCGCGTCACGGTTCACGGTGGCATCGCCCGTGGAGAGGCCCACGTGCTCGGGCCCGAACTCCTGGCAGAGCGCCATCCACTTCTCGTTCACCAGGGCCTTGATGGGGCAGGTGTACACCGAGCGCCGCCCCGCTGCCAGGGCCCCGAAATGCAGGGCCGATGCCACCAGCGACTTCCCCGACCCCGTGGGCGTGTTGAGGATGACGTTCTTCCCCTCGAACAGCTCCAGGATCGCCTCCTCCTGGGCCGGGTAGAGGCTTAAGCCCTTCGACTCCGCGTAGGCCAGGAAGGCCCCCAGCAGGGCATCAGGCGAGGTGTCCCCGTGGGGTGGCAGATGGTCGAACAGGGACAGCGGCATCAATGGGCTCCAGGCCCATCATCTCAGGGGAACCAGTCTTCCCCATGAGAAGCTGTCTTCATGCTGCATCTCCGCTCCTCCGACTACCGCGTCATGCCCTGGAAGGATGGGGGTGGCAGCACCACTGAGATCGCCATCGAGCCGGCGGGGGCGAGGCTTGAGGATCCATTCCTGTGGCGGGTGAGCTCGGCGCGCGTGGAGACTTCCGGGCCCTTTTCGCACTTCCCGGGCCGGGCGCGGCTGCTGACCCTGCTGGAAGGCTCGGGGCTCATCCTGGACATCGAGGGCCAGGGCCGCCAGCGGCTGAAATTTCCGGGACAGGTGGTGGCCTTTCCGGGCGATGCGAAGGTTCACGCCACGCTCATCCAAGGGCCCTGCGTGGATGTGGGGATCATCAGCGATCCCAGCCGGGTGAAGGTCACGCTGGAGTGGCTCAACCTCGACACGGAGGCCACTGCCATCACCGTGGCCCCCACCACCCTGCTCTTCGCGCCCTGGGGGCCCGTCCGGGTGGATCCCCTCGGGGTCGAGCTCGAACCACAGGAATGTCTCCGGCTCGGGAATTCGCCAGCTGCGACCGAAGCCCCCGGCGCGAGGCTGGGCGTGCGCGCCTCCTTCGGCACCACGCCCGTGGTGCTTGTCTCCATCTGGCCCCTCTAAACCCTGCTCCGGATCACTTGATGGTCACCCTCGGCACCCTGAACGATCTGAAGGTCCTGCGCCTGGGCCCAGAGGGCGCGTTTCTGGATGGCGGTCCCGAAGGGTCGATCCTACTGCCCCTTGAACAGCTCCCCCCGGGCATCGAACCCGGTCAGATCCTGCAGGTCTTCGCCTACCGGGAGGACGAAGGCCGCCTCGTGGCGTACCTTCGCCCGCCCCTGGCCCTGGGGGGCGAGGTGGCCTTTCTGAAGGTGGTCTCGGTCAATCCCGCCGGGTCCTACCTGGACTGGGGCCTGCCCAAGCCCCTGTTCATGCCCTGGAACGAGGTGAAGCACGAGGCGCGGCGCCTGGTGAAGCCCGGCAACAAGGTGCTCGTGTTCCTCTTCTCGGATGCGGCGGGCCATCTGGCCGCCTCCACTCGCCTGGCGGACTTCCTGGTCGACGAGGCCGACGGGTTCAAGGAGGGCGACCAGGTCAGCCTGGTGATCGGGGACCGCACGGATCTCGGCGTGCGCGTCATCGTCAACCACCGCACCTGGGGCATGGTCCACGACAGCGACCTGTTCTGCAAGGTGAGCCGTGGTGAAACCAGGGAGGGCTGGGTGAAGGCGCCCCGCGCCGACCGTAAGCTGAGCCTCTCTCTCAGCGCGCCAGGCTACGCCAAGGTGGGCACCGTGGCCCAGGCCCTGCTCGACACGCTGAAGCGCCGCGGGGGCTTCCTGCCCGTGACGGACAAGAGCGCCCCGGAACAGATCTACGCCCTGTTCGGCATCAGCAAGAAGGTGTTCAAGCAGACCCTCGGCGCCCTCTACAAGGACCGGCGCATCTCCATCGACGCCGACGGCATCCGGCTGCTCAAATCGCCATGATGCCGCCCTCCGCCACACCCCTGCCCTACCTGGAGGGCTACAGCCCGGCGGTGCAGGCCCGGGTGCGGGAGTTGCTGGCCCAGGGCCAGCTGGGACCCTACCTCAGCAGCCGCTACGGAGAGGCGCACGAGGTGCGCAATGACAAGACCCTCTTCCAGGCCGCCGTGGCGCTGAAGGACCGCTTCATGCGGAACACCGCGCCCCTCAACAAGGTGGTGTACGACAGCAAGCTCCAGCTGCTGAGCCACGCCCTGGGCACGCTCACGTCGGCATCCAGGGTGCAGGGCAGCCGCCTCAAGGCCAGCCGCGAGATCCGCGTGGCCTCGGTGTTCCGCGATGCCCCCGCCCCCTTCCTGAAGATGATCCTGGTCCACGAGTTGGCCCACCTGAAGGAGCGCGAACACAACAAGGCCTTCTACCAGCTGTGCATCCACATGGAGCCGGACTACTTCCAACTGGAGTTCGACCTTCGGCTGTATCTCACCCATCGGGAGGCCTGCGCAGCTGCAGAGGTTGTGCCGATACGCTAACCCTGCCCCACGGGCCTCAAGGTTCAGCCCTCCGTTCCCCTAAACGGCACTCATGTGCCGGCCGTATGCGGCATATCATCAAGCGTCATTACCTTAGGATCGATATTCAATGGCCAGGTTGAATTACAAATCTTGCGGGTGAGTCTATGCGTGCTTCCTTTGATCGTTCACCCCAGCTCTACATGCGCGTTGCAGGCGTGTTCTACCTGGCCATCATCCTGCTTGGCCTGTTCGGGGAGATGTTCGTCCGGGCCAAGCTGGTGGTTTCAGGCAATCCGGCCGCGACGGCCCACGCCATTTCGGCTTCGCCACTGCTCTGGCGCATGGGCATCGTGGGCGACCTGCTCATGCACGTCTTTGACATCCCCGTCATCGTGGTCCTCTACCTGCTGCTCAAGCCCGTGAATGAAAGCCTGTCCCTGTCCGCCGCCTTCCTCAACCTGATCCAGACGGCCGTCCTGGCCGCCAACAAACTCAGCCTGCTGGTCCCGCTCTATCTTTTGGGTGGCTCCAGCTATTTGACGGCCATCTCGACGGCTCAATTGCAGACGCTGTCCTATGTCGCCATCAATGCACATGGCTACGGGTTTGCGGTCGGGCTGATCTTCTTCGGAGTCTCCTGTCTGGTTCGCGGCTATCTCATGGTCAAATCAGGCTATGTTCCGAAGCTCTACGGGTTCCTGATGGTCCTTGCGGGATTCAGCTACCTGATCAACAGCTTCGCCTTGCTGTTAGCGCCGACTTTCGCGGCCGCACTGTTTCCAGCCATCCTGGTGCCGGCCTTCATCGGAGAGCTCGCGTTCACTCTGTGGATGATCGTGAAGGGCGTGAACCTGGCGCAATGGCAGCAGCGGGTTGATCCGGCTCCAACCATCTGAACGCACCACAACCAGGCTGGAGAAGGGAGGGCAGGCCCCACAAGGCCTTCCCCACGGGCTGCAACGGCGAAGGAAACCCGGCACGCGGCGCACTGGAGCGTATGTTGGTAATTAGCCGTTTGCTGCGGTCAGAGGCGCCCATGAGCGATGCAGGCCCGGCCCAATCCCCCACGCGCGCCTTCCCCTTCCGGTTCTTCTTCTGGTCCACCCTGGTGGTGGGCGTGGGCGCAGGCAGCGTGTACCTGGCAGACCGGATGGTTCTGGCTCCGAAGCGGCGGCTGGAAGCCAAGGTCGCCATGCTGGAAAGCGAGTCCCTGCGGCTCAAGACCTACCTGAAGCTGCTGGAATACACCGAGCGCCGCGCCCAGTTGGAGGTGCTCTCCCAGACCAAAGATGCCGCCGGGGATACCCTCAACCACCTGCGCTTCACGGAGCTGGATCCTCAAGGCGGCGTGGTGGGCACCCAACGGACCTTCGAGCTCAAGGGTGAGGAAGTCTACGTGGACACCCTCGTCATCAAGTTCGACGATCACTTCGTGGAAGCGGCGGATCCCCTGCGGGGCAAGGCGCTCCTGCTCTTCCGGCGCATCTTCACCAACCTCGTGAAGCCCGACGAGGGCTACTACCTGGACAAGAACGGTGCCCCACCGGCCCGCTACGCCAGCGGTGCCAACCCCAATGCTTTCGAGAAGGATCTCTGGGCGAAGTTCTGGGAGATCGCCAACGACGCGCCGCAAGCCAAGCAGGCGGGCGTGAAGGCCATGCACGGGCAGGCCGTCTACGGCCGACTGGTGCCCAACAAGGTCTATCTGCTGCTGATGCGGTCGACGGGAGAGCTGATCCTGCCCGGGCCCACCGAGCCCATGGGGCCTGCAACCACCCCCTGATGCCTCCGCCGTGCCAGTGGCCCCGCCACCAGGGTGATGCTCCTGACCCTCGGCCCTCGGCCATGGGTCAGGAGGCAATTCACTCGTGCAGGCCGGATGGGCCCCCTACTTGCCCACCGACTTCAGGTCCTGGAGCAGCGCCTCCACGGCCGCCCTGAGCTGCGCGTCCGTGCCGGTGGCCAGGGCCGCGGGATCGTTCGCCACGCGGAGGTCGGGCTCCAGCTGGGTGTTCTCGCAGAACAGCCCATCCGGGGTGCGCCAGCCCCCCTCGGGAATGCCGAAGACCAGCGACCGGTCGATCTGCTGTTCCCACCAGACGAAGGTGCCGGTGCCGGGAACGGGCATGCCGACGGTCTTGCCCAGGCCCTTGAGCTTGTAGGCCACGGGGAAGAGGTGCGCGTCGGAGTAGTTGCCTTCGCCCATGACCACGATGGACGGCTTGATCCACTTCAGCTGGGGTTCATATCCCCAGGGCTGACCGTGGGGGATGACGTCGAAGTACTTCTTCCCGCTCAGGAAGTCGGAGAGCACCTCGTGCAGGTTCCCGCCGCCGTTGAAGCGGGTGTCCACCACCAGCGCCTCCTTGTCGGCATAGCGGCCGAGGACCTCCTCCACCACGGTGCGCATGCTGGGGTCGTTCATGCCACGGACATGGACATAGCCGAGCCGCCCGCCGGAGAGCCGCTCCACCTGGGCGCGGTTGCGGTCCACCCAGCGCTGGTAGAGCAGCTGCCCCTCCGCTTGCGGAGGGATGGCCTTGACGGGTTCCTCCCAGGTCTTGCCTGAGGCCGGATCCAGGATGGAGAGCAGCAGGAGCTTGCCGCCTTTGCGGTTGAGGCGAGGGGCGAGGTCCTGGTCCGGGCTGAGGGGTTGACCATCGATGGACGTGAGGATGTGCCCTGGGCGCACCTGCGAGGTGGCCAGGTCCAGCGGTCCCTTGGCGAGGACCTCGACGACCTTCAGGCCCTTGCCCGCGTGGCGGGGATCGAAGAACAATCCGAGGGAGGCGGTCTGGTCCATGTTCTCCTGCGGCGGCGCGTAGCGGCAGCCCGTGTGCGAGGCGTTCAGCTCGCCCAGCAGCTCGCTCAGCAGTTCGGCAAAGTCGTAGTTGTTGCGGACGTGGGGCAGGAAGCGGGCATATGCCGAGCGGTAGCCCTGCCAGTCCACGCGGTGCAGGTCCTCCACGTAGAACTTCTTCTGCACCTGTCGCCAGGCGTGCTCGTAGAGGTAGCTGCGCTCTTCCCGGGGCCGGAGGTTCATCTCACCGTTGATGGCCACCTGGTCGCGCTTCCCGGATTCCGCATCCACCTTGGAGATCCGGCCATCGGCGAGCACAAAGAGGGCCTTGCCGTCCTCCGCGCGGGTCAACGTGGCCTCTTTGGCGTCCAGCTTGGCCAGGAGCTTGGTCTCCTTGCTGCGGAGGTCGCAGCTCCAGAGGTCATAGCCCTTCTCGAACTTGGCGAGGTAGTAGAGCTTTTCGCCCTTCGGATCCAGGACGGCCTCGCCGAGGTCCGCCGTGTGCAGAGTAAGGCGGGTCTTCCGCTGGTCCAGGCCTTCCCAGTCGATGGCCAGCGGAGTCACCGGCTTCTTCTCCTCCTTCTTGTCGTCTTTCTTGTCGTCCTTCTTGTCATCCTTCTTGGCGTCCTTCTCCTCCCGCTCCTTGATCAGGGCGAACTCCTCCTTGGTCAGCTGGAACCGGTCCCAGGCCTTCTGGGTGAGGAAGGCGCCGAAGATGTCCGCCGTGGCCGAGTCCAGGTCCAGCTTGCGGTGCCCCTCACGGTCTGTGGTCCAGTAGGCCATGGTGCCATCCGCGGACATGCGGGGCCGGCCATCGTTGAAGCCGCTGCGGCTGAGGTTGATCAGCTTGCCGCTGCCGTCCGTCGCCAGGAGGCCCACCTCCTGGATGCCGCCGAGGGGCTGGGGATCGAAGGCGAAGAAGAGCCACTTGCCATCGGGGGTCCAGCGGAACTCCTGGTCACCGTCGGAGTAGGAGTAGTTCCGGCCCACCGGGTAGAGGGTGCGGACCTTGCCGCTCTCGAGATTCAGCACGTGGATGCCCGTGCGCTCATGCAGGTAGGCCACCTCCTTGCCATCGGGCGAGAAGAGCGGCTGGAACTCGTCCGCGGCGGTGGCGAGGATCGCCTTCTCCGCTAGGAGGGTGGAGGCGTAGAAGCAGCTCTCCTCCTTCCGGACGATGGTGGCGGTGTAGAGGTCCCAGCTGCCGCCCCGCTCGGAGGCGTAAACCAGGGTCCGGCCGTCGGGGCTGAAGCTGACGGAGCGCTCCTGGGCCGCCGTGTCGGTGATGCGCTTCGTGAGGCCGCCTTCGAGGCTGGTGACGAAGACCTCGCCCCGCGCCACGAAGGCGATCTCCTTCCCGCTGGGGGACACGGCCATCTCGGTGGCTCCGGCGGTCACGGGGAGGATCCGCTCGCCGGCACCCCGTCCACCCGCAGCGAGGCGCACGTCCACCTTGCGGGGCTGGCCGCCCTCCTGAAGCGTGTACAACTCCCCGTCCCAGGCGAAGCAAAGGGTGCGGTCTTGGGCCACGCTGAGGAAGCGGACCGGGTGCTTTTCGAACTTCGTAAGCGTCTGACCTTCGCCCGGATGGCTGAGGCTGCCCCGGACCACATTGAAGGAGCCGCCCTGCTCGCTGAGGTAGTAGAAGCTGTCGCCGTCCTGCGCGAACACGGGGTTGCGGTCCTCCCCCTTGAAGGTCGTGAGGGTCCGGAAGGCGCCGGTCTTCCGCTCGAACAGCACGATGTCCCGCGTGACGGAAGAGGTGTGGTGCTTGCGCCAGGGGTCCTCATAGCCCTTCACGTCCTGGAACAGGATGCGGTCGCCCTTGGCGTCGAACACCCCCAGCTCCATGGGGACCGTGGACACGAGGCGGGGCTGCCCGCCGGTCACGGCCACCGTGTAGGTCTGGGGGAAGAAGCGCGCGGGGAACTGCGCATTCTCGGCCGTCCCAGTGCGGTTCGAGGTGAAGAGGACGGCCCCGTCATCGGGCGTGAAGGCCGTGGGCAGCTCGTTGGCCGAGTGGAAGGTGAGCCGTCGCGCCTCGCCCCCCTGGGCCGGCATGACGAACACGTCAAAGTTGCCGTGGCGGTCCGTGGCGAAGGCGATCGACCGGCCGTCGTGGGACCACACCGGCATCAGGTGGTGACTCTCGCCACGGGTGAGGGCCACCGCCTCACCGCCGGCTGCAGGCACCCGGAACAGGTCACCCTGGTAGCTGAAGACGATGGTGCGGCCGTCCGGCGAGATCGCCGGATACCTCAACCAGATGGGCGTCTCCGCCTGACCCCATCCAGAGAGACCCAACGCGAGCCACATCCCGAGCAGCAGCCTCCAACCTTTCGACATGACACCTCCGTCCGGCCCCTGGCCGGGTCTCGCCTACTTTGGTCGAAGTAGCCCCGGGATGCCATCCCTCCCTCGCGTAGACTTCCCCACCCCTCAGGGCTCCTCCAGCTCAACCCGCCTTGCGGACCGGACGCTGGCCCATCCGGTGTCGCCCCTCGGAAAGGTCGCTGCCATCGGGGGAGCAGCGTCGTGAAGGCGACGGACTCGCAGAGGTGTTTCATCCCCGAAGGTAATGAACGGCCTGCTCCCACATCACTCGGCGTGCTTCCGGTTCAGCCCACGACCCTCTGCTTGGGCGCCTTCGGCCCGCGCCGCATGCCAAGGACCTGGGCAAGGACCGTGGCCTCCCCAGCAGCGGTTGACTTCGCCAGGGAGCGCGTTCCGGGAAGCTGGCTCCCCTTCGTGAACACTTTGGCGGCCAGGGCTTGGCGGGCCACAGCCAGTTCCTTGCAAATGAGATGGCATTCGCCCCGGGAGCTGGGCAGGGCCGCCAGGCTCAGGATCAGCGCGGAGGCAAGCAGGGCCGGATTGGATCTCATGGCATCCCCTTTGGGTTGAACGGCGTGGAGGTCAGGACTTGGCGCGTCTCGGGCACGCTCGCAGAGGGGCACCGTCGAAGCCGCTGATTCATTCCACCGCAGGAAGCACCGGCACGGAATCGGGTCGATTACCTAGCCCACGCCCGCCTCACTGCCCCTCCAGCACCGCCAGCCCATCCTTTCTGGAGCCTGCACCCCGTCGCGGCACCTCCAGGACGGCCGGACAGTGGTCGGCCGCACCAGGCGGTTCTCCGACCGGCTCAGTGTGCCGAATTCGGAGCTGCCGGCTTGGGCCCGTCCTTGGGGGCCGGGGCCGCCTCGGTGAAACCGACTTCCTTGCGGCACTCCTCTAGATAAGCTTTCCGCGCCTCTTCGGTCTTGGGGGCCGTCAGCCTCGGACGGATCTGCTCCTTCACCTTGTCGAAGGGCTGCAACTCTCCGTCGGTGCGCTTCTCGACCTGGATGATGTGGTAGCCGAAGTTCGACTTCACTGGCTCACCGGGCTTCCCGGGCTCCTGCCTGCGCACGGCCTCGTCGAAGGCGGGCACGAACTTGCCGTAGGCGATGTTCTCGTAGAGGCCGCCGTTCTCCTTGCTGCCGGGATCGTCGGAATGCTGCTTGGCCAGTTCCTGCCAGGACTTCCCGGCCTGCAGCTCGGCGCGGACCTTGGCGGCCTTGGCCAGGGCTTCCTCGTCACTCAAGCCCTTGTCGCCACCCGGCTGGGTGCCCTTCACGGAGATGAGGATGTGCCGGGCCGTGAATGAGCCCTTCGACTGGAACTGCTGCAGGTTCTTGTCGTAGTAAGCCTTCAGCTCCGCATCGGTGACCTCGGCCCGCTTCTTCAGCTCATCCTTGGTGTGCTCTATCAGGGCAGTGGCGAGCACGCGGATCTCGGCGAACTCCATCTGCTTCCTGAAGTCCGCGGTCTTGCCCAGGTCCTCCTTGCGCGCCTTGGCGGCCATCACCAGGGAATCCAGGTAGCTCGCCTTCACCTTGTCAAAGGCCCCGGGCGTGGTGCTGATCTGCTGCCGCTGCTGCTCGTTGAAGACCAGGCGGACGAACGTCTCGAAGTCCGACTGGCGGATCACCGTCTTCCCCAGGGTGGCGAGGACCACATCCTCCTTGGGCTTGGCGGGCACAGCCACCTTGGCCGGAGTGGCGGGCGGGGCCGGCGGCAGGGCCTGGGCCGCGACCAGGGTGGTCAGCAGGGTGAGAAATGGGGTCCGGTACATGGTCGCTCCATGAGGGTGCAGGGGCCGTCGGGGGAGAGCGGAGGTTTCCGGGGTGCCTGTCCCGGGGATCCGCCCGCCGGGCAGCCTGCCTACGATTCTAGGAGACCTGCCTGATCGTCAGCAGGACATTGTGGCAGGCCCCTTCACTGGACCTCCAGCACCGCCAGCCCATCCTGCCTTGTGGAGCGCCCACTGACACAGACGATCTCCCCCACGCGGAAGGGGCGCTGGCGCTTGCGGATGGCCTCAGGGAAGGCGACGGCCTCGCAGAGGCCGGTCTCGTCCTCGAAGGTGATGAACTGCATGCGCTCGCCCTTTTCGGTGGCCACTTCCTTGTCGGCCACGACGAGGGCCCAGAACCGCAGGCGCTGGTTCGGCTTCGCCACCTCGACGGCCCGGCTGGGGCCCCCGCCTTTCCTCACGCGGGCGAGGGCGGCAGGGTGCAGGTCGAGGGTCAAGGTCATGGTCGCCATCTCCAGGTCGGCGCGGTCGAAGAGGTCCGTGGGGCGCGGACGCACGCCCGGGGGCACACCGCCCAGCCGCGCCCACATCAGGCGGG
>NZ_JBATQW010000018.1:0-52706 GCF_049292215.1 Geothrix sp. | reverse complement strand
CAAGTGCACCTCGGCATGTCCACCACCTGGCAAGCCCGCCTTTCGCTAACCCGGAAGACCCGCCGCAACGACAGCACGGCTTTCCGGAGGTCGGCGGGCCTCAGAATTTTTTTCGAAGGAGGAACCTTGACGTCCCCCCCACTTCTATACCAAGGGTGGTGAGAGTCCTGGGTTAAGGGTTGTGTTGCGGGGTTCGCGGAGCGAGGCGTAGCCGACCGGAGCAAATCCCGCCCGTGTGGGCCAGAGCCTTCACCTTCTGCCTGCGTTCAAACCCGCTGGTGACGCTCTGCTCCTGGCCCGTTTCGCCGAGGAGAGGCAGTTTCTCACGGCAGGTGGGCGGTCTTCTCCTGGACGAACTGGACGTAGCCCATGTCGACTTCATTGATGTGATGCGCCAGCCAGTCCGCCACGAAGGTGGCTACGTCGGCGGTGATCAGGAAGCCCTCGTCCATCTTCACCATGAGGTTTTGCACCTTGGTCAACAGCTCCGTGTGCTCAACCTGGTGGGCGGCCAGCTTGGGATAGCCAAGCACCCGCATGTATTCCTCTTCTGCAAAGAAGTGCTCCTTGGTGTAGTCATTCAGGAAGGCCAGGCTCTCCCGCGCGCCAGTCTCCCCCGTGCCAGCCTTGAAGCACTCGGCCAGCCGGTTGATGATCTCGAACAGGTGCTTGTGCTGGGCGTCGATCTCCTCGATTCCGGTCTCGAACTTCTCGTTCCAGTCAGCGACGGACATGCTGTCCTCCTTGGCATCACATGGGGTTGGTGTCCCATTCTAGGGAGGCGATTCACACCCTGCCAGTCCTCAACGTGAAACTACAGGGTTCACCCCATACCCTTGCTAGGCGCAGGCCAGGATTCAGGGCCTAGCTGATGGGTGTCCCTCACGGTTGGTCTGGTGACCGCTCCTTGGCGAACTGGACGTAGCCCATGTCTGCCTCGTTGATGTGGTGGGCGAGCCAGTCAGCGGCGAAGTTGGCCATGTGGGCGGCGAAGTCGGCCCCATCCAGCGGCACCAGGAAACCGCCGTCAAGTTTGGCCTTCATGGCCAGGATCTGGGTCATCAGCTCGGCGTGCTCCTTCTGGTGGAACTCGAGCATCGGGTAGCCGATCTCCCGCATGAGCACCTCTTCCGTTTCGAAGTGTTCCAGCGTGTACCTGGCGAGAAAGGCCAGGCTCTCCTGGGCCTCAGTCTCCTCCGTGCCCGCCCGGTAGGCCGATTCCATGCGGTTGATGGCCTGGAAGAGGCGCTTGTGCTGGGCGTCGATCTCCCGGATCCCGGTCTCGTAGCGGTCACTCCACACGGCTAGGGGCATGGTGCCTCCGTGGCGGTTGTTCCTGGTGCGTCCATGATAGGACCGGGCCCCAGGGTGGCAGTGATGTAGTTGATTTCAATGTTTCCCGCCCCTGGCACACCCTTAATCCTTTCGGGGAAGGACCGGATCCATATGTCCGGTTGTTCGGCCGGCCGAGGCATGGTTTCATCCCTGAAGTTCGACCGAGAAAGAGAGAGAAAGCATGGCCTTCCTGTCCTGGCATGAGCGATTCAGCGTGGGACACGCGGAGATCGACCAGCAGCACCAGAGGCTTTTCGAACTCGTCAATCACTTCGATGACGTCATCCAGATGGGGATGGTCGAAGAACTCCCGCGGATCGTGGATGACGTCATGCATCTCAGTGAGGCCCACTTCCGCTTCGAGGAAGGGTTGATCCAGGACATCGGATTTCCGGTCGTTGCCGAGCACCGGAAGATCCACCGCGAGCTGCTCGACCAGGTCGGGCACATGCGGAGCAGCATGATGGTCGGCGGCCATGTCAGCCACAAGGCCGTGGTCCGCTTCCTGGCGGACTGGCTCACGAACCACATCCTGCGTGAGGACATGGAGTACAAGCCGTACCTGACCTCCTAGCTGGTGGCAGTCCCGGCAGCAGAGACAGGGTGGCTGGGGCCTCCTGGATTCCATGTACCATTTCAGCTTATTGATGCATCCAACGCTTACAAAGGAGGCGATCCATGCGAATTCGCATGTTCTGGGGCGGCATCGCCTTGACCGTGGCCCTGGCGGGCTTCGGCTTCGCCCTCTCCACCACCCAGGGGCCCGCGCGTGCGGCAGCCCCGACCCCCCATGAGGAACAGGTGACCGACCCCAAGAAGCCCAGCCCCGCCGACCTGAAACAGAAGCTCACTCCGATGCAATACCACGTGACTCAGGAGGCCGGCACCGAGCCGCCCTTCCGCAACGAGTACTGGAACGAACACCGGGACGGCGTCTACGTCGACATCGTCAGCGGCCGACCCCTCTTCACCTCCAAGGACAAGTTTGACTCCGGGTGCGGCTGGCCCAGCTTCACGAGGCCCATTGCGGCCGAGGACGTGGTCGAGAAGCGGGATGGCAGCCTGGGCATGGTGAGGACCGAGGTCCGCTCGAAGGCTGCGGATTCCCACCTGGGCCACGTCTTCGACGATGGCCCCCGGGACAAGGGCGGCCTGCGCTACTGCATCAACAGCGCTTCGCTGCGGTTCGTGCCGGTGGAGGATCTCGACAAGGAAGGCCTGGGTTCCTTCCTGCCGCTGTTCGGGAAGGCCCCTTCTGAGGCCACTCAGAAGGATGAGGTGGCCACGCTCGCTGGCGGCTGCTTCTGGGGCATGGAGGATCTGATCCGCAAGCAGCCCGGTGTCCTCAAGACCGAGGTCGGCTACACAGGGGGCAAGGTGGCGAACGCAACCTACCAGAACCACGAAGGCCACGCCGAGGCGGTGCAGATCCACTTCGACCCCACCAAGACCACCTTCGAGGCCCTGCTGCGCTTCTACTTCCGTATGCACGACCCGACCACCCTCAACCGGCAGGGCAACGACCTGGGCTCGTCCTACCGCAGCGCGATCTTCTATCACTCCGAGGCCCAGCGGCAGACCGCTGAGCGGGTGAAGGCGGACGTGGACGCCAGTGGCAAGTGGACGCGTCCCATCGTCACCGAGATCACGGCCGCGGGGCCTTGGTGGAAGGCCGAGGAATACCACCAGGACTACCTGGTCAAGAACCCCGGCGGGTACACCTGCCACTTCGTCAGGGACTGATCGGCCGCATTACCAAAATTCACCACAAAGCCACGAAGACCACGAAGAAAGGGCTGCTTGTCCTGCTTCGTGGTCCTTCCGTCTTTGTGGCAGATCCGTTGCCCATTTTTGGCTGGCGTAGGTCAGACCCTGAAGGTGTCGGGTCGCCATGTCTGGATGCGCTTCTTGATGGCCTCGCCGTCGAGGTTCTGATCCAGGGCCTCCCGGACCCGGTCCGCCAGCTCGGCATCGGAAGCGAAGCGCAGGCCCACGAACTGGCCGGGGCGCAGCTCCTGGAGTCGGCCCTGCAGGTCGACTGGGAGGAGGGCCTTCATCCGCAGGGTCTCTTCCAGGCGGATGACGCGGTCCTGCACGCGCAGGCCGTACTCCCTGACTTTCAAGGCCAGGAAGGTGAAGGCAAGGGCGCCCAGGAGGAAGAAGGCATGCCTGAGGCTGGGCCCCTTGAAGAGTTTGTAGCCCGTCGCAACCACCGTCACCAAGAGGAAGGGCAACAGGACGAAGTGGAAGGGCGGATCGAAGCGACGGTGATTTCGGAAGGTCTGGGGCTCGGACATGGCGGCTCCTGAGGTGACTCCCAGGTTACTCGATGGGCCCGCTCCGCTGCCGCTTCACGGCGGAGGCCCGCTTCTTGGCGTCCAGCCGCCGCTCCTTCGAGCCCCGGGTGGGCTTGGTGGCGCGCCTGGGGATGGGCCGCACCAGGGCCTCGCGGATGGCTTCGGTGGCCTTCTCGCGGGCGTCGTCCAGGTTCTTGAGCTGGTCCCGGGTCCTGTCGCTGACGACCATCCAGAGGCCCTCGGCGTCGAGACGGTTCCGCTGGGAGGCTCGCAGACGGACCAGGGCATCCTCCGGCAGGCCCTCGATGGCCGCCAAGTCGATGCGCAGCTCCACCTTCGAGGACACCTTGTTCACGTTCTGGCCGCCCGCGCCGCCGGCCCGCACCGCCTTGAAGCGGATGGCCTCCCCGGGAACCCGGACGGTGGCGGTGACTTGGATGGGATCGGCCATGCCTTCAGATTAGCGCATGGCCTCCATGGGGCTCAGGCGCATGGCACGGAAGGCGGGGTAGAGGCCGAAGACCACGGCCAGGGTGAGCGCAACGATCCAGGCGGTGACCAGCCCGATGGGATTCACCACGAGCCCATAGGGGAAGCTGGCGGAGAGGGCCTGGCAGAGCAGGGCGCCGGACAGGGTGCCGAGGAGGGCGCCGATGGCGGCGAGGACCACGGCCTCCAGCAGAAACTGGATGAAGATCTCCTGGTCGGAGGCCCCGAGGGCCTTCCTGAGGCCGATCTCGAAGCGGCGGTCGCTGAAGCTGATGAGCATGACCGAGAGCACGCCCACGCCGCCCACGAGCAGCACCGTGCCCGCCAGGCTCATCAGCACGATCTGCCAGCCCCGCATCTGCTCCAGGAAGTTCTGGTAGCCCTTGGCGGCCTCGGCGTCCAGGTCCACCACCTCGGCGTCCTCGATGCCGTGATGGGCCTGCCGCACGCGACCCAGCAGCATGGCCGAGACTTCGCCCATGTCCTCGGGGCGCCGCAGCTTCACGGTGATCTGGGCCAGCTTGTGGGCCGGGTCCATGCGGTCCATGAAGGTCTCGAGGGGAATCAGGATGCCGTTGGCGTCGAAATAGTTTTCGTCATTGAAGATCTGACCGGGCGCCTGCACACCGACGATGCGGAAGGGCACGCCATCCACCACCAGGTCGCGCCCCACGGGATCGGCCCCACCGAAAAGCTTGGTGGCCAGGGTTGCACCCACCACGGCCACGGTGGAGCGGCGCCGCTGGTCGTCCTCGGTCAGGCCACGGCCCAGGCCGATGGGGCGGTTCATCCACTGGGCGTAGTCGGGGGAGACCCCGTTGACGAAGATGCGCTCGGTGTCGCCCTGCACTCGGACCGTGACGGTCTTCTGGGCCCTGGGCAGGAAGGCCAGCACCTTGGGGTTGGGGGCGTTCAGGCGGCTGAGGTCCTCAAAGCGCAGGCCGGGGCTCATGTTGAAGCGCTTGCGATCTTCGCTGGTCTCGGGCGTCTTCGGAGCGATGCGGACAGTGCCATCCCAGCTCATGCCGGCAAAGCCTGTGCTGATCTTGTCCATGACGCCATCGAGCACGGAGGTCAGCACCACCAGGGCGAAGACACCCAGCATCAGGAGGGTGAGGGTGAGCAGGCTGCGCACTTTGTGGGCCCACAGCTCCACTAGGCCCGTGCGGACCACCTCCCAGAACATGGCGAGGCTGAAGCCACGGGTCGCTGCGGCCGGGGCGGGGGCTTCGCCATTGAGCAGCGAGGGGCCCGGGGCACGGAGGATGAGGGCCTGGTCACTCATAGCGCAGGGCCTCCATGGGGGACAGCCTCGAGGCCTTCCACGCCGGATACAGCGCGAACAGGAAGCCGAAGGCCGCGGCCAGGCCGTAGGCCCAGGCGAAGCTGGCGGGCGTCATGAAGAGCGGGATGCCGATGCTCTTGGTGATGACCCAGGAGAACCCGACGCCGAGCGCCAGCCCGGCGAGACCACCGAGGGCTGTGAGCAGCAGCGCCTCGGTCATGAAGCCCTTGAAGATCTCGCGGCCCGAGGCGCCGATGGCCATCTTCACGCCGACTTCGCGGACCCGCTCCTTGAGGCTGGCCATCTGGATGTTCACGTTCACGATGCCGCCGCCCACCAGGGCCAGCACGCCCGAAAGCATGAAGATGATGTCGTAGACGCTGCCCTGGCTCTGCCGCCTCCGCACCCGGGCCGCCACGTCATCCAGGCGGAAGTCCTCCTGCAGACGGTGGTTCGACTTCACCAGGTTCTTCAGCTGTTGGGCGAAGTCGCTCATGGCGTTCATGTCGGGAATCCGGAAGGTGACGCGGTCCACGCGCCGGTAGGCGTCGCCGTTCATGCGGCGCTGGACCAGGTTCGCGGGCACGGCGATGATGCGGTTCCGCCACCAGAACTGATTGCCCTGGTTCTCGCGGAACCGGAAGACCCGTTCCTGGAAAGTGCCGATGACGGTGACCGGGATGTTACCGATGCGCAGGGACTGGCCCAGGGCATCGCCCTTGGGGAAGAAGGTGTTTGCGGCTTCCGTACCCAGGACCACCACCGGGGCCCCGGTTTCCATCTCCGTGTTCGAAAATCCCCGGCCCTGGGCGATGCCATACCCATTGGCGGGGATGAAGTCGCCGCCGATGCCGCTCACCTGCCGATCCTGGTCAGCGTAGGCGGAGACGATCCGGGTGCGGGTGTTCTTCTGGCGGCTCACCCCCTGGATGGCCTCCGACTTCAGCGCCTCACCGCCAACCGCATCCGCGTCCCGCAGGCCCAGGTTCGCCTGCTGGAGGGCCGTGGGACGCCCGTCCTTGATGGCCGCTCTGGGCTGGACGTTCAGCTTGTCGAGTCCGCCCATCTTCACGAACATCTCATCGGCCCGCTTCCTCTGGCTGTCCGAGATGGAGAACCCGCCGAGCACCGAGGCCACGCCCAGCATTACGCCGAGCGCCTGCAGCACCGAGCGGCCGAGGTTCTCCCGGACCTCCACCCAGGCCCCGAACAGCCGCTCGCGGAAGGCGCCGGACGTCTTCATCTAGGCCACTCCCTCGGCCACTGCGATCAACCCATCGCGAATTTCCACGCGACGCTCCGCCAGGGCGGCGATGGAGGGATCGTGGGTGACCAGGAGCAGGGTGTGGCCCTGCTGATGCAGCTCGCGGAAGAGCTCGAGGACCTCGGCGCCGGTCTTGGAATCCAGCGCGCCCGTGGGCTCGTCCGCCAACAGGAGGGCGGGCTCGTTGGCCAGGGCCCGGGCCACGGCCACGCGCTGCTTCTGACCGCCGGAGAGCGTCGCGGGCAGCTTGTCCGCTTTGTCGGCGATGCCCACCTTCTCGAGCAGTGCCAGGGCCCGCTCGCGGCGCTCCCTGCGACCCACCCCCGCGTAGAGCATGGGCAGTTCCACGTTACGCACGATGCTGGCCTTGGGCAGCAGGTTGTAGCTCTGGAAGACGAAGCCGACCTTCTCGTTGCGGATGCGGGCCAGTTCGCCACCGGAGAGTCCCTGAACCTGCCGCCCGTCCAGGGTGTAGGTGCCCTCAGTGGGCAGGTCCAGGCAGCCCAGGATGGCCATGAGGGTGGACTTGCCGGAACCGGACGGGCCGATGAGGGCCACGAACTCGCCCTTCTGCACGGTGAGGTCGATGCCGCGCAGGGCATGGACGGCCGCGCCATTGGAGCCGTAGACCTTGGTCAGGGCCTGGGTCTGGATGATGGGGGAGGACGAGCTGCTAATTGTTTTCATCGTCCTTCTCGACCTTCTTCTTGCTGGGGTCTTCCAGGCTGACCTGGTCATTGGCCTTGAGGCCCGAGAGGATCTCCACGCGCTCCAGGGTGGCGATGCCGGCCTTCACGGGCACCACGTCGAAGTATTCCTTCCAGTGGTCGGCCAGCCAGATGAACTTGCCGCGTCCCGTGAGTCCGTCCTTGGCCTTGGCGATGTCCTGGGGTGGCAGGTTCTCCTTCAGCCGGTACACCACGGTCTGGCCATCCCGGCGCTGCAGGGCCTCCAGGGGCACGCTCACTGCCTTGTCCCGCTTCTCGCCCAGAATCTCCACATTCGCGCTCATGCCGGTCTTGAAGTCATCGGTGAGGTCGTCCAGGGTGACCTCCACCTTGAAGACCTTGATCTTCTCCACCAGGTCGGCGGCGGGCGCCACGAAGCGCACCTTGCCGGTGAAGGCCCGCTGGGGGTAGGCATCCAGGGTGATGCGGACGGGCTGGCCGACCTTGACCTTGGCGATGTCCACTTCGTTGAGGTTCACCTTCACGATGAGCGACTTGAGATCCGCCACGGTGAAGACGACCGTGCCCGCGTTGAAGGAGCTCACGCCGGAGGTGATCGTGTCACCAAACTCCACACCCTTCTTGATGACCACGCCGTTCATGGGGGCGGTCACCCGGGCCAGCTGGGTGGAGGCGTTGCCGCTGATAGGGATGCCGCGGTCCTCGACTATCTGGTAGCGGGTCTGGGCGCTCTTGAAGGCCTCTTCGGCGAGGTCGCGGGTGGTCTTCGCACCGCGGAAGGCCTGGTCGGAGATGAGCCCGGCCTTGAACAGCTCCGCCTGCTGGTTGAAGTCCCGCTCGGCGTTCTTGAAGCTCACCCGGGCCTGGGAGACGCTGCCCTGCACATCCGAGAGGGTCTGGGCCTGGTTCACATCCGGTTCCACTTCGGCGAGTACTTCACCAGCCTTCACCACCGCCCCTTCGCGGACGCGGAGACCCACGATCCGTCCGGATACCGTGGATTTGACGTCCACCTTGGTGAGGGGGTCCACCACCCCCACCTCGCGGACGCTGACCTGCAGGTCCTCGGCCTGGACCTTGCCCAGGCGGAAGGGAGTGTTGGCCTCGGGTTTCTTGGACTTGCCGTCGCTGCCCTTCAAGGTGAAGAACATGCCGGTCGCCAAAGCCGCGCCGGCCACAGACAGGATGACCCATCGCTTCTGCATGAAACCCCCAGATGGGAAAGACGCCGGACTTGCCGGGATGATGAATGGACTACGGACCAGAGTCTGGGACCGTTTAGATGTCGATTTGCCCCGGATTCGGCGAGCGGCCCCCGACCATCGGCCAGAACCTCCCGGGCGCCGGGGAGTGCCTGTTTTCTGGGCTGGCACAGGACAGGCCCTCAATTGGGGGCCTGACTTTCGTGACCAGGAGAACCTACCGCACGGTTTCGCGGGCGATCATCAGTTCTTCATTGGTGGGCACGACCGTGACGACCACCTTGGAGTCCGGAGTGCTGATGATGCGCTCCCCGGTGCCGTGCTCGTTGGATTCCGTGTCGAGCTTGACCCCCAGGAAACTGAGCTTGCTGCAGACCTTGGCCCGGACGAAGGTGCTGTGGGTGCCGATGCCGGCGGTGAAGCAGATGGCATCCACGCCATCCAGGACCGTGGCATAGGCGCCGATGTACTGGCGCACGTTGTAAGTCAGGAGGTCGCGCGCGAGGCGGGCGCGGTCGTTGCCGGCATCGGCCGCCAACTCGATCTCCCGGAAATCGGAGGAGACCCCGGAGATGCCGAGCAGGCCCGACTTCTTGTTCAGCAAGTCGGTGATGCCGTTGTAGTCGAGGTGCTCGTATTCCATGAGCATCTCCACCACGCTGGGGTCGATGGTGCCGCAGCGGGTGCCCATGATGACGCCCTGGAGGGGGGTCATGCCCATGCTGGTGTCCACGCTGCGGCCGTTGTGGACGGCACAGATGCTGGTGCCGTTGCCAATGTGGCAGGTGACGATCTTGAGGGCCCGGAGGGGCCGGCAGAGCAGGATGGCGGTGCGCGCGGCCACGAAGGAGTGGCTGGACCCGTGGAAGCCGTAGCGGCGGATGCCGTACTTCTGGCTCAGCTCGTAGGGGATCCCGTAGGTGCGGGCGTGGTCGGGGATGTTGTGGTGGAAGGCCGTGTCGAAGACCGCCACGTGGGGAACATCGGGGAACTCCTCCCGGGCCACGCGGATGCCCAGGGCATTGGCGGGGTTGTGGAGAGGCGCGTACATCGCGAAGGTGTCGATGTCGGCGAGCACCTCGTCGGTCACGATCAGGGAGTCGCCGTACTTCGGTCCCCCATGCACCACCCGGTGGCCCACGGCATGGATGGGCGTGTCGTGCAGGACCACGGCCTTCAGCCGCTCGATGATGGCGTGGAGGGCCTCCCGGTGCGTCGGCAGGGCCAGGTTCTCCTTGTGCTTGTCGCTCTCGAAGGTGAAGGTCAGGTTCGCGTCGGCCAGGCCGATGCGCTCCGCCATGCCTTCGGCGATGGAAGTCTCCTTCCCCATGTCGAAGAGGTTGAACTTGAGGCTCGATGAGCCGGCATTCAGAACAAGCACGAACACGGGGTCCCCCATATGTGGGTGAGTCTAGCTGGTCTGACCAGTGACCGGTATCTCATTGCAGATCTTTGGGTCGTCATGCGAAAAAGGGGCCGAGTCCCTGCTGGATCAGTCGGAAAAGACACCCCGTGCCAGGCCTTCCGGCCTCGGCCAGGGGGCTTCCAGGGCAGTCTCGGCCGTGGCCATGAGCTTGGCCTCCAGCCGGCCGGCGAGGCTGGGATCCACGGTCCAGCCCCGCTGGCCCATCCAGGCCTGGAAGCGGGGCAGGGGATCCTTGGCGGTCCATTCGGCCAGGACAGCCGGGTCCACGTAGCGCTGGTCATCGTGTTCGGCATGCCCGGATTGCCGGAAGGTCTCGCAGACGATGAACGCGGGCCCCTTGCCCTCGAGGCAGCGCTGGCGGGCCTGGGCGGTGGCATCGAAGACCGCCGCGGCATCGTTGCCGTCCACGGTCAGGGTGAAGGCCCCCTGGGAGCGCTGGGACATGCGACCGGCCATCTGGCGCTCCGGCGGGGTGGAGAAGGCGTAGCCATTGGACTCGCCCACGACGATGAGGGGGAGCTTCTGCACCACCGCGAAGTTGAGCCCCTCGTAGAAGGCGCCCGTGGAGCTTCCGCCGTCCCCGATCCAGGTCATGGCCACCCGGCGCTCCCCCTTCTGCCGGAAGGAGAGCGCCACCCCCGCCATCACCGGGACGAGGGCCCCGAGCATGGAGGTGGGGGCGATGATGCCCCGCGCCACGGAGCCGAAGTGGTTGTTGTGCTCGCGTCCCCCCGTGGGTCCCGGGGCGCGGCCCAGATACTGCAGGAAGACCTCACTGGGGGTGACTCCGCGGACGAACATGGAGCCCAGGTTGCGGATCAGGGGGGCGATGACGTCCTCAGGTCCCAGGGCCATGGCAGTGGCGCAGGCGGTGGCCTCCTGGCCCAGGCTGCGGTATACGCTGCCCAGGGTGTGCCCCTGGCGGAAGAGCTTGACCAGGCGTTCCTCGGCCAGGCGGGTGAGCAGCATGGCCTCGTACAGGCGCAGGGCGGTGTCTTGGTCCATCGGGTTAGCATAGACCCATGCTGAGCCTCCGTCCCGCCGTCCCCGCCGATGCCCCCCTGATCCTGCAGTACATCCGTGAGCTGGCGGAGTACGAGCGGGATCCAGAGGCGGCCGTCGCCACCGAAGCCGACATCCTCCGGTACGCGTTCTCGGAGCACCCCCTGGTCAAGGTGACCATGGCCGACTGGGACGGGCAGCCCGCTGGCTTCTGCCTCTGGTTCCTGAACTTCAGCACCTGGGAGGGCAAACCCGGCATCTACCTGGAGGACCTCTTCGTGCGCCCGGCCTTCCGGGGCCACGGCATTGGCAAGGCCCTGCTGAAGCACCTGGCGGCCCTCGCGGTGAAGGAGGGCTGGACCCGCTTCGTGTGGCAGGTGCTGGACTGGAACACGCCGGCCATCGAGTTCTACGAGGCCCACGGCGCGAAGGTCATGCGGCCCTGGCTCACCTGCCGGGTGGAGGGCGAGGCCCTGGCCCGCCTCGCCGAGGGGGCGGGTTGACCTGGCCCCCGCTGCTGCGCCTCCAGGAGGCCCTGGGCCCCGAGGCGGAGCTGGTGATCGTGGGCGGCGCCGTCCGGGATGAACAGCTCGGTCGGCCCCATGCCGACTGGGACCTGGCGACCCGGCTCCTGCCGCAGGCCGTGATGGCGCGGGCGCAGGCGGCGGGCCTGAAGGTGATCCCGACGGGACTGCAGCACGGCACGGTGACGGTGATCCTGGAGGAGCGCCCCGTGGAGGTGACCACTTTCCGCAGCGACGGGGACTACCTGGATGGCCGGCGGCCCGAGACGGTGCGCTTGGGCGTCAGCCTAGTGGAGGACCTGTCGCGGCGGGACTTCACCATCAACGCCATGGCGCTGCCGGTGGGCGGCGGCGACCTTGTGGATCCCTTCGGTGGGCAGGCAGACCTGGCGGTGCGCCTGATCCGGGCGGTGGGCGATCCCCTGCAGCGCTTCGCCGAGGATGGCCTCCGCCCACTGCGGGCCTGCCGCTTCGCCGCCCAGTTGGGCTTCGAGGTGGAGGCCGCCACCCTGGCAGCCATTCCCGAGCGCCTGGAGGTGGCCCGCAAGGTGGCCGTGGAGCGGGTCTTCACGGAGCTGGACAAGCTGCTGCGGAGCCTGGAGCCCCAGCGGGGCCTGGTCCTCCTGGCGGAGAGCGGGCTACTGGATCTGTGGCTGCCGGAGCTGCGGCCCATGCTCGGCTGCGGCCAGAACCGCCACCACGCCCACGATGTCTGGCGCCACACCCTGGAGGTGGTGGGCTTCATCCCCGCAGAGCCCGCCCTGCGCTGGGCCGCCCTCCTGCATGACGCGGGCAAGCCTGGCGTCCGCAGCGTCGGGGCCGATGGCGAGGTCCATTTCTACGGCCACGAGACCCGGTCCCTGGAGATCGCCGAAACGATCTTCGAGCGGCTGAAGGTCAGCCACGCCCTGCGCAAATCGGCAATGGCCCTCATCCGTCACCACGGCACCCACCCCACGGAGGCCTGGGGCGAAGCGGCCTGCCGCCGCTTCCTGGTACGGCTCGAGGCCGAGTGCCTGAGCCTGGAATCCTGGGCTGCCTTCCGGCTGGCGGACCTGCGAGCCAAGGGGCGGGACTGGGAGGTTCGTCAGGTCGAGCATGCGGCGCTGATGGCGCGCCTGGGGTCCATTCTGGCGGCCCGTCCGCCGCTCTCCGTCCGCGCTTTGGCCCTGGATGGGGCCGCCCTCATGCGGCTGACGGGCCGCCCCGGCGGCCCCTGGCTGGGGGCTCTGCAGAAGCGCCTGCTGGAAGCCGTGTTGGACGACCCGCAAGGCAACACGCCGGAGCGGCTGGCGGAGCTGGTGCAACGGGAACCGCCAAGCGACTGACACACCAGTGCGAATGACGCGGATGGAGACTTAAAAAAACGCCCGGCGGATGCCGGGCGTTTCCCGAAGCTCGGCCGGATCAGCCGGCGCCGCCGCCACTGGTGGCGGGACGGTAGGTGAGGCTGGCCTTGATGTAGTCGCGGTTCATGCGGGCGATGTTCTCCATCTTGATGCCCTTGGGGCAGGCGGTCTCGCACTCGCCGTGGTTGGTGCAGGTGCCGAACTCCTCGGCGTCCATCTGGGCGACCATGTCGCGGACGCGGATGTAGCGCTCGGGCTGGCCCTGGGGCAACAGGGCCAGCTGGCTGATCTTCGCGGAGACGAAGAGCATGGCGCTGGCATTGGGGCAGGCGGCCACGCAGGCGGCGCAGCCGATGCAGGCGGCCGCGTCCATGGCGAGGTCGGCGTTCTCCTTGGGGATGGGCAGAGCGTTGGCGTCCTGCGGGCTACCGGTGGGGGCGCTGATGAAGCCACCCGCCGCGATGATGCGGTCGAAGGCGCCACGGTCCACCATCAGGTCCTTGAGCACGGGGAACGCTTCCGCGCGCCAGGGCTCGAGGGTGATGCTGTCGCCATCCTTGAAGCTGCGCATGTGCAGCTGGCAGGTGGTGGTGCGCTCCTTGGGGCCGTGGGGGCGGCCGTTCACGACCATCCCGCAGGTGCCGCAGATGCCTTCACGGCAGTCGTGGTCGAAGGCGATGGGGTCCTCGCCCTTGCGGATGAGGCCCTCGTTCACCACGTCCAGCATCTCCAGGAAGGACATGTCGGGGCTGATGTTCTCGGCTGGGTATTCGACGAACTTGCCGTCGCAGTTGGCATTCTTCTGGCGCCACACGTGGAGGGTGAGATTGAAATGCTTGGCCATGGATCAGCTCCTCACTTGTAGCTGCGGGTCGCGAGGTGGACGTTCTCGAAGGCGAGCGGCTCGACGTGGCGGACCGGTGTCTGGCCTTCACCCTTGTGTTCCCAGGCGGCGACGTGGCAGAAGTTCTCGTCGTCGCGCAGAGCCTCGCCCTCCTCGGTCTGCCATTCCTCGCGGAAGTGGCCGCCGCAGGACTCGCGGCGCTCGAGCGCATCCAGGCACATCAGCTCGCCGATCTCGAGGAAGTCGGCCACGCGTCCGGCCAGCTCGAGGGACTGGTTCACTTCAGCGCCACTGCCGGGGATGCGGAGGTTCTTCCAGAATTCCTCGCGGATCTGGGGGATGAGCTGCAGGGCCTTCTTCAGCCCGCCCTCGTTGCGGCCCATGCCGCAGAACTCCCACATGACCTTGCCCAACTCGCGGTGGAAGTGGGTGGGGGTCTCCTTGCCGTTGATGGCGAAGAGCTTGGAGACCCGGTCGGAGACGTACTGCTCGGCGGCCTTGACGGCGGGATCCTCGGCCTTGATGCGGGTGCCGGGCTTGATGCCCGCGAGATACCCACCGATGGTGTAGGGGATCACAAAGTAGCCGTCGGCTAGGCCCTGCATGAGCGCCGAAGCGCCCAGGCGGTTGGCGCCGTGGTCGGAGAAGTTGGCTTCGCCCAGCACGAAGAGACCGGGGATGGTGCTCATCAGGTTGTAGTCCACCCAGAGGCCGCCCATGGTGTAGTGCGTGGCCGGGAAGATGCGCATGGGGGTCTTGTAGGGGTTGTCGTCCGTGATGCGCTCATACATCTCGAAGAGGTTGCCGTATTTCTCTTCGATCTTGTTCTGGCCGAGACGCTTGATGGCCGCCTCGAAGTCGAGGTAGACGCCGAGACCGGTCTCGCCGATGCCACGGCCGTCATCGCAGACCTGCTTGGCGGCGCGGCTGGCGATGTCGCGAGGTGCCAGGTTGCCGAAGGAGGGGTACTTCCGCTCCAGGTAGTAGTCGCGGTCGTCTTCGGGGATCTGGCTGGCGGGCTTGCCGCAGTCCTCCTTCTTCTTCGGCACCCAGATGCGGCCGTCGTTGCGCAGGGACTCGGACATCAGCGTGAGCTTGCTCTGGTGGTCGCCGGTGACGGGGATGCAGGTGGGGTGGATCTGCGTGAAGCAGGGGTTGGCGAAGGCCGCGCCCTTCTTGTGGGCGCGCCAGATGGCGGTGCCGTTGCAGCCCTTGGCATAGGTGGCCAGATACATGGTGTTGCCGTAGCCGCCGGTGGCGAGGCAGACCGCGTCGGCGAGGTGGGACTTGATCTCGCCCGTGACCATGTCGCGGGTGACGATGCCCTTGGCCACGCCGTCCACCACGATCAGTTCCTGCATCTCGTGGCGGGCGAACATCTTCACGGTGCCGAGACCCACCTGCCGCTGCAGGGCCTGGTAGGCGCCGAGGAGCAGCTGCTGCCCCGTTTGCCCACGGGCGTAGAAGGTGCGGCTCACCTGGGCGCCACCGAACGAACGGTTGTCCAGCAGTCCGCCGTACTCGCGGGCGAAGGGCACGCCCTGGCCCACGCACTGGTCGATGATGTTGTTGCTGACCTCGGCCAGACGGTGCACGTTGGCTTCGCGGGCCCGGAAGTCGCCGCCCTTGACCGTGTCGTAGAAGAGGCGCCGGACGCTGTCGCCGTCATTGTGGTAGTTCTTGGCGGCGTTGATGCCGCCCTGCGCCGCGATGGAGTGGGCGCGGCGGGGGCTGTCCTGGTAGCAGAAGCACTCGACTTCGTAGCCGAGCTCTGCCAGGGATGCCGCTGCGGCGCCACCGGCCAGGCCGGAGCCCACCACGAGCACCTTGTACTTGCGCTTGTTGGCCGGGTTCACGAGCTTGAGATCAAACCTGTGCTTGTCCCACTTCTTCTCGATGGGGCCGTCTGGGATTCGGGAGTTGAGTTCCATGGAGGGCTCTCCTTCGGATCAGCGGATGAGGCCGGTGAGGACGGCGATGGGGTAGGAGATGTTCACGCCCACCACCAGGAAGGTCAGGCCGGTGGCGAAGTTGCGCCGCAGGCTGTCGTAGCGGGGATGGGAGAGGCCCAGTGTCTGGGTGAAACTCCACACGCCGTGCCACATGTGCAGGCCCAGGCAGAGCTGGGCCACGATGTAGAACCCGGCCGCGGCGGGAACCTTGAAGCCGCTAACGAAGTTGGCGTAGGGATTGGCGTGGTCGAAGTTGGGGTGCGCCTGGCCGGTGGTCAGGTGGAGCAGGTGGTAGACGATGAAGGCGGCCAGGATGAAGCCGCTCCAGCGCATGGTGCGGGAGGCCCAGGTAGAGGCGACGCTCTGCTGGGCACGGTAGCCCACGGGACGGGCAGCCTGGTTGTCCAGGGTGAGGGTCACGGCAGCCCAGATGTGGAGGCCCGTGGCGGCCAGCAGCGCGGCGCGGAAGATCCAGATGCCGCCACCATGCAGCATGGTGTGCAGGAACTTCGCGTAGCTGTTGAAGGTCTCAGCGCCCATGTAGGCCTGGGTGTTCCCGATCATGTGGACCGTGACGAACCCGAAGAGGACGATCCCGGTGGCGGCCATGACGACCTTTCGGCCGACCGAGGAAGCCATGAAGCCGTGGCCGCGTGCTTCCGCGCCCGCGATGCTCTGTTCAGCGACGGACATAGAGGGTCTCCTTGAAGAAAGCTTGGGGAGGAAACAGGGATCCCGAGGGGGGCAGGGGACCGGCTTCGAGGAACGGGGTCATATGGGACCCGATTATCTTCCTAGGGACCCGGAATCCCAAGCCCCCATGGGTGGACCTAGGTCACACTGCGTCCCTGCCCGCCAGTCGGCTGGAATCCATCCCGCGGAAAGGCCCCGGGCTTGCGGCGGGGGGCCCTTCCGCGATAGAGTCACACACGATCCAAGCATGATCTTTGGTGGTTCGCCCCCGGGTTGGGGGCTCGTTTTGCATCAACGCAGGCCGCCTCGACACATCGGACGACCACCCCTTCCGCACCCCTAGTCCCCCATCCCCGCATCCAAACTGGAGGAACACCATGGAGATGATGAAACGCCTGCTTGGCGCCCTGGCGTCAACCCGAGTCTTTCGGCTGGGCTTGACTGCCGCTCTTGCCCTTCTCTGCACCAGTCCGGCCCTGGCCGGAGAGGCCGACCTGAAGATCCCGGCCCTGCAGGGCAGCTTCCTGGGCATGTCCGGCCACAACCTGCTGCTGATCGGGCTGTTCATCTGCCTGCTCGGTATCGGCTTCGGCCTCGTGCAGTACGCCGAGATCCGGGACCTGCCGGTGCACAAGTCCATGCTGGAGATCTCCGAGCTGATCTACGAGACCTGCAAGACCTACCTGGTCACGCAGATCAAGTTCATCTCGGTCCTCTGGGCCTTCATCGCGGTCATCATGATCGCCTACTTCAAATACCTCTCCCATACGCCCATGGGCTGGGGCCAGGTGATCGTGGTCCTGCTCTTCTCGATCGTCGGCATCCTCGGCTCCGTGGCCGTGGCCTGGTTCGGCATCCGCATCAACACCTTCGCCAACTCCCGCACGGCCTTCGCGTCCCTGGGCGGCAAGCCCTATCCGACCATGGAGATCCCCCTCAAGGCGGGCATGTCCATCGGCATGCTGCTCATTTCGGTCGAGCTGCTGCTCATGCTCGGCATCCTGCTCTTCATCCCCGGTGACGCCGCCGGCCCCTGCTTCATCGGCTTCGCCATCGGCGAGTCGCTGGGCGCCGCCGCCCTCCGCATCGCGGGCGGCATCTTCACCAAGATCGCCGACATCGGCTCCGACCTCATGAAGATCGTCTTCAAGATCAAGGAAGACGATGCCCGCAACCCCGGTGTCATCGCCGACTGCGTGGGTGACAACGCGGGTGATTCCGTCGGCCCCACGGCGGACGGCTTTGAGACCTACGGCGTGACGGGCGTGGCCCTGATCACCTTCATTCTGCTGGCGGTCAATCCCACCACGGCCGGCCCCACCTACCAGGCCATCCAGGTGGCGCTGCTGGTGTGGATCTTCGTCATGCGCGTTGGCATGGTCGTGACCTCCGCCGCCTCCTACTGGGTCAACGGCCTGTGGTCCAAGGCCAAGTTCGGCGGCCTCGCCAAGTTCGACTTCGAGACCCCCCTTACCACCCTGGTCTGGCTGACTTCGATCCTGTCGATCCTGGTGACATACGTGCTGTCCTACCTGCTCATCGGCAACCTGCCCGCGGGCCTGTGGTGGAAGCTCTCCACCATCATTACCTGCGGCACCCTGGCCGGCGCCCTCATCCCCGAGTTGGTGAAGTCCTTTACCTCCACCAACTCCGGCCATGTCCGTGAAGTCGTCACGGCCTCCAAGGAGGGCGGCGCGTCACTCAACATCATCTCGGGTCTGGTGGCCGGCTACTTCTCCGCCTACTGGATGGGCCTCACCATCGTCGCCCTCATGGGCGCGGCCTACTATGTCTCCACCTTCGGCCTGGGTGCCTTCATGGCCGCCCCGGCTATCTTCTCCTTCGGTCTGGTGGCCTTCGGCTTCCTTGGCATGGGGCCCGTCACCATCGCCGTGGACTCCTACGGCCCCGTGACCGACAACGCCCAGTCCGTCTACGAACTCTCCACCATCGAGACCATCCCCGGCATCGAGGCCGAGATCCAGAAGGACTTCGGCTTCAAGCCCGACTTCGAGAACGGCAAGATGTATCTCGAGGAGAATGACGGGGCCGGCAACACCTTCAAGGCCACCGCCAAGCCTGTGCTCATCGGCACCGCCGTGGTGGGCGCCACCACCCTGATCTTCTCCATCATCCAGCTGCTGAATGGCAAGTTCGGTGTGCCGGCGGTGGTCGAGGGGCTGTCCATCATCAACCCGCTCTTCCTGCTCGGCATCATCACCGGCGGCGCCATAATCTTCTGGTTCTCCGGGGCGGCCTGCCAGGCCGTGGCCACGGGCGCCTACCGCGCGGTGGAGTTCATCAAGCAGAACATCAACCTGGATTCGGGCGCCACCAAGGCCTCCGTGGAAGACTCCAAGAAGGTCGTTGAGATCTGCACCCAATACGCCCAGAAGGGCATGTTCAACATCTTCCTGGCCGTGTTCTTCTCCACGCTGGCCTTTGCCTGCCTGAACCACTTCTTCTTCATCGGCTACCTGATCTCCATCGCCGTCTTCGGCCTCTACCAGGCCATCTTCATGGCCAATGCCGGCGGCGCCTGGGACAACGCGAAGAAGCTCGTCGAGACCGAGCTGAAGGCCAAGGGCACGGCCCTCCACGATGCCTGCGTCGTGGGCGACACCGTGGGTGATCCCTTCAAGGACACCTCCTCGGTGGCCCTGAACCCCGTGATCAAGTTCACGACCCTCTTCGGCCTGCTCGCAGTGGAGCTGGCCATCGAGCTGAACCCGGTCGTGGCCCATGGCTGGGCGCTGGTCTTCTTTGTCATCTCCACGGTCTTCGTGTGGCGCTCCTTCTATGGCATGCGCATCCCCACGCTCGAGGAGAAGTAGCCCTTTCCAAACCTGACAAAGAATTAACCGCCAGGCCCCTCAACCGAGGGGCCTGTTTTTTCGTGGTACGTTGGACGCCATGTCCTTCAGGAGCCTTCCATGCCTTCTCGTCCCTTGCGCCTCCTCGGCCTGGCAGCCCTTGTGAGCGCCTCCCTGAGTCTTGCCGGGCAAGCCCCGTTCCCACCCGTGGCCAAGCAGGTGGAGCATGTCTCCATCTGGCATGGCGAAAAGGTGAACGACCCCTGGTTCTGGCTGCGGGAGAAGGCCAATCCGGAGGTGGTGGCCTACCTGAATGCCGAGAATGCCTACACCGAGGCCATGACCGCGGACCTGAAGCCATTCTCGGAGTCGCTCTACAAGGAGATGCTGGGCCACATCAAGCAGACCGACCTGAGTGTTCCCGTGCGTCGGGGAGCCTTCTACTACTACTCGCGCACGGAAGAAGGGAAGCAGTACGGCATCCAGTGCCGTCGCAAGGCTGCTCCCAGCGGATCCTACGATGACAAGGCCGCCGAGGAGGTGTTGCTCGACCAGAACGAGCTGGCCAAGGGACTGAAGTTCCTGAGCCTGGGCGGGATGTCGGTCAGCGACCACGAGCGCACGCTGCTGTTCATCACGGATACCACCGGCTTCCGGCAGTACAGGCTCTTCACCAAGGACCTGGCCACCGGCACCATCAGTGCTCCCCTGGCGGAGCGGGTGACCTCCTTCACCTGGGCGGCTGACAACCGCCACATCTTCTTTGTGACGGAAGACAATGTCACGAAGCGTTCGAACCAGCTCTGGCGTCTCGATCTCCAGGGCGGCAAGCCGGAACTGGTCTTCGAGGAGAAGGACGAGCTCTACGGCCTGAGCCTTGGCCGTTCGAAGGACCGCAAGTACCTGCTAGCGGGCAGCCATGCCACGGACACCTGGGAGATGCGCTACCTGGCTGCCGGCGAGCCCAAGGGCGCCTTCAAGGCGCTGCTGCCCCGGGAGAAGGGCCACAAGTACAGCATCGAGCATCACGAAGGGCTGTTCTACATCCGGACCAACAAGGGTGCCAAGAACTTCCGGCTGGTCTCCGCACCCGTGGCCACCCCAGATCCCAAGCATTGGACCGAAGTTCTGCCCCACCGTGCCGATGTCCTCCTGGAAGGCCTGGATCCCTTCAAGGATTTCCTGGTAGTTACGGAAAAGAGCCAGGGGCTTGATCGCTTCCGGATCTTTGACCTCAAGGCCAAGGCATGGCGGGAAGTCACCTTCCCCGAAAGCGTCTATGCCGCCTTCCCCGGTGGAACCCCCGAGTACACCTCCACCACGTTCCGCTTCAACTACCAGTCCATGGTCACCCCCGCCAGCATCTATGACTGCGAGATGGCCACGGGCAAACAGACCCTTTTGAAGCAGACTGAAGTGCTGGGCGGCTACGACAAGACCCGGTACGCCACGGAACGCCTATGGGCGACGGCCCGGGATGGCGCGAAGGTGCCCCTGTCTGTGGTCTACAAGAAGGGGGTGAAGCGGGATGGTTCGGCCCCGCTGTTCCTCTATGCCTATGGCTCCTATGGTTATGGCCAGTCGGCCACCTTCTCCATCCCCCGCCTCAGCCTGCTGGACCGGGGCATGGTCTATGTCATCGCCCACATCCGGGGCGGCAACGACCTGGGCGAAGCCTGGCACGACGACGGCATGCTCATGAAGAAGATGAACACCTTCACTGACTTCATCGATTCGGCCGACTTCCTGGTCAAGGAGAAGTGGACGGCCAAGGACCGGCTCGTCATCGAAGGTGGCAGCGCCGGAGGCCTGCTCATGGGCGCCGTCACCAACCTGCGCCCCGACCTCTTCAAGGCCGTACACAGCGCCGTGCCTTTCGTGGACGTGATGAACACCATGATGGACGCCAGCCTGCCCCTCACGGTGGGCGAGTATCTGGAGTGGGGCAACCCCAACGAGAAGGCCGCTTTCGACTACATGCGGGCCTACAGTCCCTACGACAACCTGCAGAAGAAGGCCTACCCGGCCATCCTCGTCACCACCAGCTTCAACGACAGCCAGGTGATGTACTGGGAGCCGGCCAAATATGTGGCGAAGCTGCGCACCCTCAAGACCGACGCCAACCCCCTGCTGCTGAAGATCAAGATGGAACCGGCCGGTCACGGCGGGGCCTCCGGCCGCTACGACGCCCTGAAGGACAAGGCTTTCGAGACGGCCTGGATGCTGAGTCAGGTGGGCATCACCAAGTAACCACTCCCCAAGGAGGCCGCATGGTCGCGCCCATTCCTGCCGGATACCACACCATCACGCCCTACCTGGTCGTGCCCAATGGCCTGGCCTTCCTTGCCTTCATCGAGAAGGCCTTCGGGGCGGTGGAGAAAAGCCGGACGCTTCGCACGGACGGGACCATCGCCAACGCGGAACTCCAGATTGGGGACTCGAAGCTGATGATGGCCCAGGCCAGGGACCCGTGGAAACCCATGCCCTCCGGCTTCTACCTCTATGTGCCAGATACGGACGCCGTTTACCGGGCGGCCTTGGCAGCAGGGGGCGAATCCCTGATGGAACCCTCAGACCAGTTCTACGGGGACCGCAACGCAGGGGTGCAGGATCCCTGGGGCAACAACTGGTGGATCGCCACCCACATCGAGGATGTGGACGACGCCGAGGTGCAGCGCCGGATGGCGGCCCGAGGTTGAGTCCAGTGGGTTAAACCGGGACAATGGAAAGGCGCGGCCCCTGCCGCGCCTTTCTTGTGTCTGGAACCCATGCCCCTATCCGATGAAATCCTGCGGCGGCGTACCTTCGCCATCATCAGCCACCCCGATGCGGGCAAGACCACGCTGACGGAGAAGCTGCTGCTATACGGCGGGGCCATCGACCGGGCGGGCTCCGTGAAAGCCCGGGAGGGCGGGGCAGCGGCCCACTCGGATTGGATGAGCATCGAGCAGGAACGCGGCATCAGCGTCACCTCGGCGGCCATGCAGTTCGAATACCTGGGCAAGGCCATCAACCTGCTGGACACCCCGGGCCACCAGGACTTCAGCGAGGACACCTACCGGGCCCTGACGGCGGCCGACAGCGTGGTGATGCTGCTGGACTGCGCCAAGGGCGTGGAGGAGCAGACCAAGAAGCTGTTCCGGGTGGCCAGCGAGCGCAAGCTTCCCATCTTCACCTTCGTGAACAAGCTGGACCGGTCCGGCCGGGAACCTGTGGAACTCATCGACGAGGTCGAGGAACTGTTCGGCCTCCATGCCGTCCCCATGACCTGGCCCATCGGCTCGGGCACAGACTTCAAGGGCGTCTACGTGCGGGCCACGGGCCAGATCCAGGTCTTCGAGCGCGCCAAGGCCGGGCGGAAGGCCCGCGTGGCCGGGCAGGGCGGGCTGGACGATCCGGAGATCGCGGCCCTGCTCACACCTGCGGAACTGCAGCAGCTCAAGGATGATGTCGACCTCATGAACCACGTGTTGCCGGCCTTCGACCGGGAGGCCTTCCTGCGGGGCGAACAGTCGCCCATGTTCTTCGGGTCGGCCGTGAACAACTTCGGCGTGGCCGAGTTCCTGGAGGAGTTCCTGGAGTTGGCCCCGTCCCCCGGCGCCCGGCCGCTCATGGACGGTGGTGAGATCGCGCCGGAGCAACCCTTCACGGCCTTCGTCTTCAAGGTGCAGGCCAACATGAACAAGGCCCACCGGGACCGGGTGGCCTTTGCCCGCATCGTGTCCGGCCGCTTCGAGCGGGGCATGGATGCGCTCCACGTACGGGAGAAGAAGTCCATCAAGCTGAACTACCCCCACATGTTCTTCGGCCGCGAGCGGCAGATCGTGGACGAGGCCTACCCGGGGGACATCCTGGGGCTCATCAACCCCGGCCTCTTCCGCATCGGTGACGTGCTGAGCGCCCAGGGAGCCGTGGAGTTCCACGCGGTTCCCCGGTTCTCCCCTGAGCAGTTCGCCTCCGTGCGCCTGGCCGATCCCGGCGCCCGCAAGGGCTTCCTGAAGGGACTAGGTCAGATCGCCGAGGAGGGCGTGGTGCAGGTCTTCTGGCCCAAGGGCGGCGCACCCCTGCCCATCCTGGGCGCCATCGGCCGCCTCCAGTTCGAGGTGCTCCAGCACCGCCTCAAGGAAGAGTACGCCTGCCCCGTGCTGCTCGAGCCCCGGGGCTTCCAGATGGCTCGCTGGATCACGGGCGGCTGGCCCGAGCCCAGCAGGTTCTGGGGTGAGCTGGTGGAGGACACAGAGGGCAACCCCGCCATCCTCTTCGAGAACGACTGGCAGCGGCGGACCACGGCGGAGAAGTGCCCCGGGCTGGGTTTCCTGGAGCATCCGCCGAAATAGGCTCGGCATACTGCGGGTCAAGAGCAGGAAGCCTACTTCGCGTTCTTGAACATATCCATGACCGTGTGTAGCAGCTGGATGGCCTCGACCTTGGGCCGCTGGAAGGCATTGCGACCCATGATGGAGCCAAAGGCACCACCCGCTACCAGCTCGGCCACTTCCTTCAGCACCTCCTCGGTGCCCTTGGCCTCGCCGCCGCTGAAGATCACGATGCGGCGGCCGTTGAAGGCGCTGCGCACGACTTCGCGGACCCGGTCTGCCAAGGTGCCGATGGGGATGCCCTGCTTCTCGAAGGTGGCCGCGGCCTCCTTCACCTCCAGGTGCTGCTTGGGGGGCTTCACTTTGATGATGTGGGCGCCCAGCTGGGCGGCGATCTGAGCTGCGTAGCCGGCCACGTCCACGGCGGTCTCCCCGTCCTTGGTCAGGCCCGCGCCCCGGGGATAGGACCAGACGACGCTGGGGAGGCCCACGGCCTTGGCTTCCAGGATCAGCTCGCGCAGGGCCTCGTACTGCTCGTTGCGGGCGCCGCTGCCGGGGTAGATGGTGTAGCCGATGGCGGCGCAGCCCAGGCGCAGGGCATCTTCGACGCTGCCCGTGATGGCGCTGCAGGGCTCGATGCCCTTGCTAAGGCAGTCGCTGTTGTTGAGCTTGAGAATGAGGGGGATGTCCCCGGCGTAGTCCGAGGCCACGTGCTCGATGAACCCCAGGGGTGCCGCGTAGGCGTTGCAGCCCGCCTCGATGGCCAGCTCCACGTGGTAGCGGGGATCATAGCCCGCCGGGTTGGGGGCGAAGCTGCGGGCGGGTCCGTGCTCGAAGCCCTGGTCCACGGGCAGGATCACGAACTTGCCGGTGCCGGCCAGGCGCCCGGCGTTCATGAGGCGCGCGAGGTTGGCCTTCACGCCAGGGGTCTCGGAGGCATACCAGGAGAGGATTTCGCGGACGCGTGCGGTGGCCATGGGTTCTCCTTTGGTGGGGGCGGCCTGGTTGGCGGGCCGCTACAAGGGGGGGGAGGGTTCATCCGTTCGGGCTGGTTCGGCGGGTGCGACCCGAACCACGATGGTCTCTGCGATGCGGTCATGAACCGTCTGGCGGTTCGGGTGCAGGAAGAACTGGAGGAAGCCGAATCCGAATTCGAGCATGGAGGCCCCGTAGCCAAGGAAGCGCTCAAGGCTGGTCCAGAGGTGGAGTCGGGTGCCGTGGAGGGAGAGCACGCGGATCCCAAGGAGGCGCTTGCCTGGCGTCTGACCTTCCCAATGCCAGGTGGTCAGGGCGAAGTAGAGCAGGGAGGCGGGAAGGAAGGTCCACTTCCCGATGCCCTTGTTAATGGAGATGACGGTGTTGTTTTCCAGGTGAAGCAAGCCGGACTTGATGAGGACCGCGCCCACGCCGAGGACCGCCAGCAGCCAAAGCAGGAAGAGGAACACCCAATCCAGGGCGAAGGCGGCCATACGCCGGCGAAACGTCGCGAGGGGCAGGCCCGACAGCTCGGCGAGCCGTTCCGCCCCCTGAGGGGCGAATGCGCGGCGTGAGACATCGGGCCTGGGCAGGTGCATGGGAATGCCGGAACGGGGTCAGGCCTTCGCGCTGTAGTCGTAGAATCCGCGGCCCGACTTCCGGCCCAGCCAGCCGGCGTCCACGTATTTGATGAGCAGGGGGCAGGGGCGGTACTTGGGATCGCCCAGGCCCTCGTGCAGCACGTTGAGGATGAAGAGGCAGGTGTCCAGGCCGATGAAGTCCGCCAGGGTGAGGGGGCCCATCGGGTGGTTCATGCCCAGCTTCATGATCCCGTCGATGCTCTCCACCGTGGCCACACCCTCGTAGAGCGCGTAGATGGCCTCGTTGATCATGGGCAGCAGCACGCGGTTGCTCACGAAGCCCGGGAAGTCGTTGCAGGCGATGGGCGTCTTCCCCAGCTTCGCGGACAGGTCCATCACGGCGGTGTAGGTGGCCTCGCTGGTGGCCAAACCGCGGATGACCTCGATGAGCTGCATGACCGGCACGGGGTTCATGAAGTGCATGCCGATGAAGGCTTCCGGCCGCTTGGTGATGGCCGCCAGCTTGGTGATGGAGATGCTGCTGGTGTTGGAGGCCAGGATGGCGCCGGGTTTGCACACCGCATCCAGCGTCTCGAAGATCTGCTTCTTGACCTCCCACTTCTCGGTGGCGGCTTCGATGACGATGTCGCAGGCGGCCAGATCCTCCAGCTTCGTGGTGGTGCGGATGCGGCCCAGCACGGCGGCCTTCTCGTCGGCGGTCAGCTTGCCCTTGTCCACGCCCCGCTGCAGGTTCTTGTCGATGGTGGCCACCCCCTTGGCCGCGAAGGCTTCGGTGATGTCCTGCATCAGGACATTGAACCCCGCCTGGGCGAAGACATGGGCGATGCCATTGCCCATCTGGCCCGCGCCGATCACACCGATGCTCTGGATACTCATGGGAACCTCTCCTTCAAACTCAGAGTCTAACCCTGGAGCCATGGGGAATCCGTCACCAGCCACGAAGCAGGGCAGGGAGGTCGCGAATGGAAGCCAGCACGGGAAATGCCGCCTCGGCCGGCGCGGCCACCTGCTCATGGGCCCAGGTGAGGTGGTAGGGAACGTGGACGGCCCGGGCCCCAAGGGCCAGCACGGGCAGGATGTCGGACTTCACGGAGTTGCCGACCATGGTGAACCGATCCGCGGGAATGACGTGGCGCTCCAGGATGGCGGCATAGGTGGCCTCATCCTTCTCGGAGACGATCTCCACCTTCGAGAAGTAGATGCCCAGGCCTGACCGCGCCAGCTTGGTCTCCTGGTCGAAGAGGTCACCCTTGGTGATAACCATCAGTTCGAAGTCCTTGGACAACTCCTGTAGCACCTCGGTCACGCCGGGCAGGGACTCCACGGGCATGGCGAGCATGGTCTTGCCCAACTCGACCACCTGCCGGATGCCCGCACCGTCCAAGCGGTCCTCAGTGAGCTCGAGGGCGGTTTCGATCATGGAGAGGGTGAAGCCCTTGATGCCGTAGCCGTAGTGCTGGAGGTTCCGCATCTCTGTGTCGTGCAGGCGGGCGTCGATCCAGGCGTCGTCGTGGTAGGCGCGCAGAAGGGTGCGGAAGGCCTCCTGGGTCTCGGCATAGTGCGTCTCGTTGTGCCAGAGGGTATCGTCGGCATCGAAGGCCAGGGTTCGGAGCATGGCGGTTCCTGCGGGGTGTCCCCAGCCTACAATGGACGATTCCCGGGGACACCATGGCCACCTCCAGTACCCGCACCGAGTGGGCCCTCCTCCTGCTGCGGCTGGCGGTGGGGGGGATGGCGGTGGTCCAGGGATTCGAGGTCCTCCGCCGGGCCCATGGGGCCATCACCTTCGCCCATGCCTCGACCTGGGGCCTGGCCCTCGCCGAATTGGCCTGTGGTGCCCTGATCCTGGCAGGCCTATGGGTCACGCTGGCCGGCGGCCTCCTGGCGGCCCTGCTCGGGTGGCCTCTGGTCCATGGCTGGATCCACGGAGCCGGTCTGCTGTCCAACCTCGGTGGGCTCTTCCGGCTGCTGGCGGGCCTGGCTTGCGCCCTGGGCGGCGGAGGCAAGTGGGCTTTGGAAAGGTAGGTGCGTCATGCTGCGTCCCCCGCAACACCAGATCTTCGCCTTCGATGCCGAGTGGGTGCCCGACCCCGCGACGGGTCGTCGGGTGCTCGACCTGCCCAGGGACCTGTCTGATGAGGCCGTCATCGAGCGCATGTGGACTTATGGTGGCGCCACGGAAGTCGAGCCCCGGCCCTACCTGAAGACCATCCTGTGCCGGGTGGTCTCTCTCGCGGCGGTGATCCGCACGGTGAAGCACGGCGAGGTCACGCACCGGCTTTACGCTCTGCCGGAGGGCCCCGAGGCGCTGCCGGAGGACGACCTCCTTCGCCGCTTTCTGGTGGCCATGGGCGACAAGAAGCCCCAGCTGGTGGGCTTCAACTCCCGGGATGCGGACCTGCCCATCCTCGTGCAGCGGGCCATGGTCCATCGACTCTCCATTCCCGGCCTGGGCCGCAGCGCCGAGAAGTGGGCCCCGGGTGACTTCTTCGATCGCTATGGCAACCAGCACATCGACCTGCGCGAGATCACCGGGGCCTGGGGCAAGGCCTCCTCCACCTTGCATGAGCTGGCCACGGCATGCGGCATCCCGGGCAAGCTGGGCACCGACGGCAAGAGCGTCATTGATCTCTGGCGAGCTGGGGATCTCAAGGGCATCGTCCGCTACAACCAGTTCGACGCCCTCACCACCTTCCTGGTGTGGCTGCGGGCCATGACCCTCTCGGGTCACCTGACACCGGAGCAAATGGAGGCCGAGGAAGCCCAGATCCGGGCCCTGGTTCAGCAGAAGGCTGCGACCGACCCAGGTTTCGGATTGTACCTCGAGGGCTGGGACCGGCTTTCCTGACCGCTTCTGCTTGCATCGTCTCCCCGGTGGGGTAGACTCGCCACGTACATCCAATCAATGCGCCTTTTTCACCAGGAGGGGTTTGTGAACAAGCGGCTTGCGGCTGAGTTCCTTGGAACACTTTGGCTGGTCCTCGGCGGTTGCGGCAGCGCCGTGCTGGCGGCGGCCTTCCCCGGCGTGGGCATCGGCCTCCACGGAGTCAGCCTGGCCTTCGGCCTCACGGTGTTGACCATGGCCTATGCCATCGGCCCCATCTCCGGCTGCCACCTGAATCCCGCCGTGACCCTGGGCCTGGCCGTGGGGGGGCGCTTCCCCTACAAGGACGTGGCGCCCTACTGGATCGCCCAGGTACTGGGGGCCGTGGTGGCTTCCGCCGTCCTCTATGTCATCGCCACGGGCAACGGATCCGCCATCGGCGGCTTCGCCAGCAACGGCTACGGTGACCACTCCCCGGGCAAGTATGGCCTGGGGGCCGCCTTCCTGACGGAAGGGGTGATGACCTTCTTCTTCCTGATGGTGATCCTGGGCAGCACCGCCAAGAAGGCGGCCCCCGGCTTCGCCCCCATCGCCATCGGCCTCTGCCTGACCCTCATCCACCTCATCAGCATCCCTGTCACCAACACCTCAGTGAACCCCGCCCGCAGCACCGGCCCGGCCCTGTTCGTGGGGGGCTGGGCGCTGTCCCAGCTCTGGCTCTTCTGGGTGGCCCCCCTCGTCGGCGCCGCCCTGGCGGGGGTTGTGTTCCCCAAGCTGGAGGAATAGCCCTCCGGATTGGCATGGCTTGAGCAATCCCTGGAAGGGGCCGATACACTTTTGACCCAGGGAGTCGCCATGAGCCAAGAGATCCGACCTGAGGACCTCATCGTCACCGAGCAGGACGGCACCCGTCGCATCAACCACGATGTCATTGAGAGCTATGGGCTGTTCAACCTGCCCCGGGCCACCATGCGCCAGGCCCTGATGGTGTACTACGACAATGCCAGCCGCCAGGGCCGGGGCGCCGCCCAGACGGTGCGCACGTTTATCACCCTGGCCAGTTCCATCACCCGCTTCCCCCGCCAGGTGGCCATCAACTTCACCCGCGGCGTGGCTTACCGCAGGAACATGCGGATGCTGAGGCGCTTCAGTCGCTGAAGGCGGCTGACGGGTCGCGGAGCACGCGGCTGAAAGCCGCGCGCGGAGCGGGTTCCGGTGCTCCGAGAATGCGTTTCTCTCGCTGAAATCACGCAGCGAACCGATCAAAGTCTGCGCAGGATCCGTTCAATGCCCGTGGCCTTCTTGCCTTCGGTGGTGACCAGGACGGCGTGGAGCTGGAGGTCCCCCTCGGCGACCTCGTACCTCGGCCGGATGACCTTCAGGAAGCGGCCCAGGCTGGCCTCCTTCTTCATGCCGATGACGCCCTCGTAGGGGCCGGTCATGCCGATGTCGGTGACATAGGCCGTGCCACCGGGCAGCACCTTCGCGTCGAGGGTGCCCACATGGGTGTGGGTGCCCAGCACGGCCGCCGCCCGGCCCTCCAGGTGGAAGCCCATGGCCTGGGCCTCGCTGGTGGCCTCGGCGTGCATGTCCACGAGCACGAGGTCGGCGCGCTCCTTCTGCAGGATGGCGTCCACGCAGCGGAAGGGGCAGTCGCAGGGGGGCATGTGGACACGGCCCATGAGGTTGATCACCAGCACCTCGGCCCCCGAGGGAGTGTGCAGCTTGACCCAGCCATTGCCGGCCGTCTCGGCAGGGTGGTTTGCCGGGCGGAGCAGGCGGGGCTCTTGGCGGAAGTAGCCGTCGATGCCCTTCACGTCGAAGGCGTGGTTCCCCGTGGTGATGACATCCACACCCAGCTTGTCGAACCACTCCCGCGCGATGGCCTCGGTGATGCCGTGGCCATGGGCGGCGTTCTCGCCGTTCACCACCACCAGGTCGGCCCCGGTCTCCCGGCGCAGCTCGGGCACGAAGGCCTCCACCAGCCGCCGCCCCGGTTCCCCCACCACATCACCCAACGCCAGTATCCGCATGGAACCAGCCTAACTAAATTCCCCATGAAAAAGGCCCCCGGGGTGCGGGGGCCTTTGCCTGGAGTGGATCCGACTAGTACTTGAGTCGGATGCCCAACTGCACTTCGCGGGACTTGGTGCGGTCCACGGTGGTCAGGTACCCGTAGGTGGTATTCGGGGTGAAGGCGTTGGTCGTCGTGTTCAAGGCGCCAGCCTTGTAATTGGCACTGGCCACATTGAAGTCGGGCTTGTTCAGGATGTTGTAGATATCCAGGATGGCATCGACATGGAAGCGCTTGGTGAGCTTGAAGGCGCGGGTCACCCGCACATCGAACTGCTGGTAGCTGGGCTGGCGCTGGTCGTTGCGGGTGTGGCCGGCCAGGACATGGTTGGCCATGTTGTCGCCGTTCAGGTCGTTGGAGTAGTAGGCGGTGTAGGGCAGGCCCGACTGGTAGAGGCCTCGGATGGCCACATCCAGGTTCTCCCCGACGGGGAAGTAGAAGACCAGGTTCGCCACCACGCGGCGGTCGCTGTCGCCGTAACCGAAGTTGGAGGCGGGGTCCTGCGGATTTTGGGTGAGGGAGGCGCCCAGCTCGCTGGTGAAGTCGGTGCTGGCGGAGGTGTAGGTGCCGCGCTCGAAGGAGCCCGTATCCTGGCTGCGGGACAACGTGGCGTTGGCGATCAGGCCCGTGCGGTCATTCCAGGTCTTCTTCGCGGTCACGCTGAGTCCGCGATAGAAACCGTAGCCGTCGGTCTTGACCAGGTAGACGTCACTGAAGCCGCCCACGGGGTTGCCGGGGACGGTGGCGGCGGGGCCGAAGTCCACGCGGCGGCCCGCGATCACCGCGTAGCCGGGGCGGGTGGCGGTGGACCAGCGGTTGATGCCGGTGGCATAGCCGTCGTTGTAGTAGCCGGCAGTCACCACGCCCGTCGCCGGGTCATAGCTGTCGTACTGGCCCAGGTTGATGTTCTCGAAGCGCTGCAGGTGCTCGTACTTCACGTAGGTGCCGCTGATGCCCACCACGAGGTTGTTGCCCAGGTCGCGCTCGACGCCCAGGTTCAGCTTCTTGGACTGGGACAGCTTGTTGTTGGGGTCCCAGAGGGAGGTGGGGGAGGCGCCGGCGGTGAAGAGGCCGCTGGTGGCGATGGCGGCCAGCTCAGAGTCGGTGGCCTTGCGCAGGCTGGTGCCGCCGAGCAGGTTGGTGGCGCTCAGCAGGCCGGAGTTGAAGAGGGCGAGGTTGCCTGCACTCGTCTTGTTCAGGGCGAAGGAGTAGTTGGTGATGATCTGGCCGTTGCCGGTCATGGTGTTGGAGTGCAGGAGCAGCGGGGTGGGGCTGGTGAAGACGCCGTAGCCGCCGCGGATTACGGTCTTGCCCTTGCCGTCCACATCGAAGCTGAAGGCGAGGCGGGGGTCCGTGGTGGTGCCTCCGAAGCCCTGGTCCAGGCCCTTGAAGTTCGGGTTCGGGCGGGGGTTGTTGGAGAAGTCCTGCTTGTTGTGCCGGACGCCGGCGGTCAGGGTCAGCCGCTTGTCGAAGAGGCCGGAGTACTGCACCTGGCCGAAGAAGCCATCGGTGCTGGTCTTCATGGGGATGCGGCCATTGAAGGGGCTCACTGCGCCGGCGTAAGTGATGCCGCCGGGGGTGCCCGCAGCCAGGGTGCCCGTGGCCCAGGCGGTGGCGCCGGCATAGGTGTCGAAGCGCCAGGAACCGGCGTTGTTCTGGAAGAACTGGTTGTCCTCGTCGACCCGGAGGAGGTCCACGCCGCCCTTCACCTGCAGGTCCCCGTGGGCCCAGGTGGTGGCGCTGAAGAACTGGGTGGTGAGCTCGTTGCTCTCCCGCGGCGTGGAGGTCTTGGTGCCGAAGGACATGTTGGTACCGGAGGTGGGGATGGCGATGGCCGGGACGCCGGTGGCGGCGTTGCCGGTCATGGGCCGGGCCTCACGGGCCAGCTGCAGGCGGCTCTCGGTGAAGAGCTCGGGCGTCCAGATGTTGTTGGCCTCGATCACCCAGCTGACGGACTGCACTCGGGTGGGGATGTTGTTGCTCTCGGCGTTGTTGGGGTTCGCGCTGGTGTTCTGCAGGGTGTCCGTCATGTCCTGGAAGTTGACGCGGAACACGAAGCGGTGGTTCTGGCTGGCCACCCAGTCTAGGCGGCCGAAATACACCGTGTTGGTGTTGGACATGGGGTAGGGGTGGGCCGGGATGCCGGCGCCGGGGTTGCCGAATTCCTGGGCCAAGGTGAGACCCGAGCGGTTGGTGATGATGCCGCCCAGGGGTGAGGCCAGGAAGGTCGTCAGGTCGCCCGCGGTCATGCCGGCGGCGGCGCTGGTGGTGGTGGCGATGGGATTGGCCGTGATCTTCTTGGTGTAGCGCTCCACGCCCACGAAGTAGAAGAGCTTGTCCTTCACCAGCGGGCCGCCGATGTTGAAGTTGATGTTCTCGGAGTCGTTGGTGCGGGCGGAGGCGGGGGAGCCGCCAAAGGGCGGGCGGTCGGAGGACTCGGTCCAGGCGGTCTTGCGCAGCTGGTAGAGGGCGCTGCCGGTCACTTCGTTGGTACCGCCCTTGGTGATGGCGTTGATGGTGGCACCGGCCTGGGCGTACTGGGCATCGAATCCGTTGGTGACGACCTGCAGTTCCTTGATGGTGTCGGCGCCGAAAATGAAGGGCGTGTAGACGCCGCCGCGCTGCTCATTGAAGAAGGCGGAGTTGTTGCTGGCGCCATCGATCTGGATCGCATTGAAGATCTGGCGGCCACCCTCCACCACCAGGCGGGCCGGGCTGCCGGAACCAGCGGTGACGCCAGGGGCCAGCTTGGCCACATCCGTGAAGTTGCGGGTGACCAGCGGGATGGACTCCACCAGGTCCTGCTCGAGCGTCGTCACCGTGCTCACCTGCTTGACGTCCACCGTCCCGGCCGCCGCCACCACTTCCACCACGGCGCCGACATCGGAGGCTTCCAGGGTGGGGCTCAGGGTCACGGAGTTGCCGAGGGTCACCCGGATGTTCTCCTTGACGGGCTTGAAGCCGGGGGCCGAGACGAGCACCTCATAGACGCCGCTGGGCAGCAGGGGGAAGCTGTAGTCGCCGGTGGCAGTGGACCGCACCGTGCGGCCCGCGCCGGTCTCCAGGTTGGCGACGCGGATGCTGGCGCCGCTGATGGCCTTGCCACCGCGGTCCTTGACGGTGCCCCGCAGGGCCCCGGAGGTCTGACTGGTCTGGGCGTGCGCCACGACGCAAAGGGAGAACGCCGTGAGGACGGCGATGGATGGGCGGCGGAAGTGCATGTAGTCCTCCATGAGGGGCCAGGGGGGTGGCCTGCAGGTTGAAAAGCGGGGGATCCGTTTCGGGATTGTCGAATTATGGCTGAAGCAGGGCGAAATGGCACTCCCCGAGTGCTATTTCCGGGTAACAGGTTTGCATATTGAATTCACTTGGGTTACGCGGAATCGAGTAGGCCGCCCGTCCATGGGATCCGGAATCATGGCCCACGAAAAAGGCGGCGCAGAGGCGCCGCCTTTCTGGTGCTACTGCTGCTTCTGGAATTAGAAGGCGAACCGGGCGCCGACCTGGATCTGGCGAGCCGAGCCGATCGGGTTCTGCTGCTGCTGCAGGTTCCGGGCGTAGCCGGCATCCACTGTGGCCGGAACGACGCCTGGATTGCCGGGGTTGGTTCCAGTGCTGGGGTAGGAGACACGGGTGGACATCCAGGTGTCCTGGCGGTTCAGGAGGTTGAAGATGTCCAGGGATGCCGTCGCCTTGATGCGCTTGGTGATCTTGAAGTCGCGGCGCAGGCCCAGGTCGAGGAAGAAGACGGAGCCGGCCCGCTGGGTGTTGCGGCCCGAGTCCACGCCGTTGGCGAAGTAGCGGTCGTTGCTGCCGTTGCCATCACCGTTCACGTCCGTGCCGTAGGTCAGGGTGTAGGGCGTGCCGGACTGGTAGCGGAAGGACAGGGACGAGAGGACGCCGGTGACGTTCTTGTCCATGAAGCTCATGTAGCCGGTGAGCACATGGCGGCGGTCCGTGTCGGCATAGCCCCACTGGTTGCCCAGCTGGCCAGCGTCCTGGATCGAGATGCCGGAGTAGTTGCGCTCGTTGGAGTCGCTGTCCTTGTTGATGGCGTAGGTGTAGTAGACCTGCGCATCGAAGGCGCTGTCGTCCTTGTGGTACTTCAGGCTGAAGGTGTAGGCATGGTAGATGCCGGTGGCATCCGACAGGTAGTAGCCCATGGTGCCGTAGTTGGTGTTGGGTCGAACGGGCGTGTAGGCGCCACCGGACCAGGTGGACAGGCCCGTGGTGGGGTTCGGCGCCGAGATGACGATGGGGCTGATGGTGCTGGGATAGATCAGGCGGCCCTGGGCGTTGGCCGTGGGGGTGCCCAGGTTCAGGTCAGCCGTGCGCTCCAGCTGGTTGCTCTTGGCGTAGGTGGCGGAGAAGCCGAGCACCAGGTCGCGGAAGAAGGGGCGCTCGGCGCCAAGGTTCACGCGGTCTGTGTAGGGGTTCTTGAAGTCCTTGCTGAAGGTCCAGATGTTGAAGGGCGGAATGGGCGCGCCCGTGGGGAACGAGGAGATCCAGTAGGGGCTCGCGGCATTGAAGGCGGCGCCGATGGGAATCCCGTAGGTGCCAGCCTCGGCGGCGGTGAAGTCCTTCTGACCCGTGCGCCGGCCATTGGCGGCAAAGGCCTGGTAGAGGAACACGGCCGGCGTGGTGCTGACATAGCGGCCCAGGCTGCCGCGAACCACGGTCTTGCCCTGGTCGAAGCCGGGAGTCCAGGTGAAGGAGAGGCGGGGGGAGAACTGGCTGTCCGTGGGGATCTTCCCAGTCAGTGGCATGGGGTTGGCCGTGGTGTTGCTCATGTCCAGGACCGGGTACTCCGGGTTCTCCTGGCGGTCCCAGCGGACGCCGAGGCCCAGCTTGAAGCTGTCGGTGAGGCGCCAGTCGGTCTGGAGGAAGATCGCGATCTGCTTCTCGCTGGCGCTGAAGAGACCCGCCTGCTGCACGGGGCCGCTCAGACCAAAGTTCTGGCGGTAGGTGGACCAGTTGCCGGCGCGGAAGTTGGTCAGCGAACTGAAGAGGTAGACGCCCTGCCAGTTGCCCGCGAAGAACTCGGAGACATCAATCGTGTTGTGGTCGATGCCGGCCTTCACCTGGAAGGTGGGCGTGACGTAGCTGATGTTCTCCTGGATCTGGGTGCGCTTGGTGTTGTAGGTGCGGTCGAAGGGGTAGGCGCCGTAGAACCCGACGTTGCTGATGCTCACTTCGGGGATGCTGGAGTAGGTCGAGCGCGGCATGTCGTCCTTGACGATGTTCACGCGGAACTCGTTCATCCAGTTGCTGCCCAGCACCCAGTTCCACTGCAGGACGTAGGCGTCGGTCTTGACGTCATCCGAGGCCAGGTTCTCGTAGGCGGCAGTGGTGCCGGCGCCGGTGACACCCTTGAAGCTGGAGTGGTTCACCCGGAACTGGATGTTGTGGTTGACGGTGGGGTTGAAGTCGAAGCGCACGAAGTAGGTGTCCGAGTCCTCGGGCACGGAGTAGCTGCCGCCCTTGGCGATGAGCACCGCATCCCGAGGGTTGGCCACGGGATCCAGGGTCACGGGGCTGTTGCCGCCCCAGACCTGGTTGATGGGGGACTTCTTGCGCTGGGCATCGTAGGCGACGAAGTAGAAGAGCTTGTCCTTGACGATGGGGCCACCCACGCTGAAGCCGAACTGCTCCTGCTGGAAGTCGCCCACCGGGCTGGTGGTGGTGCTGCCGTTGGGCTGGCGCAGGGTGGGGCCAGCTTCGACCGTCTTCCGGGGGCGCAGGTAGTAGAAGAGGCTGCCGCTGAGGTCATTGGTGCCGTTCTTGGTGATGGCGTTCACATAGCCGCCGCCCATGCGCCCGAACTCGGCGCTGGCGCCGTCGGTGATCACCTGGTACTCGCGGATGGCTTCGATGGAGATGGTGAAGGGGGTCTTGCCCTCGGCCGCGCCGGTGGCGCCACCGAAGAAGGGCTCGTTGTTGTCGCCGCCGTCGATGTTGATGGAGGTGTTCACGCCGCGCTGACCGGCGATGGCCAGGTTGCCGCGGCTGCTGTCCACCACCACCTGGGGGGCCAGGGTGGCGAGGTTGGTGAAGTTGCGGCCGAAGACGGGCAGGCTGGTCAGGTTGTCAGGGGAGACGATGGCGGCGGCGCTGGCGCGCTCGGAATCCACCTGGGCGCTGGCGGCGACCACTTCCACCACGGCGCCGCTCTCGAGGGCGAGCTTGATGGTCAGGGGGGCGGCATCGCCCAGGTTCAGGTTCACCTTGATGTTCGCGGCGGTCTGGTAGCCGGCCTTGGTGACGGTCACGGTGTAGGGGCCCACGGGCAGCAGGGTGGCCAGATACCGGCCCTCGTTGCTGGTCTGCAGGGTGCGGGTGAGGCCCGTCTCGCCGTTGCGGATCACCACCGTGGCGCCCGCCACGGCCGACCCCTTGGTGTCCAGTACCCGCCCGCCCAGCTGGACGGACACGCCCTGGGCCATGAGGGGGGCCGCTGCCACCAGCAGGGCCACGAGGGATGAGCTGCTCAAGTGCCTTGAACGCATGTGAAGTTCCTCCATTGTTCGAGGGTAACGGGGCAGGGGCTTCCGCAGAAGGGGACCTTTGGGTCGTGGAACGAATGTGACGCCGATGACACCTGATGGTCACAGGAGGGTCCGAGGGGGGCCGTCTGTTAGGCTTCTTCTTTCCTTGAGATCCTCATGAAACTGGCCGGTCTTCTCGTTTTATTCCTGTCCTCCATGTCCCTTTTTGCCCAGGCGCCGGCCACCATGGGTGTGGGGGAGATCCGGGCTGGCATGAAGGGGCATGGCCGGACCGTGTTTCAGGGCGGGAAGATCGACCGCTTCGAGTTCGAAGTGCTGGGCGTGCAGAAGAACGCGGCCCCGGGTCGGAGCCGCATCATGGTCCGGGCCTCCGGTGGCCCCTTGGCCGAGACCGGCATCCTGGCGGGCATGAGCGGTAGCCCCTGCTACATCGATGGCAAGCTCATCGGGGCCTTGAGCACGGGCATCGCCTTCGAGAAGGAACCCATCGGCGGCATCACCCCCATTGCGGAGATGCTGGACCAGCTCCGGGACATCCCCGAGCTGGCCCCCAGCCGGACGCCCCTGATCCTGCCCAAGCTGGAGCCGCCCAAGGTGCTGAAGGCCGCCCTGCTGGGCCAGATGCTCGACTTCCAGGCGTTGACCGGAGAGTCCGATCCGCAGGCCCTGCCCATGGCCCTGGTGGGGAGCGCCCTGGGGACCGAAGCCCAGCGCCTGTGGTCCGGCTGGCCGGTCACCTTCACGGCGGTGCCCACGCTCTCCGGGGGCCGGGAGGACGCCAGCCCCATCGAGCCTGGTGGCATGGCGGCCATCACGCTCATGCAGGGGGACCTGGACCTGGCGGCCTCCGGCACCATCACCTACGTCTCTGGCAAGCGCATCCTGCTGTTCGGGCACCAGCTCTTCAACCTCGGCCCGGTGGACCTGCCCCTCTGGTCGGCCACGGTGTCCACCACGGTGGCCAGCTACCAGAGCTCCTTCAAGCTGGCCATGCCGGTGGCCCCCATCGGCGCCCTGCGGCTGGATCGCAGCTCGGGGGTGGCCGGTCTCCTGGGCGCCGAGGCCCGCCTAGTGCCCATGCGCATCGGCCTGAACCTGGGTGGCAAGAAGACCCTGAACTTCCGCTTCGAGCTCATGGACCACCCCACGGCGACCGCCGCCCTGGCCGCCACGGCCGTGGCCCAGACGTTGGATGCCCACACCCGGGGCATCGGGCTGCAGAGCCTCTCCATGCAGGGGAACATCAAGCTGGTGGGCCAGCCCGCCATCGTGATCGAGAACGTCATCGCAGACCTGAACCCCGGGCGCATGGCCCAGTACGTGGGCGCCATGCTCCAGGCCATCTGCCTCAACCCCTATGAGAAGCCCCTGATCGAGGGCATTTCCCTCACCATCAAGGCCGAGGAGCGCCTGGACCTGACCGCCATCGCCGGCGTACGCCTGCTCAAGGCCCGCGCCAAGCGGGGCGAAGTCCTGCCCGTGCTGGTGACGCTCCAGAACATCCAGGGGGTTCGCGAGACCGCGACCTTCAACATCCAGGTGCCCTCCTCGGCCACCAAGGGGAAGGCCATCCTCATGGTGGGCGATGGCTACAGCCTCACCGCTGCGGATCCGGATGAGCGCGTGATCGAGACAGCCTCCCTCGGCGACGTGGTGCGGATCCTGAACGGCGCCCTGCGGAACAACCACGCCTACGCCCTTCTGGTGCAGGCGCAGCCCGGCGCGGGGCTCCGCGGCAGCCGCATCGAGGGCATTCCGCCCTCCGTGGCCAGCCTGGTGAGCGGCGACGGGGTCAGCAGCGACAATCGGCTGCAGCGCCGCATCATCGGGCGCGCCCTGCTGCCCCTGGAGCGGGAAGTGCGCGGCCTGAGCCAGCTGGAAGTGGAGATTGAGTAGATGCGTTCGCGAAAGGGATCTATGCGCTGGATGACCGTTCTTCTATTCGCGGCGATGGGGGTGACGGCCATCGCCGATCAGCCCTCGGCCACGTTCTCGGGCTTCAATGACTGGCTCGGCTCGGAGACCCGGGGCGTGCGCATTAGCGCCGATGGTCGCCTGCGTCTGGCCCCGAACCTCCGTCGGGTGGGCCAGCTGCCGGAGGGCGTGATCTGGGCGGCGGTGCCCGATGGCTCGGGCGGCGCCTACTTGTCCGCTGGCACGGACGGCAAGCTGTTCCACTACGTGGGCGGCCAGATGAAGCCCCTGGGCCAGGTGAAGGGCGGCATCGTGTTCGCCATGGCCCGCCTGGGCCAGGACCTGATCGTGGCCCCCACGGGGGAGGGCAAGCTGCTCCGGGTGTCGCCCGGCGGCGAGGTGAAACCCTTCGCCGACATCGATGCCCGCATCGTGTGGGCCCTGGCTGTGGATGGGGATGCGGTGATCGTGGCCGGCGGCTTCGAAAAGGGCGCCCTGCTGGTCCAGGCCCGGGAAGGCTCCAGCCGCCGACTGGCGGAGCTGGCGGACGAGACCGCCTTCACGGCCCTGGCCCCGGACGGGCAGGGGGGCTGGTACCTCGGCAGCCATGGTCGCGGGTTGGTCCTGCGCTTCAGCCGCCAGGGCGACCGCCTGGAGACCCTGATGGACACGCCCTTCGACGAGGTCCGCGCCCTGGCGGTCGCCGATGGCCAGCTCTACATCGGCGCCGACAACGGCCTCACGCCCAAGTTCAGTACCGGCCAGCTGGAGCGCCGCGAAGGCTACCTCCAGGCCGACACCGGCAGCACCGCCCGCTCCGCCGTCATCCGCCTGGACAAGGACCGCGTTCCGGAGACCCTGTGGCAGAGCACCCAGAGCCAGATCTACGCCCTGTCGGCCTGGAAGGGGCAGCTGCTGGTGGGCACGGGCAACCGGTCCCGGCTCTTCTCCCTGCCCTTGGGCAAGGCCCGGGACACCGATCCCTTCGCGGTGGTGCAGGAGCTGGGTACCGCCCAGGCCACGGCCTTCCTGCCGTCCGGAGGCGATCTGCTGGTGGTGGGTTCGAATCCAGCCGAGCTGCACCTGCTCTCCGAGGCCCAGGCCACGGAGGGCACCCTGGAATCGAAGATCCTCAGGGGAGCACCCCTCGCGGACTGGGGGCGTGCCTACCTGGACGCGGAAACCCCCACCGGCACCAACGTGGAGCTCCAGTTCCGCACGGGCAGCACCGAGACGCCAGACGCCACCTGGAGCCCCTGGACCCCGCCCCTCCGCAGCGGTGAGCGATCGGCCCTGCCGCCGGCGCGCTTCGCCCAGTTCCGCCTCCGCCTCAGCAGCACCCGGGGCGGTGCCACGCCCATCGTCGAAACCGTGAGCCTCTTCTGGGCCCACCGCAACCTGGCCCCGGTCTGGGAGGGCGTGGACATCATGCCGCCCGGTCTGGTCATCACCCGCACCGCGCCGCCCGACGACATCGGCATCGAGCGGGTGCCCCTGGAGACCCAGAAGCTCATTCCCGCCCTGGGCTACATGGGCGCGGAGAAGCGCAGCTTCCGCCGGGGGGGCCAGAGCTTCCAGTTCCGGGTGAACGATCCGAATGGCGATACCGTCCAGTTCGCCATCCGTCTGATCCCGGAACGGGGCGCGCCCATGCTGCTCGAGAAGGCCTGGAAGGAGAAGTTCTTCAGCTTCGACACGCTGCCCGTGCCCGATGGCCGCTACCGCCTGGAGGTCACAGCCACGGACGCGCCTTCGGCCCCCTTCAACGTGGCGCTGACCGGCGTCTGGCGCACGGCGCCCTTCACCGTGGACCACACGCCACCTGCCATCTCGGAACTGAGCGCCGCGGCGGAGGGCGAGGGCGTCCGGGTTCGCTTCCTGGCCCGGGACGAGACCTCGGTCCTCAAGGATGCGGCCATCAGCGCCGACGGCGAACGCTGGCTCCAGATCGTGCCCGAAGACCGGGTCTTCGATCAGAAGGAGGAGCGCTTCGACGTCCTGGTGCCGCGCGAAGCAGTCCGTGGAGATCGTGTCCTGGTGAGGGTGGTGGACCAGCACAACAATGAGCAGACTGCGGCTGTGTCGCTGGGGGTCAGCGGCGCCAAGCGATAGGACGTTCCTCATTACAAAGAATCGGCGGGCCAGATGGCCCGCCGATTTTTTACGGCGGCATTAGCTACAAGCCTTTGAACTGGGCCTGGCGCTTCTCCAGGAAGGCGCCCATGCCCTCCTGCATGTCCTGGGTGGCGGCGAGGAGGCCGAAGAGGGATGCCTCATACTGCAGCCCCTTGTCCTGGGCCATCTCCAGACCATCGTGGACGGCGGCCAGGGCGCTGCGCAGGGCCAGAGGGCCGCGCGAGAGGATGGTTTTTGCCAGCTTCTCGACGGTGGCCCTGAGGTCGGCCAGCGGCACCACGCGGCTCACCAGGCCCATGCGCAGGGCATCGGCGGCGGGTGCCATCTCGCCGCTGAGGATCAGGTCCAGGGCCACGCCCTTGCCCACGAGGCGGGGCAGGCGCTGGGTGCCGCCATAGCCGGGGATGACGCCCAAGCTCACCTCGGGCAGGCCGAAGCGGGCGTTCTCGCTGGCGATGCGGATGTGGCAGGCCAGGGCCAGCTCGCAGCCGCCACCCAGGGCGAAGCCGTTCACGGCAGCGATGACGGGCTTGGGCAGGGCCTCGATGCGCTGGAAGACCGCCTGGCCGCTGAGGGCCTGGACGCGGGCCGCGGCAGTATCGAGGCTTTTCAACTCGGCGATGTCGGCGCCGGCCACGAAGGCCTTCTCGCCCGCCCCTGTGAGCACCACCACGCCCACCTCGGCGTCGTGCTCCAGACCGGCGAAGATATGTTCCAGCTCCTTCAGCACCTCGTTGTTCAGGGCGTTGAGCTTCTCGGGGCGGTTGAGGGTGACCCAGGCGATGCGGTCGGCTTTCTCGACGAGGACAAAGGACATGGGGGCTCCTGGTGTGCGGTCATTGTACGCTGAGGACGGAGTCTCCGATGTTCCACCCTCCTCATCCCGAAACCTATCGCGAACAGCTGGGCGCCTTCCTCCGCGAGGACTGGGGCACCCAGGACTGGACCACGGCGGCAGTGCCGGATCGGCCAATGACCGCCCGCGTCATCGCCAAGGGTGATCTGGTGCTGGCGGGACTGCCGGTGGCGCGGGAGGTCTTCCGCCTCGCGGATCCCGCCCTGGCCGTGTCCTTGCTGGCCACCGATGGACAAGGCGTAACCAAGGGGACCGAGGTTCTGCGCGTCGAGGGCTCCAGCCACGGCATCCTCCTGGCCGAGCGGGTGATGCTGAACCTGCTGCAGCGCCTCTCGGGCACCGCAACGCTCACCCGCAGGTTCGTGGACGCCATCGAAGGCACCGGGGCCTGCATCCTCGATACCCGCAAGACCACGCCGGGCCTGAAGCTGCTGGAGAAGTACGCCGTGCGCTGCGGGGGCGGCGTGAACCACCGGCTCACCCTGGGCGATGGCGTACTTCTCAAGGAGAACCACCTGGCGGCAGCGGGCGGTGTCCGAGCCGCAGTGGAGGCGGCTCGCCGGGCCGCGCCGAACCTCGTGAAGATCGAGGTCGAGGCCGAAACGCTGGGCCAGCTCAAGGCCTGCCTGGAGCTGCCGGAGGTCGACGGCGTGCTCCTGGACAACATGAGCCTGGAGCAGCTGAGGGAGGCCGTGGCCCTGCGGGATCGCAGCGGGCGGCGCCTCTTCCTGGAGGCCAGCGGCAACCTCAGCCTGGAGCGGGCCCGTGCCGTGGCCGAGACCGGCGTGGATTTCCTCAGCGTGGGCGCCCTCACCCACAGCGCTCCGGCGGTGGACCTCAGCCTGCGGATGGACTGAGCTGCAGGATCCCGAACATACTGAAAGCCTCAAGTCACGAGGCAGGAGGCGGTATGCGTTCGATGCGATGGGGTGTCCTGGCGGCGTTGGTCCTGGTGGGTCCTCTGCGGGCCCAGGAGACACGGCCCATGACCTTCATGGATGTGATGGAGATGCGGAGCGTGGGCGCCGGTTCCCTGTCGCCGGATGGGTCGCGGGTGGTGTACACGGTGAGCCTGCCCCACTGGAAGTCGGGCAAGGCCTACACGGACCTCTTCGTGGCGGATGCCGCCACCGGCGTCGCGCGGCAGATGACCTTCACCCGCGAGAAGAACGAGACGGGCCCCCAGTGGGCGCGGGATGGCCGGCGCCTTGCCTTCCTCAGCGACCGCGAGGGCAGCCAGCAGGTGTACCTCCTGGCCGTGGAGGGGGGCGAAGCCCGCAAGCTCACCGAGGCCAAGGACGGCGTCCACGCCTTCGCCTTCAGCCGGGACGGGAAGTGGCTGGCCTTCAGCGCCGGCAAGGCCGAAGACCGGCAGCTGTCCCTCGTCGACCTGGCCTCGGAGGAACTTGCCGTCACCGCGCTGCCCAAGCACGCCACGCCCATCCGCGACTTCACCTTTGCCGATGATGGCGCGCGCCTCTTCTTCACCAGCCCCGACCGGCTGGACAAGGATGACGTGAAGCGCAAGGAGAAGAAGTTCGATGTGCGCCTCGCGGATCCGGAGCAGGCGCCGGTCCACCTCTGGTCCGTGGACCTGAAGGAGAAGGTGGAGAAGCGCTGGACCGAGGGGACCGGTCTCACCATCACCGCCTTCGACCTCTCGATGGACGGCCGCTGGGCTGCCTTCCGGGCCATGCCCGCAGGACGCCGCGTTGGCGATATCACCCGAGAGGAGGCCAGCCTGCACCTGCTGGACCTGGGCAGCGGCAAGGTCCACCCGGTGCTGGAGAAGTACGCGCGGTTTTCGGCCTTCTCCCCGGATGGGCAGTGGTTGGCCTATTCAGCGCCCGAGCGCTTTGAGCGCCTGCGCAATACGAAGCTGTGGGTGGTGCCCACCACGGGCGGCTCTGCCAAAAACCTGATGGCCGGGAAGGACCTGAGCGTCTCCGCCGCCAACTGGGGCGAGGACTCGCGGACGCTCTACTTCACCGAAGCCGTGGGTGTGGACCAGCACCTCTTCGCGCTCTCTGTGGCGGATGGGACGATGACCCAGCTGACCAAGGAGGCGGGCGTCCTGGCGGGCAGCTACAGCTATGAGGCCAAGGCCTTTCTTCTGACCCACAGCCACCCTCGCAAGCCCATGGACTTCTATGTGGCCAAGCCCCAGAGCGTGGGGACTCCGACTGCTTGGGTCAAGGTGTCCGACGCGAACCCCCAGGTAGCGAAGCTGTCCCTGGGTAGCACGGAAACAGTGCGCTGGAAGGCCAAGGATGGCGTCCAGGTGGAAGGGCTGCTCATCAAGCCCCTCGGCTACGTGAAGGGCAGGCGCTATCCCCTCATCGTGCAGCTGCATGGCGGACCTGCCGCGGCGGATATGAACACCTTCCAGGGCCGCTACGTGACCTACCCCCACCTCTACGCCGCTGCCGGCTACGCGGTATTCCAGCCCAACTACCGGGGCTCATCGAACTACGGGGAGGCCTTCACGCGCCAGATCGGCGGGAACTTCATGCGCCTGTCCTACGGCGACATCATCAGCGGCGTGGACCACCTGATCCGCGAGGGCATCGCCGACCCGGACAAGTTGGGCATGATGGGCTGGAGCGCCGGCGGCCATCTGTCCAGCTGGACGCTCACCCAGACCGATCGCTTCAAGGCCATCAGCACTGGGGCAGGCGCCGTGAACTGGATCTCGATGTACGCCGAGAGCGACGTGCAGAGCGTCCGGGAGTTCTACCTGGGTGGGAAGCCCTACGAGGCCTGGGACAACTTCGTGAACGAGTCGGCGCTGAAGTACATCAAGAACGCGAAAACGCCGACGCTCATCCACGTGGGTGAGGCGGATCAGCGCGTACCCAAGCCCCAGAGCGACGAGCTTTACATGGCGCTCAAGAAGCTGGGCGTGCCTGTGGAATACATCGTGTATCCCGGCATGCCCCACGGCCTGACTGAGCCGCGCTATCAGCTGGTGAAGATGGTCAGCGAGTTCAACTGGTTCGAAAAGTGGATCAAGGGCAAGCCGGAGTGGTTCGACTGGAAGGCGCTGCTGGATACACTGCCAGCCGATGCGGAGGCCAAGCCTGAAACGCCCACAGGCTCTACCGCTCCGCGGCGAAGGTAACCGAAAACGGGCCCCACTCAGGGCCCGTTTTCAGCATGGGTTTGATCCCTACTTCACTTCGAGCTTCCGGGCTTCCAGCAAGCGGCCCAGGGCCTTCTCCATGGCGGTGACGGCCTTGGCGTAGGTGATCTGGGACTGGAGTTCGTTGCTCTTGGCGGTGTCGAGGTCGTTCTGCTTCGAGAGCACAAGGAAATTGGTACTCATGCCGTTCTCGAACTTCTTCTGCTCGGCTTCGAGGTCCTTCTCGCGGAAGTAGCGGGTCTTCTCGGCAGCGGCCACGCCCTTGGCGGAGGCATCCACATTGCGGAAGGCCTGGCGCACCTCGAGGGTGATGCCCAGTTCCAGGTCGCGCAGGCTCAGCTCGCTCTGGCGGCGGTTGGCTCGGGCCTGGGCCTGGCTGCCCCGGGCGGTACGATTCAGGATGGGCAGGGCGAACTGGAGGCCCACGGTGTAGCCGGGATAGGTGCTCTTGGTCAGGTCCTTGTTCACGGCGGACAGCCCCTCGGAAGCGGTGTGGGAGGCGGCGCTGCCATTGTAGGTGTAGTAGGCGTCCAATTGGGGCAGGGTGCGGTTTCCAGCGGCTGTCTCCAGGATCTGCTTGGACTCCACGTCCAGCCGGGCGCTCTTGAGCTCGATGCGGCTGGTCAGGGCCTGCTTCTCCGCCTCGGTCTCGCTCATTGCCATGGGTTTCACGCTGGGGGCGTCCACCATCTCCAGGCCCGTGGGCCGCTCGGTGGAGGGATACAGGGCCCGGATGAGGGCGTCCTTGGCATTCAGCAGCTGGGCCTCGGCGGTGATGATGTCCTGCTCACGCTGAGCCACGGAGGCTTCGGATGAAGTCACTTCGATGGGGGCTAGGGTGCCCACCTGCACGCGGATCTGGTTCTCCTTGAGCTGCTTCTGGGCGAGGGAGAGGGCCTGCTGCTTGTTCTCGAGGTTGCGCTGGCCGAAGACCACATCCCAGTAGAGGGACTCGGTGCTGGCCACCAAGTCGATGATGGCCTTCTGGAAGCCGAGATCGGCTGCCTGCGCGCTCTTGCGGGCGACGATGAGTCGGCTTTCGGTGGTGTCCCGGCCGAAGCCCTTCAGCAGGCTCTGGGTGTAGGTGGCCGAAAAGCTGCCGTCGTAGGGAGTCGTGCTCCCTACGGGAGTGCTCTGATAGTAGGTGGGGGCGTACTGGAGGCTGAGGTTGCCACCCCAGCCGAAGGCCTTGGTGGAACCCACGGTGAGACCGCGGCTGAACGCGGTGGCATCAGCGCCGAACTGCGGGTCGTTGCTCTTCGATACCTTCAGGCCGGCCGTGAGGTTCCAGTCGAAGGTGCCCTGTTCGACGAGCACACCGGCGCGGGTGAAGTCACGTGTCTCCGTGGCGATCTGCACCTGGAGGTTGTTCTTCAGCGAGGTCTCGATGGCCCCCTGGAGGGTCAGCTTTGTGGGCGCGCCTGCAGGGGGCTGAACCTTGGGGGCCTCCTGGGCCACCAGGGAGAAGGCCACCAGCAGGGCCGGGAGGATCGGGAGACGCGTCATCACCACTCCTTGAAGATCAAAAAGAACTGCCTCGGGGACAGGCTGACTACGGACAAATGCAGGCCCCGGTTTAGATTAACCCCAAGCAGGATCTCTCCCTCGCGTCTTGAGGGCAAGGGTAATTTCATCGGTCGTTGAAAACCACTACTTCAACAGCTCCCGGGCGATGACCATGCGCTGGATCTCGCTGGTCCCCTCGTAGATCGTGGTGACGCGCACGTCGCGGTACAGCCGCTCCACGAGGTACTCGCGGGAGTAGCCGTAGCCACCATGGATCTGCACGGCCCGGTCACAGAGCCAGACCGCGCTCTCCGTGGTGAAGAGCTTGGCGGTGGCAGCTTCCACCGTGCAGGTCTTTCCGGCCTCCTTGAGGGAGGCGGCCCGGTAGACCAGCAGGCGGGAGGCCTGGAGGCGGGATTCCATCTCGGCCAGGTAGGTCTGGATCATCTGGTGCTCGCCGATGGGCTTGCCGAAGGAAATGCGGGCCCTGGCGTAGCCCACACTCTCGTCCATGGCCCGCTGGGCGATGCCCAGGGCCTGGGCGGCAATGCCGATGCGCCCCCCATCCAGCCCGCCGAAGGCCACCTTGAGGCCATCGCCGGGCTTGCCTAGCATGGCGTCCTCGGGCACAAAGGCATCTTCCAGCGCCACCATGACTGTCTTGCTGGAGCGCAGGCCCATCTTCTCTTCGGGACGGCCCATGACCACTCCGGGCTGGTCCGCGTCGAGGATGAAGGCGCTGATGCCCTTCTTGCCCTTGTCGGGGTCGGTGCGGGCCATGGTGACGAAGTATCGCCCCACGCCGCCGTTGGTGATCCAGGCCTTGGCACCGTTCAGGCGCCAGCCGCCGTCTACCTTGATGGCACGGGTCTTCAGCGCAGCGGCATCGGAACCCGCGTCGGGCTCAGTGAGCATGAAGCCGCCCAGCACCTCGCCGCTGGCCAGGGGTTTGAGGTACTTCTGTTTCTGGGCCTCGGTCCCGAAGGACAGGATGGGCGCGCAGGCCACGGAGTTGTTCACGCTCATGGTCACTGCCACGGAGGCATCGGCGTAGGCGATCTGCTCCAGGGCCAGGATGTAGCTGAGGAAATCCACGCCCGCGCCGCCGTATGACTCGGGCACCGTCATGCCCAGGAAGCCCATCTCACCGAGCTGCTGCAGGATCGCCTTCGGGAAGTCGCCGCTGGCGTCCCGCGCAGCGGCCCCTGGCTCGATCTCGGCCATGGCGAAGTCCTTCGCAGCCTCGCGGATGGCGGACTGGTCTTCGGTGAAGGTCGGGAACATTGGGACTCCTGGAGATGGGTCAGGTTATCAAGGCCCGATGCCAAGTCAGGCCTTCAGAAGCTTCGCTTGATTGGAATCACAGACCACGTGCCCGGGGCAGGCGGCTCCGGCTCGACGGGAGTCAGGCGTCTAAAAGCGGGAAGTGAAGGATGAAGCGGCTGCCCTGGCCAAGCCGGGAGTGGACCTCGATGCGCCCCCCCGCCTCGTTGACCAAGTGCTTGACGGAGGCCAGCCCTAGGCCCGTGCCCTTGCCGGGCGCCTTGGTGGTGAAGAGCGGCTCGAAGAGGTGGTCCAGCACTTCGGGCGGCATGCCGCCCCCTGTGTCTTCCACCTGCAGGACCGCTCCAGGCGGCGCCTCTTGGTCCACCAGTAGTACGCGCAAGGTAATGGTGCCGCCCGTGGGCATGGCATCCCTGGCGTTGCAGACCAGGTTCACGAGAATCTGCTCCAGGTGGTTGCGGGATCCGCGGATGGGCACGCGACTTGGGCCCATGTCGAAGTGGAGGGAGACGTTCCGGGGGAGGAGCATGCGGAGCAGGCTTTCCAACCGGGAGGCCTCCAGGGCGAGGTCCAGGGGACCGAGGGCCTCGACCTCCTGGCGGGCGAAGGCCATCAGTCGGCCGGTCAGAGCAGCGGACTGGTCCGCCGCCACCAGGATCCGGTCCAATTCGGAGGTGCCACAGGGCTGGCCATCCTCGGCCTTCATGTGGGCGAGCTCGGCAGTGGCCCGGATGCCAGCCAATGCATTGTTCAGGTCATGGGCGAGGCCGGCTCCCAGGGCGCCGAGGGAGTTCAGGCGCTCGGTTCGGAGCATCACCTTTTGCAGTTCTTCCAAGGTCCGGGTGCGGGCTTGTACACGCTCTTCAAGCTGCTCGTTGGCCCGCCGCACCTCCCGGAGCAGCAGGAACTGCCGCGCAAGGAGCAGGCCGCTGATGGCCATGTAGCCGATCAGTGGAGCGACCTGATCATCACGGTGATGGAGGGCCGACAGGATGAGCACCCCGCCCACGGCCACGAAGGGGAGGTAGAGGAGTCCCTCGACCAGTGGGTATTTCAGTCGGGGCTCATCCGCTGGAACCTCCACGGGATGCCCCAGCCAGGCGGCCAAGGCGAAGGCTAGGGGGGCGCACAGCACGATGCCGAGCCACGGCGTCGCCTGCATGGTGGCACTCTCGTCATACAGGTACGGCCGCACCAGCACGATGACCGCGAGGATGGCCACGGCAGCCACGAAGATCAACCCCACGGGTCCCCGGATACGGCGAGGATCATCCGCCAGTATGTAAGTGGCCACGCCACCGACGATGGCCACGCGCACGGCCAGGCCCATCAACCGGATAAAGATAGGCCACTGCCCGTGGTCCAGCTCCTGATAGAGGGTCGTGCTCCAGAGCACCAGGAACAGGGATCCCCCGAAGATTCCGCAGCCGAGCAGGTTCATGAGTCGCTTGCCCTGTCGCTCAGGAGCCCGGAAGGGCCAGCTCAGCAGCGCCCAGGCCTGGATGATGGCGATGACCGGCTGAATCCCGACGAATATTTTCTCTGCCAGAGAGGCGCGGCCAAGGGTGGCTGGCGCCATGAAGAGCGCTGTATTGGAGCCCACCACACCCAGGAAGCTGAGGGCCAGGATCCACCAGCCACGCTCCTCGGGGCCACCTTGGCGGGCCCGGCGGATGAGCAGGAAGAAGGCCACTACGTTTGAAAGTCCCAGAACCACGCTGACGACCGGCTGAACCTTGGGCACGGGAAGCATCGAGATTACGGCGCTGAAGGCCGCCATCAGCAACAGGGCGCCCACCAGGAGTGCCCGGGTGGGTGCCGTGTGGGCTGGGAGGGGAGGGGGCATATCGTCCTGAGCCAATATTCAGAGCGGGAATGAGGCTGGTCGACCCCCGCCATCAGGTTCAGGAAGCGCCAGGATATTGCGACTCCAATGGTAGCCCTCGCGGCAGTCCCGCAGGGATTGGATGCACGGTTACGGGCATCAGCCCTCCGCCAGCGGCAGTCTCAGCACGAAGGTCGTGCCGATACCTGGCTGCGAGGCCACGGCCAAGGTGCCGCCGAGCTCGTGCATGATCTGGCGCACGGAGGCGAGGCCCAGGCCCGTACCCAGGCCCGGGCCCTTGGTGGTGAAGAAGGGGCTGAAGATCTTCTCCTGGACCTCGGGTGTCATGCCTTCGCCACTGTCCTCCACTTCCACCCGGGCGATGGGCTTGCCGGCCGATGTGGATTTGGAGAGCCGGATGAGAATGAGGCCACCCCGGGGCATGGCGTCCCGGGCATTGCCCACCAGGTTCACCAGGATCTGCTCCACCTGGGCGCGGGAGCCCAGCACCGGGACCCGATCCACCCCCAGTTCGAGGTGCAGGCTGATCTGCCGCCCCAGCAGCATGCGGAGGATGGTCTCAAGATGGGACAGCTCCTCGCGGAGGCAGATGATCCCGGGCGGGGTTTCCTCCATGTGTCCGAAGCTCATGAGCCGACGGGTGAGGGCCGCGGACTGGTCCGCCGCCACCAGGAGGTGGTCCAGGTCCTTGATCTCGGGACGCTGGCCATCCTCAAGCTTCATGCGGGCCAGCTCGGCACAGGCCTTGACCGTCGCCAGGGTGTTGTTGAGGTCGTGGGCCATGCCCGCGCCGAGGACGGCCATGGCATTCATCCGCTCAGTCCTCAGCATGGCGTCCTGCATGGCTTCGAGATCCTGGGTGCGACTGATTACGCGAGTCTCCAGCGCCGCGGACAGGTGCTGCAAGTCCCGCAGGGCGAGCGCGCCCCGGAGGAGCCCCAACCCGGCCATCACCGAGGCCAGCGCCAGGATGATGGGGTCCAGGCGGGTCGGGGCCAGAGCCAGGGCAGCGAGAACCATGGCCAGGGACGAGGCGGCGGGCAGCATGGGCAGAATGCGGGCCACCGGGGAGTGGTCCCGGATCTCCGAACTGGGCGGCGGGCCCGGTTCCAGGGACCGCGGGGCCAGGGGGGCCAGCAGGATGAGGATGGCCGCGAGAAGGACCAGGAGGTCAATGGGATCCCCGAGGTGGTATTGCCCAGCCAGGGTCAGGGGTACCTGAAGCATCACCTGCGCCATGGAGATGACGAACCCCAGCGTAATCCAGCCCAGGGGGCCGCGGAACCGGGTGGTCTGCCGCGCGCCGAGGTAGGCGCAGGTCCCCAGCACCATGGCATTGCCGAGGAAGAAGATCACCAGGGCCGCGTGCTCCAGAGAGGAGGACTGCGACTGGCGGAAGAGGGGGCCGAGGGTGAAGAACCAGCCCAGGAAGAAGGCCGACAGCGCGGCGCCGAGCCCATCCAGGCTTTTCCGCCAGCGCTCGGACCCCGAGGCGGACGTCAGGGGCCAGGCCAGAAGGGAGGCGATGATCAGGCCCAGGGACAGGAACGTGAACAGGTCTCCCCAGGCTGGGAATGGCGGTGGGGCCTCGTGCCGGAACATGTGCAGGGTGGCCCAGCCCTGGTTGGTGGCCTGGGCCAAGAGCCCCAGGGTGATCAGGCGCCAGCCCCGCCGGGCATCCGGTTCTCGTGATGAGCGGGTGAAGGTGAGGAGACCCGCATGGGCGAAGATGAGGGTGTTCAGAGCGTTCAGGCCCAGGCCGCGGGCGGAGGGGGAGAGAAGCTGCGTGCCCAGGCCCAGGGCGGTGTAACCCAGGAGCAGCCATGGCGTGGACCTCGGCCAGGTGCCGAGTTGAGCAGGCGGGGAAGCGGAGTCCAGGGGGGGCATGGCGGTCTTGAACCTTCATCGGTTCCGGGGGAGGCGGCCATGAGTCCTTGTACCGTCGGGGGATCAGCCGGCGAGGAGGGTCCGGAGGAGCGCCACGGCGGCCTTGGAGCCTTCCCACTTCATGCGCTCCTGGGCCTCGTCCAGGCCGCACCAGAGGTATTCGCTGTGCTCCAGCGGCTCGAGGCGAACCTGGGCGTCCGGGGTCACCTCCATGGAGAAGCAGACTTCGGTGTTGAAGCGCGGCTCGTCATCGGGAAAGCGCACGATGGCGGGATCCACCCAGAAGCTGTGGGACAGGCCGAGCGGTCGCAGCGTCCCCGTGAGCCCGGTCTCCTCCGCCAGCTCGCGGTGCGCAGTCTGCTCGGGCGTCTCCCCGGGCTCCATCATGCCGGTGACGCTCTGCCACCAGAGGCCGTGCGTGGGCACCCGGAGCATCATGAGAACCTCCGGTCCGGCCGCGGTCTGGCGCCAGGTCAGGGCGGACACGCTGCGGCTGGGTGGCCGTGAGGGCTGGAGGTCCAGGGCCAGCAACTCGACCAGGTGGGCCTGGAGCCGGTCGGTGGCGGCTTCCCAGGTGGGGGCTTCTGGTCCCAGCAGGGAAGCCAGGCTGCACACGCCCTTGTCGGTGAAGCCGCAGGCGGTGATCCAGCGGAAGTGGTCCAGGTTGGGCTGAACGTTGAAGGCAATACCGTGGGTGCTGATCCACTTGCTCAGATGCAGGCCGATGGCGCCGAGCTTCTCGGGCCCCCGCGGCGTGTCCACCCAGATGCCCGGGGCGCCCTGCAGCCGGTCGGCCACGACGCCGAAGTCCCGCGCTGTGCGGATCATGGCCTCTTCGAGGCCGCGCACCAGGCGGCCCACATCCTCGCGGCCGCCGCGCAGGTTGCAGATGGGGTAGGCCACGACCTGGCCCGGGCCGTGGTAGGTGACCTCGCCGCCCCGGTCCGTGCGGTGGACGCTGACGCCCTGGGCCTTCAGGAAGTCGTCGCTCATGTGGATGTCGGCGGGCGTGGCGTTGCGGCCCAAGGTAAAGACTGGGTCATGCTCCAGGAGCACGAGCTGGTCAGGCCGGTCCCCGGGGCTCACGTGCTCGGCCAAGGCCTTCTGCATCCGCAGGCCCGCCGGGTAGAACACCCGCTTGAAGCGGCGTAGCTGGGCAGGGCGAGGGACGGAGAACCCAAAGTCGGTCATGGTCCGAGTGTACCCGGATGGTCTGGACCCGGGGCTCGACCGGTACGCGAGGCGCCGCCTGGGCCATGATGGAGCCATGGCAAAGGTCATCGTGGTGGGCGGCGGGGCAGCGGGGCTGGTGGCGGCCTGGCGGGCTGCCAACCTCGGCCATCAGGTGCAGCTGCTGGAGGCCAATGGCCGCCTGGGCGTGAAACTTCGCATCAGCGGTGGCGGCAAGTGCAACATCACCCATGACGGCGCGCCGCTCTCCCTGCTGGAGGCCTTTTCCAAGCCCCAGGCCCGGTTCCTCCGTCCCGCCCTGCTGGCCTTCGACAACCAGGCCGTGGTGGAGCTGCTGCGCCGAGAAGGGGTCGAGACCTACAGCCGCGACAATGGCCGGATCTTCCCGCTGGATCGTCCGGGCAGCGCGGGTGCCGTGGTGGCGGCCTTCGAGACCCTGGTCCGCCGGGCAGGGGTGGACGTGCGCACCGGCGCCCGGGTGAC
>NZ_JBATQW010000017.1:0-26363 GCF_049292215.1 Geothrix sp. | reverse complement strand
GGGGCGGGCTGGGCGGTCGTTGGGGCCGGAGGTGGGCCTGGGGCGGGCGTCGCCATCCTCGCGACGGGGACGGGCTGGCCGATCCGTAGCGCCGAAGGTTCGACGGGGCCGCTCCTCGCTGCCACCTGGTCGGGGACGGGCGGGACGGTTGGGGGCTTCGTCCCGGTCCTCGTACCGCTTGGCCCGGGCCACGCGCTTGAGCTTGTGATCGAAACTTTCGGTGGGTTGGAAGATGCCCTCCTCGCCCTTCACGCCCGTGGTCGCACGCACGAGGCGGGCCTGGTTCCGCAGAACCTTCAGGGCCGCTTCCATGTCCGCGGGCATGGGGGCTGTGACGGTGACCTGCTCCTCGGTGACGGGGTGCTTGAAGCCGAGCAGCTCGGCATGCAGGGCCTGGCGATCCAGCAGAGGACTCTCCACGCCATAGACCTGGTCACCCAGCAGGGGGAAGCCCCGATCGGCGAACTGTACGCGGATCTGGTTGCGGCGGCCGGTCTCCAGCTTCACTTCCACCACGGTGTGGCCGGGCAGGCGCTCGATGACGCGGTAGTGGGTCACGGCCTCCTTGGCGCCGGCGGGCATGCGCTTGCCGCCGCCGGGACCCTTGCGGGCGACGGCCACGGACATCTTCAGGGACTTGGCGTGCTCGATGAGGTGGCCGGCCAGGGTGCCGCTGTTCTCCGGCAGCTCGCCCACCAGCACAGCGAAATAGACACGCTGCAGACGGTGCAGCTCGAAGTGCTTCTTCAGGCCGTGGAGGGCCTCAGGCGTCTTCGCGAAGACCAGCACGCCGCTGGTGAAGCGATCCAGGCGGTGCACGATGTACAGGTTGAAGCGCTTGAAGCCCCGGCGCCGATAGGCTTCCGTGATGGCCTCCGCCAGGCTGGGCTCGCCGCCCTGCTCGGCGGGCACCGTGAGCAGGCCAGCAGGCTTGAACACGAAGAGCAGGTGGTTGTCCTCCCACAGCGTCTCGAAGGGGCCGGCCTTCAGCTTGCGCTCCGGGGGCAGCACCTCGTAGGTCTGCTCGGGATCGAATTCCACTCTGACCCTGTCGCCGGCCTTCAGCCGATGGCCGTGCTTCTGCACAATCTCGCCGTTCACGGTGACGCAGTTGCAGTCGATGAAACCTTTGGCCTGCCGGTGGCTGATGACCATGATCCGGTGCAGTTCGGAAGCCAGGGCCGAAGCCTCGTGTTCCGCCTGCCACTCCCGTTCGATGCGTGCCATGGCAGCGCCCTCCGTCATCGCCCCGCGTCCTAATCAACGCCAAGCGGATGGCTAGAAGAGCACGGAAACCCTTATTTTTCAAGCAAAAAGGGAGCGGCTGGCCGCTCCCTTTCGTCGCCTGGTGTAGGCTCGACTACTTGGTCGTGCTCTTGGTGAAGTCGCCCGCCTTCACCACCACGAAGCTGTCGGGGCGGAGGTGTTTGCGGAGAGCGGCGTTGACCTCATCGAGTTTGAGGGCCTTCACCTTGGCTTCCAATTCGGCCTCGAAGAGGACTGGACGGCCCAGGTAGAGGCTTCGGGCCAGCCAGCCGGCGATGGCCTGATCCTCCTGGCGCTCAGTCTTCTCTCCCTGGATCCAGCTGTTGCGGGCGAAGTCCAATTCCTCCCCGGTGAAGCCGTCCTTCAGGGCCTTCTGGATCTCGTCGTTGAAGGCCGCCTCCAGCTTGTCGGTATTTTCGGGTGCGAGGAGCGCGTAGCCGCCCCAGGTGGTGATGGCATCCAGATCACCCACGCGGATGAAGGAACCGGCGCCGTAGCTGAAGCCTTCCTTCTGACGCAAACGATCCGCAAGGCGGCTCTTCAGTGCTCCCCCACCGAGGATTTGATTGGCCATGAAGAAGGCGGGGTAGTCGGGATCGGTGTCCTTCATCGCCCAGCGGGACTGCGCGAGGAAGAAGGCGCCCTTCTTGTCGGGGGTCTCGATGGCCTTGCGCATGCCGGCGGGGACCTTCAATCGGCCGGGGATGCGCTCGTAGGCCGCAGCTGAGGTCCAGGAGCCGAAGAGCTCCGTGACCAGCTTCTGCACCTCCGCGGCGTTGAAATCTCCGGAAGCTGAGAACTGGGCATGATTCGAGCCGTAGAAGGACTGATGGAAGGCTTTCAGGTCCTCAACCTTGAGGGCCTTCAGCTCCTCGAGCCGGGTATCAGGGCCACGGAAGGAGGCGGGGTGGCCGGCGGGATAGGCGTCGAAGGTCTGACCCAGGAACTCCATGACCTTGGACTGGGGTTCGTTGCGCTGGGCTTCGATCCCAGTGGTCTGCTGCTTCACCAGGGTCTCCAGCTCGGCGACCGGGAAGGCCGGTTCGCGCAGCACTTCGCTGACGAGGCGGAGCGCGGCAGCGAGGTTCTCGCGGGGCACGACCAGGGTGACGTTGGCCGACGTGGCCGTGCCGTTGACCATGACCTTGGCCTTCATCTTGTCGAAGGCATCGGCCAGCTCCTGGCGGCTGTGCTTGGTCGTGCCGCGCATGAGCATGGCGCCGACCATGGAGGGCACTGCCTTGCGATCCATCAGCTCCGCCTCCCGGCCGAACCGGAGGTTGAGCTGCATGGTGGCCATGGCCCCCTTGGTTTTCTTGGAGAGCATGGCGCCCTTCAGACCGTTGGGGGCGGTGAACCGTAGCGTGCGAGCATCCACCTTTTCGGGGCTGGCGTCGAAGGCCTCGCCCTGGGCGATGACTTCCCTGCCCTTGTAGTCCTTCACCACTGCGGAGATGTCGGCCATCGGGGCGATCTGGGTGCGATCGGGCTTCTCCGTGGGAATGTACTGGGCCAGCGTCCGGTTGCTGGCCTTGAAGGCGTTCTCGGCAGCCGCCTGGACCTGATTCAGCTTGGCGTCGAAGGACCAGTCCCGGTCGAAGAAGAGGTGGCGCCAGTCTCCTGCGGCCATGCTGTCGCTGAGAGCCACGGCAAGGTTCTTGGTGTCGGAGAAGGTCTGATCCACGGCCATGCGGACCTTGGCCTGGGCCCGTTCCAGCTCCGTGGCGGTGAAGGGCTTGGCCTTCAGATCCTCGAGCTCGGCCAGCAGCACCTGACGCACTTTCTCAACGTCGCCGTCCTTGGGCAGCATGGCGCCGAACATCAGCAGGCCCGGCTCCAGGGTGCTGAAGCCGATGGGGAAGACTTGGGCGGCCAGTTTGGTTTCGACGAGGGCCTTGTAGAGGCGGCCACCCGGGGCATCGGCGAGGATCGAGGCGGCCAGGTCCAGGTGACTGCGGCTGGCGTTGAAGCCCGGGGCCACGTGGTAGCCGACCAGGAGGACGGGCGTGCCGCCCACGCGGCGGATGGTGACACTGCGCTCACCGTCCTGGATGGGATCCAGGGTGTAGGTGGGCTCAAGCGTCCGTGCGGGATTCTTCAGGACTCCGAAGGTCTGGTTGATGCGCTCCAGGGTCTTCGGCTCGTCGAACTGGCCGGCCACCACCAGGATGGCGTTGTCCGGTGCGTAGTACCGGTGGTAGAAGGCACGGAGGTGCTCGACGTTCACCTTCTCGATGTCGGTGCGGGCGCCGATGGTGGACTTGCCGTAGTTGTGCCAGTCGTAGGCCACGGACTGGATGCGCTGGAGGGCCACGCGGATCGGGTTGTTCTCCCCGTTCTCGAACTCGTTGCGCACCACGGTCATCTCGCCGCTCTTGCCATCCTCGCCCCACAGCGTTTTGGCCGTGAAGCTGCTGTTCTGCATGCGGTCTGCTTCGAGATCCAGGGCCTTGCCGAGGTTCACCTCAGAGGCTGGGAAGGAGATGTAGTAGTTGGTGCGGTCGATGGAAGTAGTGCCGTTGAAGTCGCCGCCCAGCTCGTTCAGCAGCTGAGGCACGTTGGGGTGCCTGGGCGTGCCCTTGAAGACCATGTGCTCCAACAAGTGGGCCATGCCCGTCTCGCCGTAGTTCTCGTGGCGGCTGCCCACTAGGTAGGTGATGTTGGTGGTGATGGTGGGCTTGCTGGCATCGGGGAAGAGCAGTACGCGCAGACCGTTGGCCAGCCGGTACTCGGTGATGCCTTCCACTGTCGTCAGCTTGACTGGCGCAGGCAGGGCGGCCGGAGTCGGTGCGGCGGACTTGGCCTTGGAGGCGACCTTTGAGGTCGGGGGCTTCGGGGTCTCGCCCGCCACCAGCGTGAGGGCCAGGGCCCCGCAGAGGGGCAACCACAATCGTCGGAAGAAGGGCATGGAGCCTCCAGGCTGTGAAAGATCCCCGCTGGGGAAGGCATCAGGTTACGAGAGATGCCTGGCCTTGGGCTGTTAAGAATTTGTCCAGGAAACCACGGTGCCCCAATGGCCGAAGCCGAGCACCTAGAACTGCGCGGGCTCTCTAGGGCGCGATGACTTTGCCCTTCTCGGCCTTGCGGACGATCTCCTTCACCAGAAGCAGCGCGTCCTCCTCGCTGAGCCGGTCCTTGAAGGCGGGCATCACCGTGCCAAAGAAGATGCCCTTCCGGATGGTCTTGGCCATGTCGGCGTCGGTCTCCTTGGCATTTTTGGCGGCGTCCGTGAAGTCGCGTCCACCCAGCTTCTTGCCATCGGCGGTGGCAGAGCCGTCGGCCCCGTGGCACTTGACGCAGCTGGCGGCGTAGAAGGATTTGAGCTCGGCCACGGTCTTGGCGGGCGGATTAGCCAGGAGGCCGGTGCAGAGAATGAACGGGGACAAGAGGAAGGGGGATCGCATCGACACCTCAGGACGGTTGAGCGCTCAGCATAGGGTCGGATGCGGAGGTTCGCCAGCGGTTGGCACGACTCCCTGACTGAGCAGGCTGCAGAGTTGCGCCTGCCAGGCCGTCCGCAGATCTTCCAGCTTCAGCCCCTTGCCCTTTCCGGGCGCCCCCTGCAGCAGCCCCTGGGCGCTGGGATGGGGCAGGGCGTGGAGGTCGAAGGCCGGGGCCCCGGACAGGCGGCCCAGCACCCACTCCGCCCGCTTTCCGAAGGCGACGACCCGAAGGGGCGAGGTCCGCCCTTCGGCCGCCCGGGCCAGCTCCGCTGAGAGCCGCGCCAGGTTGGCAGGGGCAAGCAGGTCCCGGTTCGAGGGGGCATGGAAGTGGTCGCCATCCTTCGTGGGGCAGGCGGGATAGGCGTTGCTGAGGGCCGTGCCATGCAGCTGGGGCACCAGGCCCAAGGCTTTGAAGCGCGCGCCGTCCCAGTCCTCCCATGCCGCGTCGGGCACGTCGGCCCGACCCATGGCGGCCAGGACCCGGTAGACCGTGATACCCGCCCCGTCTCCCCAGAATGGGATGCCCGACTGGTCCGCACCGCGGGGTCCGGGGGCCTCCCCGAACAGCATCACCGACACGGCCCCACCTTCAGGGAACAAGGCGGGGATGGGATGGCCTTGGATACGGGGCATGGCTTTCTCCGGGGTGTAAAGTCTAGGGAAGATTCCAGGCAAGCCTGCAGCGAATTCCATGTGAGGCCCAGTGGGGGACCCATGAGGAGCAGCACCCAGATTCTGGGTATCGGCGCCAGGGTTGCGGCCATGATGTCAATCCTGGCCTGCGCCAGTGGCGTTGGGAGTCGCGATGTCCGCATCCCACCCTTCTGGGTCTACGGTCAGGTGGTGACGGCGGATTTCAACGGCGATGGTCGCCTCGATGTCGCCGTGGCATCTACCTTCATCGAGGACTCCATCCATGCGGATGGCGTTCAGGTCTACCTGCGGAACACCATGGGCAGCGTCGAAGCGCCGATTACGTATCCTGTTGGCCCTGGCCCCTGGGGCCTCTGCGCCGGCGACCTGGACGGGGACGGCCGGCTCGACCTCATTGCCTGCAGCCTGGCAACCACCGCTCCCCAACTCAATACCCCCGGAGACAGCGGCAGCCTGTTCGTGCTCCGCCAGAACCCCGCGGCCCCGGGCCACTTCCTGCCCGCGGTCTGGGTGCCCACGGGCGGTGCTGCGGCCGCCGTGGCCGTGGCAGACCTGGACGGGGATGGGCGCTCCGAAGTGGTGGTGGCCGATGGCGTTCATGTCAACAGCCGCGTCCTGATGTTGGCGCAGGCTCCCGGGCAGCCGGGGGTGCTGCTGCCGCCTGTCACGCTGCCGGTGGGCAACGGCCATGGTCCCGGCGACTTGGCTGTGGCAGATCTCAATGGCGACGGGCGGCTGGACCTGGTGCTGGCGGCCTACGATGGGGTGGTGGTTCTCTACCAGCAAGCTGGCGGGGGCTTCTCGGGCCCGGTGCAGTTGGGGAGCGGCCTTCGGATCGTAGGTGTGGCGGTGGCCGACCTGGACGGGGATGGCCGGCTGGACATCGTGGCGGCCAACACGCGGGATGTCCTGTCGGTCAATCGGGCCGACTCCACCCTCCTGGTATTGCTCCAGACCCCGCTCGGAGCCTTTACGACCACGCACTTGCCCACCGTTGACAACGCGAAGCGGGTGGCCATCTCGGATCTCAACGGCGACGGTCGCCCGGATATCACCCTGGTGTCCCAAGGACCCACCTCGAAGGTGTCGGTCTGTTTGCAGTCGCCACTCCAGCGGGGCGTCTTTGCCGTCTCGGCCATCTACGAGGCGCCTGGTCTGCCGGAATTCCTGGCTCTGGGGGATCTCAACGATGATGGTCGGGTGGACATCCTACTTAGCGATGGCCCAAGCGTGCTCTATCAGACCTCCACACCCGGCAGCTTCGCAGTTCCAGTGAAGCTGCGTTGAAGGAGCCAAGCTTCTTCTGGCGGGCCTAGGGCGCGTGGATCCGCCCGGCCGCGCCGCCGGTGGCGGGCAGGGTGTGGCAGCGGTTGCAGTCTCCCGCGGGGGCGCCGCCCATCTCGGTGCGGGTGCCGTTCCGCACCACGGCGGCCTTCTTCAGGGGCAGGGCCAGGGCGGCGCCGGAGAAGAAGTTGCCGGCTGCATTGGTGGTGAACGTGGTGTCCACGGAGTTGGCATCCGTGATGACCACCGTGACCCCTGCCAGGCCGCTGCCGGAGTCCGCGTTCGCAGAGCCGAACACCGTCCCGGACACTGTGAAGCCATGGCAGGCCTGGCAGTTCTGGCCCGGGGCCATCAGCTCGTTGTTCTTGTCGTCATCGTCGTGGCCCCCGCAGGCCAGGGCGGAGGCGATGAGGAGGGCGGCGAGGGGCGGGGTCAGCTTCATGGCTACCCCTGGGGCTGCCCTTCCTTCATGAGGGCCGAGAGGGCCTTGAACTGGGGATGGTTCTTGTCCCGGGCCCACTCGAAGGCCACGGACTCGTGGTTGGTGATGGTGGCTCCGGCGGCGGCCATGCGGTCCAGGGCGCGGTTCCGGTACTCCTCCCCCCGGCCGCTGATGGCATCCCAGCACAGATGAACCTCCTGGCCCGATGCCAGCAGTTCGAGCACGGTCTGCATGACGCAAACATGGGCCTCGATACCCGCGATCACGATCTGGCGCTGCGGGGGCCGCAGCATGGGCCTCGCCTGCTGGAGCAGGGCCTCGAAGCCCGTGTCTCCGCAGCAGCCGAAGGCGGTCTTCTCCAGGAAGAACTTTGGGGTGGCGAGGCCGTCGTAGACGGTGCGGATGCTCTCCTCCGTGGGGCCGATGCCCTTGGGGTACTGCTCGGTGAGCACCACGGGGACGGCGAAGAGGTCCGCCAGCCGGAGGAGGCGGCGGGCCGCCTCCAGCACCGGGGCCGGGCGCTGCACCATGTGGACGAGCTTCCCCTGGAAGTCTATGACGACGAGAATGCTGCGGCTGGCGTCGAGAAGGGCCATGGAACCTCCTGGCTTGCTACCAGATCTTCACCCGATCCGCCGGGGCGAGATAGAGGGTCTGGCCGGGTTTCACATGGAAGGCAGGGTACCAGGCGTCCAGGTTCCGTACGGTGGTGGGCCGGAAGGCGGCCGGGGTGTGGCCATCCGTGAGGATCTGCTGGCGGAGTTGGGGCTCGCGGGTCTTCTCCCGCCAACTCTGGGCGTAGCTGAGGAAGAACTGCTGGTCCCCGGTTAGCCCCTGCACCATAGGCGCATCCTTCCCGCCCAGGGAGAGGCGGTAGGCGTCAAAGGCGGCAGCCAGCCCGGCCACATCGGCGATGTTCTCGCTCAGGGTCTGGCGGCCCTTGATGTGCAGGCCCGGGAAGGGCTCGTAGGCGTCGAACTGCCGCACCAGCCGCTCTGTGGAGGCCTCGAAGTGCTTCAGGTCCTCGGGCGTCCACCAGTTGTTGAGCCTGCCAGTGGCGTCGAAGAGGCAGCCCGAGTCGTCGAAGCTGTGGCTGATCTCATGGCCGATGACGGCGCCGATGGCACCGTAGTCCATGACCATGGGCCGTTTCGGATCGAAGTAGGGAGGCTGCAGGATGGCCGCCGGGAAGTTGAGGGCGTTCATCACCGGCAGATTCACCGCGTTGACCGTCTGCGGCGTCATCACCCATTCCGTGCGGTCGATGGGCTGGCCCAGCTTACGCAGGTTGCGTTCGTACTCGAAGCGCTCAGCGCGCTCCGCGTTGCCGAAGGCGTCCCCGGGCACGATCTTCAGGCCCGAATAGTCCCGCCACCGGTCGGGGTAGCCGACGCCCACCTTGAGCGTGTCCAGCTTGGCGATGGCCTTGGCCTTGGTCTCTGGGGACATCCATGGCAGGGCCAATATGCGGGCCCGGAAGGCTGCGATGAGGTTGGCCACCATCTTCTGGGCGCGCACCTTTTCAGAGGGCGGGAAGTATGTCTGCACGTAGGCCTTCCCGATGGCCTCGCCCAGGGCCTGGTTAGTGGCCGCCACCCCGTAGACCCAGCGCTCGCGGGGCTTGGCCGCCCCGCTCAGGACCTTGCCGTAGAAGCTGAAGGACTGCTCCGACACGGCCATGGGCAGCACCTTCGCCCGGCCCTGGAGAGCGTGGAAGGTGAGGTAGTCCTTCCAGACCTCGAGGGGTACCTCGGCCGTCAGGGAGGAGAGGCCCCTGAATGCATCGGGCTGCCAGACCACGAAGGTCTGCGACTGGGTGAGGCCAGCGGCGGCGAAGTAGGTCTCCCAGTCGAGCCCAGGAGCTTTTGCGCCGAATTCGGACCGGCGCCAGTGGTTGTTGCCCTTCAGGACGTTTCCGGTGTCCTCGCGGCTGGCGTGGACCGTGGCCATGCGCGTCTCCAGGTCCAGCACCGCCCGGGACCTGGCGTCGGCCTCTGGCACGCCCGCCAGCTTCAGCATCGCCGTCACGTGGACGAGATACTGGGCTCGGATCTTGACCATGCCTTCGGAGGGATCCAGGTAGTAGCTGCGCTCGGGCATTCCCAGGCCGCCTTGCAGCAGGAAGGGAGAGTATTTGGTGGGCTCGTCCAGATCCTGGGCCACCCACAGGCCGAAGAGGTTGGCCGTGTCGTAGTTGGTGGCATTCAGCACGTCCACGTCCGCACGCAGGGTGGTGCCGAGGTAGCGGGCCAGGTCCTTGCGGTCCCGGATGGCTGCGATGGCCTTGAAAGTGGGTTGCAGGGGCGCCAGACCCTTGGCCTCGATGGTTTTTTCGTCCATGAAGCTGTTGAAGCAGTCGCCGATCTTCCGAAGCTCCGACCCCGCAGGGGCCTTGGCCGCTGCGGCGGCCCGAATGAGGCTGGCCACCCGGCGATCCGTGCGGTCGGTCACCTCGTGGTCTACGCCGAAGGAGCCACGGTCGCCAGGAATCTCCGTCCGCTTCACCCAGCCCCCGTTCGCGTAGGCGAAGAAATCATCGCCGGGGGCCACGGCGCGATCCATGCCCGCCAGGTCGAGTCCGTGAACGCCAGCCTTGGGAGGGGCGGCCAGCAATGCGGGGAGGGCTAGGAAGAGGGCCAGGATTGAAGACGATCGACGCATGAAAGAACCTCAAAGAGCTGCGCTTGGGAAAGGGCGGTTCAAGGTGCCTGATATCCGTCCGCGGAATGCCGATTGGCAAGCCTTGACCCGGACCTGGGCGGAGGCGCAAGGTGGAGGGGCCCTATTTTATACATCGTCTTGCTATGGAAGGACATCTCATGCGCCCACACGCCTCCTCCCTGACACCCCTGGCCCTGGCACTGGCCACGGCCCTCGGCCAGCCCCTCGCGGCGGTGGACCTGCAGGACACCCGACTGGTGGCCTCGCCGGCCCTCAGCGCCCGCCAGGTGGCCTTCCTCTATGCCGGGGACCTCTGGACCAGCGCCCCCGAGGGCGGGGCCGCCCGGCGGCTCACCACCCGCGGGGGCTGCGTCGGCACGCCCCGCTTCAGCCCCGATGGCCGCTGGATCGCCTACACGGCGGCCCTGGAAGGCAACGCGGATGTCTGGGTGATCCCCGCCGTCGGCGGCGAGCCCCGCCGCCTCACCTGGCATCCGGGCGCTGACTTGGTGCAGGACTGGACGCCGGACAGCAAGGCCGTGCTGTTCACCTCAGGCCGCTCGGTGCACACCGGGCGGTTCACGCAGCTGTTCACCGTGCCGCTGACCGGCGGCATGCCTGTGAAACTGCCCATCCCCAACGCCGCCCGGGCCACCTACTCGCCAGACGGCAGCCACATCGTCTACAACCCCCTGTCGGACGCCTTCCGCCAGTGGAAGAACTACCGGGGCGGCACGGCCTCGCGGCTCTGGATCTACCGCGTCAAGGACCACGACGTCACGCAGATCCCCCAGCCCGAGGGCCGCTGCAACGACATCGACCCCATGTGGATCGGGGGCAAGGTCTACTTCGTGTCCGACCGCGCCGGCGAGTTCAACCTCTTCAGCTACGACCTGGCCACGAAGGCCGTGGCGCAGCTGACCAAGCACGCAGACTTCCCCATCGTGGCCGCCAGCCATGGCGCGGGCCGGATCGTCTACGAGCAGGCGGGCTGGCTCCACAGCTTCGACCCCGGCACCGGGCAGGCCACGCGCCTGAAGGTCGCCCTCGCGGCGGACCTCCCGGAAACCCGCAGCCGCTGGGCCTCCGGCGCCAAGTGGGTGCGGAGCATGGACCTCTCGCCTTCCGGCAACCGCGTGGCCGTGGAGTTCCGCGGGGAGATCCTCAGCGTGCCGGCCGAAAAGGGCGATGCCCGGAACCTCACCCGCACGCCGGGCAGCCACGAGCGCAACCCCGCCTGGTCCCCGGACGGCAAGGCCATCGCCTACGTGTCGGATGCGGGCGGTGAGTACGCGCTGAAGGTGCAGTCCCAGGATGGCAAGGGCGAGGTGCGGAGCTATGCCCTGAAGGGTGCTGGCTTCTACCGCGACCTCAAGTGGTCGCCGGACGGGAAGCGCATCGCCTACATCGACAACGCCATGGCCCTGTACACCCTCGATCTGGGAACCGGCGTGGCGAAGCCCATCTCCAGCGAGCTGCTCTACACGCCCTCGCCAACCCTGACCCACAATTGGTCGCCGGATTCACGCTTCCTCGCCTATACCCGCAACACCGAGTCCGGCCTGCAGCGCATCCACGTCTATTCGGTGGAAGACGACAAGTCCACGGCCCTGACGGATGGCCTGGCCGATGCCGGCGAGCCCGTCTTCGACCGCAGCGGCAAGTACCTCTATTTCACCGCCAGCACCGAAGCAGGGCCCGTCCGGGACTGGTTCGCCCAGTCCAATGCCGATGCTCTGATGCGCGGGAACCTCTACCTCATGGTGCTGGCCAAGGACACCCCATCACCCCTGGCCAAGGAGAGTGACGAAGAGCCCGGTGTCAGCAAAGCGGAAGACAAAGGCAAGGGCGACGAGAAGAAGGGCGCCAAGGCCGAGGTCAAGGTCCGCATCGACTTTGAGGGCCTGGCCGAGCGCATCGTCTCCATCGAGGCCGTCAAGAGCGCCGCTTTCACGGCCCTGGCCCCCGGCGAGGAGGGGAGCCTCTTCTACCTCCGCAAGGCCGGTGGCGAGAACCGCTTCAATGTGAACGAAGCCGCCACGCTCTGCCGCTTCGACCTCAAGAAGCGCGAGGAGACCGTGCTCGTGGAGAAGGCCGATGCCTACCGCCTCTCCGCCGACGCCAAGAAGCTCATCTACCGGCTGAAGGACGCCGCCACCATCATCCCGACCGCGGGCAAGCCCGAGCCGGGCAAGGGCAAGGTGGGCCTGGACGCTTTGCAGGTACAGATCGAGCCCCGCCAGGAGTGGGCCCAGGTCCTCGACGAAGTCTGGCGCATCAACCGGGACTTCTTCTACGCCCCCAACATGCATGGCGCCGACTGGAAGGCCATGAAGGAGAAGTACTCGACTTTCTTACCGGACCTCGCCACCCGCGCGGACCTCAACCGGGTGATCCAGTGGATGTGCTCGGAGCTGGCCGTGGGCCATCACCGCGGCGGCGGCGGCGATCTCCCCGACACGGGGAAGGCCATTCCCGGCGGCCTCCTGGGCGCGGACCTGGACGTGGCCAATGGCCGCTATCGCTTCACCAAGATCTTCGGGGGCCTGAACTGGAACCCGGAGCTGCGCTCACCGCTCACCGAGCCCGGTGTCAACGTGAAGGCCGGCGAATACCTGCTGGCCGTCAATGGCCGCGACCTGGCGGCCCCGGAGAACCTCCACGCCCGCTTCGAGAACACCGCCGGGAAGCTGGTGGAGCTGACGGTGGGAGCCGATCCCACTGGAAAGGGTGCGCGGACGGTGATGGTGGTGCCGGTGGAGAGCGAGGGCGCCCTTCGCAACCGCGACTGGGTGGAGGGCAACCTGAAGAAGGTGCACGACGCCACGGAGGGCCGCGTGGCCTATGTCTACGTGCCCAACACCACGAGCCTGGGCCACACCTACTTCAAGCGCTACTTCTACCCGCAGGCTCAGAAGGATGCTGTGATCATCGACGAGCGCTACAACGGCGGTGGCCAGGTGGCCGACTACTACATAGACCTGCTACGGCGGCCCTTCATTGCCATGTGGGCTATGCGCTACGGCCAGGACCTGAAGACGCCCCAGGCGTCGATCCAGGGCCCCAAGGTCATGCTGGTGGACGAAACGGCCGGTTCCGGCGGCGACCTGCTGCCCTGGATGTTCCGCAAGTTCGGTCTCGGAACCCTGGTGGGTCGTCCCACCTGGGGCGGTCTCGTGGGCACCCTGGGCTTCCCGACGCTCATGGACGGCGGCTTCATCACCGCTCCCAACCTGGCCATCTGGACCGAGAAGGGCTGGGTGGTGGAGAACGAGGGCGTCGCTCCGGACATCGAGGTGGAGCAGCTGCCCAAGGACGTCATCGCCGGCCGGGATCCTCAGCTGGAAAAGGCCATCGAACTCATGAAGGCGGAGCTGAAGAAGAACCCGCCCCAGCAACTGAAGCGCCCCCCCTTCCCGGTGCGGACGAAGTAGCCGCCGCTTTTCCTACAGCCGCAGGGCCGTTTCCGCGGCCGCCTCGTCCTGCGTCTTCAGGTGGTCCAGCTGGATGAGATACCAGCCCAGGGCCGCCAGCAGGGCTTGCCGGTAGTGGGCGGCGGAGCTCATGTCCAGGTCCACGTCACAGGTCTCCAGGTCGGTGGACCCGAGGTCTCGGCCGGGGTGGGCCTGGAGGTGGACCAGGGGCTTGCCATCCCCATCCAGGAAGGCCCCCACGGGGCGGTCCCCCTGGAGCCAGGCCCAGTCGAAGACCGCGCCATCCAGGAATTCGAGCTTCCCGTGCCGGAGGGCGTGCGGGTGGAAGGTGGCCAGGTTGATCGGGCTGCCCTCCTCCCGCAGGGTGGTAACCGGGTTCAGGAGCCCCAGGTGCTTGACGGTCCAGGTCCCCTCGGCCGTCCGGATCCGCGCCAGCGACCGCTCCCTGTCCAGGAAGGCCAGGGTGGCATAGACACCCTGGAGCCCCTGCAACTCGAAGTCAGGAGGGGTCGAGGCACTTCGACGCCAGGCCAAGCTGGCAGACGGAAGTAGCGTGAGCGATTTCATGGCATACCCCTTGTCTCGCGGGGATGCATCCGCGCAGGGGAAAGGTACGTCCATTTCCTCGGTCCTGTTAGTGGCACGGAGCGGGAATCTTCAGGACTGGACCACGCCCCCGTCGAGGTTCAGGCACTGTCCCACCTGCATGGTATTGGCCGGGTTCAGCAGCCACCCGATGCCGTGGGCGATCTCTTCGGCCTGGAAGAACCGTTTCACGGGGACGGCCGCCTCGGCCTGGGCCCGGAAGTGGGCCTCGGTCTGGCCGATGGCGGCCGCAATCTGCCGGATGCCTGTCTGGGCCATGTCCGTGTCCACCCACCCCGGGGCCACGGCGTTCACCACGATGCCCCGGTCGATGAGTTCCAGCGCCAGGGCCTTGGCCAGGCCGATGAGGCCGTGCTTGGCGGCGCAGTAGGCCCCGTAGCCCGGCACGCCGAAGCGGCCCAGGACACTGGAGACCAGGACGACTCGCCCCCCCGCGCCCATGGCTGGCAGGAAGGCCCGCACCGTGTTCCAGGGGCCCGCTAGGTCGGTGGCCAGGATCTCGTCGAAGAAGGCATCCGAGTCCCCATCCACAGGAGTTCTGCCGGAGATCCCCGCGGCGGCCACCAGGCCGTCCAGGGGGCCGGCCAATCCGGCGAGGGCCGCAAGGGTAGAGCGGTCGGCCACGTCGGCCACATGGCTCTCGGCGGTCCCGCCCGCCTCCCGGACGGCCTCGGCCGAGTCTGCCAGGGCCTGGGCGTCCCGGCCCAGGAGGACTAGGTGGGCGGCCTCGGTCTGGGCCAGCCACAAGGCGCAGGCGCGGCCAATGCCGCGTGAACCGCCGGTGATGAGGATGCGTCGGGTCATGGTGGCTCCTTCCCGTTCTAGGCTGGCAGATCATGGGGGTGGCACAGGTTGCAGAGAAGCCTATCTTTTAGATTCCACAGGAGAAAGCGGATGGTTTGCGAGACACAGGGCGAACGGCGGCACGCCTCCACGCCGAGGGATGCGGACAGCCGGGGGGCCCTCTGGACCCTGCCCGATGGCCAGCGCCTGCCCAACCTGGTGGAGGCGGCCCCCCTGGTGGTGGGGGATCCCGCCCACCCGGCACGCCTCCTCCCGACCGACCTGGAGAATCCCGAAGACTTCCACTCCCGCCTGACGGCTTGGCTGCTGCGGCAGGGGCAGAAGGACTAGTAGCCCAGCACGCACCGTGAGTGCAGCCGGGGGATGAGGCTGCTCAACCGGGACTCCGGCACGAGGAAGGCCAGGGACACCGTGCTGCTGCCTGTCAGGAGTCCCCCCACGGGCTCCTGGCCCAGCTCGCCCAGGTGCCGCAGGGCCGCCACCGGATCGGCCCGCAGCCCTTCACCCACCAGCGCCACCACCGCCCAGCCGGATTCACAGACCACGCCTGAGGCCGCCAGGGTGCCCAGCACCTCGGTGGCCGCGTGGGTCTCGGGGCGCACGGCCAGCAGGGTGCCCGCGGGGCTGGAGATCAGGCCAAAGCGCAGGGCGCCGGCCTCCTCCAGGCTTCGGGCCGCCTCCAGGGGGGGCTCGAGGCCCGCCGAGGCCGGGAAGCGCAGGAGGCTGATGCCTTCCTTGTAGGCCACGGAGGTGACAGCGCCGGCCGGACGGACGGGTGGCACAGGCAGGATCTCGGTCCGGGAGGCGCCTGGGCGCAGGGTGTTGGCCACCACCAGGCGGAACCCCGCCCGCCCGCCGGGGGCCAGCGAGTCCGCGTGGAGGACCTTGGCCCCGAAGGCGCTGAGGGCCTCGGCCTCGCCCAGGCTCATCTGGGGGATGGGGCGGGCCTCCTTCACCAGGCTGGGATCAGCCGTGAGGACGCCGTCCACGTCGGTCCAGATCTGGACCTCCTCCGCGTCGAGGGCCTCGCCCAGCAGGGTGGCGCTGGTATCAGAGCCGCCCCGGCCCAGGGTGGTGGTGACGCCCTCGGGCGAGGAGCCCAGGAATCCTTGCGTGACCCAGAGGGCTCCGGCAGCGAGGGCTGCGCGCCAAGGGGCGGCGGCCTCGCGGATGGCCCCGAGCTGGGGGCGGGCCTTGCCGAAGCGGGCGTCCGTCTGCATGACCGCCCGCACGTCCTGGAAGATGCCCTGGAAGCAAAGGGCGGCGAGGTTCGCGGAGAGGGTCTCCCCTACGGCCAGCGCGGTATCCCGGGCCCGGGCCGTGGTCTCACCCAGCATGGCCATGCCCGTCAGGAGCTGATCCAGCCTGGTGAAGAGGGGGGCCCAGGCAGCCGCCACGGCTTGGGTGAGGTCGAGTTCCTCGGCCACGGTCCGGTGGCGTACCTGAATGGTGGAGAGGATCGACTGGGCGGTGGGGAGGTCGCCCCGGCCCGCCGCCGCACAGGCGTCAAGGATCTGGTCGGTGGTGCCCCGCAGGGCGGACACCACCACCAGGCCCCCTGCAGGCAGTTCGTCGCGGACGATGCCGGCGGCCCGGCGCAGGGCCTCGGCGCAGCCCACGGAGCTGCCACCAAACTTGAGGACCTTCAGGCTCATGCCTTCCCCCCTTCCACCGCGGGGAGTCCCAGATCGAAGGGCGTCTCCTGGTAGACGAAGTAGTTCAGCCAGTTGGAGAAGAGCAGGTTCGAGTGCCCGCGCCAGCGGACCTGGGGCGGCCGGGTGGGGTCGTCGCCGGGGAAGTAGTTCTGCGGAATGCCGATGGGCAGGCCCTTGCCGAGGTCCCGGGTGTATTCGCCTTGCAGGGTGCAGGGGTCGTATTCCGAGTGCCCCGTGACGAAGGCTAGCCGACGGTCCGTGGACTGCACCAGGTACACTCCGGCCTCGTCCGACTCAGCCAAGAGCAGTAGCCGCGGTTCCGCCTGGATGTCCACCCGGCGGGTCTCCGTGTGGCGCGAATGGGGGGCACAGAACACGTCATCGAAGCCCTGCACGAGCCGCTCGTTGGCCACCCGCAGGTGGTGGGGGAAGACCCCGAACATCTTCTCCGGCAGGGGGTGCTTGGGGATGCCGTAGTAGCGGTGGAGCGCGGCCTGTGCGCCCCAGCAGATGAAGAGGCAGGAGAAGACGTTCGTCCTGGCCCAGTCCAGGATCTGCGTGAGCTCCGGCCAGTAGTCGACCTCCTCGAAGGGCAGCGTCTCCACCGGTGCGCCGGTGACGATGAGGCCGTCGAAGGCCTGGTGGCGAACCTCCTCGAAGGACACGTAGTGCTCCAGCAGGTGCTCGGCGGAGGTGTTCTTCGAGGCGTGGGAAGCCATGTGGAGCAGGGTCACTTCCACCTGCAGGGGCGTGTTGCCCAGCAGGCGGAGCAGCTGGGTCTCCGTGGCCACCTTGGTGGGCATCAGGTTGAGGATGGCGATGCGCAGGGGGCGGATGTCCTGGTGGAGGGCGCGGCTTTCCTCGATGAGGAACACGTTCTCCGCCTCGAGCACGTCGCGGGCCGGCAGGGAGGCTGGGATCTTGACGGGCATGGGGTCAGGCCTTGGCCAGCGCCAGCTCCAGATCCTCGATGAGATCGGAGATGTTCTCGAGGCCCACGGAGAGGCGGATGAGGTCCTCTGTGACACCTGTGGTCTCGCGCTCGGCGGCGGACAGCTGCTGGTGGGTGGTGCTGGCGGGGTGGATGATGAGGCTCTTGGCGTCACCCACGTTGGCTAGGCGCGAGAAGAGCTGCACACCGTTGATGACGGCCTTGCCCGCCTCGAGCCCGCCCTTCACGCCGAAGGTGAGGATGCCACCGAAGCCCGCGCCCTTGCGGAAGTAGCGGGCCGCTGCGGCATGGTTCGCGTTGCTGGCCAGGCCGGGATAGTTCACCCAGGCCACCTTGGGGTGCCGCTCCAGCCACTGGGCGAGGGCTAGGGCGTTCTCGCCGTGGCGCTGCAGGCGCAGGTGCAGGGTCTCGATGCCCTGCAGGATGAGGAAGGCGTTGAAGGGGCTGAGGGCGGCGCCGGTGTCGCGCAACCCCTCGATGCGGGCCTTGGTGATGAAGGCCGCGGGACCCGCGAGATCCGCAAGCACAGCGCCGTGGTAAGCGGCGAAGGGTTCCGTGAACTCCGGGAACTTGCCGTTCTTCCAGTCGAAGGTGCCGCCGTCCACGATGACGCCCGCGACGGAGGTGCCGTGGCCGCCCAGGAACTTCGTCGCGCTGTGCACCACGATGTTGGCACCCAGTGCCAGCGGGTTCAGGAGGTAGGGGCTGGGCAGGGTGTTGTCCACGATGAGCGGGACACCCGCGGCCTTGGCGATGGCGGCGATGGCCTCGAACTCCGGCACGTCCAGCTTGGGATTGCCGAGGGCCTCGATGTAGATGGCCCGGGTCTGGGGCTTGATCGCGGCGCGGAAGGCCTCTGGGTTCTTCGAGTCCACGAACGTGGTGTCGATGCCCGTGCGGGGCAGGGTGTGGTGCAGCAGATTGTAGGTGCCACCGTAGAGGTTGTCGCCCGCGACGATGTGGTCGCCGTTGCGCAGCAGGGTGTTGAAGGTCAGCGTGATGGCCGCCTGTCCCGAGGCCACGGCGAGGCCCGCGATACCACCTTCCAACTGGGCCACGCGGGTCTCCAGCACGGCCGTGGTGGGGTTCATGATGCGGGTGTAGATGTTCCCGGGAACCGACAGGTTGAACAAGTTGGCCCCATGCTCGGCGGAGTCGAACACGTAGCTCGTGGTCTGGTAGATGGGCACCGCCCGGCTCTTGGTGTCGCTGTCCGCGACCTGGCCGCCGTGGAGGGCGATGGTTTCGAAGTTGGGGTTGGCTGCGCTCATGGCGGCTCCTGAGAAGTGAGGTGAGAAGGCCGAGGCCCTGTCGTCCAAGCAAGTCCAGGAAAAGCAAACATGACAAAGGGGCCCGATCACTCGGGCCCCTTTGTCGCCGTCGTCAGTTCGACACAGCTCGACATCTCTCCGCGATTGCTCACGGCAGGAATTGGCACCTTGCTTTCGCAGGTTGCCAAGGTTTCATAGGGCCCGTCCCTCCACCTTTCTGGATAACTCGCTATGGAACTGACAAGGATCTCGTAAGAGAACGGCCCCAAGGGGCCGGTGAAGCAAGGTAGCGCCGGTAGGAAGCCTTGGCAATACCCTTCGGCACCTTTTGTTGGAACATGAATCAGGAAGGACATTTCCGCTGAGCTACCCGGGGGAATTCCGGGACACTGCTCCCCGGAGCCAGTGGTCATCCAGGGGGACACCATGAAGCAGCTGATCACCGACACCATGCTGATGCCGACCTATGCCACCCGGTTCACCTGCATCGGCGGGGACTGCGAGGACACTTGCTGTGCGGGGTGGGGTGTCACCTTGGACAAGGCGAGTTTCTATCGGTACCAGTCCAGCTTCGACCCCGAGCTCAGGCCATTATTCACGCGGCACGTAAAGCGCTACCCCCATTCCAAATCCGCCGAAGACTATGGCCACATCGAGCTCATAGAGGACGAGTGCCACAGCTGCGCGCTGCTCAGCGAGAAGAAGCTGTGCCGAATCTTTGAGCGCCTGGGCGAACCGGCCCTGTCTGATACCTGCACCTACTATCCGCGGACGATCCACCGGTTTGGCACCCTGCACCAGATGACGCTTACGCTCTCGTGCCCGGAAGCCGCTCGACTGGCCCTGCTCGACCAGGACGCCTTCGAGCTGGTGGGCCAGGAGCAGAACGTCACCCAGGGCTATCTGGGCGTGGTGAAGCCCAGATTCGGACTCACCCTGGAGGTGATGGAGGACGTCCGCACCCTGTTCTTCCAGGTGCTGATGAGCCAAGACATCAGCCTTTCCAGCCGCCTGAAGGTGATCGGCCGCTACGGCGAGCGGCTCCATGATCTGCTCGAAGCCAAGCAAGTTGACGCCGTCCCCGACCTGCTCCAGGAGATGGAGCGTGACCTCGACAGTGGCGCGGCCATGGCCCCGTTCGCCGGCCAGGCGGAACTCCCGGATGTCCAGGCCCAGATCATGGCCCCCTTCCTCCTGGCGTCGCGGGGCTCATTCCAGTCACCCCACGTGAGGGAGGTGCTCGATGAGGTGCTCCAGGGGCTCGGCATCCATGGCGACCTTCTGCCGGAGAGCTCCGTGCTGGTCCGCGCCTACGAAACGGGTCTGGGGCGGCTTGCGCCCGCCCTGGAGGCGGTCCCGTGGCTCCTGGAGCACTACGTCATCAACGAGTTCTTTCGAGAGGTCTTTCCCTGGTCGCAGGATAACCCCAAGCGCCACTACGCCACCCTCATCGTCCGGTTCGCCACCGTCCGCCTGATGCTGGTGGGCCGGGCCGCGGCCCGGGAGGGGACCCTGACGCCGCTGGAACTCGCCGAGACCGTCCAGGTGGCCTGCCGGCGCTACGTGCACGACATGAACTTCACCAAGCAGGCGGGGCAGACCCTGGCCGAGTCGGACTGGGTTTCGCTGGAGAAGCTCCACGCGCTCCTCTAGCACGTTGACCGAAGCTTCCATATCCCTGCCTGACTTTGAGTGGCCTGGAATGGGGATGGCGGGCCACCAGGGGGGGTGCCTACCCGCGCTCTATGGGCGGCCTCCGGTGTGCTTCCTATCACGGGGTGCTCGTCGAGCCAACCGCCTCCAAAACGCCGAGGCCGCAGCACCCCTTCGGTCCCCCGTTTCCGGTGAAATCGGGGAGACTACTCCCCTGGCACCGCCTCCCCGGAGAACAGCATGAAGAAGATGGTCACGGACACCATGCTGATGCCGGCCTACGTCAGCCGCTTTGCCTGCATTGGTGGGGACTGCGAGGACACCTGCTGTGCCGGCTGCTGCATCCAGCTGGACCGGGCGAGCTTCCTGACCTACAAGGCCTCCATCGATCCTGTACTCCAACCCCTGTTCGAGAAGCATGTGCACCGAAATCCCGAGTCGACCTCCGCCGAGGACTTTGGCACCATCGACCTCAAGGATGACGACTGGCATGGCTGTACTTTCCTGAATGACCAGAAGCTCTGTCGAATCTATGAAGGAATGGGTGAGCAGGCCCTCTCGGATACCTGCGCCTACTACCCCCGCACAGTCCTCCAGTGCGGAACCTCGCATCAAGTTGCACTCACCCTCTCCTGTCCGGAAGCCGCCCGCTTGGCCCTGCTGGAGAGGGATGCCTTCGAGCTGATGACCCTGCCTCAGACGGTCAGTCAGGCCTACGTGGGAAGCCTCGAGCCCAGATTCGGGTTCCCGCTGGACGTCATGGATGATGTCCGCCTCCTCCTGTTCCAGGTGCTGGCAAGCGAGGACATCTCGCTGGGCAACCGGCTGAGGGTGATCGGCCTCTTCTGCGATCGTCTGACTGGACTCATTCTTTCACGGCAGACCGCGGATCTCCCTTTGGTTGTCGAGAGCCTGGTGCGCGATTTGGACGACGCTGCAGGCTCGAGTCCCCTCGCAGGCCAGGGGGCCTTCCCCGAGGCGGTGGCTCGGGCCGCCGCCCCATACCTCACAGTGGGCCGGGAAGCCTTCCAGACCCCCCATGTTCGCAAGGTCCTCGAGGAGGTGGGCCGAGGTCTTGGGCTCCAGGACGAGCGGGCTCCGGTGGGTGCGGAGCTGGTCCATGCCTACAAGGTGGGCCTTGAGCGCCTGACACCGGCCCTGGAGAGGGTGCCCTGGCTTCTGGAGAACTACCTGAGGAATGAGTTCCTGAAGGAGTTCTTCCCCTGGGTCCTGGGGAATCCCAAGCGGCACTACGCCACGGTGATCCTCCGCTACGCCTTGATCCGCCTGCTGCTCGCCGGGCGGGCGGCCGCGCGGGAGGTCCCGCTCACCCCTGGCGAGCTCGCCGAGACCATCCAGGTCGGATGCCGTCGCTATGTCAACGACAAGGGCTTCACCCTTTACCTCGCCGAGCATCTGGCCAGGTCCGACTGGGACTCCCTGGAGAGCCTCCACACACTTCTGTAGGGACCATGTCCCAGCTCAAGCCGAGAAGTACCGTGCCTGAGGGTGCCAGGCCACCAGGGCGCTGGTGGTGTATTCGGGGTCCATCTGGTGGGACTCGCTGAGGGTCACGCCGATGGCGCTGCCATCCACCAGATCCAGAAGGGGGCCGTTGCCCTCCAGGTCGGGGCAGGCGGGGTAGCCGTAGGAATAGCGCGAACCCTGGTAGCCCTGGGCGAAGAGGGCACGGCCCGGCAGGTCCTTGGTGTGAATGCCCAGCTCCCGGCGGATGCGGGCGTGCAGCCGCTCGGCGTAGGCCTCCGTGAGCTCCGTGGCGAGGCCGTGGAAGGCGAAGTACTCCGCGTAGCCGTCTTCCTTGTAGAGCTTCGCCGCGTGGTCCGCGGCGGCCTGGCCCAGGGTGACCAGTTGGATGGCCATTACATCCGTCTGATCCCCGTGGAAGAAGTCGGCGATGCAGAGGCGCCGGCCCGCGGCCTGGCGAGGGAAGGGCAGCAGGGCGAGGGTGCGCGACGGATCCGCCGGGTCGAATACCCGCAGGTCGTCGCCCTCGGCACGGACGGGGAAGTAGCCGTAGCGGGCCTTGGGCTGGAAGAGGGGGGCCTTCGCCAGCAGGTCCCGCCAAAACGCCAATTGCGGCTCGGCCTTGTCGCGCAGGACCGCCGCGAAGGCCTCGTCGCTCTGGCTGCCCTGGCTGAAGCCCCAGCGGTTGCGGATGAGGGCGAAGTCGTCCAGGTGCTCGAAGAGGTCCGCGGGTAGGTCACTCAGCTCACGTACGCCCCAGAAGGGCGGCTGCGGCACGGCCGCGTCGTGGCGCACCCAGCTGCTCTGCCCCTGCTCGGTGAGTGCTACTGAGGCGGAACCCCGGTGGAGGACCATGATGCTCCCCTCTGGGGTGGCGGTGTCGGCAGGCGCCGGCACGGCGGTCTCCCCCGCCACCAGTGCCTGCATGTGACGCAGCCCCTCGAAAGCGTCCTCGGCGTAGAAGACAGAGCCCGAGTAGCTGCGGCGGCAGTCGCCCTCCACGTAGTCCCGGGTGAGGGCCGCGCCGCCCAGGATCACGGGCACCTTGAGGCCCAGCTCCTCCATGAAGTGCAGGTTCTCCTTCATGATCACGGTGGACTTCACCAGCAGGCCTGAGAGCCCGATGGCTTCGGCCGGCCAAGCTTCAAGCTCCTTCAGGATCGCCTCGATGGGCTGCTTGATGCCCAGGTTCTTCACTTCGAAGCCGTTGTTGCTGAGGATGATGTCCACCAGGTTCTTGCCGATGTCGTGGACGTCGCCCTTCACGGTGGCGAGTAGGATGCGGCCCTTCTGGTAGTTGGACTCGCGCGGCAGATGCGGCTCGATGCGCTTGATGGCGGCCTTCATGGCCTCGGCGCTCTCCAGCACGAAGGGCAGCTGCATCTCGCCGGAGCCGAAGCGCTCGCCCACCACCTTCATGGCCCCCAGCAGCACCTCGTTGATGAGCTTCAGTGGATCGTGGTCACGCAGGGCCTCGTCCACATCGGCCAGGATGGCCTGCTTCTCACCGTCAAGGATGCCTCGGTGAAGGCGCTCCAGCACAGGCAGATCGGCGCGATGTTCATCGGCGACAGTAGCCTTGCGGTCGCTGAAGCGGGCCATGAGCGCCTTGAGGGGATCGTAGCTCTCGCTTCGGCGGTCGTAGAGAAGGTCCTCGACGATCTTGCGGTCGTCGGGGTCGATCTTGGCCACGGGGATGACCTTCGAGGCGTTGAAGATGGCCATGTCCAGGCCGTGCTTCACGCCGTGGTAGAGCATGAGGGCATTGAGCACGTGGCGGCTGGCGGGGTTCAGGCCGAAGCTCACGTTGCTCACGCCGAGGATGGTCATCACGCCGGGCAGCTCGGCCTTGATGAGCTTCAGGGCCTCCAGTGTCTCGATGGCCGACCCGCGGAACTCCTCGTCACCACTGCCCAGGGTGAAGGTGAGGGGGTCGATGATGAGGTCGCCGGGATCCAGGCCGTACTCGCCCACGGCCAGAGCATGGAGGCGCTTGGCCACCTCGAGCTTCTGTTCCCGGCTCTTGGCCATGCCGCGCTCGTCGATGGTGAGGGCCACAACGGCGGCGCCGTAGGTCTTGCACAGCCCGAGGATTGCCCGGGCCTTGGTGTCGCCATCCTCGAAGTTGATGGAGTTGATGACGCACTTGCCCGGAGAGCGTTGCAGGGCCTTCTCGATGACCGGGAACTCGGTGCTGTCGATCATGAGGGGCAGGGTGATCTGGGAGATGAGGCGCCCCAGCAGCTCGTCGGCGTCCCGCACCTCGTCCCGGCCCACGTAGGCCACACAGAGGTCCAGCAGGTGGGCGCCCTCCCGCTGCTGCTCCTTGGCCAGGGTGACCATGCCATCCCAGTCCTCGGCGGCCAGCAGGTCCCGGAACTTCTTCGAGCCGTTGGCGTTGGTTCGCTCGCCCACGATGAGGGGGGCGGGTTCCTGCTTTAGGGCCACGCTCTGGTAGAGGCTGGCGGCACTGCGCTCCAGGGTGGGTGTGCGCTTCGGGGGGTTCAGCTTCTCGACACCGGGGGCCAGGGCCCGGATGTGGTCCGGTGTGGTGCCGCAGCAGCCGCCCAGGATGGCGATGCCGAACTCCGAAGCCGCGTGCAGCACCTTGGGCGCAAAGCCCGCAGGATCCAGGGGGTAGACCACCTGGCCGCCCCGGTTTTCGGGCAGACCCGCGTTGGGCAGGCAGCTGATGGCGAAGGGACTGGCCTCGCAGAGGGTCTGCAGGTGCTGGTGCATCTCGTCGGGACCCGTGGCGCAGTTGAGGCCCAGCACGTCGATGCCCAGCGGTTCCACGCTGGTGAGCACGGCGGAAATGTCGGAGCCCACCAGCAGGGTGCCCGTGGTCTCCACGGTGGCCTGTACCCATAGGGGGATGCGGCGTTGCTTGGCGGCCATGGCCTCCCTGGCGGCGCGCACGGCCACCTTGATCTGGCCCAGGTCCTGGCAGGTCTCGATTAGGATCGCATCGGCACCGCCGTCCAGGAGGCCTTCCATCTGCACCCGGTAGGAGGCCAGCAGGTCCGCGTAGCCCACATGCCCCAGCGTGATGAGCTTGGTGCCAGGCCCCACGGAGCCGATGACGAAGCGGGGGCGGTCGAAGCTGCGGGCCACCTCCTTGGCGATGGAGGCTGCCTGGACATTCAGGTCGTAAGCCTTGGCGGAGAGGCCGAAATCCCCCAGCACCAGGGGATTGGCGCCAAAGGTGTTGGTCTCCACCGCATCGGCGCCCGCCTTGAAGTAGCTCTCGTGGATCTCGCGGATCCACTGGGGTCGCCGCTCCGTCAGCAGGTCCACGCAGCCCTCCAGGGCCGAGCTGCCGTAGTCCTCCACCGTGGGTTTCCGCGCGAAGATCTGCGTACCCATGCCGCCATCCAGCAGGAGTACTTTCTCGCGGAGAAGCTGGTCGAGGGTCTGCATATCAAAGCCCCAGGTAGTCGATGGCGACATCGCCGTGGACACAGACCTGGCAGGCCAGGCGCTGGTCAGCGGAGGCGTCCAAGCCCTTCAGGAAGTCGCGTTCCTCGGGGCCGGCCTCACTGCAGTGCCCCAGACCTTCCACGACGCGCACGCGGCAGGTACCACAGGAGCCCGTGCGGCAGCCAAAGGTGATGTCGGCGCCGGCGGCATCGGCGATGCGCTGCAGGGAGGTGCCTGCCGGCGCCTCCACCAGCAGGTCCTCCAGGCGGAAGTGGACCTTCACCATCGGGCCTCCGGCTTGGGCAGCAGGGGCGCAACCAACTCCACTTGGCCGAAGGGTGCAGACAACTGCAATCCACGGATCCTGGGCCGGATGGCTTCGATGACTTCCTGGGCAATGGCCAGGCCCTCCTTGACCTGGTCCTCGGCGGTGGACCACTTCGCCATTCGAGTAAGCACGGCCGGTGGCACGTAGGCCCCCGGCACCTCGTTGGCCATGAACTCGGCGTTGCGCAGGCTCTTGAGGGGCCAGATGCCCGCGATGATGGGCAGGCCGCCCTTGCCATCCAGGGCCTCGGTGAAGTCCAGGAAGCGGAAAAGGCTCTCCGGTTCGAACACAGGCTGAGTGATGGCCCACTGGGCCCCGGCCTCCACCTTGTAGCGGAAGCGCGTTTTTTCGCGCTCGAGGTCCGCGGCCACGGGATTGGCGCCCACGCCCACGCTGAAAGAGGTGGGCTTGCCGATGCCGGCGCCACCGAGGTCGAGGCCCGTGTTCAGGCGCTTGATCATGTTCACCAGGCCGATGGCGTCCACGTCGAAGACGGCGGTGGCCTGGGGGTAGGGGCCCAGCTTCGGGGGATCGCCGGTGACTGCCAGGATGTTGCGCAGGCCCAGGCCTGCGGCACCCAGGAGATCGCTCTGCATGCCCAGCAGATTCCGGTCGCGGCAGGCGTAGTGGAGGATGGTCTCCAGGCCAACCTGCTGCTCGATGATCAGGGCCGTGGCCAGGGCCGACATCCTGGCCATGGCGCGGGGGCCGTCGGGCACGTTGATGGCATCCACGCCTAGGGCCCGGCACTGGCGGGTCTTGGCCACGAGCTTGTCGTACTCCATGCCCTTTGGCGGTACCAGCTCCACGGTGTGGACGAACTCGTTCTGCGCCAGCTTGAGGCTGAAGCGGCTGCGGAAGGCGAAGGGCACCTCGGGCTGGGGCTGCTCGTGGGGCTTCAGCTCGAAGCCGCCGCCCGCCTGCACGAAGGCGCGCTCCTGCTGGAAGGCACCCCGCATGGCGCGGATGTGGGCGGGCGTGGTGCCGCTGCACCCCCCCACGGCC
>NZ_JBATQW010000016.1:0-21870 GCF_049292215.1 Geothrix sp. | reverse complement strand
ACCAAGGCGAACCGTGGCCGCGGCCTGGGCACCTACGGGATGAAGCTGCTGGGCGAGACGGTCCTGGGCGGACAGGTGGGTTTTACCACCAACTGGACGGAAGGCACCCGCTTCTTCATCGAGCTTCCGGGGGATGACTGAGGGGCCGGACAGGCTATGCTGGTTCCTCCATGCCTGCCCCCCGACCCCGTCCCTTCGCCTGGGACGTCCTCTTCCGAGCGCTGAGGTTCTTCTACCTGCTTTGGGGCGGGATGCTCCTGTCGACCCTGGCCTTCTATGGTCGGCTGAGGCTACCCTCCCCGTTCTGGCAGTGGCCGGAGCTCTGCCGGGCGGTCATGGGGCCCTGGGGCCGGGCCCTCGCCCTGGGAGCGGGCCTCGTGATGTGTCTGGCGGCCCTGCTGGAAGTCTGGGAGCTGGTGGATCGCCTGCTGGTGCGCTTCATGGGTGAGTCCGAACGCTGAGGGCCGAGGAATGCACTTGGTGATTCGCCGCCTTTTGGCGATCCTGGAGTCTTGGGTTTGAACCCTTCCGGGGTTCGGGCCATTCAAGAAGCGTGTCTCGGGAGGCGTCGGGTATGGTCCAGCTGGTTCGTGGAAGTGTCGGGATGGGGCTGGTGGTGGGCTTGGCCGCCCTTCCAGTGGCCGCCCAGAGCATGGCCCTGCCGGCCGCAGAGCCCGTGGGCATCTCGCGAAGCGGCGCCCAGGTGGCCTATGGCTACAGCCTGGAGGCGGCCACCACCAATCCGGCGCTGCTCGCCTCCCTCAAGGAGAAGGGCGGGTTCTACCTGGCCATGGGCCTGGAGATGTCCTCCACCCAGCAGAGCCTGGAATCGGAGCAGACCTCGGTCCGTACCACCTACTTCAGCTATGACCGCAATCGCACCCTCGGGGCCTTCGGCCTCGCGGCGCGGTTGTCACCGACGCTGACTTTGGGCCTGAAGCTGGATGAGCCCTACCTCCGGCACGGAAGGCTGCTGGACAACGCGCCCAGCCGCTACCTGGGCGACGGGATCGACCTGTCGGCCCGACGGCTGGAAGGCCAGTCGGCCTGGGCCCTCAGCCCCAACCTCTCCCTGGGACTCGGCCTGGGCGTGGCCCGTCTCTCATACGATTCCAGCAGTGCCATGCGCCTGAGTGTCCCCAACGACCCAACCCTCCCCGTCTCTGGTTCCAACTCGGTGAATGGGTTGGTCGAACAGCGGGTCGGCCAGAGTGGGGACAAGGTGGTACCCAGCTACTCCCTGGGGCTTCGCTGGGCTTTGAGCCCGCGCTGGACCATGGGCTTCGTCCACCAATCGGGACTGAAGGGCGACCTCGGTCTTAAGGCGGAATTCCGCAATGCCCCGCTTGGTTTTTATGCGAACGATGGCCTGAGCACCGCACCACTCGGCGCCAGCACCCGCGCGACCATTCTGCTGGCCGGTTCCAGCCCCACGGCGGGTTCAGCGACGCTGGAGCTCCCCTCGCAGACCACAATCGGCGTGCGTCATCGCATCACGCCAATGATGACCTGGGAGGCCGACCTGAAGTGGACTTCAGCTGGTCTGCGGGTTCCCAGCTTCGCCACTGTGGCGACGCCTTCGGGCACCGTCGCGGCTCCCGCGGAACTGCCCCGCGGTAAGGGGCACCTGGGCCTGAACCTCTCCACGGAGGTGGAGCTCGGGAAGTCCTGGACCCTGCGTGGTGGCTTGGCCCTGGATCAGCGCAGCGTCGAGGAGGCAGGCGCCGAGCCCCTGCTCGGCGGCTCACGCACGGCCGCCTTCTCGTTCGGCGCCGGCTACAAGGTCTGGGGCGGCGAACTGAATCTGGGCTATCAGTACCGGCAGAGCGAAGACCAGGACACCAGCCGACTGAACGGCGTCTGGAGTTGGACAGGGTTCCGGTCGGTCGGCACCCGTGTCCGCATGGAGGGCATGGGTCACCTCCTGGCCCTCGGTTTCAAGAAGACGTTCTAGCCTTGCGATACCTCGGCCCCCATGCCTGTGAGGAGGCCCTGTCGCGGGGAGAGCTCCATTCCCTGTGGGTGGCCCCGGCCGCCTTCGGTCGCGTGGCCAAGCTGATTTCGGAGGCCCGTGCCGCCGGTGTGGTGATCCATCGCGATCCCATGGAGAGCCTGGATCGGCGGAGCCAGGGGCAGCGCCATCAGGGCGTCCTGGGCGAGGGTACGGCCTTCGCCTACGCGGATTTTGGGGATGTGGTGGCCCGCCTGAAGGCCAAGGGCGATGCAGCCCTGGTCCTCGCGTTGGACGGGGTGACGGATCCCCACAACCTGGGAGCGATCCTGCGCTCGGCGGCTGCGGTTGCCGTCGACGGGGTGCTCCTGCCAGAGCGGCGGTCGGCCCAGGTGAACGAGACCGTGATCCGCGCCAGCGCCGGCACGGCGGGGCGGGTGCCGGTATGCCGCGTGGTGAACCTTGGCAGGGCCCTGGATGACCTGAAGGATGCCGGCGCCTGGATCTACGGCCTTGCGGCCGGCGAGGGCAGCCGCGACTACCTGGGGGAACCCTTCGACCGCGCCACGGTGCTGGTCCTGGGGGCCGAAGGGGAGGGCCTGCACCTGAAGATCCGGGAGCGCTGCGATGGTTTGCTGCACATCCCCATGCCGGGCGGCATCGAAAGCCTGAACGTGTCGGCCGCCGCCGCGGTCACGCTATTCCGCGTGATCGCGCGACGAAGCCACCCCAGTTCAGAAGTTTCCCCTTGAGGGTGTTCCGTTGCCGTGATACCTTTCGAGTTCCCTGTCAGGAAAGCCCTGCCTCGCAGTGACCCTGACACGAAGCCCCGGCAGGGACTTCGAGGGATGAATTGACAAGCCCCGGGAGGGGCACCGGACAAGCATGCCGAGATGGCCGAGTGGTTAATGGCAGCAGACTGTAAATCTGCCACGCAACGCGTTACGGAGGTTCGAATCCTTCTCTCGGCACCAGTCCCCCGGAGTTCTCCGGAAGGCTGGGTCCCGTTTTCGGAGTTCCACCGCGGGAATAGCTCAGTTGGTAGAGCGTCAGCCTTCCAAGCTGAATGTCGCGGGTTCGAACCCCGTTTCCCGCTCCACCCTCCCCGTCCTCCAGTCCACTCCGGAAGACGGACCAGTCACCCGCCGCGCGGCGGGAGCGTTCAAGGCCCACATAGCTCAGTGGTAGAGCACTTCCTTGGTAAGGAAGAGGTCACCGGTTCAAGCCCGGTTGTGGGCTCCACCTTCAGCACAGTTCCCCTTCATCTTCTCTCCCACCTTTCAGGAGGCATTCGTGGCCAAAGAGAAATTCGATCGTTCAAAGACCCACGTCAACATCGGCACCATCGGCCATGTGGACCACGGTAAAACCACGCTGACGGCGGCGATCACCTACATCCTCGCCAAGAAGTTTGGTGGAGAGACGAAGTCCTACGACCAGATCGACTCCGCGCCCGAAGAGAAGGCCCGCGGGATCACGATTAACACGGCCCACGTCGAGTACCAGACCGAGAAGCGCCACTACGCGCACGTCGACTGCCCTGGTCACGCCGACTACATCAAGAACATGATCACCGGCGCGGCCCAGATGGACGGTGCGATCCTCGTGGTCGCCGCCACCGACGGCCCCATGCCCCAGACCCGCGAGCACATCCTGCTGGCCCGTCAGGTCGGCGTGCCCTACATCGTGGTCTTCATGAACAAGGTCGACATCGCCGACCCCGAGCTCACCGAGCTGGTCGAGATGGAAATCCGCGACCTGCTGTCCTCCTACCAGTACCCCGGCGACGATATCCCCATCATCAAGGGTTCCGCCCGTCTGGCCCTGGACCACGCCGAGACCCCGGACCATCCGGATTGCGCCTGCATCCTGGAGCTCATGGCCGCCGTCGACGCCTACATTCCTGATCCCGCCCGCGCCATCGACAAGCCCTTCATCATGCCCGTCGAGGACGTGTTCACCATCACCGGCCGCGGCACCGTGGTGACTGGCCGCATCGAGGCTGGCATCGTTCGTGTCGGCGAGGAAATCGAAATCATCGGCCTCAAGGACACCGTCAAGAAGGTCGTGACCGGCGTCGAGATGTTCCGCAAGTCCCTGGATCAGGGTCAGGCTGGCGACAACGCCGGCATCCTGCTCCGCGGCGTGGAGCGCAAGGACGTGGAGCGCGGTCAGGTGCTCGCCAAGCCCGGCAGCATCACCCCCCACACCAAGTTCAACGCCCAGGTGTACGTGCTGACCAAGGAAGAGGGCGGCCGCCACACCCCCTTCTTCAACAAGTACCGTCCCCAGTTCTACTTCCGCACCACCGACGTGACCGGCTCCATCGAGCTCGAGGCTGGCCGCGAAATGGTGATGCCCGGCGATAACGTGACCCTGACGGTTGAGCTGATCCAGCCCATCGCCATGGTCAAGGGCCTGAAGTTCGCCATCCGCGAGGGTGGACGCACTGTGGGCGCCGGCAACGTGGGCGAGATCCTGGCCTAGTGCCAGTCCGCCCTCCGACTTAGGAGGTCACCATGCGCGACATCGTTCACTTGCAGTGCACCGAGTGCAAACGCAAGAACTACAGCACCACCAAGAACAAGAAGACCACCACGGGCAAGCTTGAGTTCAACAAGTTCTGCCGTTTCTGTGGCGGTTACAAGATCCACCGCGAGTCGAAGTAGGGCTCCGGTTCCGAGGGTTCCCCGCCCGGCGCCACCAGTCGCCGGGCGGTCCCACAGGGGAGTAGCTCAGCTGGTAGAGCAGCGGACTCCAAATCCGCAGGTCGCGGGTTCGAACCCTGTCTCCCCTGCCACTTCCCGGCCCCGGCGCTCCCGCTCGGGGCCAGGTTTTTCTGATCGACGTCCATTCCACGGGGTCCATCGTGATCGGTGCCATCAAGCAGCAGGCCAAGGATCTCTTCGCCGAACTCGACCGTGTCGATTGGCCCACCAAGGAGAAGGTGATGACCTCCGCCTGGACGGTGGTGATCGTCTCGACGTTCGTGGGTCTCTATTTATGGTCCGTGGATTGGGTTCTCTCCAAGGGCTTCGCGTACTTCTTCCTGAAGACGCGCTGAAGCGGAGGCAGGCATGACCGATCTCGTGAGCATTCCCCAGGACACTCCGCAGGACGCCACGGCCCAGCCGCAGGGTCGTGAGCTGAAGTGGTTCATCATCCACACCTATTCCGGCTATGAAGCCAAGGTGATGGAGCATCTCCGCCAGCGCATCCAGATGGAAGAGCGCCAGGATAGTTTCGGGGACATCCAGATCCCCGAAGAGACCTACGAGGAGATGAAGGTCGATGCCAAGTCGGGCAAGAAGGAGCGCGTCGTCAAGAAACGCAAGTCGTTCCCTGGCTATCTGCTCGTTCAGATCCAGGTGGAGCGCAAGCCCGATGGCTCCGTGGAGATGGCCGATGCCGACTGGCATCTGGTCCGGAACACGCCCAAGGTCACGAGCTTCGTGGGGGCCAACAAGAAGCGGCCCACGCCCCTGACGGACGAGGAAGTCCGGCAGATCATGCACCACACCGAAGAGACCCAGGAGAAGCCCAAGCCCAAGTACCACTTCGAGAAGGGTGAGAAGGTCCGCATCATCGATGGCCCCTTCGCCAACTTCGAGGGCGACGTGGAAGAGATCCACGAGGAGCGCTCCACCATCAAGGTGAATGTGACCGTCTTCGGTCGCTCCACCCCCGTCGAGCTGGACTTCATCCAGGTCGAGAAGCGGTAGGAATCCCTTTTACCTGAAGACTTTTTCGAGTCCTTCAGGTAGACTTTCCAGTCCCGGTCTCTTTCGGCCGGGACCTTTTCAACCCCGGTTGGCGGGTCCCCAGGATCCCCACCCTCAAGGCGGACGTCGCCGGCATGTGCCGGAATCCCCCGCGGGAGCAATACCATGGCAAAGAAGATCACTGGCTACATCAAGCTGCAGCTGCCTGCGGGCGAAGCCACCCCGGCGCCTCCCGTCGGTCCGGCCCTGGGCCAGCACGGCGTGAACATCATGGAGTTCGTGAAGCAGTTCAACGCCAAGTCCGTGGGCGCGGTCGAGAAGGGCACCACCCTCCCCGTCGTCATCACTGTCTACGCTGACCGCAGCTTCAGCTTCATCCTGAAGACCCCGCCCGCCGCCGTGCTCATCAAGAAGAAGCTCGGCCTGGACAAGGGCAGCCCCACGCCCAACAAGACCAAGGTCGGCAAGATCACCAAGGCTCAGCTTGCCGAGATCGCCAAGGTCAAGATGCCCGACCTCACCGCCGGCAGCCTTGAGGCCGCCGTCCGTTCCATCGCCGGCTCCGCCCGCTCCATGGGCGTCGACGTCATCGATTAGCACCCCTTTTGTTGGAGAGCCGCATCGGGCGGCGATCCCGGCTACCGCGACCGACATCGCGGGAGATTGTTCGAATGGAGCCACAATGGCAAAACCTGGAAAGAAGTACCGGGCTGCCGCGGCCAAGGTCGAAGATCGCCCCTACGAGCTGGTGGAAGGCCTCACCGTTGTGAAGGACTTGGCGTTCGCCAAGTTTGACGAGACGGTCGAAGTCCACATGCGACTCGGAGTGGATCCCCGTCACGCGGACCAGATGGTCCGCGGCACCATCGTCCTGCCCCACGGAACGGGCAAGACCATGCGTGTGGCGGTGATCGCGGGCGGCGAGAAGATCAAGGAAGCGGAAGCGGCGGGCGCCGAGATCGTGGGCGGGGACGAGCTGGTCGAGAAGATCGCCGGCGGATTCCTCGACTTCGATGCCCTCGTCGCGACCCCCGACATGATGAAGGGCGTTGGTCGGCTGGGCAAAGTGCTCGGTCCCCGCGGCCTCATGCCCAACCCCAAGACCGGAACCGTGACCTTCGACGTGGTTAAGGCCATCAAGGAGATCAAGGCCGGCAAGGTGGAATACCGTGTTGACAAGACCGGCATCATCCACGCGGGTGTGGGCAAGCTCTCCTTCGGTGTTGAGAAGCTGGCGGAGAACGCCAAGGCGCTCATCGATGCCGTCCACAAGGCCAAGCCCGCCACGGCAAAGGGGAAATACGTGAAGACGATGTACATCGCCTCCACCATGGGCCCCTCGGTCACCCTCAACACCAGTGTTGAGAAGTAGGAGGCTGACCATGGAAAAGAACCAGAAATTCGCTGAAGTCGCCGCGCTCAAGGAAACCTTCTCCACTGCCACCTCGGCGGTCGTGATCGAGTTCAAGGGCCTCGTGGTTGACAAGGACACCGCCTTTCGCAAGAGCGTCCGCGAGAGCAAGGCCCAGTACCGTGTCAGCAAGAACACCCTGCTCCGTCTCGCCGTCAAGGACACCTCCTTCGAGGCCCTGGGCGGTTCCTTCAAGGGCGCCAGCGCCATTGCCACGACCACGACCGATGTCGTCGCCATGGCCAAGGCCATCAACGGTTTCCTGAAGGACAATCCGGCCGCCACCTTCAAGGCCGGCGTCATGGATGGCAAGCTGTTCGACGCCAAGCAGCTCCAGGTCCTGGCCGAGCTGCCCAGCCGCGATGCCCTCATCGCCAAGCTGCTCTACCTCATGCAGTATCCGATCTCCGGTCTGGCGGTCGCCCTTGAGGGCATCCGCAAGCAGAAGGCCGGCGAGTAGCACCCCAACCCCGAATCCAAAACCCCATTTCGAATTTTAGGAGACCATCATGGCTCTCACTGCCGATCAGCTCATCGCTGAAATCGAAACCATGACCGTGCTCGACCTGGCCAACCTGGTCAAGGCCCTCGAGGATCGCTTCGGTGTTTCCGCCGCCGCGATGGCCGCTCCCGCCGCTGGCGGTGCCGCCCCGGCCGCCGCTGTCGAAGAGCAGACGGAATTCAACGTCATGCTCATGGAGGCCGGCGCCAACAAGCTGAACGTCATCAAGGCCGTCCGCGAGATCGTCGCCGGCCTGGGCCTCAAGGAAGCCAAGGACCTGGTCGATGGCGCCCCCAAGGCCGTCAAGGAAGGCGTGGCCAAGGAAGAAGCTGCCAAGATCAAGGAAAAGCTCGAGGCCGCTGGCGCCAAGGTCGAGATCAAGTAGTTCTCGATACAGCATTAACGCAAAGCGTAGGGTGTGTCACACACCTTACGCTTTGCGGTTCTGTCTTGTTCTGGTACGATTATTCCTTCCGTCCGGTTTCCCGAACGGACTTCGTCCCCATAAAGGCCCCTGGTTGCCAAACGCCCGCCGTCGCAGCGCCATCCACGTTCCTGGGCCGCACCTTCCACCGCTGGGTGGCAGGGTGGCCATCGGTTCGTACCGGGGTATCACGCACCACCGCACGTAATCCCGTACCGGGGCTCCCCGCCCTGGGACAAAGCCGTCTTTGCTCAAGGCCCGCAGCTGTGAAATGCCGTGCCGCGTGCCGTCCATAGAAGGTTCCGCCAACTTTACCTGGAGCGAACCATGAGTGTTCAGCAGAACATCTACCGCCAGCGCCACAACTTCTCCAAGATCCGGTCCCTGGTCCCCATCCCGAACCTGATCGACATCCAGAAGCGGAGCTACGACGAATTCCTCCAGATGAACCTGCTGCACAGCGAGCGGGAGACCCGCGGCCTCAAGGCCGTGTTCGAGTCCATGTTCCCCGTGCACAACGGCAAGAACCCTGATGGCACCGACGCCAACCTCGAAGTCGAGTTCCTCGACTACACCGTGGGCCACTGGGCCTGCAAGTGCGAGAAGTACCTGGGCCTCGAGCACCTCCGCACCCAGTGCAAGCACTGCGGCCACAGCATCGTGTCGGACCACCCGAAGGATCCCACGGTGGACTGCCCCAAGTGCGGCACCCGCAATAAGAACGCCGCGACCATCTGTGACGTGTGCCAAGAGCCCGTCGCGATGAAGCAGAAGATGGGCATGGACGAGTGCGTGGAGCGCGGCTCCACCATGGCCGCCCCCCTGAAGATCCGCGTGCGCCTCAACCAGTTCGACAAGGACGACAAGGGCAACCGCCGCTTCAAGCAGAGCCAGGACTCGGAAGTCTACTTCGGCGACCTGCCGATCATGACCGACCGCGGCACCTTCATCATCAACGGCACCGAGCGCGTGATCGTGAGCCAGCTGCACCGCAGCCCCGGCGTGTTCTTCAGCATCGCCTCCGACAAGAGCCTCTACAGCGCCCAGATCATCCCCTACCGCGGCTCCTGGATCGAGTTCGAGCTGGACGCCAAGGGCCTGCTCTACGCCCGCATCGACCGCAAGCGCAAGTTCCTGGGCGCCACTTTCATGCGCGCCCTGGGCCTCTTCGCTGAAAGCCTCAACTGCAATGAAGCCATGCTCCGCCACTTCTACACCCCCGCCACCTTCTTCCTCAAGAAGGGCAAGCTCACCGTCGCCGTGGGCGACCACCTCCAGGGCAAGAAGACCGAAGAGGACGTGAAGCACCCCAAGACCAAGGAAGTGGTGCTGGCCAAGGAGAAGAAGATCACCCGCCGGCTCCTCGACCAGATGGAGAAGGCCGGCATCAAGGACGTGCCCGTGTCCCGCGAGATGCTGGACGGCGCCGTCCTCCTGCAGGACATCGTGAACATGAACACCGGCGAGGTGCTCATGGAGGCGAACGAGCCCTTCCTCCAGACCCACCTCGAGATGTTCCTGGCCAACGACGTGCAGTCCTTCGACGTCTGCTTCCCCGAGGCCGATGCCACGGGCAAGGTCTTCTCCGAGACCCTGGCCAAGGATCACACCGAGGACAGCGAAGAGGCCGCCAAGGAACTCTTCAAGAAGATCCGTCCCGGTGAGCCTGCGACGCTGGAATCCAGCAAGAAGCTGCTCTTCGGCATGTTCTTCGATCCCCAGAAGTACGACCTCAGCAAGGTGGGTCGCCACAAGATCAATGCGAAGCTGGCTCTCAACACGGATCTGGAATACCGCACCCTGGGCACGGACGACTTCATCCAGACCATCCACTACCTGCTGCGTCTGAAGAAATACGACACCACCCGTCAGGACGTCGGCGAGATCGCCCCCGTCCGCGCCGACGACATCGATCACCTGGGCAACCGCCGCGTGCGGTCCGTGGGTGAACTGCTCGAGAACGGCTTCCGCGTCGGCCTCGTGCGCGTGCAGCGGGCCATCAAGGAGAAGTTCAGCATCGCGCAGGATCCCAACAATCCCGTGCAGGCCCACGACCTGATCAACAGCAAGCCGGTGATCGCGGCCATGAAGGAGTTCTTCGGCAGCAGCCAGCTCTCCCAGTTCATGGACCAGACCAACCCGCTGTCCGAGATCACCCACAAGCGCCGCCTGTCGGCCCTCGGACCGGGCGGCCTCAGCCGCGACCGCGCGGGCTTCGAGGTGCGCGACGTGCACACCTCCCACTACGGCCGCATCTGCCCCATCGAGACGCCGGAAGGTCCGAACATCGGCCTCATCAGCTCCCTCTCCTGCTACGCCCGCATCAACGAGTTCGGTTTCATCGAGAGCCCCTACCTCAAGGTCGAGAACGGCAAGATCGTCCACTTCGCCAAGGTCACCAGCGTGGGCGATTCCAAGCTCGGCTACATGGAAGTGGTGCGCCTCGAGGATCTGGAAACCGAGAACAAGAAGCTGGCCAAGGCCGGCAAGCGTCCCGCCAAGTACGAGATGCACGCCTTCTACTTGTCCGCCTGGGAAGAGGATGAGCACGTCATCGCCCAGGCCAATGTCCGCGTGGACAAGGACGGGATGATCCAGGACGAGGACGTCACGGTCCGCAGGGCCGGGGAAACCAAGATCGTCTCCCGCGACCAGGTCACGCTCATGGACGTGAGCCCCAAGCAGGTGGTCTCCGTGGCCGCCAGCCTCATTCCCTTCCTTGAGAACGACGACGCCAACCGTGCCCTCATGGGCGCCAACATGCAGCGCCAGGCCGTGCCTCTCATCCGCACCGAGGCCCCCATCGTGGGCACCGGCATGGAGTTCGTCGCCGCCAAGGATTCCGGCGCCTGCGTGGTGTGCCGCCGGTCCGGCATCGTCGAGTCCGTGGACGCCAACCGCATCGTGGTGCGCGTCGAGGACGACCCCGAGACCGAGGGCGTCGAGTCCGGGGTGGACATCTACACCTTGGTCAAGTTCGCCCGCAGCAACCAGAACACCTGCCTCAACCAGACCCCGCTGGTGAAGAAGGGCGAGTACGTCACCGAGGCGCAGATCCTCGCCGACGGCCCCTGCACCGACCACGGTGAGCTGGCCCTGGGCCGGAACCTCGTCGTGGCCTACATGCCCTGGCGCGGCTACAACTTCGAGGACGCGATCCTGATTTCCGAGCGCGTCGTGAAGGAGGACCTCTACACCACGATCCACATCGAGGAGTTCGAGGTCCACGCCCGCGACACCAAGCTCGGCCCTGAAGAGATCACCCGCGACATCCCCCAGGTCCGCGAAGAGGCCCTCAAGAACCTCGACGACAGCGGCATCATCCGCACCGGCGCCACCGTCAAGCACGGCGACATCCTGGTGGGCAAGGTCACGCCCAAGGGCGAGACCATCCTCTCTCCTGAAGAGAAGCTGCTCCGCGCCATCTTCGGCGAGAAGGCCAGCGACGTGAAGGATGCCAGCCTGACCGTGCCCCCGGGCATCGAAGGCACCGTGGTGGACATCAAGGTCTTCACCCGCAAGGGCCAGGAGAAGGATCTGCGCACCCAGCAGATCGAGCGCGACCAGATGGCCAAGTGGGAGAAGGATCTCTCCGACGAGGAGCGCATCATCCGCGCCGAGGCCAAGAAGAAGGTCGTGACCCTGCTCAAGGGCAAGGAACTTGACGAGAACCTGAACGACGACAAGGGCAAGGAGCTGCTGCCCAAGGGCAAGAAGCTCACCCAGAACATGCTGGAGGCCGTGCCCTACCACCGCTTCCGCCAGGTCTCGGTGGCTGCCGCCAAGAACCGCATCAATGCCGAGGTGCTCGACATCCTCGACCGCACCGAGAGCCAGTTGAAGGTGCTCCGCGACATCCTGAACGAGCGCATGGAGCGCCTGCTCAAGGGTGACGAGTTGATGCCCGGCGTCCTCAAGACCGTGAAGTGCTACGTGGCCGTGAAGCGCAAGCTTCAGGTCGGTGACAAAATGGCCGGCCGCCACGGCAACAAGGGCGTGGTCAGCCGCATCCTCCCCGTGGAGGACATGCCCTACCTGCCCGATGGCCGCCCCGTGGACATCGTGCTGAACCCCCTGGGCGTTCCCTCCCGTATGAACATCGGCCAGGTGCTTGAGTGCCACCTCGGCTGGGCCGGCAAGACGCTGGGCGTCCACTTCTCCACGCCGGTATTTGACGGCGCGCGCGAAGCCGACATCAAGGGCTTCCTCGTCCAGGCCTGGGAGAAGAACAACAAGCTGGGCCCCGATGTCACCGGCAAGACCAAGCTTTATGACGGCATGACCGGTGAGGCCTTCGAGCAGCCCGTGAACGTGGGATGCGTTTACATGCTTAAGCTACACCACCTCGTCGACAACAAAATCCATGCCCGGAGCATTGGGCCTTACAGCCTCATCACCCAGCAGCCTCTCGGCGGCAAGGCCCAGTTCGGTGGCCAGCGCTTCGGCGAGATGGAAGTCTGGGCGCTCGAGGCCTACGGCGCGGCCCACGTGCTGCAGGAACTCCTCACCTACAAGTCCGACGACATGCACGGCCGCACCCAGATCTACCAGGCCATCATCAAGGGCGAGACCATCAAGGATCCCGGCCTCCCCGAGAGCTTCAACGTCGTCAAGAAGGAACTCAACGCGCTCTGCATCGATGTCGAGATGCTCACCCGCGAAGAGCTGGACCCGGCCATGGCGGAAGAAGAACCCGCTGCCTTCTCCATCGAAGGCTGATCTCGTTTCCGCTTCCGTCTCCGACGAATACTTGAGAGGTCCATATGTATCCTGAGCAGCAGAACATCAACGCCTACGAGTGCATCCGGGTGTCTTTGGCCAGCCCGGACAAGATGCGTTCCTGGTCCAAGGGCGAAGTCACCAAGCCCGAGACCATCAACTACCGTAGCCTGAAACCTGAGCGCGACGGCCTCTTCTGCGCGCGCATCTTCGGGCCCGTGAACGACTGGGAATGCCTCTGCGGCAAGTACAAGCGCCAGAAGTTCAAAGGCGTCACATGCGACAAGTGCGGCGTTGAAGTCACCAAGAAGTCCGTCCGCCGCGAACGCATGGGCCACATCCAGCTGGCGAGTCCCGTCAGCCACGTGTGGTTCTTCAAGGGCGTGCCCAGCCGCATCGGCTACCTGCTGGACATCCCCCTCAAGGACCTTGAGCGCGTGCTCTACTTCGAGGCCTACACCGTCACCGAGAGCGGCGGCACGACCCTGAAGGAAGGCGAGATCCTCAACGAGGACAAGTACCGCGAGTACCGCAGCCTCCACGGCGAGGGCTTCAAGGCACAGATGGGTGCCGAGGCCATCAAGGAACTGCTCAAGCAGGTTGACATCGAGGCTCTGACCATCGAGCTGCGCGATGTCATGAAGAAGGAAACCTCCACCCAGAAGCGAAGCAAGGTCGCCAAGCGCCTCAAGGTGGCCGAGTCCTTTCACCGCTCCGGCAACAAGCCCGAGTGGATGATCCTGGACGTGGTGCCCGTGCTGCCCCCCGAACTGCGCCCCCTGGTGCCACTCGACGGCGGCCGCTTCGCCACCTCAGACCTGAACGACCTCTACCGTCGCGTCATCAACCGGAACAACCGCCTCAAGAAGCTCCTCGAGCTGAAGGCCCCCGACGTCATCGTGCGCAACGAGAAGCGCATGCTGCAGGAGGCCGTGGACGCGCTGTTTGAGAATGGCAAGCGCGGACGTCTCCTGCGCGGCGTCAGCAACCGCCCCCTCAAGTCCCTCAGTGACGCCCTCAAGGGCAAGCAGGGCCGGTTCCGTCAGAACCTGCTCGGCAAGCGCGTGGACTACTCGGGCCGTTCCGTCATCGTGGTGGGTCCCGACCTCAAGCTGCACCAGTGCGGCCTGCCCAAGAAGATGGCGCTGGAACTCTTCAAGCCCTTCATCTTCAACCGGCTCGAGCACAAGGGCTACGCGGCCACCATCCGCCAGGCCAAGGAAATGGTCGAAGAAGGCCGTCCCGAGGTCTGGGACGTGCTGGAAGAGGTCATCAAGGACCACCCGGTCCTGCTGAACCGCGCACCCACCCTCCACCGACTCGGCATCCAGGCCTTCCAGCCTGTCCTGGTCGAAGGCAAGGCCATCCGTCTGCACCCCCTGGTCTGCACCGCCTTCAACGCGGACTTCGACGGTGACCAGATGGCCGTCCACGTGCCCCTCAGCCCCATGGCCCAGATCGAGGCCAAGGTGCTGATGATGTCCACCCAGAACATCCTCAACCCCGCCAACGGCCGTCCCAACGTGGTGCCCTCCCAGGACATCGTGCTGGGTGGCTACTACCTGACCAAGAAGCGCGTCGGCCGCAAGGGCGAGGGCATGGTCTTTGCCAACGTCAACGATGTGGTCTCGGCTCATGAGGCTGGCGTCGTCGACACCCACGCCATCATCCAGATCCGCCACACCGGCGAGTGGGTGGACACCGAGGCTTGGCACGCGAAGGACCCCAAGAAGAACTCCGAGCAGGAGGTCTTCGAGGCGCCCGCCGAGACCGTGAAGCACCAGCTCAAGACCACCACCGTGGGCCGCGTGCTTTTCAACCGCAGCCTGCCCGAGGAAGTGCCCTTCATCAACGGCCTGCTCAAGAAGGAGGGCCTGCTCTCCCTCGTGAACCGCGCCTACAAGCTGAACGGTCCCGAAGTCACCATCCGCATGCTGGACGCGATGAAGGACACTGGCTTCCACTGGGCCATGCGCGCCGGCGTGTCCGTGGGCATCGACGACCTCGTCGTGCCCGACTCCAAGGCCAAGCTCCTGAAGACTGCCTCGGATGAAGTCCGCGCCATCGAGAAGGAATCCTACGAGGGCCGGCTCGACGCCTCTACGCGCTACAACCGGATCCTGGAAGTCTGGGGTAAGACCAGCGACCAGGTGGCTGGCGACATGATGAAGGAATTGGAGAAGCGCAACGAGACCGGCGAGTTCCTGAACTCGATTTACATCCTGGCCGACTCCGGCGCCCGTGGTTCCAAGACCCAGATCCGTCAGGTCGCCGGCATGCGTGGCCTCATGGCCCGCCCCAGTGGCGACATCATCGAGACCCCGATCACGGCCAACTTCAAGGAAGGCCTCAGCGTTCTCGACTACTTCATCTCGACCCACGGCGCCCGCAAGGGCCTCGCCGATACCGCGCTGAAGACGGCGGATTCGGGTTACCTCACCCGCAAGCTGGTGGACGTGGCCCAGGACGTCATCGTCAATGAGGACGACTGCGAGACCATCAACGGCATCGAGGTCGAGGCCATCGTCAACAGCGACGGCACCATCCGCTCCCGCCTGCGCGACCGCATCATGGGCCGCGTCTGCCTTGAAGACATCGTGGATCCCTACGATGCCGCCAAGACCATCGCCCCCGCTGGCACCCTCCTCTCAGAGGAACTGGCGTTCACCATCGAGACCAGCGGCATCCCCAAGGTCAAGATCCGCTCCACCCTGACCTGCGAAGCCCGTCGCGGCATCTGTGCCAAGTGCTACGGCCTGAACCTCAGCACCGGCCGCCTGGTCGATCTGGGCGAGGCCGTGGGCGTCATCGCCGCCCAGTCCATCGGCGAACCCGGCACCCAGCTCACCATGCGTACCTTCCACGTCGGTGGCGCGGCCAGCCGCACCTCCGAGAAGAGCACCCACGAGGCCCAGATTGCGGGCGTCGTGAAGTACGAGGGTCTCGAGAACACCAAGGACCAGAAGAAGACCGTCGTCAACCGCAAGGGCGAGACCGTGGCCCTGACCCGGAACGGCTACATCCTCGTCACCGACGAGGACGGCAACGAGCGTGAGCGCTACAAGGTCACCTCGGGCGCCATCCTCAAGGTCAAGGACAAGGAGAAGGTCGAGCCCCGCACCGTGCTCGCCGAGTGGGATCCGTACAACGACGTGCTCCTCACCGAAGTGGGCGGCCTCGCCGACTTCAAGGAGTTCGAAGTCAACGTCTCCTACCAGGAAGAGAAGGATCCGATCTCGGGCAACTTCCGCAAGAAGGTCATCGATCCCACGGACGACAAGATCCACCCCCACATCAACATCAAGGGGGACAACCACAAGGTGCTCAAGCGCTACAACATCCCCACCGGCGCCTACATCGAAGTGGAAGAGGGCCAGGAACTGCTGCCCGGCGACGTCATCGCCAAGACCAGCCGCCAGCAGGCCAAGACCAGCGACATCACGGGCGGTCTGCCGCGCGTGACGGAGCTCTTCGAAGGCCGCAAGCCCAAGGAACCCGCGATCATCAGCGAAGTCACCGGCTATGTGAAGTACGGCAACCGCGTCCGCGGCAACCAGAAGGTCCTGGTCGAGGCCGAGACCGGGGAGAAGGGCGAATACCTCATTCCCCGTGGCAAGCACATCCAGGTCCAGGACGGCGATGAGATCCGCGCCGGAGAGAAACTCACCGAGGGTGCCGTCAGCCCCCACGATCTTCTCAAGGTTCAGGGCGATCGGGCCCTCCAGGCCTTCCTCGTCAACGAAGTCCAGGAGGTCTACCGGGCCCAGGGCGTGGTCATCAACGACAAGCACATCGAGGTGATCATCCGCCAGATGCTGCGTTGGGTCCTCATCACCGACGTGGGCGACACCCCGCTCATCGTCGAGGAGAAGGTCGACAAGCACCGCTTCAAGGAGATCAACGAACAGGCCCTCAAGGATGGCGGCCAGCCCGCCACCTGCGAGCCCCTGCTGCTCGGCATCACCAAGGCCGCGCTGACATCCGAGAGCTTCATCTCGGCCGCCAGCTTCCAGGAGACCACCCGCGTCCTCACCGAAGCGGCTCTGGAAGGCCGCGTGGACTACCTGCGCGGGCTCAAGGAGAACGTCATCCTGGGTCGCCTGATCCCCGCCGGCACCGGCATGGCCCACTACCGGAACCTCGACATCGAGGAGGGCGAGTACCCCGAGCCCAGCCTCAACGAGTTCTCGGCTGGGGAGGACTTCGACGACGAATACGCCCGCATGGCGCAGCACGTCGAAGAGCTCCAGGGCATGACCGAGATCGACGGCGAAGACCTCTAGGTAGTAGAACCATGTAGTCCATGACGGCCCGCCTCGGCGGGCCGTCATGCATTTGGGCCACGTCGGGTGGGGTGGATGGTTCGGATTTCCTGGGGCATGCGTACAATCGATTCACGATCCCCGGCATCAGCCAGGGCATGACCGCTCAAACCGCGATCACCAGGAGGACCCAGCATGACTCGACGCATAGGGTTCACCGCCGGAGTACTGGTGGGGATCTGCGCCGCGTCCGGGTTCCCCCTAGCGGCTCAGAGGTGCGAGATCTGCTCGGTGTCCGATGTCACCTTGGTGGGTCAGGACGGCGCCAAGGTGCAGCCGGAACTGTGCCACCAAGGCCTGGTCCGATCCTGTGACATCCTGGATGCATTCAAGAGAGTGAGGAATCTGTGAATCCGCTGAACCTAGCCATGCCCTCCTGGTTGCGTCCAATGCTGCTCCTAGGGGCCAGCATCATCGTGACGACCGCGTTCGCAACTGCTCCTGAGAAGCAGAGGGCCAAGCCGACTACCGTGGCCGGGATGCCAGCCGAGAAGGCACTCGCTTTGGGTGAGCGCATGTACCGGGAGGGGATTCTTCCGGATGGCACGGCCATGCGTACGTTTGTTAGCGGCGAAGTTGCGATTGCTGGAACCACATACAGCTGTGCCAGCTGTCACCTGCGGAGTGGACTGGGGTCCAATGAGGGTGGCGTGGTGACGTTGCCTACCAATGGCTTCAAATTGGCCCAGACCCGCTATTGGAAATTCCCGAACCTTTTCCCCGAGGAGCGGAAGCATCTGCGCGTGGCTAGTCCGCCCGCGCGCCCGCCCTATGACGACTCGACCCTTGCCAAGGTCCTGCGGACCGGGATCGACCCCAGTGGCCGGCAGCTGAACCAGGCCATGCCCAGGTATGACCTGAGCGATGGGAACATGGCCATCCTGACTCACTACCTCTGGTCCCTCTCTGCAGACCTGTCGCCCGGTGTCGACAATGCCGGCATCCGGTTCGCCACGGTGGTCACGGATGAGGTGAGCACCGAGGACCAGGAGGCCATGCTGGTGCCCCTCAAAAATTACATCGAAAGGCACAATAGCCGTGCTCACATCATGGATACCAAGATGTATGGAAGCATCGGCGGGAAGGAGATGTCCGGTTCCTTCCGTAGCCTATACCTGGATGTGTGGCGACTGAAGGGCGCTCCAGACACATGGAAAGCGCAACTTGAAGCCTACCTCGCCAAGTCCCCGGTGTTCGCGCTCCTGGGGGGCATCTCCACCCGAGAATGGAAACCCATTCACGATTTCTGCGAAAGCAACCGGCTCCCCTGCCTCTTCCCAATCACGGACTTACCCGCCCTCTCGGAGACGGGATGGTACACGCAGTATTTCTCGAAGGGGTATTACCAGGAGGGGGAGACTGCTGCCCGGTTTCTGGCTGACCAGGATCACCCGACCGCTACTGAGAGGGTGCTCCAGGTCATTCAGGCGGGGCCCGAGGCCCGGGAACTGGCCGCTGGATTTCGTGAAACCTGGAAGGAACTGGGGAAGGAGCCCCCCAAGGAGATTCAGCTCAAGCCAGGGGAGCTGCTGACCACCGACTCAGTGAGGAAAGTGCTGCAGCAGGAGCGACCGACCGCCCTGGTGTTATGGCAGGGCAATGGCGTTTCAGAGATCCTCGGAAACCTGGAGCTGCAAGCCGACCGGCCAGGTGGCGTGATCGTGTCCTCGAGGCTGCTCGGCTCGAAGCTGATGACGCTGCCGGAAAGGGCCTGGCCCTTCACCTGGATCACCTATCCCTATCGGGAGCCCCTCGAGGAGGTCAAGATCTCCCGTCTGGCAGTGCCCCTTATGAAGGGGATCCCCCGTCCGAAACCGGAGTCACGGATCTCCACTCGCACCTATTCCATGCTGATGATTCTCCAGGCCCTCCTGCTCGAAATGGACCGGAACATCTACCGGGACAACTTGATGGACCGTATCGGGATGCTCCGGGACTATGCGCTCCCGGATTACCTGCGCTTCAGCTTCGGCGCGGGTCAGCGCTACGCCTCGAGGGGGTGTTACATCATGCAGGTCCTTCCCGGCAGTGAGCCGGGGAAGGAGCCCAGGCTCTGGCCCAGCAGTGAATGGGTGATTCACTGAACCTGGTTAGAAGCTCGTATGCTCTAGGGTTCCCCGAGGGATCGACGGATCAGGCTGAGGTTCACATGCGCACTATCGGATCCATTTGCTGGACGATGCTGGTCGGCCTGGCTCTTTTCTCGACGGCGTGCAAAGAGGTCGCAGTGGCCCCCACAGGCCTCAGCTACGGCACCAACCCGGCCATCTATACCGTGGGCACGGCAATCCCCACTAACAGCCCCACCCATGGCGGGGGCAACCCCGACACCTACTCGATCAGCCCATCCTTGCCGGATGGTTTGGTTCTCGATCCGAAATCGGGAGCCATGACGGGAACGCCCACGACCCCCTCGGCCGCGACCTCCTTCACGGTGACTGCCACCAACGGCGCCGGCAGTACCACCGCCAGCCTCACCATCACGGTCAACGCCAAGCCACCGGCCATCACGATCACGACACAGCCCGCCAGCCAGTCGGTCCAGGTGGGCCAGACCGCGACCTTCACCGTGGTGGCGAATGGAACCGGGACCCTCTCCTATCAGTGGGCGAAGGGGGGCATCGCCATTGCGGGTGCTGCCTCGGCCTCCTACACGACACCCGCGACGGTCCTGGCCGATGACGGCAGCTCTTTCACTGTGGACATCTCCGATACCAATGGGAACGTCCTGACCAGCAGTGCCGCCATCCTGACGGTGACCACGGTGCTTCCCGTCACCATCACGACCCAGCCGGCCGACCAGTCCGTCCTGGAAGGTCAGACCGCCACCTTCAGTGTGGTCGCCAGTGGCAGTGGAACCCTGACCTATCAGTGGTCGAAGGACGGTGTGGCGATTCCGAGCGCCACAGCCGCGTCCTATACGACGCCGACCACGGTCCTCGCCGACAGTGGCAGCACCTACAGTGTCCACATCACGGCCGGGAATGGGCAGAGCGCGACCAGCACCAGCGCCACCTTGACCGTGCTCTCGTCCTCGGGCGGCCCCGGCACCTGCATCGCGACGGGCAGCCTGACCACCTTGCGCCACTCCCACACAGCTACCTTGCTGGCCAACGGGAAGGTCCTCATCGTCGGCGGCTTCAACGGAATACCCCTCGATTCCGCCGAGCTCTATGATCCCACCTCCGGCACCTTCTCCTCCGCCGGCAACCTGGCTTCGGCGCGGTATTCCCACACGGCGACCCTGCTGCCCAACGGCAAGGTGCTCGTCACCGGGGGGTACACATTGGCCGGCGTGACGAAGTCGGCTGAGCTCTATGACCCCGGGACCAACAGCTTCTCTGTCGCGGGGACCATGGTCTCGGAACGCGCCCAGCACACGGCGACGTCGCTGCCGGGCGGCAAGGTGTTGATCTTCTCCGGACGCGGCCTCCTCGCTTACCTCAAGACCGCCGAACTCTACGATCCCACCACCAATGCCTTCACGGCCACGGTGGGCGCGCCCTTGGCCGCCAGGGTCGACCACACCGCCAGCCTCCTAGGCAGCGGCAAGGTCCTTATCACGGGTGGGCAGACGACTGGGGTGATCGCCTCCGGGGAGCTCTACGATCCTGTGGCCGATACCTTTACCGCAACAGCAAGCCTCTCCGTACCGAGGGTCTTCCACACGGCCACGGTGCTTGCGAATGGCAAGGTGCTGGTGGTGGGGGGCTCGCTCACGAGCGTGGCCGAGCTCTACGACCCAGCCGCCGGGACCTTCACCGCTACCGCCGGCACCCTTGTCCTGCAGCGGGACCGGTTGCATGCGGCCGTGCTCCTGCCGACCGGAAAGGTACTCATCAGCGGGGGCGTCGGCAGCGGGGTGGTGTTGGCAGCCAATGAGCTCTTCGACCCTGCCAATGGGACCTTTGCCGCCACTGGCAGCATGACCACCAGCAGGCGCATCCATACCGCCACCCTCCTGGGAACCGGCAAGGTCCTCCTGGCGGCGGGGCTGGGTGGGACCTACCTGTTCACTGCCGAGCTGTACTACTGACCGCAGTGCGGTCTGACTGGGCCTGGGAATATCTGGTTTTTACAAAAAAATCGTCACAACTCGTGCCATTCGGCCTGCCCGCACTATTTGTAGGGCGTATTCGGGACGATTAGGCAGGGTCAGGTGAAATCCTGACAATGTTGTCATTTAAATATTCTTCTGCCTGGTCTCCACATGGGGTGAGCCGAAACTTACATGGTTCTTTGGTAGGTCAATAGGGGTAATTACCTATAGTTCTGATCCCCAAGCCATCCGATGCTTTCCTTTGATTGAAAGCCGAATACCACCCAGCCCAGGGTCCTTTGGACTTGTTGGGCCTCTTTGTATCCCTCTTCTCCCGCCCTCATTCCCTCACCAGCTCTTCTCTCAAAGCGAGGTGCTCCATGCTCCAGAAGTTCAACCGTCTGCTGGCTCTCGCCGCAGCCCTGTTCACGGGAGTCGGCCTCTACGCCGAAAACCCCGTGGCACAGGAGCCGCAGCGACGCACAGCCGCACCTCAGGTAGGTGGCGATCAGAACGCCATCATCGAGCGTGCGGTCCGTCGTCGCACCATGATGGAGGCCCGCAAGGCCGCCGCGGAGCGTAACCGCCCAGCTCGCGAGGCTGCGCTGGCCGCCGCCAAGGCTGCCGTCAAGGCTGCCGTCAAGACCAAGGGTTCGGTCCCGTACTACAAGGCCCCCAAGGAAGGAGCCCTTGCCCCGGCTCCCCTCGGGACCATGGACCCTCAGGGCACGCCCCATTACATGGACGGCATCATTCCGAACTACGCGAACACCGATCCCC
>NZ_JBATQW010000015.1:0-29718 GCF_049292215.1 Geothrix sp. | reverse complement strand
GCCAAGGTGCAGGCCCAGCTCGCCCCCTTCCTCGGCCCTCTGCGCCTCATGGCCCTGGGCATGGTGGCCGGCCTCGCCTTCGTGGTGGTGCAGGCGGTCCGCGGTCGGGCGGCTCGGCTCATTCCGGGCGCGGCGCTGGCCCTGGGCCTGCTCTACCTGGTGGGGGGCACTTGGGGCTTCCGGCTGCTGGATCCTCCCAAGTCCTACCGCCGCTGGACCGCGGCCGTCCAGCCCCTGATCGCCGGCCGCCCGGTCTTCTACTGGCAGACCATCCGCAGCGGCGTCATGGTCTACACCGATCACCTGATGCCCGAGCTGCGCTCGGCCAGGGACCTGGAAGCCATGCATCCCGAGGCCCGTCTCGTGGCCCAGCGCGGCGAGTGGGAACAGGATGCCTGGGGCATGACGCCGACCCTGCGGGCCCGCTTCGAGGTGCTGCTCGCCGTGCCCACGGGCGGGGGTGAGATCCTGCTGCTGAAGAAGCGACCGAACCCCATCCCCGAGGAGGCCCCTTGAGCCCCAACCTGAAGGCCATCCCCCTCATCGTACTGGGCGTGCTGCTCAACGCCGCTGCGCAGATCTGCCTGAAGAAGGGCCTCCAGGCGGCCGGGGGCATGCAGCTGGCCGTGGGCCCGCTCTTCCGCTTGATGCTGGAGCCCTGGGTCATTGCGGGTCTGGCCTGCTACGCCGTGAGCGTGGTGGTCTGGCTGGGGGCCCTCTCCATGGTGCAGGTGAACTACGCCTATCCCTTCCTGGCCCTGGGCTTCATCGCCAACGCCCTCATGGCCCGCGCCTTCCTCGGCGAAGCGATGACGCCCATGCGCTGGGTGGCCCTCGCGGTCATCGTGGTGGGCGTGGGCCTGCAGGCGCTGAGCGGACGGGGGCAGTGAAGGGGCCATTGCCGATGGTCCAATCATCTTTTCCGCTTCAGGACGCGTCCTCCGGATTATCCTGATTGCGAATCAGCCCAAAAGGAGGCCACCATGCTGCGTTCCACCAAGATTCTCCTGCTCGCCGCGACCTGCCTGGTCGCCCTGCCCGCCACAGCCCAGGCCAAGCTCACGGGCAAGGTGACCCATCAGATCGGCGGCTCCGTAGGCCACCTTCCCGAGACCCGCCCCCTGGCCGGGGCCACGGTCTTGGTCGGGACCGACCTGCACCTGGACATCGGCTCCACGGGCACGGACAAAGTGAGGGGCCGCGTGCTCGCCAAGGACCTTACCGAGAGCAACGGGTCCTACTCCTTGAGCGTCCCGGCCGGGACTTACACCGTGATCTGCTGGAAGCAGGGCTATGTGCCCCAGGTGGAGCGAAAGGTGGTCGTCCCCGGATCGTTGGACCTGGACATCGGGAAGGACACGGCCGGGCGGGGCCTGCACCAGCAGCTCGCCTACGCCAACTGAAACCCACCTGGAATGCCACTGCCTGAGCATCCTCCCAGAAGTCTGGATCGAGGGATCTCCCTGACGCTGCGTGGTCTCGCCTGTCTCTTTCTGGGGATGGCCGCCTCCAAGCCGCTGATCCTGGCTCTGGGGGCTCGGGCCACGGGCGTGATCGTACGCCAGGAAGGCGGCGTCTCCTCCCGGGGGGCCTATGGCGTTCGGTACCGCTTCACGGCGGGGGATGGCCGTGTCCAGGAGGGCACCGCCTTTACGTCGGTGAAGGATGCCCGTTTTGTCAGGGTCCCCATCGCCTACCTCCCGGCTTGTCCCTGGGCGAACCTGCCCGCCTCGGTCGGCTATGCCCTCATCACAGGACTGGGTTGGACCCTTGCGGGTCTCCTGTCCCTGGTGGTGGCCCGAGTGCTGCATCCCCGGCGCCGGATGACGGGGGCTACTTCTTAGGCTCGCAGAACAGGGAATCGCAGAACCACCAGACCTTGAAGGTGGCGTCCCTCGCGCCGGTGGTCTGGCTGATGGTCATGGTGTAGCTCGGCCCGGCCTTGGGGATGGTGACCTTCAGTTCCACCCTGGTGTTGGGAGGGACGTCCAGCACCTTCTGGCGGATGCGGGTGGCCTCTCCGCCGTCCGTGAGGTTCCAGGCCCCGATGGACTCGCCGTTGACGTAGAGCTCTCCGGTCTGGTACCAGGCACTGCCATGCTTCACCTGCCAGTCGCCCAATTGCCAACGGCGGTCGGGCGGCACCGCCCACTCGAAGACGTTGCGGTAGGTGGCGGTGGGCCGGGTGGGGGCGGGCGTTGGTGCAGCCGACCTGGTCCCGACCTTCTCACCCTTGGCATTCCGCACATCGCCAAAGTGCTGGCTGAAAAACTCCGCAAGCGCGGTGTCCAGGCCCGTGGGCCCGCCCCGGAGGATGGCGCGTATCAGCTTGGCTCGCTGAAGGTCGAAGAGGCTGCCAGATGCGCCCCTGGCGGCGATCTGTTTCTCGGCCCCGTCGATCTGGATCAGCAGACGCTCGAAGGTGGCCTCTTCGCCGCTCCAGGGGATGCCGTTGTCAGACATCCACCGCTTCACTTGCTGCTTGTAGGCTTCGAAGCCCTCCTGGTACTGGCGGTTCTCGCAGTAGGTGCGGAGCGCGGTCTCCTCCATCCGCCGCAGGTTCTCCTCCGTGACACCGGGACAAGTTCGGCGGATATCCTCGCGGATGTTGCCCGACAAGAACCCCTGTCGGAATCCGTATACGCCCCGGTCCCCCCCGGCTCCGCCCGATCCTGCCGCCTTGTAGGAGCGGTAGAGGTCGTTGAGTTGGTTGCGATGAGCCGCATCCTTGCCGGCGAGTATGCCTGCTGCCATGGCCTTGCCAGCCAGGTCCACTGCATCCGCTGGTGGAAAGCCGACCTTCAGCAGAGTCCAGGACAGCATGCCGGCCGCCTTCCCGATCTCGCCCCGATCCCAGGTGCGCTTTATCTCGGGGAACTCCGGCAACGCACTGAGGCCCCGGAGGGCATTGGCGCTCTTGTCGAACTTCTTCCAGTCCGCGGCCACTTCGATGGCCTTCGGGATCCCCTCCTGGCCAACCTGGACCAAGGCTTCTTTGGCGGCATAGCTTACCGGCTGGACTGGCCTCTCCTTGGGCCAAGGCACGCCGGTTCCGGCGAGGACCTGGGACAACACGACACTTAGCCACAACGCGCGGGCCTCAATCAGCATGGGACCTCCGGGAGGGATTCGTAGAATAGCTCAGGGTCGGGAACGGGTGAAGGGCATGATCACTGCGTATCGTAAGGGTTAGGTGGCGCTCGAATAAGCAAGGAATGGCAGGCTCGGGCTTCGCCGCAGCTCTTGCTATCCTGATCCTCCCATCCGGTGCAGAGGCAACCTCCGACGGCTGGCGGTTCGATTTCGGGAGGTCCGGCGTGTGCGGCATTGCGGGTGTATTTGAAGCTGAAGGCGCCACCGGGCTCGTCGCGTCCATCCTTTTTGCCATCCAGCACCGGGGCCAGGAGAGCTGCGGCGCCGCAGCCCGGGACGCCGGGGGCCGCATCGTGGGTCACAAGGGCATGGGCCTGGTGAAGCAGGTGCTGGACGAGGAGGTGCAGGCCCGGCTCTCGGGCACCACGGCCATCGGTCATGTCCGCTACCCCACCGCCGGCTGCAGCGACGTGGTCAATGCCCAGCCCCACCTCATCGAGCTGGCCGAGGGACCGGTCATGGCCATCTCGTCGAATGGCGACCTCATCAACTACGGGGAACTCCGCGCCCGCCTGGAGGGCGAGGGGGTGGTCCTCAAGAGCGACAACGACGCCGAGCTCATCGGCCGGCTCATCGCCATGTATCACGTCCGGGGGCTGGACATCGAGGCGGCCATTGCCCGGGTGCAGGCCGAGTTGAAGGGTGCCTTCTCCACGGTGCTGATGTACCGCGACCGCCTCTACGCCTTCCGCGATCCCCACGGCTTCCGGCCCATGGTCATGGGCCACCTGACCCACGAGGGCGAGGGCGAACCCCCCAGCGAAGGGACCGTGTTCTCCTCCGAGTCCTGCGGGTTCGGCATCGTCGGCGCGCGGCTCCTGCGGGAGGTCCTGCCCGGGGAGATCCTCCGCCTGGAGCGGGGCCAGCCCCTGCAGTCCGTGGGACACGCGCCCCTCCAGCCCCGGCACTGTGTCTTCGAGCTCATCTACTTCTCCCGCCCCGACAGCAGCCACTTCGGCGAGAACGTCTACCAGACCCGCCAGCGCATCGGCGCCTGCATGGCCGCCAAGGACGAGGCCATCCAGGACGGCGACGACCTGGTGGTGATGCCGGTGCCCGACTCCTCCAACTTCATCGCCCACGGCTATGCCAAAGCCAAAGGCGCCGAGTTCGGCATGGGGCTCCTGCGCAACCACTACGTGGGCCGCACCTTCATCAAGCCCACCCAGGCCAGCCGGGACGAGGGCGTGAAGCAGAAGTTCAACCCGCTGCCGGACTTCTTCCCGGGCAAGCGCGTGGTTCTCATCGACGACTCCATCGTGCGGGGCACGAGCCTGAGGAAACTCGTGCGGATGGTGCGCCAGGCCGGGGCGAAGGAGATCCACGTGCGGATCGGATCACCCAAGGTCATCGGCCCCTGCTTCTACGGCATCGATACGCCCACTCGGGAAGAGCTGATCGCCAACCGCATGTCGGAGGCGGAGATCCGGGACTACCTCGGCGCCGACAGCCTGCGGTGGCTGGAGGTGGCGGATTTCGAGGTGCTGCTGCCCGGACGCCGCCAGGACTTCTGCACCGCCTGCTTCGACCTGGACTACATCTATCCGCCCGAGGGTTTCGCCACCAAAGCCAACGCACCCTCCCTGAGGGAGTTCCAGCCAGCCCTCTGAGGCCCGCCGGCTCCGGAAGTGGACTTGCAGGAGTCGCCTCCCGATGAGAGGGACTGGAACAGGGGGTATCGATGGTGGATCTGGCAGCCAACCATGAGGCGATCACCATCGGCGTGATCGGTGGCGGGCGGGGCGGCATGCAGCTGTTCGGCTTCTTCGACTCGAGCCGGCTCGCCCGGATCCGCTTCGTGGTGGACAAGAGCGTCACAGCGCCGGCCATGGTGGCCGCCAAGGCGAAGCAGATCCCCATCTACACGGATTTCGAGCAGGCCCTGAAGCGCGAGAAGGTCGACTTCGTCATTGAGACCACGGGCATTGACGGCTTCGACGAGCTGCTGGCCCAGCGGCTGGTGGGCACCCGCACGGGCATTCTCACCCACGGCATGGCCCGCTTGATGATCCAGGTCATGGCCGAGCACCGCCAGCACACCCAGGACGAGGTGTCCGATGTCGTCCATCCGATCAAGGACCGGCTGGCCACGGGCCTCCAGGGCAGCCAGGCCATCGTCAAGGAGATCAACCAGGTGATGTCCAGCATGCAGATGCTGGCCCTCAACGCCAGCATCGAGGCCGCCAAGGCGGGCACCCACGGGCGGGGCTTCGCTGTGGTGGCGGAGCAGATGGGCAAGTCCGTGGACACTGTCCGGGCCTTGACTCAGGAGATCGAGAGCGTGAACGCCAACATCGTCCAGGTGTCCACCCAGATCGATTCGATCCTGGAGATGTTGAAATAGTCAGCAGACCCGGGCCAGCACGCCCGAGCGCAGCTCCTCGGTGGTGTAGACGCCGCGGTCCAGTACCAGGCTGGTGACGAGGTCCACAGGCGTGACGTCGAAGCTGGGATTCCAGGTGGGCATGCCCTCCGGGGCCCAGCGCAGGGCGCCGTAGCCGCGGACCTCGGCCTCGGCCCGCAGCTCGATGGGGATGGCGGCGCCGTCCGGGCAGGCCAGGTCCACCGTGGAGAAGGGGGCCACGGGGTGGAAGGGCACGCCGTGGTGGCGGGCCTGCACGGCGAGGCCGTAGGTGCCCACCTTGTTGGCGAAGTCGCCGTTGGCGGCCACGCGGTCGGAGCCCACCAGCACCCGCTGCACGCTGCCGTCGCGCAGCAGCAGGGCCGCCATGCTGTCGGTGATGAGCGTCGCGGGGATGCCCAGCTTCCGCAGCTCCCAGGCCGTGAGGCGCCCGCCCTGTAGCAGGGGGCGGGTCTCGTCCGCGAACACGTGGATACGCTTGCCCTGCTCGTGGGCGCGGCGGATGACGCCCAGGGCCGTGCCGATGCCCGCGGTGGCCAGGCCGCCCGTGTTGCAGTGGGTGAGCAGGCCCTCACCATCCTGGATGAGCTCCGCCCCGTGCCGGGCCATGCCCTCGCAGAGCCGCACGTCCTCCTCGAAGATGGCCTGGGCCTCAGTCACGGGATCGGCGGAGCCCTTCATGCGGTCCATGGCCCACATGAGGTTCACGGCCGTGGGCCGGGCGGCCCGAAGGTCCGCGCAGGCGGCTGCGCACTCGCTGGCCGAGGCGCCGCGGTGCGCGAAGGTGGCCAGGCAGGTCGCCGCCGCCACGCCGATGAGCGGTGCGCCACGCACCGCCAGGCGCTGGATGAGGGCGACCATGGCCTCCGGCTGGCTGCCGTCCAGCCAGACTTCAGCATCGGGCAGCTGGGTCTGGTCCAGCACCCACAGCGACCGGCCGTCGTGTCTCAGACCCAGGGATTCGAAGGGGTTCATCAGATTATCCTGGGTCCGAGCTTGGCCCTCAGTGCCCGCAGTTCTTCGAGTTCTGGGGCAGACAGCGGCTTGGCGCCGCCCAGGGCCTCGGCTTTCCAGAGGATGGTGGCCACCTGCTCCAGGCGCTCCATGCCGCCAGCGGCCTCGTCCATGTGCCCACCCCAGCAGAGACCGCCGTGTCGGGCCAGGATCATGAGGCGGTGCCCGGGCAGGAAGGGCAGCAGGTTGGTGCCCATGGCCTCGGTGCCGGGCATGGCCATTGGCACGATGGGGATGCGGCCCGCGGCGAGGATTACCTCGGGCAGACCGTCGGAAGGCAGCTCCACCAGCTCCGGCCGGACCAGGGTCCAGGCGATGGCCGTGGGCGGGTGGGCGTGGACGATGGCCTTGGCCTCGGGCACCGTCCGGTAGATGGCCAGGTGCATGGCCCGCTCGCTGCTGGGGCGGCCGGACACGATGGTTCCATCCAATTCCAGGTGGGCGAGGTCGCCCAACTGCACCTTTGCCTTGGGCACGCCGCTGGGCGTCATGGCGATGAGGCCGTTGGGCAGGCGCACGGACAGGTTGCCGTCTGAGGCCGCCAGCAGACCCCCGGCATGGAGGCGGCGGCAGGCATCGAGGAGGGCGAATAGGACCGAGTCAGACATGCTTCCAGTCTAAGGGTCGGGGTCAGATTGGGTTGTGATCCAAGTTTGGGATAAAATGGTATGAAATATAAATCCAGGAGATCCCATGTCCTTCCGCCGCATCCTGCCCGCCCAGTTCTGCCTGCTCCTGGTGGCCGTGCTGGCCATGCGCCTGGGCTTCCCGCTCATCATGATCGTGCCCCTCACCGGCATGCTGATCGTGGCGCTGTTCATCCCCTGGGCGGAGATCCGCTTCCTCATGACGGGCGTCCTGGGCCTCTGCACCCTGATCTGGACCGTCATGACCGTCATGCGGGTCGAGCTGCGCATGGCCTACGAGCAGCCCTTCATCCGCCTCGCGGCCATCCTGGGTGGCGTGGCCCTGTTCAACGCCTGGGCCACCTGGTTGGTGTGGAGCAGCCGGAAGGCCTGTGGTGCTGAGCAGGACGGGCTCCACCCGGATTCCGAAAGGACGACGGCGTAAAACTCAGCCCCCGGGGGGGGACGGGCAGGAAGGAAGCCTGCTCCGTTTCCGCCCGGGGGCCGAGGGGTGCTGAGCGCTATTTCGTCAGGTTCTGCCGCAGCGTGGCCTTGAGGGCTTCCGCCTCGGCGTTGGGCGCCGTGGCAGTCACCACGCCTGCCAGCTGCCCCGCCTTCTCGCTGAGCAGGAGGCCCAGCAGGCTCTCGATGAGGCTGCCGCCGCCCTTGTCACCGCCGCCCATGTGGATCTTGGGGACGACGTCCACCTGGGACTTCTCGATGGCCTCGGCGAAGCGGTTCATGACCTGCTGCACCAGCTGGAACTGCGGGCCGCCATAGGCGCGGACCTGCTCCTCAATGGCCATGGCCTGGGCGATGCCCACGCGGGCGGCCTGTTCGGCCTGGGCCTCGGCCATGACCTTGATGCGCTTGGCCTCGCCTTCGCCCATGAGGCGCACCTTCTCGGCCTCGGCGCCAGCCAGTGTCTGGATTTGCGCCGCCTGCTGCTGGGCCTTGGCGTAGTCGGCCTTGCCCTGGTTGCTCTGCACCTGGATGCTGATGGCCGATTCCGTGAGGGTGGTCTGCTGCTTGGCAGTGGCTTCGGCCTCGCGCAGTTCCCGCTCCTTGGTCGCGGCGCTCTGCTGGCGGCCGTAGGTCTCCACCTGCTCGTCCGCGATCTGGCGGCTGCGGAGCTGCACGAGGATCTGTTCGATCTGGCCGCCGGGGGCGCCGCTGGTGGGGGTGCCGATGAGCACTTCCTGAAGCTCCAGGTTGTACTGGGTGAACTTCTCCTTCATCTGGACGCCGCTCTGCTCCTGGATGGCACTGCGGTCCTGGATGAGCTGGATGAGGGTGCGGGTCTGGCCGATGTTCTTGAAGTAGGCGCTGACCATGGGGTCCAGCGTCTGCTCCACCAGCTTCTTGATGTCGCCGAAGCGCTGGATGACCAGGGGTGCCTTGCGGTAGTCGATGTGCACCACGACGCTGAGGGGCAGGTTCGGCTCGAAGGCATCCTTGGTGATCAGGCTCACTTCGGAGAGGTTCTCGTCGAACTTGTGGCTGCCCACCTCGCCCTTCGTCCACTTCAGGATGAAGTTTGTAGTCGGCACCATCAGGACCTTGCCGGCGTAGGTGTTGAAGGCATACTTGCCCGGCAGCAGGGGATCGCTCCAGACACCGCGCTGGCCATTGGTGACCAGTTCGCCGTGCCGGTACTCCTGGCCGCTGATGTCCGCGCCAATGGCGCCGGTGTAGCTCACCACCACGCCCACGGTGCCCACTTCCACCACGGTCTTCGGGATCATCTCCACCGTCGCGAAGAGCCGGTTGATGTAGTAGGTGCCTTCCACCAGCACCTGGTACTGGCGGCCCCTCTGGCCACCCGCCACCAGGAACTTGTCGGCGTCCTGGAAGTTGTTGTGGTAGGTCGAGGCCCTCTGCGGATCCTCGCCCACGGTGGAGGCGATGATCTCGCCGCTCTGGAGGCTCGGGCCGTCATGCACGGTCACGATGCCGACCGCATCGTCTGCGCCGCGGATGATGACGGGGCGCCAGCCGGCCCGCTCGGCGATGATGGCGCTCATCTTCTGGAAGGTCTCCAGCTCGCTCTTGTCCAGCGGGAGGTAATAGATCTGATCCTCGGTGAGCACCACGAACTGGGCCAGGTTGATGGCGTAGATGCCCTCACGGAGGATCTGCCGCTGGGGACCCTTCTGCCCGCCGTTCTGCAGGAAGGCCACCAGGTCCTGGAAGTCGGCCCCATGGCTGTTGCTGGCCAGAGTCTGGGTGGGGGGCAGGTCCTTGCCGTCGCGGGCGAAGATGTAGCCGATCTTGCCCTGGGGGATGGTCACCAGGGGCATCTTGTGGATGCGGTACTGGAAGGGCGTGAGCAGGTGCCAGCCGCCGCGCAGGAGCTGGGGCTGGAAGCCCGCTTCGCCGTTGAGCGCGATGAGTCCAGTCTTGACCGAGCCCTTGCCGCTGATGAGCTTCTCGACGATGCCCACGCGGTTGTTGGGAATGTAGCGGATCCACTTGCTGAGGAGGAGCAGCGCGAAGGCGCCTCCGAGCAGGGCAAGCAGGGTCAGGCCGGGATTGGCGGAAAGCCAGGTGAGGTCCATGAGGACTCCAGGGGACGGGGTTGGGTGTGGGGACCGGTCCCGGGCGCCGTCCCGCCCGGATGCTGGGGTTCTTCCGTGGTCCGGCGCCCCGGCTCAGCTGGTTCAGCGAGGAGCGGGCGGCTTGGATCCAGGGGGAAAAGAACCATACGAAGGCACGAAACATAGGCTGGACTGCCGCCTGCGCCGTGACGGGCATCACCATTCTCCGGCAGGTATGCTGGCGGCATGGACGATCTCCGCGAATGGCTGAGGGAGCGCTGGGGGCTGGTGACGCTGGGCGTGGCCGCCTTCGGCATGGGCCTCTTGTGGTGGCAGGGGCGTCCCGTGACGCAGCCGGCGGGTGTACTCGCGCCGGAGGAACCCTTGCAAGTGGCTGCTGAACCAGGCGCTCCGTGGACCTTCCGCGCGCACCGGATCACATCCCTCGCCCGCTTCGAGCTCCGGGCCCGGGTCCTGGGCGTCGAGCGCTACCGCTTCGATCGTGCGGCGGACCTGTCGCCGGTGGACTTCGCGCTGGGTTGGGGCCCGATGTCCGATTCCCGGGTCCTCCAGGACATCACCGTCAGCCAGCGGGACCGCTGGTTCTTCTGGAGCGCAGCGCGCTTGTCGATTTCGCCCTCAGAGATCATGAGCCATGCGGCGAACATGCACCTGATCCCGGCAACCTCCGTCGTGGAACGGCGGCTGCTGGCCGCGAAGCCGGGGCAGCTGGTGACGCTCCGCGGGCAGCTGGTGCGGGCCGATGGGCAGGACGGCTGGCACTGGGTCAGCAGCCTCACCCGGACGGATACCGGGGACGGTTCCTGCGAGGTGGTCTGGGTCGAATCCGTGGCCATCGCAGACCGCTGAGGTCACATATGACCATCAGGTAGAAAAGCGGCCGCGGGGCCCTGATAGACTCGGCGGGCCAAGGTCCTTGGAGTCCCATGTTTGACATCGAAGCCTCCCTCGACAGCCGCCTGCTGGCGGAGCCCCGGAACCGCCCCACGGTGGTGTTTCCCGAGGCCCTGGATCCGCGCACGCTGGAAGCGGCCTGCTTCCTGGCCCGGTTCATCCGTCCCGTCTTCCTGGCCTCAGAGGCCGAGGTGCGGGCCCTGGCGGCCCGTGAGCTGGCGCGTCTCGGCGAGGACCGGGTCGCCTACACCCTGTCCGAGAGCGCCTTCGTCGATCCGGCCTCTCGTCCCGACCTCCTGGCCGCCTTCGCCGCGGCCGCCGTGGAGTGGGGCCACAGCCACGGCCGCTACCAGAGCCTGGAGGAGATGCAGCGCAGCCTGGCCGATCCCTGCCTGTTCGGGATCTGGGCCGTGAAGCTGGGGCACGCCGACATGGTGGTGGGCGGGGCCATCCACGAGCCGAAGGCCTTCTTCCGGCCCATGGTGGAGCTGCTGGCCCAGCGCAGCGTGGCCTGCGAGGCCGGCGTGTTCGTGCTGCCGGATTCCCATCCGGACGATGTCTATCCCCACAACATCGTGGTGTTCGGCGACGTGGGCGTGAACGCCTCCATGAATCCGCGCACCCTGGCCGAGGTGGCCGTCGGCACCTGCGCCGTGGCCCGGGACCTCATCCCCGAGGACGTGCTGCCCGAGATTCGCTGCGCCATGGTCTCCTACTCCAACCGCGGCAGCGACGAAGGGCCTTCGCCGGAGCTGGTGCGCCAGGCTGCGGACCTGGTGCCCGGCATCCTGGCGGAGCGCGTCAAGCACGCCGCCCGCTACGGCACCATCCACATCCGCGGCGAGATCAAGGTGAGCGTGGCGCTGTCGCGCCGCTCGGCGGACCTCTACCACGCCGACGGCCTGCCCTGGGAGGGCGGCCCCAACGTCATCGTCTGCCCCAACCTGGACATGGGAAACCTGCTTTACCACCTGTATTCGACCCGCTTCCCGGACGCGAAGAAGTTCCCGGTGATGTTCGGCCTCTGGTTCCAGGGCGTGGACCTGCCCATGGACTGCACGCCCGAGGACATCCGCCTGGCCGTGAAGGCCTCGGTCATGCGCTTGCACCACTACGGCGAGTGGAAGCGCACCCCCAAGGACACCTTCTTCCGCCGCCATCGCGTGCTGGTGCTGAACCCCGGCTCCACCTCCACCAAGACCTCGGTCTTCGAAGGGGACGAGGAGCGCTGCACCGAAGAGATCCAGCACACCGCCGAGGAGATGAAGCCCTTCGAGGGCCGCCCCATCACCGAGCAGTTCGCCTTCCGCAAGGACGCCGTGCTGCGCTTCCTCGCGGGAAAGGGGTTGAGCCAGGGCGACCTGGACGCCGTGGCGGGGCGAGGCGGCCTGCTGCGCCCCATCCCGCACGGCACTTGGAAGGTCGGCGTCCCCATGCTGGAGGACCTGAAGGCCGGCACGCGTGGCGAGCACGCCAGCAACCTCGGCGCCCTCATCGCCTCCGAGCTGGTGGCAGGCACGGGCAAGCCCGCCTTCATCGTGGATCCGGTGGTGGTGGACGAGGCCGATCCCAAGGTGAAGATCACGGGCCTGAAGGAGCTGCCCCGCCGGGTAATCAGCCACGCCCTCAACCAGATCGCCACGGCCCGGCGCTATGCCGAGGAACACGAGACCTTCTACGAGCGCGTCAACGTCATCGTGGCCCACATGGGCGGCGGAATCACCGTGGGCGCTCACCGCAAGGGCCGCTACATCGACGTGAACAACGGCCTGGACGGGGAAGGCCCCTTCTCGCCCCAGCGCTCGGGCAGCCTGCCGCCCGGCCAGCTCATCGACCTCTGCTTCTCCGGCAAGTACACCAAGGCCGAGCTGAAGCTCCTCAACAAGGGCCGCGGCGGCATGATCGATCTGCTGGGCACCGCCGATATGCGGGAGGTTGAGTGCCGCGTGGCGGCCGGGGATGAGGAAGCCCGGTTGATCTACGAGGCCATGCTCTACCAGATCGCCAAGGCCATCACGGGCCTGGCGCCCGCCTTCGAAGGCGAGCCTATCGATGCCATCCTGCTGACCGGCGGCATGGCCCGTTCCGCGAAGCTGGTCACCGAGTTGGACCGCCTCACCGCGGCCCTGGGCTGCGGCGTCAAGATCTACCCCGGCGAGAACGAGATGGCCGCCCTCGCCAAGGGGGCCCTGCGCGTGCTCTCGGGGCGGGAGACCGCGAAGGACTACCCGCCGGCCTGAGGCCCTGTCTTTCAGCACGGCCGCTGAATCGTCTGGCCCCAGAGCACCTACACTGATCGGATCCCGTCCTGCACCTGCGACCCTGGAGGCCCGCCCCGATGCGATGCCGCTTTGCTCCTCTGCTTCTGGCCTGTATCGCTTGCCTCGCCGCCCCGGCCCTGGAGGTCGCCCAGCCTGCGCCGCCCGCCAAGGCGAAAGTCCAGCCCGAGGCCATCCTGAGTCAGGCCCGCGGGGCCTATGTCGGTCTGGCAGAGAAGGGCTTCCGCGGCTACCGGTTTGCCGTCACGCCCGACTGGCCCCTGACCCTGGCGGAGCTGGCCAAGAGCAACCCGACCGGCTACGAGGCCGCGGTGAAGCTCCTGAAACAGATCCGCTACGAGGGGCGGGTGGGTGCCCACGGCCAGTCCCAGGTCACCCACAACTTCGTGGACACCCCCAACGAGGGCGCCACCAGCGGTCTGAACCAGGTCAACCAGGGCGTGGAGCAGGCCATCAACGGGTTCTTCCAGACCTGGGCACCCTTCATGGTCCACTCCCCCATCCCGCCCGCGGGCTCGCCCTGCAGGGCCGAGGACCTGGGCACCCACTTCCAGCTGAACTGGAAGGAGACGGGCGATGTCAGCGTGGACCTGCGCCTGGACCGCACCTTCACGGTGACTGAGATGAAGGTGATCGCCCCTGCCTTCCATGCCGCCATCCGCCCCACCTTCGACCGGCAGGCGGGGGCCTTCGTGCTCACCGGCTACGATGCCGACTTCACCCCCCAGAACGGCGGGGCCGCCATGACCCTGAAGGTGCTCATCGTGAACCAGGTGCTCGACGGGATGCCCGTGCCGGCCAGCCTCGATGTCACAGTCTGGACCCAGGGCCGGAAGGAGCGCATGACCTTCGCCTTCACGGAGTTGAAGGCCGAGGGGAAGTAGCTATGCCAGCAGGGCGGCCAGCGCGATGGAGCTGAGCTTGGTCTTGGCGCTGTCGCCACGGCTGCTGAGGACACAGGGGACCCGGGCGCCAGCCACCACGGCGGCGATCTCGGCGCCGCCCAGCTTGGTGCCGGCCTTGTAGAAGGTGTTGCCCGCCTCGAGGTTTGGGAAGAGCAGGCAGTCTGCGTCTCCGGCCACGGAGCCGCCCATGCCCTTGATGCGGGCGGACTCGGGATCGATGGCACCGTCCAGGGCCATGGGGCCGTCCACCAGGGCACCCTTGATCTGGCCGCGGTCCGCCATCTTGGAGAGCAGGGCCGCCTCGGCGCTGGAGCGCAGCTTGGGCTGCACCTGCTCGGAGGCCGACAGCACCGCGACCTTGGGCGTCTCGATCCCCAGGGCCTTGGCGGTCCTCACCAGATAGCCCAGGATGGCCAGCTTCTCCTTGAACTCCGGCTCGGGGATCACGGCCACGTCGCCGGCGATGAGGAGCTTGGGGTGGCCGGGGTGCTCCATGACCGTCACGTGGCTGAGGATGGCGCCGGGATCCAGCAGGCCCTGCTCCTTGTTCAGGATGGCCCGCATGTAGAGTTCCGTGCTGAGCAGGCCCTTCATGAGCAGGTCGGCCTCGCCCGAGCGCACCATGGCCACTGCTTTCGCCGCCGCATCGCGGTCCGTGGCGGCATGGGTCATGCGGAAGCGCTCCCGCGGGATGCCCAGCTCCTGGCAGCCCTTGGCCATGACCGGCTCGTCCCCCACCAGGAAGGCCTCCACCAGGCCCGCCTCCACGGCGGCATTGACGGCCTCCAGGGTGTGGGCATCGTTGGCCCAGGCCACCACCAGGCGCTTGCGGGGGCGATCCTTCACGGCCAGGAGCAGCTCGTCGAGCGTGTTGATCCGCATGGCAGTTCCTGTCAAAAGGCCGGTTGCACCGGCGAGCCCAGGGGAAGGTAGCATGGTCGCCATGGCCGTCTCAGTGAGCTTCCGCACATACCTCCTCGAACAACTGGGGCAGATCCGTCCAATCACCACCCGCCCAATGTTCGGCGGTCTGACCTTCTTCGCGGAGGGTCGCGCCTTCGCCCTGGCCGACGACGGCGTGATCTATTTCAAGGTGGACGACAGCAACCGACCGGACTTCGTGGCCGCGGGCAAGGGCCCCTTCCTGCCCTTCGGGGATCCGGACAAGCCAATGCAGTATTACGAGCTGCCGGAGGAGGTGCTGGAGGACCCGGAGGCGCTGGCCCAGTGGATGGCCAAGGCCATCGCCGTGGCCATGAAGGCTAAGCCGAAGTCCAAGTCCAACAACAAACCCAAGCCCGGCAAGGAGAGGTAGCCGATGGTCTCCGACTTCACCATCCGACCCGCCACGCTGGACGATGCGCCGATCCTGGCGGCACTGGGTGCGCAGACCTTCCGGGAGACCTTCGAGACCCTCTGCTCCTCCCAGGACTTGGCGAACTTCCTGGCGGAGGCCTACGGCGACGCGATCCAGCGCACGGAACTGGCCGATCCCGCCCGTCCGGCTCTGGTGCTGGAAGCCGGGGGCCGGCCCGTCGGCTTCGCCCAGCTACGCCTGGGCCACCGGGAGCCCTGCGTCACCGGCAGCCGTCCCGTTGAGCTGCAGCGCATCTACGTGCTGCGCGAGGCCCACGGTGGGGGCTTCGGCGCCGCGCTCATGGAGGCCTCGGTGGAGCAGGCCCGCGCCTGGGGCGCCGATGTGCTCTGGCTGGGGGTCTGGGAGCACAACGACCGGGCCCTGGCCTTCTACGCCCGCCAGGGCTTCCGGGAGGCAGGCGACCACGTGTTCCAGATCGGCCAGCAGGTGGACCGCGACCTGATCCTGGTCAAGGACCTCGTCTGAACCTGGTGCTGCTGCTCCCCGAGGACCTGGTCGAGCCGGGCCTTGCCCGCCTGACTGGACGGCGGCTCGAGCATGTGCGTGAGGTGCACCGGGCCAAGGTCGGCGATGACCTGGCCCTGGGCCTCCTCGGTGGCGCCATGGGCCGGGGCAGGGTGCTTCGGCTGGAGGACGGCGTGCTGGAGCTGGCCTTGACGCTGGATCAGACACCGCCCCCGAAGCTGCCGCTGACCCTGGTCCTCGCCGTGCCGCGACCGAAGGTGCTCAACCGCGTCGTGGCCGCCGCCGCCAGCCTGGGCGTGGCCCGCCTCGTGCTGCTCAACGCCTGGAAGGTGGAGAAGGCCTACTGGGCCAGCCCAAAGATGCAGCCCGAGAGCCTACGCGAGCAGCTGCTCCTGGGCCTGGAGCAGACCAAGGATACGGTCCTGCCTGACCTGCGCCTGGCGCGGCTCTTCCGGCCCTTCGTGGAGGATGAGCTGCCGGCCCTCCTGGCGGGCGGCACGGGCCTGCTGGCCCACCCGGGCGCCGGCGGGACCCCCCCCAAGGCCCTGGCTGCCCCCATCACCCTGGCCATCGGCCCCGAAGGCGGCTGGATCGACGCCGAGGTGCAGAGCCTGCTGAACGCGGGCCTGCAGCCCCTGGATCTGGGGCCGCGCATCCTCCGCACCGAGACGGCCCTGGCGGCGCTGGTGGGAAGGTTGTTCTAGGCCAGGAACAGGCGGTAGGCCGGGTTGTCACCCTCGTCCACGAAGCGGTAGCCCAGGCCGTCGAGGTAGGCCTGGAAGGCTTCCTGGTCTTCGGGCGGCACCTGGATGCCCGCCAGCACCCGGCCGTAGTCGGCGCCGTGGTTGCGATAGTGGAACAGCGAGATGTTCCAGCCGCGGCTCATGCGCTCCAGGAAGCGGAGCAGGGCGCCGGGGCGCTCCGGGAACTCGAAGCGGTAGATGCGCTCGTCCGTCGCCGCGGGCGCCCGGCCGCCCACCAGGTGCCGCACGTGGAGCTTGGCCATCTCGTTGTCACTGAGGTCCTGGGCTTCCAGTCCCTCGGCCCGCAGGCGGGCCAGCAGGGGCTCCAGCTCGGAGCGGTCCGCCATCTGCAGGCCCACGAAGATGTGGGCCTGCTGAGGGTCCGCGAGACGGTAATTGAACTCGGTGATGGAGCGGTGGCCGATGAGCTCGCAGAAAGCCTTGAAGCTGCCGGGCCGCTCGGGGATTGTCACGGCGAGGATCGCCTCCCGCCGCTCACCCAGCTCGGCCCGCTCCGCCACGAAGCGCAGGCGGTCGAAGTTGGCGTTGGCCCCCGAGAGGATGGCCACCAGGTTGCCGGTCTCGGCGCCGGGCCCCTGTCGGGCGGTCCAGGCCTTCAGTCCCGCCACGGCCAGGGCCCCGGCGGGTTCCAGCACGGAGCGCGTCTCCTCGAACACATCCTTGATGGCGGCGCAGATCTCGTCCGTGTTCACCAGCACCACCTCGTCCACGAACTGGCGGCAGAGGTCGAAGGTGAGCTCGCCCACCTGGCTGACGGCCACGCCGTCGGCGAAGAGCCCCACCCGGTCCAGGCGCAGGCGATGCCCCGCCGCCAGGGACTGACTCATGGCGTCGGCGTCCACGGGCTCCACGCCGATGATGCGGATGCCCGGCTGCAGGCGCTTGAGGTAGGCGGCGATGCCCGCGATGAGGCCGCCGCCGCCAACGGGCACGAAGACCGCCTGCATGCCCCGGGGCATCTGGCGCAGCAGCTCCAGGCCGATGGTGCCCTGGCCGGCGATCACGTCGAGATCGTCGTAGGGGTGGATGTAGACCCTGCCCTCGGAGAGCGCCAGGGCCTGTGAGTGGGCATAGGCCTCTTCGAAGGAGTCGCCGTGCAGGACCACCTGCGCACCCAGCGTGCGCACCGCATCCACCTTGATGCCGGGCGTGGTGACGGGCATGACGATCACCGCCTGGCAGTCGAGCTTCCGCGCCGCCAGGGCGACGCCCTGGGCGTGGTTGCCCGCCGAGGCAGCGATGACGCCCCGCGCCCGCGCCGCCGGCGTGAGGTGGGCCATCTTGTTGTAGGCCCCCCGCAGCTTGAAGGAGAAGACCGGCTGCAGGTCCTCCCGCTTCAGCCACACCGGGCTGCCCACGCGGCCGGACAGCTTCGGCGCGGCCTCCAGGGGCGACTCGATGGCCACGTCGTAGACGAGGGCCGTGAGGATGCGTTCGAGGAGATCTCGGGAAGGAGGCTGGATCGGGTCTGCGTTCAAGGTGGGCTCCAGGGGTAAAGCAAAACCCCCCGACCTGACGGTGCGGGGGGTGGCTTGGAATCGGAATGAGCTCCGGCCTACGCCCCCTCGCGCGACCGAATGATCGCGATGGCGTGAATGCTGAGGCGGGCGGAAGGTGTCATGGCGGCTGTTTGGAACAGCCAAGCTAGCACCGGGCCCGGAGTTGCACAAGGCTGGGGCGGAAGGTGGGGTGAGCCGGCGGATTGATTCCTCGTTAAGCGATGTATATTGATGGACCCGTACTCGGAGTCTTTGATGCTGAGCTTTCGCGCCTCCCTGCTGCTCGTCCTCGCCTGTGGTCTCGTGGCCCAGGACCGTGCGCCCCGCTTCATCAGCTCACCGGATGTGAACGGCGACCGCGTGGTGTTCACCTGGGAGGACGACCTTTGGCTCGGCTCCCTCAAGGGTGGTCCGGCCCGCCGGCTCAGCACGCATCCCGGCGTGGAGACCGCCGCCCGCTTCAGCCCCGATGGCAAGTGGATCGCCTTCACCGGCCAGTACTACGGCGGCAACGAGGTGTATGTCATGCCCGCGGAGGGCGGCGCCCCGAAGCGCCTCACCTGGGGCGGCGGCGCCACCGTGCAAGGCTGGACGCCCGATGGCAAGAAGGTGCTCTTCAAGGCCGTGGCGGACTTCGACCGCCGTCCTGTGGAGCGCTTCTTCACGGTGGACCTCGAAGGCCATCAGGCCGAGGCCCTGCCGATCCCGCGGGGCACCTCGGGCACCCTGGCCCCCGACGGCCAGCGCTTCGCCTACAACGCCAAGGGTCGGGCCGAGTACTACTGGAAGCGCTACAAGGGCGGCGATCACCCGGACCTTTGGCTGGCCGACCTGAAGACCGGGCGCTTCGAGAAGCTCACGGATTTCGTGGGCCGGAACGGCGCCCCCATCTGGGCCGGCGCCAAGGTGATCTTCACCTCTGATCGCGGCGCCAGCGGCATCACGAACCTCTACGCGGTGGATCCCGCCAGCAAGGCCGTGGAGCCCCTGACCGACCTCAAGGACTTCGACGCCCAGCAGCCCAGCACCGATGGCCGTACTGTGGTCTTCGTGCAGGGCGGCCACCTGCAGGCCCTGGACCTGGCCAGCAAGACCCTGCGGCCCGTGCCGGTCACCACCAGCAGCGACGGCTGGAAAGCCGCACCGCGGCCCGTGAACCCCAAGGACTGGATCCAGGCCATGAGCCTCACGGCCGGCCAGGCCGTGTTCGAGGCCCGAGGCGAGGTGTTCCTCCTGCCCACGGATGCGACCAGGCCCGCCCAGAACCTCACGAAGACCCCGGGGGTGCGGGAGCGCATGCCCCGCCTGTCGCCGGACGGCAAGCGCGTGGCGTACTTCAGCGATGCCAGCGGCGACTACGACCTGTATGTGCAGCCCGTGGACGGCGCCGCGGAGCGCATCCCCACGGGCCTGAAGACCGCCCTCTACCACCTGGAGTGGAGCCCCGACGGCACCAAGGTCCTGTTCGGCGACAAGAGCTTCGCCCTCTACGTCATGGACGTCGCCACGAAGAAGCTCACCAAGGTGGACGAGTCCCGTGAGCTGAAGAACGACCAGTTCACTTGGGAGGTGAGCGACTACGCTTGGGCACCCGACTCGCAGTGGATCACCTACAGCTTCGTGGAGCCCAACCGCAACAGCCGCATTTACCTCTACAACCTCGTCACGAAGCAGAAGGTCACGCTGACGGACGGCTTCTTCGACTGCCTGAACCCCCGCTTCGACCTCGATGGCAGCACCCTCTACTTCCTCAGCTACAGCAACTTCCACACCCGCCTCGACCCCAGCCAGGACAACCACATCCAGTCCGCCCCGGTGCAGGTCATGGCGGTGAAGCTGAAGGCCGGCGAGGAGAAGGCGGCATCCTCGCTGTCCACCAGCAACACCTTCCGCATTGATGTGGCCGGTCTGGCGGAGCGCATCGCGCCGCTGCCCGTGAAGCCCGGCAACCTGTTCCACCTCAAGGCGGGTCGAGGCCTGGTGGGCTGGGACGAGGTCGAAGGCTGGGACGACAGCGTGGTGGAGGAGCTCTACGGGCCCCGCGGCGCGGAGAAGTGGAAGCTGCACCTCTACGACCCCTCTGCCAAGAAGGACAAGGAGGTCGTCCTGACAGAGCCCGTGAGCGACTGGGCCTTCGATGCCGAGGGCAAGCGGCTCTTCATCCGCAAGGGACCGAACTTCCACTCTGGGGAGGCGGCCACCGTGTTCACCACCAAGGTACTGCCCGAGAAGCTGGACCTGGAGCGCCTGACCATGACCGTGGATCCCCGCGCGGAGTGGAAGCAGATCTTCGAAGACACCTGGCGCTGGTACCGGGACTTCTTCTACGACAAGGACATGAACGGCAACGACTGGAACGCCATCGGTGCCAAGTTCCGCACCCTCGTGCCGGAACTGAATTCCCGCCAGGAGCTGAACTGGCTCCTGAGCCAGATGGTGGGCGAGCTGAGCGCGAGCCACACCTATGTGGGCGGCGGCGACCAGGGTCCGGGCCGGCCCCTGCCGAACCCGGTCTTTCCCGGCCTGCTGGGCGCCGATTTCACCGCGGAGAACGGCGTCTACAGGTTCGCCAAGGTGTACGGCCCCACGCCCTATGCCCGGGACCTCAAGGCCCCCCTGGCGGATCCCGCGCCCAAGGTGAAGGAGGGCGAATACCTGCTCGCCATCGACGGGAAGCCCTTGCGCGCCCCGGAGGCCATCCAGGCCCGGCTGCAGGTCATCAAGGGCCAGAAGGTGACGCTCACCGTGAACGCCAAGCCCACCCTGGAGGGCGCCCGCACCGTTGAGGTCGAGCCCGTGCCGAACGACTGGGACCTGCGCTACCACCGCTGGATCGCGGGCAACATCGCCGCCGTGGACAAGGCCTCCAACGGGCAGCTGGGCTACATGCACATCACGGCCATGGGCGACCAGAACATCGGCCAGTTCGACAAGTACTGGCGCGCCTTCCGCTACAAGAAGGGCATCGTCATCGACGTGCGCGGCAACGGCGGCGGCTGGACGGAATACTTCATGATCGACAAGCTGGAGCGCAAGCAGGTGGGCTTCAACGTCATGCGCGGCGTCGAGCCCTTCCGCTACCCCAACACCGCCTCGGACGGCCGCTACGTCTTCCTCACCAACGAGCAGAACGGCAGCGATGGCGAGGCCTTCCTCATGCACGTCAAGGCCCGCAACCTGGGCACCATCGTGGGTGTGCCCAGCTGGGGCGGCCTGGTGGGCATCATCAACACCCAGTTCACCCTGGACGGCGGCACCGTGGAACAGAGCAACAACGGCTTCTACGGTCGCGAGGGCAAGTGGTGGGTGGAGAACCATGGCGCCGACCCCGACCTCACCGTGGAGAACGATCCCTCGAGCCTCCTGCAGGGCCGCGACCCGCAAATCGAAGTGGGCATCGCGACCCTGCTCAGGCAGCTCAAGGAGAACCCGACCCCGGCCTTCCCGCCGGTGCCGGCCTACCCAAAACGCTAGGCGGACTGGGCCTGCCTGCTGGGCATAACGATGTCGTTTTAAACCAAATAGTCTCAAAAAAACTTTCAATGGAAATATCCACCTGGGTCAGCGATAACAAGGGCGGTCTCGCGCCTTCCCAACCCCTCGCCAGCCAGGTGGACCATGCTTCTGCTCCGCACGCTTCTCTTGACTTCCAGCCTGGTGCTGAGCGCAGGCTCCCCTGATGGGGTGCCACAGGCAACGTCGTGGCAGCCCTTCAACCTCGGAACCCACCACCGCAAGGTCTCCACCCGGGTCCCCGGGGCCCAGAAAGCCTTCGACCAGGGACTCGTCTGGGCCTACGCCTTCAACCACGACGAAGCGGTGCGTGCCTTCCAAGAAGCCGCCCGCCTGGATCCCGGCCTCGCCATGGCCTGGTGGGGTATCGCCCTAGTGAACGGTCCGCATATCAACAACCCGGAGCTGGATGATGGTCACGCCAAGCAGGCCTGGGAGGCCCTGGCCGAGGCCAAGGCCCGAGCGGCCAAGGCCGCGCCCGTGGAGCAGGGCCTCATCTCAGCCCTGGAGCACCGCTATGCCATGCCCAATCCCAAGGACCGCAAGGCGCTGGATGAGGGCTACGCCAAGGCCATGGGCGAGCTGGCCGCCATGCATCCCAAAGATGCCGATGTCGCCGCGCTGTATGCGGAGTCCCTCATGGACGTGCGGCCCTGGGACCAGTGGACCCGCAGCGGCCAGCCCCAGCCCGGCACCCGGGAGGCCCTCGCGGCCCTGAAGCGCAGCCTGAAGCTGGCACCGAACCATCCGCTGGCCCTGCACCTCACCATCCACGCCTACGAGGGCTCTCCGCATCCCGAGCGGGGCAAGGCGGCGGCGGATCGCCTGCGCCTGTTGGTGCCTGACGCGGGGCACTTGGTGCACATGCCCGGCCATACCTACGCCCGCATCGGCGACTGGAAGGGGGCCGCCCTCGCCAACGAGCGGGCCATGGCGGCGGATGCCCGCTACAAGGCGCGGCAGCCGGAGATCGGCTTCTACGGTGTTTACATGGTCCACAACGCGGATTTCCTGGCCTACACCGCGCTCATGGAGGGGCGCCAGGAGGTGTCCCTGGCCCAGACCAAGGCCGTGGTCACCGCCTTCCCCATAGACTGGGTGGTGCAGAACGCCTTCTACGCCGATGCCTTCCAGACCCGCCACTGGGAAGCCCTGAAGCGCTTTGGCCACTGGGAGGACCTGCTCAAGGAACCGGCGCCCGATCCGCGCCTGCCCCTCTCCACCGCCTACTGGCACGCGCTGCGGGGCACGGCATTCGCCGCCACGGGGCAGGTGGAGGCGGCCCTCAAGGAACAGGCCGCCTTCGAGGAGGCCCGGACCAAGGTGCCGGAAGCCTTCGTGTGGGGCTCCAATGGTGCGGCCCCGGTGCTCCTGGTGGCGCAGGCCTACCTGGCCGGCGAGATCGCCTACCGGCAGGGGAAGGTGGATGAGGCCGTGGGCCTGCTCCAGAAGGCCGTGACCCTCGAGGACGCCCTGAAGTACGACGAACCCCCCGCCTGCGTCATCCCGGCCCGCCACGCCCTCGGCGCCGTACTGCTCTCGGCGAGGCGCGCCAGAGAGGCCGAGGCGGTCTATCGCGCGGATCTCAAGGCCTACCCTGGCAACTACTGGTCCCTGTTGGGACTCCATCAGGCGCTGGAGGCCCAGGGCCGCAAGGCCGCGGCGGCCAAGGCAGCTGTCCAGCTGAAGAAGGCCCAGGCCCGGGCGGATGTGACGGCCGGGACCTCCTGCGCCTGCGTCAAGGGCGGATCCTGAGGCGGGGCATGGCCCGCAGGGCCAATCAGAACCCCACCGCGTATTCCCCATTCCGCATCAACGCCACGACGCTGCCATCGGCCATGGTCAGATCCACGGCCAGTACCTGCACGTCGGGCTGGGTTTCGGGGACGTAGACCCGGTCGATGTGGATGACTGCATCGGGGCCTGAGAACTGGGCGGGCCCGACCTGTCCACCAAAGTGATCGCTGCGGCCGAAAGCCAGATGCAGGCCCAGCTTCTCATCCAGGAGGATCTCGCCGATGGGCTTCACGCCGAAGGCCGCCAGCACCCCCAGGCCCAGCTCGGCCAGGTTGCCGTAGGCGGGCTCCTTCGCGAGCAGGGCGGCCTCCTCGCGCGACTTCGGACCTTCGCTGATGACCTCCAGCGCTTTGTTCGCCAGGATGCGGTAGCGCACGAGCTCCGCACCGAACTGCACGGGCATGATGCCTTCCGTTCGGCTGGGATCACCTTCGAGCTCACCTTCGTAGGGCACGATGTAGGCTTCGCCGGAGGGCAGGTTGCCGGCTACGCCGGGCTTGGGCAGGAGGCCACCCGAGGCGTGGCCCGTGCGATGGCGCAGGTCCACGTGCAGGTCGCAGGGCCCCGCCGGAGTGCCGAAGCGGAAGTCTGCGCCCTCGGCGATATCCAGCAGGTCCTTCAGCAGATTCACGCGGCGGTTCACCTCGGTGTAGTCCAGCCGGAGGGCCGGGATCATGTCGGCGCGAAATCCCGGCATGGTGGCGGCCCGGATGGGGTGCTTCTTCGCGGCAAGCTTCAACGGCGCCGTGGCCGAGAACTTGGTGATGGCGATGAGGATGGGATGCGTCGCGTAGAGGTCGGCGAAGCTGATGGAGGCTGCCGGATCCAGCGACTCGGCAGCGGGCAGGGGGCCGCCCGCGTGGAGCCAGGCCCGCTCCGGCAGCTCCCCGTTGTTGGTGTGGACGTTGGGATAGATCACCAGGTGCGCCTCCAGGCCCAACGCAGAGCGGTGGGCCTGGAGCTCAGCCATCCAATCGGCGGCGATGGCGCGGCGCTCGGCCCAGGTCGGCTCGTCCGGCACGCGGCCGTCTGGTAGGTCGACGAGGATGGCCATGGCTCGCTCACCTGGTTGGGGCTGGAACACCCGCTGCACCAGGGCCACCAGTTCCGTGCCGCTCAACCGCTCGCTCATGCAGTCCTCCCACCGGGAGAATGCCGCGACCGCCGCGGCCTGTCGAGCCGGGAGGCGGTCGGCTCAGCCCTGCGCCTTCTGGGTCAGGGCCCGGGCGGCGGTCTGCAGGTGGGCGAGGTCCTCGGTGGGCACGGTTCCAGAGGGCCGCTTCTCGTGCAGGGTCTCCTGGATGAGATTGGCGAAATCGACCCAGGAACTCCCGTGCTCCAGGTGCAGGGCGACCAGGGCATCCCCGATCCGGCGGCGCAGCGGCCAGGAGGGTTGCCGGGTGTTCCAGGCCGCTCGGACCGCCACATCCAGGGCGTGGGTCTGGGCCAGGGGCAGAGGCTGGTGGGCCGTGGCGTGGGCCCGGGCCAGGGACTCCACGGCCAGCGTGTGGAGCTCCGGCGAGGCCAGTTCTGCAGCCTTGGCGCAGAGGGCGATGGCGCAGGCGGGATCGCCGAGGTCTCGCAATGCCTGGGCCAGGGCCACCTGAACACGGGCGTTCTGGCCGGAGTGGAGCAGGTTCAGGAGCGGGTCCACGGCCTGGGCGGAACCCAAGGCGCCGAGGGTCTCCAGGGTGGCGAGGAGGATCGCCTCCTGGGGTTCGGAGGCCACCAGCTCCAGCAGTTGCGGCACCAGGGCGTCGAGCTGGTGCATGGCGATGAAGCGCAGCCCCACCTGGATCTCTTCGGGATCGGCAAGACCCAGGCGTTCCAGGGCCAACCCTTCGGGATCCGGCAGCTGCCCCAAGTGCCAGAGAGCCCGCTGGGCCAGGTCCGAGATGGGATCCCGCCGCAGCTTCAGGAGCGTGGCCCGGAGTGCCGGATCCCGCCGTTCGCCGAGCACCTCCAGGGCCGCCATCCGCAGGGCGCCGTCCGCCTCCTGGACGAGCAGGTCGAGGAGTTCCTCCGACGTCACCGGCACGAGGCGGGCCAGCGCCGAGGCGACCCCGGTGCGGCCGGTGTTGCGGCGGAGGCACTCGGCCAGGGGGTTCAGCAATCGTTGAGGGTCGATGAAGCCTTGGTCGGCGAGCTCCGCCAGTCCTTGTGCCGTGGCGTCCAGGGCGAACTCCAGGCGCCGGGCGCGCTGGGCGGCCTGCTCACCTGCCTGGCCCAGATGACGGGCAAGATGGGCAGGCTTCTCCTCCTGGGAGGCCACCAGGGTGTCCAGCAGGAAGCTGTCGAAGAGCCCAGGTTCCCCGTCCCGGATCGTCCGGACGGCACTCTGCACCCGCTCGGGCTGGTCGGAGCCCAGATCGACGGCAACCACGGGATCCTTTGGCTCCCAGCGCTGGACCAGCAACTGGACCAGGCGGACCTGCACGTCCGGGCGCGACATGGCGCGGAACGCCGTGAGCTGGCTGCGCACCTCCCGATCAGCCATGGCGTCCTGGTGGGCCTCCTCCAGCAACTCAAGCAGGCAGTCCGCGGCCTCTGGTGACTGGATCTGTCCGAGCAGCCGGAGGGCGTGGCGATAGACCAGCAGGTCCGGGTGGCTCGCCAGGGTTCGGATGGGTTCCAGGGCCTCCGGAGTGAGCAGCTTCGCCAGCTGGTGGGCGCCCTCGTTGGCATCGGCGGGCTGGGCGCTGCCCTGGAGCAGGCGCGCGAAGTGGTGATGGAAGGCCTCGGCGGGATCAGACTCGCGGAGCACGAGGTCGAGGATGTCTCGAAAGGGCTGGGTGGCCCGGGTCGGGGCCAGCTCCCGCAGCGCCTCCAGGGCTTCGGGCGTGCCCATCCGACCCAGGGCCCGGGCGCCGGATTCGAAGACGCCAAGATCCTTCTCGTGCCGTAGCAGGCGACTGGTGACGGGTATCCACTCGGGCCAGGGGTGGTAGAAGCTGGCCTCGAGCACGAGCTGCCGCATCGCCGCCGGGCAGGAGGCCTTGAGGACGCGCTCGGCAAGCTCGGGCACGGCCCCGCGCCCCACATCGGCCAGGGTGCGGAAAAAGGCCAGCTGGTCCCCTCGCCAGGTGGGGTCCAGGCGGTCCAGGAACATCTCGAAGGGGTTCTGCCTCATGGCCTGGTCTTCCCATGGGGGCTTCTACCGTCCGACATGCTCATCCCCGCTCCAGTTCGGCAGCCACATGGTCGGCGATGAGTTCCCGGACGAAGGGCGTGATGTCCTGGAACTCGACCCCGATGAGGACGTAGCCCGTGGTCTTCCCGGCCACCTTGCCCAGCATCCGCAGGATGGTGGCGGTCAGGGGCACGAAGGGCAGGTCGGGATGGTCGAGCACCAGGAACTCGATGGCGTCCCCCACTTCGAGATGGGCCGATTCCTGGAGTGGCACTTCCAGGCCGCACCCGCCGGCGCTGAGGTTGGCCAGGTGGCCGTCGAGGATGTCGGTGCCCTTGGTGCGGAACCGCACGCCGTAGTCCCCGCTGGTGGTGCTCAGCCGGGGGTACCTCCGCTTGTCCTGCTCCGTGGTCATGCCGGTGGATCTCCAAGCCCCAAGCCTGCGGAGAGGTGGCTCCACAAGGCCCGATCCACACCTATCGGCCCCGGGGCTGGCAGACTGAATTGCAGGAATGGGACGGGGCGGCATGGCGAAGCTGAAGCAGGGATGGAAGCGGCGGATCCTGGTGGGACTGGCCTGGGTCCTGGGTCTTTTTCTTGCGTTGAACATCATCTTGGTGCTGGTGTTCCGGTTCGTGCCGGTGCCGGCTTCCGGGCTGATGGTGCAACGCCGGGTGGAGTCCTGGTCCAGTGGCAAGCCCTATGCGTCACGCCACCGCTGGGTGCCCCTGGAGGAGATCGCCCCCAGCCTGGGTGTGGCGGTGATCGCGGCCGAGGACCAGAATTTCACCGACCACTTCGGCTTCGACTGGCAAGCCATCGAGAAGGCCGTCCAGCACAACGAGCACAGCCGCCGCAAGCGGGGCGCCTCCACGGTGTCCCAGCAGACGGCGAAGAACCTCTTCCTCTGGAGCAGCCGCTCCTGGACACGCAAGGGACTGGAAGCCTGGTTCACCCTGCTCATTGAGGCCGGGTGGTCCAAGAAGCGGATCCTGGAGGTCTACCTGAACATCGTAGAGTTCGGCGATGGCGTGTATGGGGCCGAGGCCGCTGCGCGCACCTACTTCGGCAAGCCCGCCAAGCGGCTGACGCCCTCGGAGGCGGCGCTCCTGGCTGCGGTGCTGCCCAACCCGCGCAAGTTCAAGGCGAATGCCCCCAGCGAGTACATCCGCGGACGGCAGGGCTGGATCCTCAACCAGATGCGCCAGTTGGGTGGCGATCAGGTGGTGAAGGACCTGGAGGCCTGAGCGAGTCTCCACCGGGGTGCCGGAGGGACCTTGGTCACGATTACCGACCTGCTGGTTTCCAGAGCTGGCGCGAGGTATAGAATGGGCCAAATCTCCCAGGAGGATCGAGTATGAAGACCCCCGTTCGCGTGGCCGTCACCGGCGCTGCCGGTCAGATCGGATACAGCCTGCTCTTCCGCATCGCCAGCGGTGCGATGCTTGGCAATGACCAGCCCGTGATCCTCCAGCTGCTGGAGATCACTCCGGCCCTGAAGGCGCTGAACGGCGTCGTCATGGAGCTCAACGACTGCGCCTTCCCGCTGCTGGCCGGCGTGGTGACCTCGGATGATCCGATGGTGGCCTTCAAGGATGCCGACTACGCCCTGCTGGTGGGCGCCCTGCCGCGCAAGGCGGGCATGGAGCGCGCCGACCTGCTGAACGCCAACGGTGGCATCTTCAAGCCCCAGGGCCACGCCCTCAGCGAAGTGGCCAGCCGCAATGTGAAGGTGCTGGTGGTGGGCAACCCCGCCAATACCAACGCCTTCATCGCGCTCTCCAACGCCCCCAAGCTCAAGGCCACCCAGTTCCACGCCATGGTGCGCCTGGACCACAACCGCGCCATCTCGCAGCTCGCCGAGAAGACCGGCAAGCCCGTCACCGCCATCAAGAACATGACCATCTGGGGCAACCACAGCGTCACGCAGTTCCCCGACCTCTACCACGCCACCGTGGATGGCAAGAACGCCTACGACCTGGTCAATGACCACGCCTGGTACGAAACGAGCTACATCCCCACGGTCGCCAAGCGCGGCGCGGCCATCATCGAGGCCCGCGGCCTCAGCAGCGCCGCCAGCGCCGCCAACGCCGCCATCGACCACATGAAGAGCTGGGCCCTGGGCACCCCCGAGGGCGAGTGGACCAGCATGGCCTTCGCCTCCGACGGCAGCTACGGCGTGCCCGAGGGCCTGGTCTATGGCTTCCCCGTCACCGTGAAGAACGGCCAGGTGGAGATCGTCAAGGGCCTGGAGATCAACGCCTTCAGCCGCGCCAAGATGGACGCCACCGCCAAGGAGCTCGACGAGGAGCGTGAGGCCGTGAAGCAGCTCGGGCTCATCTAGCCCGTTCCATCTGCCAGATCGACACAGGGGGGGAACCCCCTGTGTTTTTTTTGGGGGTGGCCGGACCTCCCCCGGAGACCTATGCTGGGTCACCAGCCGGAGGTGGACCTTGTTGAGTCCCGTGGAACGGCGTCAGATGTGGAGCAGGATCGTGGGGGTTGAACGGCGCGCCGCGCCGGTGCAGGTCCTGGACGGCCATCCGCTCCCGGATCCAACCCTGCTTGAGGATGAGGACTTCCTCGCCGCTCGGAAGCACCGTGAGCGCGAGAAGCAGCAGGTCCAGGCGCGCCTGGAAAGCTGGGACGATCCCACCCGCTTCAGCTAGATGGCTTTAATCGAAGGGCCATTCACCTGGACAAGGCGTCCGGCCAAGCCCCCGGGCCTACCGAAGCCCCATCCCGGGCGTATCGGCAGGGACATCGCGGCTTCGCAACCCCGATGATTCCCGAGATCGGACCTGGGGCATGCCTTCAAGGCGGTGCCCCAAGGTCGTGCCCATTTTAGGGAGTAGGATCAGGGTTCATCGTGGCGGGGATCCCGCGTCCAGCCAACCCCGCCGATGGAGGACCCATGACCCGCTTCACCCGCACCCTCATGGCCATGCTGTTTGGCGGTTCGCTGCTGATGGCCCAGCTCCCCAATCCCCTGAACCTGCCTGATCCCCTGGGCCTGTCCAAGAAGCCCGAGCCGTCCCGCACGGCCCCCAAGGAGGGCCGCCGAGCTGAACGCAGACCGAAGCGTGAGAAACACCGCGACCACGGGAAGCACAAGGGCAAGGAGAAGCATCAGGACCGGGAGCGAGGCGAGCACAAGGGCCACGACAGGCACTAGGCGTCCCCTTCTATTGGAGAGATCCCCATGCGCATCCATGTCAGCCACCGCGTCCGAACGGCGGGATTCTGCCTCCTGACTGGCTGGGTCCTGGGCCTCCAGGGCTGCGGCCCCAAGGAGGTGCCGCCTGCGGCTGCTCCCACTCCAGCGGCCGAGGCGAAGCCCGGAGCCGCCCCGGCGGCCGCGCCGACCCCGGGCACCCTCGC
>NZ_JBATQW010000014.1:0-27164 GCF_049292215.1 Geothrix sp. | reverse complement strand
GAGCAAGACCGGCGGACGGCACAACCGGATGCAGTTCGAGGCCAGCTTGACCTGGGTCAGCGCCCACCAGCACTTGGCTGGACCCGATGCCACCAAGCTTCAGGCGTAGAGGTCGAGCACCCTGCTCCGGTCGGCCATTCCAGCGGCCCTCAAGGCCCGGGGAGCATAGGTCGCCTGGGCTGGTCCCGGGCTGACTCCCTGCAGGGGATGCCTCAGGTCATAGGCCTGCCGTTCCATGGGACTGACGGTACCGTTCCGGTTCGTGTCTCTCGGATCCACGTAGGCGCTGCTGGAACGATCTGCCTGGACCATCGAGTTCGCCAGGAAGTCACTCCGACGCGAGCCAACCTGCTCCTGCAGAGGCGCCGACGTCCGCCCAGTCGTGGTGAACTTCGGATGCCTCAGGTCATAGGCCAGCGCCTCCGCCGGAGAGACGACGCCGTCCTGGTTCGTATCCCTGGAGTCGTAGGAGGCCGCGGCCCGGGCCCTGCCTGACCCCACCGCGAGGCTCGCTGAGCTGCTCTGAATTGCGGTGATCGCCATGGGTCCTCCCCCGCTGGGAGGCTGGTCCAAGTATAGGTCTGCCTGAGTGCGTGCGGAACCGACCGCCGGGAATCCTCCTCTGGCGCGACCGTAGAAGAAGTCAATGGATGTCCATGGGTTCTGGCCTCAGCGCCTCTCCAGCACGCGGAGGTTCCCCGGACCCCGCGCCTTCCCAAGCGGGTTGGCAACGCCAATCCGCCGGAGACCCGGTCGGGCCGTGGGAGAGAGGTAGACCCGCACGGTGGCCCGGTCTGAGGAGAGGATCCGCGGCGGCGCGAGCACGGCGATGTCCTTCCCGAAAGAGAGGTGCATATCCGCCGTGAGGTTCCGTCCCGTGAGCTGCAGCTCGGCCTCGGCCCCCGCACGGAGTTGGGCCGGCTCCACTGCCTCGATGCGCGGCGGCTCGCCCCGGTCCAGGCGCACGAAGTAGCGGATCACCGGCACCTGGAAGCTGACCGGGGGCGACAGGATGCGCAGGCTCACCTGGTGCTCGCCCAGCTCGGTGGTCGGGAGGGAAGGAAGGTCCCGGGAATCCACGGTGAGGGTGGAGGCGAAGGCCACCTGGCGCGTGATCGTGCCCACCGGCACGCCATCTACGGTCCACTGGGCCTGGAAGGCACCTGTACCCTCGCACTTGAGGTCCAGGAAGGCCACCAGGGGCGTGGCGCCCTGGGCCACGGCGGCCTCGGTGCCGCCGTCCTCCCAGCGCAGGCGGAGCATGGCAATGCTGAAGGGCGCAGCGGGATGGTCCGCCACCCGCACCTGGGCCTGGGCCACCTGGGGCGGGGAGAGCGCGCCGCCGTTGGAGGAGCGGAACACGGCCCGCACGGTGTAGGAGCCCGGCGTCAGGTAGGTGGTGGTGGCGATGGTTCCGCCATCCGCCACGCGGCCGTCTCCGAAGGACCACTGCACCTGGCCGACGGGGTCGGGCGTGGCCGTCAGGATGAAGGTGACGGGCCGGCCCGGGAAGGGGACGCCCGGATTGGCGGTGATGGTGCCCGCCGCCTGCACCACCAGGGCGAGGGAGAGGGCGAGGCATGTGCGGAACCAGCGCATGGTTCACCCTTCAGAAGGACAGGTTCAGGAGAAGGAACAGGCGGTTGTCTTCGACGATGCCCACGAAAGCGGGATTGCGGGTGTAGCGGGCCTTCAGCCCGAGGCTGCCCCGCGCCAAGTTCCGGAGGTAGGGATCCAGCGTGAGCCCCAGGGTGCCTTCCGCCGTGGAGGCGTTCAGCGTCACGCCCGTGGCGAGCACGGTCCGGGAGCCGCCCCCGTTCAGTAGCAGCTGCAGCGTCCCGGGGATCAGGCTGAACTGGGCGTTCAGGAAGGCGTTGGCGATGGTGGTCTGCTGGTCTCCGGGCTGGCTGAGGATCCGCGACCAGCTCAGGTTCGGGGACAGGCGACCCCAGGTGCCGAGACCCAAGTTGCCCCCCAGGGACAGCGCCTTGCTGGTGCCCGTGGTGCGGGTGTAGCCGGTGGATTGGAGCTGGTCGAACTGCGCGTTGAAGCTGAGCACCACCTGGGGCGGCAGCATCAGGTCGAAGCCCGTGACCACCCCCGAGCGCTCGCTGTTGCTGAAGGGAATGAACGGATTGGCCACCACTTCGGCCTCCTGCCGCCCCGCTCGAAGGCCCACCCGCCAGGTGGCCGTGGGGTTGAGCACCACCCGCGCATCCAGGCTCTGGGACTGGCTCCAGGCCTGGCTGAGGTTCACCCGGCCGGTGGGGTTCGTGCGCTCGTCCGAGGCCGTGGCGCTGAGGCCCCAGGTGGGGCGGTTCAGGGCCACGCTGCCGTCGAGGACCCGCCGGTCCCCTGTGAAGAAGGCCACGCCCACCGTGCCGAAGGCCTGGCCCACGGCGCGGTAGCCCGCCTGGGCGCTGAAGGAGCCCTCGGTCCACTGGCTGGCGAGGCGCCAGGCCTGGTCTGATTCCATGGCCACGCCCGCCTTCGCGTCCGGGGTGTAGAGGCTCCTGGCGTATTCCCCGGAGACCGCCAGGCGGTTCTCCAGGAAGCGGCCATCGACCACCAGCGCGCCAGTGGAGCCCTCCCGCACGGGCAGGGCGAAGGCTGTCACCAGGTTCGCCGCCGTGGCCAGGTCGTCCCGACCCGTTAGGAAGACCAGCTTGGTGCGCAGGGTGTTGTCGAACCAGAGGCGGCTGAGGGAGCCGCCGTAGGCCTCGCTGCCCGCCACGGGCCAGAGGAGGCCCGTCAGCTCGGCCTGCCGCTGGGTGTTGAGCGCGAAGAGGTGGGCCGCCGTGGGCTGGCCCGAGTAGGTGTAGTCGAGGCCCCGCCGGCCCCCGGGGCCCAGGGTGAACTCGGATTCCTGGGTCATCAGATCGCCCGCCTGGAGGCGGTGCGCCCCGGCCGCGTAGACCGCCTGGATGTCCCCCACGGTCCACCGGGCCTGGTTCGGCAGCGGCTGGTTCGAGTAGACCAGGCGCGCACCGAAGGCGAGCTGGCGGCCCTCCTCGTCCTTCTGTAGCACCAGGCGGACCTGGCCTGCCGCGAGGAGGGTCGGCTCATTGGGAGCGGCCACTTTCCGGTGGACGAGATCCGTGGCGCTGCCATCCACGTAGATCGGTCCGTGGGGCTTTGGCGGAGGAGGCGGGGCGGCCTCTCCCGCCCGGGGCTCCGGCTCGGTGGAGGCGGGCAGGTTCAGGGTGAAGAAGGCGGCAGGGGCCTCCGCCGGCAGCGTGGCAACCCCCGCCGCCCCCTTGGAGGCCACGTAGCACTGGATCGGAACCCCCGTGGGCAGCACCGTCTCGGCCCGCGCCGTGAAGAGTCCGTCCTCCCCGCGCACCAGGGTGAGCGTCTCGAACTCGGCCTCGCCCGCCTTCCGGTGGAAGAGCACCACCCACTCCGTCCCTGGGGGCGCCTTGGCCTGGACGACCAGAGGTCCGCCAGGGGCGGGCGGCGTGAGGAACTCCACCTCCACGGGCGGGGGCGCCTGGGCAAGAAGGGCTGGCGCAGCGCTCAAGGCGCGCACCAGCCCTCGCAAGGTTCGGGACTCAAGCACGGGTTAGGACCACGCGGTGGCTCCGGGTCACTTCAGGAGGGTGACGTGGCCGGTCTTCTGGTGCTTGCCGGACTGGGAGGCGCCCCAGGACCAGCTGAGCACCTCGATGGTGCCCGGATGCTGGTCCGCCACCACCTTGACGACGCAGCGCCCGCCCGGGGTGTCGGGCAGCGCCTGACCTTCGTCCTGGGCGGCCCGCTCGGAGGCAAAGCCCCCCTTGCCCTTGGCCAGGTCCCAGTCCACCAGGCAGACCACGGGCTTGTGCATGCGCTTGCCCGTGGGCAGGCCGCTGGCGGAGTCCCGGGGCGAGACGACCCCCGCCGACACCACCGCGCCGCCCGGCAGGGCTCCGCCCTGGGCCTGCTTCTTGGTAATGCTCAGGTCCTGCACGCTGACCTTTCCGGCACCGCCGCCGGAACCAGGCGAAGCCGGCGCAGCCCCCGGCGCCGTGCTGCGGGTGACGCTCAAGTCCTGGACGCTGACTTTCCCGGCACCGCCGCCGGTGCTCAAGGACGTGCCGGCCGCGCCATGGCCCTGGATGCTGATGTCCGAATGGCCATCCCCATCCAGATCGGCCAGGGTGACGGACCGGCCATCGGGGCTGGTCACGACGAGTTGGTAATCCCCGGGCGGCACGTTGGTAAACCGGACGCAGCCGTTGGAATCGGCCTGGGCGGAGGCGACCGTGGCCCCTGCCCGGGTCTGGAGGACGGCCTTGGCGATGTGCTTGCCCTCGGCCGCCTGGAGGATGAGACCCAGCATCAATGCACTTGCAACTGCGTAGGACCGCTTCATAGATACCTCCCTTGGGTGGTGGTGCGAATAGGTCAAACAGTCTACAGGCCTTGTCCACGATTTGAAAAAATAGTCCAAACGACTAAAAATAGATTCAATCAAACGCACAGCATCAACCCTGCAGACCGCGTCCGGGGTCCTGCCCTGACCCGCGGCGGCACCCACCAACCCCGCTACACCGGGCCGGGGTCAGGCCAGGGGCTTCTCCCCGTAGGCCTTCTCCAGCAGCTTCCGGGCGTCCACGCAGATGGGGCAGTGGCAGATGGACCGGGAGGCGGACTTGGCGTGCTCCATCAGGAAGCGACGCAGCAGGGCGATCAGCTTCGCGTTCGAGATGGGATCAGGGGACACGGATGCTCCACGGCTCGGGACACTGGCCCAAGGGCAGTCCTGCTGACGATAACCGGCCACGAGGCAGAGGGTGCCGACCGTCGTCACAAAAGGCAGGAAGAATGCCAGCCCTCCAGCAGGATTCAGGAGGGCTGGCCGTCATCCCGATGAGAGCCTGCACCTGAAAGCTGATGCTGTGACCACCTCGTCGTCTCCCGGCACTCCCTGTGGGGCCCTCAGTCCGACCCGATGCCTGGGCGGGACACCCCCCCTGATGCTGCGGGTCTGGACCTGGATCCGAGGCCTCATGAAGGGCACTGGGGTCACTGTCCTGCTGGGCTGTCTGATGCCCCTGGAGGCGGCCCCCCCGCCCCGACCCCTCTCCGTGGCCACCAACCTCGGCAACCCCCCCTATGAGTATCTGGACGAGCACGGGCAGCCCGCCGGCTTCAACAACGACCTCATCAGGGCCCTGGAGCGGGTGATCGGGAGGCCCATCGACCTGCGTCCCATGGCCTTCGGGGATGCGAGGGACGCCTTCGAGCGCGGCAACCTGGATGCCCTCGGGACGGTGATCTTCACCGAAGAACGGGCGAAGCAGATGGACTTCACGGTGCCCACGCACACCATGACCTACATCCTGCTGGTCCGCCGTGGGGATCGAACCATCCATTCCGAGCGGGACCTCCTCGGCAAGACCGTGCTGGTGAACCGCCGCAACGCCGTGGCCGAGCACTTCAGGCTGCAGGGCATCCCCTACCAGGAGCTTGCCAGCAACGAGGCCTGCATCACCGCTCTGAGCGAGGGCAAGGCCGACTGCGCCGTAGCGCCCAAGTACACCTGGCTTTACCTCAAGAGCCAGAAGGCCTACCCGGAGATTTCGGTCGTGCCCACGGAAATCTACCCCTCCCGGCGAGGCATCTCCGTGCACAAGGGCAACCCCGTGCTCCTGGCCCAGCTCAACGAGGGGATCTTCCGGCTCAAGGAGGACGGCACCCTCGACCGTCTCTACGCCAAGCACTTCGGCAGCCTGGACGCAGACGAAGTCCCGTTTGCCAGAATCCTCCAGCGGGTGCTGATCGCCGCGCTCCCCATCCTCCTCATCCTGCTGCTGACCTTCCTTGGATTCTGGTCCTGGGCGCTCCGGCGGCTCATCGGAAAACGCACCGGCGAGTTGCAGAAGGAGCTCGCCCGGCGCGCCCAGCTGGAAGGGGAGCGGGAACGCGCGCTCACGGAATTGACCCTCTACAAGGCGCACCTCGAGGAGCTGGTGGCCCAGCGCTCCGCGGAGCTCCAGGCCGCGAACCTCGACCTGGTGCAGGCCAAGGAGGCGGCCGAGGCCGCCAACCAGATGAAGAGCGCCTTCCTGGCGAACATGAGCCATGAGATCAGGACCCCCATGAACGCCGTCAGTGTTCTGACCCATCTGGCCCTGCAGACCGAGCTCACTGACCGTCAGCGGGAATACCTGCTCAAGACCCGGATCGCCTCCGACTCCCTGCTCGGGATCATCAACGACATCCTCGACTTCTCAAAGATCGAGGCCGGCAAGCTCCACATGGACACCAAGGACTTCCTCCTTGAGGAAACCTTCGAGCGGGTCACCCAGCTCGTAGGCATAAAGGCGGCCGAGAGGCGCCTGGAGTTCATGCTCCACATCTCCCCAGAGGTCCCTCCCTGCCTGCATGGCGACCCCCTGCGGCTGGGCCAGGTGCTCACCAACCTCTGCAGCAACTCCGTGAAGTTCACCGAGACGGGCGAGGTCGTGGTCACCGTCACCAAGGTCCAGGCTGGGGACGGCCGCGTCACCCTCAAGTTCTCGGTGCGGGACACAGGTATCGGCATGTCCCCAGAGCAGACCCGCCAGCTGTTCCAGCCCTTCAGCCAAGTGGACAGCTCCAGTACCCGGAAGTTCGCCGGCACGGGCCTGGGGCTGGCCATCAGCAAGCACCTCGTATCGATGATGGGCGGGGAGCTCTGGGTGGAGAGCGAGCTGGGTCGTGGGAGCGAGTTCTGCTTCACCGCCATGTTCGCCATCGGCCGCCACGTTCCCGCGGCCCGGGATCACGCCTTCGAAGGCAAGGACGGTCTGCGCATCCTCATTGTGGACGACAGTCCCATCGCCCGGCTCATCCTGCACGGCCTAGCCACCGGCCTCGGCTACGAGGCCACCATGCTGGCCTCGGCGCAGGAGGCCTTCGAGGAACTGGAGCGGGGTCCCTATGACCTGGTCCTCTTGGACTGGCGGTTGGCCAACGAGGATGGCTTCGAGGCCGCCCGGCGAATCCGGTCGACGCCTGGCCAGTGGGACTCCCCGAAAATCATCATGGTGACCGCCTACGGGGACGAGGAAGTGGCCCGCCGGGTGGAGGCGGAGCACCTGGACGGCTACCTCACCAAGCCCGTGTCACCCTCGTCTCTGCTCGACGCCATCTCCCACGCCTTCGGAGAGAAGGCCCCCACACGCCTCCTGCAGCCTAGGCAGGCCACTTCGCCGGAACAGCTGGCGCGGCTCCGGGGGGCAAAGGTCCTGCTCGTGGAGGACAACGACTTCAATCAGCAGGTGGCCATGGAGCTCCTGACTCTCATGGGCATGGAGGTCACCCTCGCCGTGAATGGGCGCGAAGCGGTGGAGAAGGCCCACACAGCCCCCTTTGATGTGGTCCTCATGGATCTCCAGATGCCCGTGATGGATGGTTATGAGGCCACCCGGCTGCTCCGCGCCGAGGCCAGGTACGCCGACCTGCCCATCCTCGCGATGACGGCCCACGCCATGTTGCCGGAGCGCGAGCGGTGCCTGTCCCTCGGCATGAACGACTACGTCACCAAGCCCATCAACCCCGACGAGCTCTTCGGCACCCTGGCGACATGGCTCCAGCGGGGCGGTCGTGTTCTCGCACCCCGCCAACTGGAGAGGTCCGCCGCCGTTCCAGTCCAGGCCCCGGTGGGCCTCTCTTGGGAGGCGGGCCTGGCCTCGTTCTCCGGCAACGCCGAGCTCCACGACAAGATGCTCCGCCGCTTTCTCGAGCTGAAGCCGGGCGCGGCGGACGAGATCAAGGCGGCCCTGGTCGCGGGTGACACCGAGACCGCAACCCGGCTGGCCCACTCCATGATCGCGGTGGCTGGCACCATCGGAGCGCTGGAGCTGGCCGCCCTCTCCCGTGAGCTGCAGAACACGATCCCGGTCGCCCCTCCCGAGGTCGTAGCCCCGCTCCTGGCGCGATTCGAAGCAAGCCTGGGCCGCATCGTGGAGGAGCTAAGGGCGAGGTTCGATCCGGCCGGAGGCGCCTCGACCCGCCGCTGAGGACGCCGCCTCAGCCCAGGATCCTGGCCATCAGGTCCGAGTGCAGGTTCAGTGGAGGAAGCCCGCCAGCCCGAAGAGGAAGCCGAAGGCGGCGAAGACCCCTGCCACGCCGAAGAGCCAGCGCTTCTTCGTGAGGGCGGTGACACCCGCCAGGGCCACCGCCACGCTCAGGCAGGCCTCCGCCAGGTCGCACTGGTCGTCGTGGATGTTCATGGCGTTATAGTCCTTTGCGGCCTTTTCGGCCTCACCGCGGATCTGCTCCTTCTCCTTTTCGTACCGCTTCGCTGCTGCCACCTGGGCCGCGACCTTCGCCTCGACCCAGGCCTGGACCTCGGACTTCAATCCCGGGTTCATCTCCAGTTAGGCCTTCAACATGTCCGCGGAGTTCTCGGCGATGTGCTACTTGGTGCTCTTGCTCTGATAGTAGGCCCGCTGGTCCACGGCCCGGGCCTGAGACTGCTGCATGGCCTGGACCACGTTGCCGTCCTTCACGTTGCACAGGGCCATGAAGGTGGCCACCACCGCCACGAAGAGGGCGATGAAGCCATTGAAGCGGCTCTCCGCCGCGTGGTCCTGGACCTCTTCCTGGATCCGTTCGAGGGCTTCGGGCATGGGGTCCTCCTGGGGCGACCCCGGGCTAGGGCACCAGGGCCGGCGTCGGCCTGCGCGTACACTGGCGGCTTCCCGGGTGCACCATGGGCCGACTGCCGCTGATCCTCGCAACCTGCCTCCTGGCCCCGCCGCTGGCTGGGCAGCCCGGGACCCCGTCCGCCGAACTGATGACGCTGCGGGCGAAAGCCCAGGCCGGGGATGCGGCCGCCCAGTTCGAGCTGGGTGATCGCTGCCACTTCGGCCGGGGCCTCCTGCGGGACCACGCGGCAGCGGCCCGATGGTACCGGCTGGCCGCGGAACAGGGGCATCCCGGGGCCCAGATGAACCTGGGGAATGCGTATTCCCGCGGGGAGGGCTTGCCCCGGAATGTCGCCGAGGGCTACGTGTGGTTCGCGCTCGCCGCCGCTAATGGACAGCCGGGTGCCGCGACGAACCGCGACCTGGCAGCGAGAAAGCTCTCGGCGCTGGAGGTGAGGGCAGCTCAGGCTCGGGTGCGGAGGCTGGAGGCGGAGGTCCGGAAGCGGAGCGGGCGTCAGGATTGATCTGGCAGTCTGGCGTTCTCGCTGCCCGGCGCCTACCCACCCGTACGCACACCCGAACCCACCCGGTTCCGCCCTAAGTCGTTCTTGCTGTGTCACGGAGAGATCAGGTCCGCGAGCTCGTTTCGAATTCGTTAGGCGAATGCCGCCTTCAGGCGCAGGATCAGCCTGGTGGGTGGCCTGGGCGATCAGGTGAATCGTTCCATTCCAGGTCACGGCCCTTCCTGCCTGGGAACCACCCGGGAGTGGACATGACCGATAGTACGGCACCGGGACGGATCGCCTTTCTCGGCGGGTTCCTGCCCCGCCTCTGTGGCATCGCCACCTTTACCCACGATCTGTGTGAAGCCGTGGCCGAGGCGGCGCCCGCCTCCCAGTGCTTCGCCGGGGCAGTGAACGATCGCCTGGACGCCTACGAGTACCCGGAGCGGGTGCGCTTCGAGCTGGACGAGCGGGATGTGGACTCCTACCGCCGGGCGGCGGACTACCTGAACTTCAACAAGGTCGATGTCCTCTGCGTGCAGCACGAGTTCGGCATCTACGGCGGACCGGCGGGCAGCCACCTGCTGGCCCTGCTCAAGGAAGTCCGGATGCCGGTGGTGACCACGCTGCACACGGTGCTGCGGGATCCGAATCCGGCCCAGTTCAAGGTCATGGAGGAGCTGGCGCGTCGCAGTGACCGGCTGGTGGTGATGGCCCAGAAGGGCGCGGAGATCCTCCACGAGACCTACGGGATTCCAGGCGCCAAGGTGGACCTCATCCCTCACGGCATCCCAGACCTGCCCTTCGTCGACTCGAGCTTCTTCAAGGCCGAGCTGGGCGTGGAGGGCCGGATGGTGCTGCTCACCTTCGGCCTGCTGGGCCCCGGCAAGGGCATCGAGACCGTCATCGAAGCCCTGCCGGCCATCGTGCGACGGCACCCGAACGTGGTCTACCTCGTCCTGGGCGCCACCCATCCCCACCTGGTCGCCCGCGACGGCGAGAGCTACCGCCTGGGTCTGGAGCGGCTGGCGGAGGCCCGGGGGGTGAAGGAACACGTGATCTTCTATAACCGCTTCGTCTCGCTGGAGGACCTCAAGGAGTTCATCGGTGCCACGGACATCTACCTGACGCCCTACCTCAACGAGGCCCAGATCACCTCGGGCACGCTGGCCTACGTCTTCGGCGCCGGCAAGGCCGTGGTGTCCACGCCCTACTGGCACGCCCAGGAGCTGCTGGCCGACGGGCGCGGCATCCTGGTGCCCTTCCGGGACCCGCAGGCCATCGCAGCGGGGGTCTGCGCCTACCTCGACGACCCGGAGCTCCTGCAGCGCACGCGGGAAACGGCCTACCAGATGGGCCGCGGGATGATCTGGCCGTCGGTTGCGCAGCGCTACCTCGGGTCCTTCCGGCAGGCGGGAGCGGACCGGAAGGTCGCCCCGCGCAAGGCCTTCGCCCACTGGACTCTGGCCAGCCGACCCTACGACCTGCCGCCCCTGCGCCTGGACCACCTCGTGCGCATGAGCGACGGGACCGGCATGTTCCAGCACGCCATCTTCAATGTCCCGAACTTCCACGAAGGCTACTGCACCGACGACAACGCCCGCGCCCTGATCCTCTGCATCCTCCTGGACGAGCTGGGCGGCCGGCCACCGGAGGAACTGCTCGACCGCCAGGCCACCAGCTACCTCGCCTTCCTCTGCGCCGCCCTGAACCAGGAGACCAATCGCTTCCGCAACTTCATGACCCATGGTCGGCATTGGCTGGAGGAGGCCGGCAGCGAGGACAGCCACGCCCGGGCCCTGTGGGCCCTGGGCACCTGCGCGGGGCGATCGCGCAACATAGGCCACCGGCGCCTGGCCAGCCAGCTGTTCGAGCGCGGTCTTCCGGCGGTGGAGGGCTTCTCGTCCCCGCGGGCCTGGGCTTTCACACTGCTGGGCATCCACGAATTCCTGGGGCGCCATCCCGGCCACCCGCAGATGCTCAGCGCCTGTAGCAGCCTCACCGAGCGGCTCGTGACCCTCTGGAAGGCCTGCGCCACCCCGGACTGGCCCTGGTTCGAGCCCATCGCCTCCTACGACAACGCCCGCCTCTGCCAAGCCCTCCTGCTGGGGGGCCAGCGGATGCCCCACCCGGAGGCTCTGGACGTCGGCTTACAATCCCTCCGCTGGCTCGCCTCCCTGCAGCGGACCCAGGCCGGCCACTTCCGGCCCATCGGCAGCAACGGGTTCTACGCGCGGGATGGCGCCCGGGCCGACTTCGACCAGCAGCCCGTGGAGGCGCAGGCCATGGTCTCCGCCTGCCTCGAGGCCTTCCGTGCGACCCGGGATGACGCCTGGAGCCACGAGGCCAAGCGGGCCTTCGAGTGGTTCCTGGGCCGCAACGACCTGGAGGTACCCCTCTACGACTCCAGCAGCGGCGGTTGCAGCGACGGCCTCCACCACGACCGGGTCAGCGAGAACCAGGGCGCGGAATCCACCCTGGCCTTCCACCTCTCCCTCGCCGAGATGACCTTCGCGGAGCACCCCATCGCCCACCCCCTGCGGTTCTCCTGATGCGCCCCATCCCGCTTCGCCACCACGACATCAGCTTGGTTCCGAAAAGCGCCCGGGTGATCCTCCGCCCCTTCATTCCCGGCGGCGTCCAGCGGATCACCACCATCATCGGCCGCGCCCTGGCCCTGAGCGAGGCCGAGACTCGGCGGGACCTGGCCGCGGTGCTGAAGGACTTCGAGGCCCGGCACCTGGACATCGAGGCCTCCCTGCTGGCCAGCTTCGCCAAGGTGGTGCCCCACCTCTTCACGCACCGGCCGCTGTCGAAGGAACGCACGCTCCTCATCGGGGCCCTCTTCTCGGGCGAGTACGCCCTGGAATCCGCGGCCCTCTTCAATCCCTCCATCGTTCCGCATCCGGATCAGGCGGGCGTGGCCGAGGGCGCCCTGCGCTTCATCATGAGCCTCCGCGCCACCGGGGAAGGGCACATCTCCTCCGTCGAATTCCGCACGGGCCTCATCAGCGCCGCGGGCGACATCCAGCTTGATGCCATCTCCCGCTTCGTCAGCATGCCCGTGCTCGACCCCGACCCCAGCTACATGAAGGTGCCCTTCGTGGTGAAGCTGCACGAGATGGGCTTCGAGAACGGGGCCTCCACGGCCGTGATGGAGCCGCTGGGCGACGGGTTCACGCGCAGCGAGCTGTTCCGGAGCGTGCTGCGCGTGCGGCGGGAGACCCAGCCGGTGACCCAGGGCCTCACCAACACCCTCAGCTGCATCCAGTGGCTGGCCGACTCCAACTACGAGATGCACTTCCCCCCCGAGCTGGCCATGAGCGAGCGGGTCATCTTCCCGGTCTCGCCCAACGAGAGCAACGGCATCGAGGACGCCCGCTTCGTCCGCTTCACGGACGACGACGGCAAGGTCACCTACTACGCCACCTACACGGCCTACAACGGGCACGCCATCCTGCCCCAGCTCATCGAGACCCGGGACTTCCTCCACTTCCGGGTGCTCACCCTCAACGGCTCCGCCGTCCAGAACAAGGGGATGGCGCTCTTCCCCCGGCGCATCGACGGCAACTACGCCATGCTGTCCCGCCAGGACGACGAGAACCTCTTCCTCATGTTCTCGGACAACCCCCACTACTGGAGCGACCCGAAGGTCATCCTGCACCCGGCGGAGGTCTGGGAATCCGTGAAAATCGGCAACTGCGGCTCACCCCTCGAGACCGAGGCGGGCTGGCTGGTGCTCACCCACGGCGTGGGGCCCATGCGCAAGTACTGCATCGGCGCCGCCCTGCTGGATCTCCATGACCCGACGAAGGTGCTGGGGCGGCTCTCCGAGCCGCTGCTGTTGCCGGAAGGCGATGGCCGGGAGGGCTACGTCCCCAATGTGGTCTACAGCTGCGGCTCCCTCATCCACGGCCGGGAGCTGATCCTGCCCTACGCCATGAGCGACCATGCCTCCACCATCGTGAGCGTGTCCCTGGATGAACTGCTGACCCGGCTGGTGGGGTGAGGTCCGGCGACGCCGACCCGCACGACGCGGTTCGAACGCACCCGGCTGCGCCGCGTGCCGGCCTTGTTCGGACACACCGCCTAGCTCCCTAGGAGGTTGGCCGCTTACCCTTCTGGGGCTCCGACCCATCCGGTCGGGATTCGAACTGCGTCTGGCTTTAACAGTCGCCGGTCTCGCTCCCGACAGCGCACTGCGCTGTCTCCGCGATCCCACTCGGAGGTTCGAATCTCCTGCTTTGTTCCGACCACAAAACGGGGGCCCGCAGGCCCCCGTTTTGTGGTCGGGGCGAGAGGATTCGAACCTCCGACCCTCTGCTCCCAAAGCAGATGCGCTACCAGGCTGCGCCACGCCCCGATGGGTTCAGTCTATCGCTACTTGCCGCCGATGGCGACGCTGCGGAGGTTCAGGCCGGCCCGCTGGAGGTCGAAGATCTTGGTGGCGAGGTTCAGCATGAGCTGGGTCTCCATGTCCTCCCGACCGCGCTTGGTGGCCCCGGCGGGGGGGATGGCGGCGATATCGGCGGCGGTGCGGCCCTTGGACCAGGCTAGGTCCATGGCGAAGGACACCTTCTTGTCCTGGCTGGACAGCTCGCCGGCCACGTTGGACATGCGGCCGTCGCCGCCGTAGCCGACCCGCAGCCAGCCCGGACCTTCGAAGCCGCGGCTGCTGTTGTTGATGTTCACGGAGTTCAGGCGGTTGTTGGCGCCGTAGGTGAAGTCCATGCGGGTCTGCACGCCCTGCTCGTCGTTGCGGAAGTCGAGACGCACGGGCAGCTTGGTGGTCTTGTCCACGGCGACCTCAAGCTTGCCGCGCTTCCAGAAGCCCAGGCTCTGGGCCAGGCTCTGCTCGCGCTTCTTCGCGTCCCAACCCTTGGTGGGGGCGTTGAAGACCAGGCGCTGGACCGTGTGGCCGTTGACGGTCTCCTCGCCGGCCAGGGTGGCCTGGAAGGTGGGGGCGTCGACGTAGACGGCCTTGATGTCGTTCAGGGTCTGGCGGAACCAGGACATGTAGGTGAGCGGGGCGTCGGAGGGGGGCAGGTCCACCCGCGTGGTGTAGGCGTTCTGCTCCTTGCTGTAGATGAAGCCGCGGTTGCCGCGCCGGGTGTAGAGGATGGTGCCGAAGTCGCCGGCCAGGTCGGTCTTGAAGTCGCCGTTGGCGAAGTAGGTGCCCTTGACCCGGAGGTTGGCCTGGCCGCCCTGGCTGTTTCCCTTCACCGCACCCTGGCTGGCGGTGTCCACCTTCTGGTTGATCAGGGCGCCGCTGAGGGCGATGCCCAGGGTGCCCTGCATCTCGACGGAGGTGATGCCCTGGTAGGGCTGGCCGAACCAGCCGGTGTCCACGGCGTCCAGGGTCTGCAGGAGTGCCTGGCGGGCGGCCTCGGCTTCCGGGGTGGGCTTTGCCTGAGCCGCCTTGGACGCGGGCTTGGCTGCCTTGGGGGCAGCCTTGGAGGGCGCCTGGGCGGGCAGGAGGCTGGCGGCGAGCAGGAGGGGGAGCAGGGGAAGACGCATGGGGACCTCGATGGGACTATCGATGAGGATGTCTGGGGGCGGGCTTATGTTCCGGGCGCTCCTTGGCGAAGCAGGCCCGGCAGAGGGCCTTGGCGGGATCCTCGGGGATGAAGGGCAGGTATTCCTGGGCCCCGCAGGTGGCGCAGGTGATGTGGGTGAGGATGCGGGCGGTGTCCTGGCCGCCCTTCCGCTTGTAGACGAAGGAGCGCCGGTAGCAGTCGGGACACAGGTAGAACTTCTGGCCGGATTCGACCCGGAAGTGCATGCCGCACTCCGCGCAGATCTTCTCCCGGGGAGCCTTGGGATCCGGCGGTGCCACCGGGGCCCGCTTGGTCAGCAGGACGGGGGTGGGTTTCGGGGCCGACTCCGGAACCGCCTCTCCGGATGCAGTGGCCTTCGAGGGTTTGGGCCCTTTGATCATCAGTATGGGTTTCCAAGTGCGGCCAGGGCCGAAGGATCAGGGTACCCCATCCAGGGGTTGCCCGCGAGTTCCAGTCCTGCCGGGGAGGTGCCATCCTGGGCGCATGCCCCTTCCACCCGACCTCCTGGAACCCCTGCGGCGCGGGGAGCACCGGGCCCTGGGCCGGGCGATCTCCTGGATGGAAAATGGCCACCCCGGCGCCCGGGATCTCATGGCCCGGGTCTGGCCCCACCTGGGGCGGGCATCGGTGATTGGCATCACGGGTTCCCCCGGCGCCGGGAAGAGCACCCTGACAGACCAGCTGGCCCGCACCCTTCGCGCCCAGGGGCAGAAGGTGGGGATCCTGGCGGTGGATCCCACCTCCCCCTTCAGCGGCGGAGCCATTCTTGGCGACCGCATCCGCATGCAGCGCATCGCGGCGGATCCCGGCATCTTCATCCGGAGCATGGCCACCCGCGGGGCCCTGGGCGGCCTGGCCCGGGCCACCCAGGACGCCATCGACCTGCTGGACGCCGCGGGCTTCGACACCGTGATCGTGGAGACGGTGGGCGTGGGCCAGGACGAGGTCGACGTGGTGAGCTGCGTCCAGACCTGCTGCGTGGTGCTGGTGCCCGGCATGGGTGACGAGATCCAGGCCATCAAGGCCGGGATCATGGAAGTGGCCGATCTCTTCGTCATCAACAAGGCCGACCGCGAGGGCGCCGACCAGGTGGAGTTTGAGCTCTCGGCCATGAAGTCGCTGGCCATGCCTCAGGGCTGGGACCCCCCCATCCTCCGCACCGTAGCCCAACAGGGCGAGGGCATCCACGAGCTCCTGGCCCAGGTGGAAGAACACGGGCGCTGGCTGCAGGCCCACGGGGGCCTGGAGCGGAAGGCCCGGGAGCGCGCCCGGCTTCGCTTCGAGTCCCTGCTGGCCGAGGAGGCCGTGCGCCGGGCCAAGGCCCGGGCCGGTGCCGACCGGGTGGACGCCGCCCTGCGGGGCATCGCAGAGCGGACCCTGGACCCTTATACCGCCGTGCGGGCCATCCTGGACGAAGCTTGAGTCTTCCGAACAGGTCCCGATAGGTCACCATGGCCGCCCGGAACCTCAACAAGGAGCAGGTCGAGGCCATTCGCATGGTCTTCCAGCGGCTGTGCGAAGGCGAGGACCTGATCCAGGTGCACTTCGGGGACCTACAGGGGGAGTTCAAGGTGCTGGCCGAGACGCCGGACCGCATCATCCTCGGCATCTCGGACCTGGAGCGGGGCCAGTGGCGCCTGAAATCCGGGGCCCGTCTGACCCTGAAGGTGCTGGACCGGGGCCTCCTCTACGAGGCCATAGTGGACTACCAGGGCCACGGCCGGCTCCACGGGGTGGAAGCCTGCCACGTGACCCTGCCCCGCCTGCTGCGGGCCGTGGACGCCCACCGGCTGGCGGACTTCGTGCCCGACCGGCCCATCCCCTGCTCCTTCTCGGATCAGCGCAACGACATCAAGGACGGGAAGGCCACAGCCTTCGGCGAGGACGGCCTGGAGCTGGCCCCGCCCGGGGGCACCAAGGTCCTGGGTGACATGCTCCGGCTAAATGCCGCCTCCACCGTGGAGGTGAAGCCGCCTACAGGCGAGAGCATCGTGCTGTCGGTGAAGGTGGCCTACTTCGGCGAGCGGACCTGGGGCCTGCGCCTCGCGGACACAGCGGACCGCATGGCCGTGAGCCGCTACCGCCAGTGGGTGCTCGAGGCCCGCCATGCCCAGGCCAACCGCGACCGCTCCCGCTTCAACCCCGGCGGGCTGGAGTCCACCCGCCTGGCCACGCGCAAGGAGGCGCCCAAGCCGGTGACGACCCAGCTGCGGCTCCTAGTGGACCGCGACCCCCTGGTGCTGGTGCTGGCCGAAGGCGAGGCCTTCCCGGCCCGCCTGGGCGAGGCCATCGGCCGCAAGTTCGGAGTTGCGGCCTTCGACCCTGGGCCGGGCCTGCTGCGACCCGCCCTCGGCGCCCTGGGCGTCGATGACCAGGGCTGGGGGCGGGTCAGGCTGGTGCTGATCCACCACAAGCTCCGCGCCGGCACGGCCATGGAGCGCTGCCGGCGCTTGGTCCAGGAAGAGGCCTGCCCCCTGCCGGTCCTGCTCGCCGGCACCGACGAAGATACCGACCTGAAGCGCAACCGGGCCATGGCGGCCGGGGCCGTGGACTACCTGGTGGTGGAGCCCTTCCAGATCCTCTCCGTCCTCCGGACCCTGGACCAGACCCTCAAGCTGTTCGCCTGAACTCAGGATCGGCTGATCTGATTCCGATGAAGGGGGGTTGCCTTCATCGCACCTGCCCATCGGGAGTCCCAGATGTCCTTGTCCAGCCGTCTGAGCGTGAGGGGAAAGCTCGTCCTACTCCTGGCCATGCCCCTGGCGGGCTACGCCTACTTCAACCTCCACGACACCTGGATGGACTTTCAGGAACTCACCGCCAAGGGCCTGATCCAGAAGGGCCTCGATCTCTCTGAGCCCCTCTGGCGCTCCTTCATCGCGAACTTCGTCATTTCCTTCATCGTGTGGATGGTCACCTTCTTCCTGGTGTACCGCGTCAGCCTCTGGATCACCCGGCCCCTGAAGTCCATGGCCGAAGGCCTCGGGAAGAGCGACCTCACGCTGGAATTGGGGGTGGAGAGCGAGGACGAGATCGCCCAGGTCGCCATCGCCTTCAATGGCTACAACGCCCGGCTCCGCAGCATCTTCCAGAACCTCTCAGGCTCCTCCAGCTCCGTGGCCAGCGGCGCCACCCAGCTCTCCGCCTCCAGCGAGCAGATGGCCGCCACCAGCGCCAGCCTGGCCCAGAACTCCGAAGCCCAGCGGGCCGCCTTCGAGCGGGTGGCCGCCGCCGTCACCGAGCTCTCGGCCTCCATCGAGCAGGTCTCGGGCAACATCCGGCGCTCCCAGAAGGAATCCGAGGCGGCCGTGGCCGCCGTGAATCAGGGCTCCCAGGCAGGCGGCGAGAGCGCCCAGGCCATGGATGACATCCGGGCCGCCACGGCCCGGATGGTGTCCGCCGTCCGCCTGATCCAGGACATCGCCCGGCAGACCAACCTGCTCTCCCTGAACGCGGCCATCGAGGCGGCCAAGGCCGGGGCCATGGGCAAGGGCTTCGCTGTGGTGGCGGAGGAAGTCCGCAAGCTGGCCGAGCGCAGCGGGGCTGCGGCCCGGGAAATCGGCCAGCTGATCGAACAGAGCAACGCCTCCGTGGACCGCGGCGCCGACATGGTGACGGCCACGGTCACCGCCCTCGCCACCATCGACACCAACATCCAGGGCCTCGCGGCCATGATTCTCGAAGTGGGGGCCGCGGCGGACGAGCAGGCCCGCACCAGCACCGAGGTGGCCGAGCAGGTGGACGAGAACCTCAGCCGCGTGGCCCACAACGCGACGGCCACGGAGCAGATGGCCCGCACCGTGAGCGAGGTCGCCCGCACCGCCGCCGAGCTGGCCCGGGTCGCCGAGGACCAGAACCACCTGGTGGGGCAGTTCAGGGTTTAGCGATCACCCCGTACAGGTCCGGCCGCCGGTCGCGGAAGAAGCCGAAGGAGGCGCGGTTGCGCCGGATCTCCTCCAGGTCGAAGTCCGCCGTGATGACGCCGCTGGCCGCGCGGCCCAGCTCGGCCACCTTTTCGCCGCGGTGGTCGGAGATGAAGGAGTGGCCGTAGAAGGTCTGGTCGCCCTCCAGGCCGATGCGGTTGGAGGCCACCACGGGCACCACGTTGGACACGGCATGACCGATCATGGCCCTCTGCCAGAGGTCCTTGGTATCCAGTCCTGGGTTCTCGGGCTCGGTGCCGATGGCCGTGGGGTAGAGGAGGAGGTCGGCACCGAGCAGCATCATGGCCCGGGCACACTCGGGGTACCACTGGTCCCAGCAGATGCCCACGCCCAGCTTGCCGAAGCGCGTGTCCCACACCTTGAAGCCGGTATTGCCCGGCCGAAAGTAGAACTTCTCCTCGTAGCCGGGTCCATCGGGGATGTGGCTCTTGCGGTAGATGCCCAGCAGGGATCCATCGGCATCCACCATGGCTAGGCTGTTGTAGAAGGCGTGGCCATCCCGCTCGAAGAAAGAGACGGGGATCACCACCCCCAGCTCCTTGGCCAGGCTCTGGAAGCGGGCGATGGTGGGATGCCCTTCGACGGGTTTGGCCCAGTCGAAGAAGGCATCCTTCTCTTCGCGGCAGAAATAGATCCCTTCGAACAGCTCCGAGGGCAGGATCACCTGCGCACCCCTGGCTGCGGCCTCGCGCACGAGGCCCTCCACCCTGGCCACATTCTCGACGAGGCTGGGCCCAAAAGCGCACTGGGTGGCGGCGACGCGGACCATGGTGTTGACGCGGGTTTCGTTCGCTGCGCTCACAGGACCTCCGGCTGCTGCTGGGTGATGCAGTGGAAGGCGCCGCCCCCGCTGAGGATGGCCCGGGCGGAGCGGCCCACAGTGCGCCGCCCCGGGAAGAGACGGGCGATGGTCGCCACCGCTTCATCATCGAAGGGCGTGCCGTAGGTGGGAACCACGACCGCCGCGTTGCCGATGTAGAAGTTCACGAAGCTGGCGGGCATGGGCTCACCGTCCTCGTTCTCCAGCAGACCCGGCGAGGGGATGCGCACCACCTGGAGCTTCCGGCCACGGGCATCGGTCATCCCTTCAAGATCCGCCGCCAAGCGGTCAAGGATGGCCGCGTTGGGATCGGCGGGATCCCGGGCTTCCATGCAGACCACCACGCCCGGTGCTGTGAAGCGGACCAGGGTGTCGATGTGGCCGTCGGTGTGGTCGTTGAGCAGGCCCTCGTCCAGCCAGAGCACCTTTTCGGCGCCCAGGCCTTCGCGCAGGGCGGCCTCGATCTGAATCTGGTTCATCCCGGGGTTGCGGTTGGGGTTGAGCAAGCACTGGCGGGTGGTGAGCACGGTGCCCTCGCCATCCACCTCCACAGAGCCGCCCTCTAGCACCCAGCCGTGATCCAGGCGCGGCAACCCGGTGATCGCCGCCACCCGGCCCGCCACCTGGTCATCGCCCGGCAGCTCGTACTTCCCGCCCCAGCCGTTGAAGCGGAAGCAGGCCGCGTGGAGGGTCCGGGCGGCATCCTGCACGAAGATCGGCGCCGTATCCCGCAGCCAGATATCCCCCACGGGCACACGGTGGAACCGCACGTTGGCCAGCACCGGCGCCAGGACCGCCCGGGCCTGGGCTTCCAAGGCGTCATCCTGAACCAGCAGGTCTAGGGCCTCGCCGCCGTCCTCCGCGATGGCCAGACACAGCGCCGCGAGCTCCGCCTGGGCCGGGGCGAGGTTCTCCTGCCAGAGGTGGCCGTGGCTGGGCCAGGCCAGCCAGCAGGCGCTGTGGCGGTCCCACTCGGCGGGCTGGTGGAAGGGGGGACGATTCATGGGTCAGAGTTCCTTGCCTGCGCCCCGGCATGGGGTGATCCATCAGTTCAGCAAAACCGGGCCCTCCAGTCGAGCCTTAAGGGAAGGGAGAGGGGCCGCGCCCTCCACCGCCGGACCTACCCCGTATGATGAGGGCTACACCCCTGGAGTTTCCATGTTCCTGCATCGCGCCCTGCGCGTGTCCTTCCTGCTCTTCACCCTGCTGGGCTGGGGGGCGCCAGGGCTGCCCGCCCGGGGAACCCAGGCGGCGGCCCCGGTTGAGGGGGTCCGCGAGCACTACACCAAGCGCGAGGTGCTGATCCCCATGCGGGACGGTAAGAAGCTGTTCACGGCCATCTACACCCCAAGGGACACCAGCCGGGCCTACCCCATCCTCATGCAGCGCACACCCTACAGCGTGTGGCCCTACGGCGAGGAAGCCTTCCCCGAGCACCTGGGGCCCTCGCCCCGCTTCCAGGCCGAGGGCTTCATCTTCGTCTACCAGGATGTGCGGGGCCGCATGATGTCCGAGGGCGAGTTCGTGAACATGCGGCCCCAGCGGGCCGCCAGTGGCGCCCCCGTGGACGAGAGCACGGACACCACCGACACCATCGACTGGCTGCTCAAGAACGCCGAAGGGAACAACGGCCGCGTGGGCCAGTGGGGCATCAGCTACCCGGGCTTCTATTCGGCCGTGGCCCTGCTCTCGGGGCATCCGGCCCTGAAGGCCGTGTCGCCCCAGGCTCCCATCGTGGACTGGTTCCAGGGCGACGACTTCCACCGCAACGGCGCCCTCTGGCTGCCCCACGCCTTCAACTTCATGGTGAGCTTCGGCCTGCCCCGCCCCGCGCCCACCCAGGCCTGGCCCAAGCCCTTCGAGCACGGCACCTCGGACGGCTACGAGTGGTTCCTGCGCCTGGGCCCCACGGCGGCCACGCGGCAGTACACGAAGGAGGTGGCCTTCTGGAACGAGATGCTGGACCATCCCACGTACGACGCCTTCTGGCAGGCCCGCAACCTGCGGCCCCAGCTGAAGGGCGTGCGGCCGGCTGTGCTTACCGTGGGCGGCTGGTTCGACGCGGAGAACCTCTACGGCGCCCTGCAGGTGTTCAAGACCGTCGGGCACCAGAGCCCCGCCACGGACAACCGCCTGGTCATGGGGCCCTGGTTCCACGGTGGCTGGGAGCGCAGCGCGGGGGACCACCTGGGCCCCGTACAGTTCGGCGCCCCCACCGCCGAGTGGTTCCAGGCCGAGGTGCTGCTCCCCTTCTTCCTGCACCACCTGAAGGGTGCGAAGGACCCCGGGCTGGCCAAGGTCACGGTCTTCGAGACCGGCACCAACCGCTGGCACCAGCTCGAGGCCTGGCCGCCGAAACAGGTGAAGGATTCCAAGCTCTACCTGCAGCCCAGCGGACGACTTTCCTTCACGGCGCCCGCGCCAGCCGGTGGCTCCGACTCGTTCATTTCCGATCCTGCCAAGCCCGTACCCTTCATCGAGCAGGTGGCCATCGGCATGCCCAAGGAGTACATGACCGCGGACCAGCGCTTCGCCGGACGACGCACCGACGTGCTGGTGTATCAGACCGAGCCCCTGAAGGCGGACCTGACCCTCGCCGGCCCCCTGCGCCCCGAGCTCTTCGTGGCCACCACGGGCACCGATGCGGACTGGGTGGTAAAGCTCATCGATGTCTATCCCGACGGCTTCAAGAACCCGGACTTCAAGCCCGGCGGCTCACCCTGGGACCGCACACCCAACCCCATGGGCGGCTACCAGCAGCTGGTGCGGGGCGAGGTCATGCGCGGGAAGTTCCGCGACAGCCTCGAGCACCCCGGACCCTTCACCCCCGGCCAGCCCACCCGCGTGGCCTGGTCCATGAACGACATCTTCCACACCTTCAAGAAGGGCCACCGCGTCATGGTGCAGGTCCAGAGCAGCTGGTTCCCCCTCATGGACCGCAATCCCCAGACCTTCATGAACATCAACGAAGCCATAGCCACCGACTACCGGCCGGCCACCCACACCGTGTTTCACAATGCCGCCCAGCCCAGCCATCTCGGGGTGGCCGTATGCTCTGGCCCGGGACAATGAACCGCCCCAATTCGCGTCCAACTCAACCCTTCGAGGTCCCCATGCCCAGCCGAGTCCTGCGTCCGCTGTTCCTCGCCCTGCTCTGCGGCATTCCTGTCGCGGCCCAGAAGGCTCAAGCGGCTAGGCCGGCCGCTCCCACCGTGGAAGCCGCCCGCCTGGCCGCCCTCAAGGTTCGGAGCCTCGGCCCGGCCACCATGGGCGGCCGAGTCTCGGATATCGCCACGGATCCCGGGAACGCCGACACCTTCTACCTCGGCCTCGCCACCGGTGGCGTGTGGAAGACGGCCAACGCCGGGGCCACCTTCACGCCCCTCTTCGACAAGCAGGGCACGGCCTCCATCGGGGCCGTCGCCGTGGCACCCTCGAATCCCAGGGTGCTCTGGGTCGGCACCGGCGAGGCCAACGACCGCAACAGCTCGGGCTGGGGCAAGGGGGTCTTCCGTTCCGTGGATGGCGGTGAGACCTGGGCCCAGGCCGGACTCGAGGGCAGCCGCACCATCCCCCGCATCGTGGTGCACCCGAAGGACGCCAACACCGCCTGGGTGGCGGTCATGGGCGACCTGTGGACGCCCGGGGGCGAACGGGGCCTGTTCAAGACCACGGATGGCGGCACCTCCTGGAAGGCCGTCCTCAAGGCCCCCGCGCCCCTAGACACCCACGTGGGCTGTGGCGACGTGGTGCTGGACCCCGCCACCCCGGACACCCTCTACGCGACCCTCTACGCCCGCCGCCGCACACCCTGGTCCTTCACTTATGGCGCCGCGGCGGCCGAGGGCAGAGATGTGGGGGGCATCTACAAGAGCCTGGACGGCGGCACCACCTGGCGGCGCCTGGACAAGGGCCTCCCCACCCAGATGGGCCGCATCGGAATCGACGTGGCCCGCAGCCAGCCCGGCACCGTGATGGCCGTCATCCAGAGCGATGAGGGCGGCACCGTGGGCATCGACGATCTGCTCAGCCGCCGGGGTGGCGTGTTCCGTTCCGAGGATGGCGGCGAGACCTGGCTGCGCACCAACGCCCTCAACCCGCGCCCCTTCTACTTCAGCCAGCTCCGCATCGATCCTGTGAATCCCCTGCGGGTCTACGTGCTGGGCTACATGCTGCATGTCTCTGATGATGGAGGCCGGAGCTTCCGCGAGGACCTGTTCGCCAAGGTGCATGCGGATTGCCACGCCCTGGCCTTTCCGAAGGCCGACCCGCCGCGCGCGGTTCCACCCGAGCCCGGAGAGTCCGCCCGGCCCCCGGTCACCGCCCGGCTGCTGCTGGGCACGGACGGCGGCCCTTACCAGAGCTATGAGGCCGGCGCCAACTGGCTCCACCTCAGCCGCATTCCCTCGGGCCAGTACTACCGGATCGCCCTGGACGACAGCAGCCCCTACCGCATCGCGGGGGGCCTCCAGGACAACGTCAACTGGGTGGGGCCAAGCCGCGTGGGCTCCAAGGATGGCATCCTGAACGGCGACTGGACCAACATCCAGGGCGGGGACGGCTTCTACTGCGTCTTCGATCCGGATGATCGGGACGTGATCTACGCCGAAAGCCAGGAGGGTTGGATCCACCGCTTCAACCTCCGCACCGGCGAGATGAAGGTGCTGCGCCCCAATCCCGCCGAGGGCCAGCCCGGGTTCCGCTTCCACTGGAACTCGCCCCTCATCGGCAGCCGCCACGCCAGGGGCACCATGTACCTCGCGGGCAACCGAGTCTTCCGCCTGAAGCACCGCGGCGAGGCGTGGACCCTCATCAGTCCAGACCTCTCCAGCCGGGATCCCCTCAAGACCACCACCGTGGGCAGCGGCGCCGAGAACTATGGTGTGGTTTACGCCCTGGCCGAATCACCTCTCAAGGCCGGGCTGCTCTGGGCCGGCACCGATGACGGCAAGCTGTGGCTCACGGAAGACGAGGGCGCCCACTGGACGGACCTCAGCGCCTACCTTCCCCTCCCGGCCAGGGGTCAGTGGGTCAGCCGCATCGAGGCGAGCGCCCACGATCCCAAGGTCGCCTACCTCGCCGTGGACGCCCACCGGGCAGGCAACTACGCCCCCCTGGTGCTACGCACCGCGGACGGTGGCCGCACCTGGACCAGTCTCGCCGCCAACCTGCCGGCGGACGGCCCCGTGAAAGTGGTCCGGGAGGATCCCGTGAACCCCGCCCTGCTGTTCGCCGGGACGGAATTCGGCTTCTTCACGAGCCTGGATCGTGGTGCCTCCTGGGTGAAGCTGGGTGGCCTGCCGACGGTGGCCGTGGACGATCTCCAGATCCACCCCCGGGACCACGACCTAGTCATCGCCACCCACGGCCGCAGCCTCTACGTCCTGGATGACATCACGGCGCTACGGTCGCTCACGGCGGACCAGGCGGCCAAGGCCCTCCTGCTCTTCCCACCCCGCCCCGCTCATGGCGCCTATCTCCTGCCCGGCTGGGAGGACTCGGCGGGCAAGGGCGAATTCCGGGGGGAGAACCCGCCGGAGGGCGCCCTCCTCACCTACTGGCTGCGCGACCTGGGCGACGAGCTGCCCGTCCTCACCATCACCAGTCCCGAAGGTCAGCCCGTAGCCACCTTCAAGCTGCCGGGCACGCCCGGTCTCGGCCGGGTGAGCTGGAACCTGCGCCCCACCAAGGACTACCTCACCCAGTATGGCGGCCTGGGCGCCGAGAAGCTCGTCCGCCCCGGCACCTACACGGCGACCCTCTCCCTGGGCAGCAGCAAAGTCCAACAGAAACTCCAGGTCACCATCGCTGCCGGGGTCGAGACCCGGTAGCCCGAGTCCTGCTCCCAGGCCTCCAAGAGGGTCCACCGCGGGCTGGAGGAGGGCATCCACCAGATGAGCCTAGGCGACCACTCCTTCCGCATGGACGCGACTCGGACAGACGAATTCGGCAAGCTGGCCCGAACCTTGAACCACATGGCCTCCCAGATCGAATGCGACAGCCTGACGGGCCTTCTGAGCCGTCAGGAGTTCGACCGCCGGATCGCGGTTGAGCTTGTGCGTTCCGTCCGCTATGGCCACACCTTCACGGTGTTGATGCTCGACCTCGACCACTTCAAGTGTGTGAATGACCTGCACGGCCATCCCGCAGGGGACGACGTGCTCCGCAGCATCACCGCCCGGCTCAGCCGGAATTTTCGGTCCACCGACAGCTTCGCCCGCTATGGCGGAGAGGAATTCGTGGCGGTTCTCTCGGAGACGGGGGTAGGTGGGGCCAAGATCCTGGCAGGCCGGCCCTGCGAGATCGTGGCTGCTGAGTCCGTGACCATCTCGGCGGGCGTGGCGATCCCGGTGACCATCAGCATCGTTTGTGCTACTTACCGAACCGACGGTGCGACGGCCGAAAGTATGGTGGCAGCGGCGGACATCACCCTGTACTCCGCCAAGCGATCGGGCCGAAACCGCGCCGAGACCTATCACTCTGGCCTTGAAGCAACCCAGCCTAGCCCTTCCACCCCTCCAACACTCTGAAGCGACTCCCCATCATGCCGGGGAGGGTGAGCTGGAGCAGGTTCTCGGTGCGGGCTTTGCGGTCGGCTTCGGGCAGGGTCAGCCACTGGGCGCCCCACTGATCCAACGGCGCGTGGGTGCGGATCCACTTGCTCAGCTCCACGTGGCCCAGGCCCATGAAGCGGTGGCCTTCGAGCAGGTGGGCTAGGCGGGTGAAATCCACGTCGGCAGTGAGGTCGGCTTCACCAAGATCCTCATGCCAGCGGCCATCCACGCCGTGGGCCTTGAAGCGGCGCAGGTCGGCGCCCTTGGCCAGCAGGCGGTCGACAGACTCGCCGTAGTCCACGGCCAGAAAGAGCCCCGCCTCCAGTGGTGCCGCGAGGTCCCGCACCAGGGCCGGCAGGGACTCGCACCAGACGCTGCCATCGCGGGGCTCCAGGCCATCGGTGTGGGCGGCGAACCAGGCGCCGGCCTCGCCGGGATCCGCCGCCTGCCACTGGGGACCGCCGGTGGTCAGCACCTCGCGCGTCCAGCGCTCGCCATCCCAGCGCCAGGGCTGGGCGGGCAGGGCGTCGAAGAGCTCGTTGCTGAAGACGGCGCCCAGGAAGGGTTCCAAGGCTTCCGACTCTGCGGCGAACTGCGCGCGGTTCGCCGCGAGGAAAGGAGCGAGGGCGGCTTCCGCCGCGGCTTTCGCTGCCGGGTTGTCGTCGCGGTGGACGTAGACCAGGGCCTCGGCGAAGGGCCCTGATACCGCATTCAGCAGATCCCGCCCCAGCCAGCCTCGCCCGGCGCCGGGCTCCAGGGCGGTAAAGCGCGCGGGCCGGTCCAAGCGCTCCCATGCGGCCTCCAGCCGGAGGGCCAGGGTCTGGCCCAGCAGGGGCCCCAGGTCCAGGGCCGTGTAGTAGTCCTTGCCCGCGAAGCCCCAGGGGCCTTCCGCCCGCCGGTAATAGCCGTGCTCCGGGTGGTAGAGCCCCAGGGCCATGACCTCGGCGGCGGGCACGGGACCTTGGGCCAGGCGGGTTTGCAGCAGCTCGTTCAGCGGTTTCACTTCTTCTCCAGAGGCCACTTCTCCAGCAGCACCGGCAGCAGCCACTGGGTGAGCAGCAGGGCCAGAGCCACGCCGCCCAGGCAGGCGAGGCCGAGGCCCCGCAGGCCGCGGTAGCCGCTGAAGACCATGCCGCCGAAGCCCGCCAGGGTGGTGCCGGCGCAGAC